>JAHYIZ010000059.1 GCA_019429405.1 Paracoccaceae bacterium
TGAGCGCTGCGTTATATGCGGGCCAGTTCCTGGTCTTGTAGGCGGGGGGTGTGGGTCTGCTCATGCCCTCCAGCTACCACGCTGGATTCACGAGATGAATCCCTCACCGGATTTGTGCAACAGAGCCAGTGCCAGACAAAATTAGATATTTGATTTTGTGCGGCAAATTGGCGCGGCGGTTAATACCAGTTGTGAACGCTTGTTTCAGGCGGATTCGTTGAGTCCGCTCAAATCGCATTCTATTCTTAATATACGTCAATAATGCAGCTGTCGCAAATTGAAGCTTTTCATTCATTTGCTTTGCTCAGGAAACGGGCGCTGGCGCGGCGGCCTGTGCTTGTGTGCGCCGCGGCCAATCGCCGGAGCAGCCAAAGTGCGCAGTCCGCCGCGAGACGAATTTTTCCCGCAGCAACCGCGCTGCAGAACCTCTGCACTTATTTTGCGCGCGCTTTGGAAAAGCTGACTTTGCGGCTTTTCCGGGCGCCGCAGTGGTGGTTCAATCGCCCGGTTGCGCAGAATGGAGACCGGGTATGAGCAAGTATTTTGATGACAATTCGCTGTCGATCGGCCGCACGCCGCTGATCCGGCTAAACCGCATCACCGATGGTGCCGGGGCCACGGTTCTGGCCAAGATCGAAGGCCGCAACCCGGCCTATTCGGTCAAATGCCGAATCGGCGCCGCAATGATCTGGGATGCCGAAGCGCGCGGTCTGCTGGGCCCCGGCAAGGAGCTGGTGGAACCCACCAGCGGCAACACCGGCATCGCGCTTGCCTTCGTGGCCGCCGCGCGGGGCATTCCGATTACCCTCACGATGCCTGAAAGTGCCAGCATCGAGCGGCGCAAGCTGCTGATCGCCTATGGCGCCAAACTGGTGCTGACGGATGCCGCCAAGGGCATGAAGGGCGCCATCGAAAAAGCCGCCGAAATCGCCGCGAGCGACCCCAAATTCGTGCTTTTGCAGCAGTTCACCAACCCGGCCAACCCGGCCATTCATGAAAAGACCACCGGCCCCGAAATCTGGGAAGATACGGGCGGCGCGGTTGATATTTTCGTGGCGGGCGTGGGCACCGGCGGCACCATCACCGGCGTTTCGCGCTACCTCAAGACGACCCGCGGCAAGTCGGTCATTTCGGTTGCGGTGGAGCCAAGCGCCAGCCCGGTGCTCAGCCAGACCCGCGCGGGCCAGCCGCTGCAACCGGGGCCGCACAAGATACAAGGCATCGGCGCGGGCTTCGTGCCGGGGGTGCTCGACTTCTCGCTGATCGATGCGATCGAACAGGTCAGCAACGAAGAGGCGGTGGCCTATGCCCGCCGCCTTGCGCGCGACGAGGGCATTCTGGCGGGCATTTCCTGCGGGGCGGCGGTGGCGGCGGCGGTGCGCTGGGCAAAAAAACCCGAGCACGCGGGCAAGACCATCGTCGTCGTGCTGCCTGACTCGGGCGAGCGTTACCTCAGTTCGGTTCTGTTCGAGGGCGTGTTTGACGCGGCGGGCGCCGCGATCTGAGCCTTGGGCCTATCGGCCCAGTGCCAGCCTGAATTGCCAGCGGCCCCGGCGTGAATGCCGGGGCGCATTGTTTCAGAGGTTCGGTGCTGCCGCAAATCGCGTGGTATCGCCGCCGTCATGATGCACAAGGGCCGGCACAGTCACAAACAGCGCCGCCGCGACCAGCACCCAGGCCACCAGCCCGAAAAGCGCCCCCGGCACACCGTGCCACACGCTTCTTGCGGTGCCTTGCGCGGTTTCGACGAAACCGCTGGCGGCGTCGCCCCGCCCCGCGACGGGCTGCGAAACGCAGGCCGGGCGAATGGCCGGGCGCGCGGCCAGGCTGCGCAGATCATTTTCAGTTCGCACGTCGAAAAAGACTTCGCTGAACATCCCGGTTACCTCCGGCTTGGGCGCTACAGGCCCGATAGCTTCGTAATGGCAAGGTGCGGGGCTGCTGTGGCGGCAAAAAAACCCTTCGGGGCCAGCACCACGGCGAATACGGCAAGGTAGGCGACGAGAAAGGCGACAAGTGCCGACCTGTTGCCGCGCGCGCGCATCTTTTCGCTGCGAATCATGCCCCAAGCCTCCGATGCTCTGAAAACTGTCGCTGCGGCAGCGCCTCGTGTGCCCGTGCCACCTGCCCCAGCAAGCGGTCGCGCAGGGTCAGCCCCTGCGGCCAAGGGCCAAAGCCGCTGGCTACGTTGATGTGCCCGGCAAACCCGAGGTCCACCAACGCGCCGCCCCAGCTGCGCGCCAGACCCGCCGCCCGTGAATAGCTCATCCAGGGGTCATTCCGGCTTGCCACCACCAGTGTGGGCACACCCAGCGCGCGCTCGGGGATCGGCGCGAAGCGCGCAAGGCGCGTGCTGCCCGAAGGCTCGGCGGGCGCCACCAGCAAGGCGCCCGCAACCTGCAACTGCGGCCATTTGGTCAGGATGCGCGTGATCAGCACGGCGCCAAGGCTATGCCCCACAAGGATCGCGCCGGGGTGGTTGAGTATGGCGCCCGCCACCTCGGCCTCCCATGCCACGGGCTGTGGCCTGACCCAATCCGCCTGTTCGACCATCAGCGCTTTCGGGTCGGCGCCCGCCCACCAATGTTGCCAATGCGGCGCGGGTGAACCGTCGAGGCCGGGAATGATCAGGGTCTTGGTCATGGCAATCTCCTTTAACGCTATGCCTAAATCTCTACCAAACTTGTCGTGAAAAGTCTGACCAAAGGCGGGCGGTGAAAGAGAAGGTCATTCCCCGCAATGCCGCGTTATCGGTTGCGCGTGTCTACCGGGTACGGGGTGTCGGCCTTCATGTGCTCCATCGCGAAATGCGATGTCACGTTCTTGATCGGCAAGGCATCGGTCAGGCGGCGATAGAAGGTGTCGAAAGCTGCCATGTCACGCACCGCGACGCGCAGCAGGTAATCCATGTCGCCCGCCATCCGCCACGCGTCGAGCACCTCGGGCATGGCTGCGACCAGTCTGGCAAAATCCTCGCGCCAGGTTGCGGCATGGTCGGGCGCTTCGATCTCGACCATCACCGTCAGGCCAAAGCCGATGCGCGCGGGGTCAACCAGCGCGACCCGGCGGCGGATCACCCCGCTGGCCTCCAGCCGCTGGATGCGTTTCCAGCATGGGGTTTGCGACAGGCCCACGCGGTCGGCAATCTGCACCACGGGCAGGGTCGCATCGCGCATCAGCTCGGCGACAATCTTGCGGTCAATAAGGTCGAGGTCGTCCATCCTGTTCTCTCGCGAAGTCATTCGCATGTGGCCCGTTCGGGAGTATGCAAGAAATCAACTAAAAGTCTACTGGTGAAGTCGTGAAAAACCAGAATTTGCGCAATCAGCGCCCCCGCAGCAGGGCGGGGTAAGAGAAATATCTTTTGTAATCAAGGCCAAATCGACAAGGATTTTTTCTTGCAAATCACGACGCATTCAGTCGTTATTACCCCGTGCCTAGGGCGGATCTGCGCGGGGGCGAAAAGGCAAGAGGCGAAGCATGAGCATTCAGGGCAAAATCGGTCATCGCGGCGCGCATGTTGGCACCGCCACTGCGCGCGCCGGGGCCGCGTGCATGGTGTCGCTGATTGACCGTCGCACCGGGCGCGCGCATACGGTCGGCGGGGCGCCCCTGCGCGTCTTCACCAAACTTCCCGAAGAAGCCGCCGCCACGCTCTTGCGCCAGCGCGACCCTGCGCACTGGGAGGTGCGGGTGGAGCCGCTCATGACCATCGGACCGCGCTCGTGACGGCGGCGCGACAATATGCGGGCTTCATTGCTGCGTGCTGCCGCGCGATAGGGGCACGGTCTTGAACGGGGGCGCACTATGAAGCTGGACCAAGTGCTGCGGGTCGTGCGCGCCTGCGTCGGGGCGGGGCTTGCCGCCGCATGTGTCGCCTCAGCCGCCGCAGCGCAGACCGACGTCGTGCCGCCCGAGCCTGCACCCGATGCGCCAAGCTGCGCGGGGGTTCCGCTCGCCGCCTCGCCCGACGCTGAGTCGCCGCTGGTGGACCCGGCCAAAGACCTGCGCAGCGCTATTGCGGATGGCCGGGGTGATCGCGACTGGGGTGAATGGCTGGCGGGCGAATGCCTTGCCTGCCACGGGCCGCATGCCGTGGCGGGTGCTGGCATTCCGCCACTTGCACCGCTTGGCCCTATGGCATTTGCATCAGCGCTAGAGGAATACCGCCGGCATCTGCGCGCCGATCCCGGCATGCGGCTGTTGGCTTCACGGCTGGCGCCCGATGAGGTCGCAGCACTTGCCGCCTATTTTGCGTCGCTGCCGCCCGAGGTTGGGGCGGGCCGCGGGGCCGTCGAAACCCCCGAAGGAGCACGACCATGAAACGCAGACACTTCATCGGCGCCGCAGTCGCCTCGGCCGCGGCGCTTGGCGCCCCCATGCTGCGCGCCCAGGGTCGGCCCAGGGTGGTGGTGGTCGGCGGCGGCGCGGGCGGCGCTACGGTGGCGCGCTATCTTGCCAAGGATTCTGCCGGCGCGCTCGATGTTGTGCTGGTAGAACCGAACGTGGTCTACAGCAGCTGTTTTTTCTCGAACCTGACGCTTGCTGACCTGCGCAGCCCCGAAAGCCTTGAGCACGGCTATGACAGGCTGGGTGCGTTCGGCATCACTTTGGTGCATGACCGCGCCACAGGTGTTGATCGCGCGCGGCGCGAGGTGACGCTCGGCGCGGGCGGTGTGCTGGCCTATGACAAACTTGTGCTGGCGCCGGGCATCGACTTTGTGCCGGGCTCGGTCACGGGCTGGTCCGAGGCCGATGACGAGATTTTCCCGCATGCCTACCGGGGCGGCGCGCAGGTGGCATTGTTGCGCGCGCAACTGGGGGCCATGCGCCCCGGCGGCACCTTTGCGCTGGTCGCGCCGCCCAACCCCTACCGTTGCCCGCCCGGCCCATATGAGCGGGTCTCGATGGTGGCATGCCTGCTTTCGCGGATCAACCCGACCGCGAAGGTTCTGGTGCTTGACCCCAAGCCCAGCTTTTCAAAACAGGCGCTGTTTGAAGACGGCTGGGCGCGCCATTACCCCGGCGTGGTCGAATGGATCGGCCCTGATGCGGGTGGTGCGGCGGTTGAGGTGCGCCCCGGCGTGGGCGAAATCGTGGTCGCTGGCGCGGTGCTGCGGGTTGATGTCGCCAACATCATTCCCGCGCAAAAGGCGGGCGCGATTGCCGATGCGGCGGGCCTGACCGAGGGCGGCTGGGTTCCGGTAGAGCCGCTTGCGCTGGCCACCAAGGCCGACCCTGCGGTGCATGTGCTGGGCGACGCCGCGGCACAGGGCGACATGCCGAAATCGGGCTTTTCCGCCAACAGTCAGGCCAAAGTGGTCGCCAATGCGATCCGCGCCGAACTGACCGGCTCACGCGCCTTTCCGCCACGCTATGCCAACACCTGCTGGTCAGCCATTGCACCGGGCGACGGGGTCAAGGTTGGCGCCACATACAGCGCGGGCGAGGGCAAGATTGCGGCTGGTGCCGGCTTCATCAGCCAGGCCGGCGAAGCGGCAGAGCTGCGTGCGGCGACTTACGCCGAAAGTTTTGCATGGTATGACGCGATCAGCGAAGACATTTTCGGCTAACGAGGATTGCGAAAACCATGGCGCGCCTCAGCGCCGGGGCCGCAGGAAGAGCGGCGCATAAAGCGCCGCAAAGCCGCCAAACCCCAGCACCCAGGCGCTGCCCGAAGCGGTCAGCAGCCACGGCTGCCCCGGCAGAAACCCCGCCGTAATCCGCAGCAACGCGGCGGCGGCCACCAGCACATAGACCGCAGTGGTGCCGCGCCCTGCGGTCAGCGGCTTGCCCGAATGGCCCAGCGATGCGCGCGTCATCATCGCCACCGTCATCACGCCGATTGCCCCCGCCAGCCACGCGTGCTGCATGCCTGCTGCCGGGAATACCGCAGGCCAGATTGCCGCCCCCGCCACCAGCAGAAAGCCCAGCGGCACGAACAGATAGCCCAGATGCAGCACCCAAAGCAGCGGTTCGGCCAGCGTCCGCTCGGTTGCCCAGCGTGCCAGCCGCCACAGGTTCGCGAGCCCCGCCGCCAGCGCCAGCGCGGCGGTGGCCATGGCCTCGGGCAGCACTACCCAAACCGCCAGCGCACCCAGCGAAAGCACAAGGCAGGCCAGATCGCCGCGCCCTATCGGCACCGGCAGGCGCCCGGTGCCGGGCTGGCGCGCCAGCCAATTGCGGGTGAAGCTCGGCACCACCCGCCCGCCGATCAGCGCGATCAGCAGCACC
>JAHYIZ010000025.1 GCA_019429405.1 Paracoccaceae bacterium
CGATGAATACATCCTGCCCTCGGGCTTTTCGGCGGTGGATGTGGCGGTCAGCTATGGCGCGATGATCGGGTCGCGGTTCGTTTCGCTCGAAGGCCTGCCGCGGGTGCGGGCGTGGCTGGCGCGGCTGGCGGCGCGGCCCGCCTTTGGGCGCGCGCTGGCGCGCGACGGGGTCAGCCAGATTTACACGCGCGAGTTTTACCCGGCACCGGAGGTCAGCCATGGCTGAGCGGGTGGAAATCTTTGAAATGGGCCCGCGCGACGGCTTGCAGAACGAGGCGAGGCTGATTGCCACCGCCGACAAGGCGGCGCTGGTCGATCTGCTGAGCCGCGCCGGGTTTGCCCGCATCGAGGTAACGAGTTTTGTGTCGCCCAAATGGGTGCCGCAGATGGCCGATGCCGCCGAGGTGCTGGCGGGTATCACCCGCACGCCGGGCGTGCGCTATGCGGCGCTGACGCCCAACCTCAAGGGCTATCAGGGCGCGCGGGCGGCAGGGGCAGACGAGGTGGCAATCTTCGCTTCGGCCTCCGAAGGGTTCTGCCGCGCCAACCTCAATTGCTCCATCGCTGACAGCCTTGAACGTTTTGCCCCGGTGGCGGCGGCGGCGGCGGCCGACGGGGTGCCGGTGCGCGGCTATGTGTCGGTGGTGACCGACTGCCCGTTTGACGGGCCGACGCCGCCCGCAGCGGTCGCCCGCGTGGCGGCGGCGCTGCGCGATCTGGGCTGTTACGAGGTCAGTCTGGGTGACACCATCGGGCAGGGGCGGCCCGAAACCATTGCCGCCATGCTGCACGCCGTTTTGCAGGAACTTCCACCCGAGCAGCTGGCGGGCCATTACCACGATACCGCTGGCCGCGCGCTGGTAAATATCGAGGCCTCGCTGGCGCTGGGGCTGCGGGTGTTTGATGCGGCGGTGGGGGGCCTTGGCGGCTGCCCCTATGCGCCGGGTGCGGCGGGCAACGTGGCGACCGAAAAGGTTGCCGCGCGGCTGGCAGAGCTTGGCTATGACACCGGGCTTGATCTGCGGGTGCTGGCCGAAGCGGCGGCATTTGCGCGGGGGCTCAGGGGGTGAAGAGCCCGCGCCTGTGCCAGAAGACAAGGGCAGCGCCCGGCCTGTGGGTGGGCGTGAAGCGCCCGCCCTGGGGGGCGGGTCGGGCGCTGCCCGGCGTGCCGCCGGGCAAGACAGAACTGAACAGCACCGCCATTCGGAGCATGACATGACCAGCACGATCAGAATTGAAACAGACCCGCGCGGCGTGGCGCGTATCACCCTCGCACGGCCCGAAAAGCACAACGCATTGAGCGCCGAGATGATCGCCGAGCTGACGACTGCGGCGCAGGCGCTTGGCGCAGACGCGTCGGTGCGGGTGGTGGTGCTGGCCGCCGACGGCGCCAGCTTTTGCGCCGGGGGCGATCTGGCATGGATGCAGGCGCAGATCACCGCCGATGCCGCCACCCGCGCGGCAGGCGCGCGCCGCCTTGCGATGATGCTGCATGCCATCAACACCTGCCCGAAGCCGGTGATCGGGCGCATCCACGGCAACGCCTTTGGCGGTGGCGTTGGCATGATGTCGGTCTGCGATGTGGCCATCGGCGCCGAGGGCACCCGCTTTGGCCTGACCGAAACGCGGCTTGGGCTGATCCCGGCGACCATCGGCCCTTATGTGCTTGCCCGCATGGGGGAATCACTGGCGCGCCGGGTCTTCATGTCGTCGCGGCTGTTTGATGCCGACGAGGCGGTGCGGCTTAATCTGCTGGCCCGCGTCGTTGCGCCGCAGGGGCTTGACGCGGCGGTCGAGGCCGAGGTTTCCCCTTACCTCGCCTGCGCCCCCGGTGCGGTGGCCGAGGCCAAGGCGCAAGCGCGCGCGCTGGGGCCCAGAATCGACGCCGAGACCATAGAAGCCTCGATTGCGGGGCTTGTGGCGCGCTGGGAAAGCCCCGAGGCCGCCGAAGGAATCGCGGCCTTTTTTGGCAAGCGCAAGCCCGCTTGGGCGCGCTGATGCGCGCGCGCGCCACCCGGCTGCACGCAGCGGTGGCGGCAAACGCACATCACCCCGTGAAAGCGGCGCTTTCTGCGCTGCCTTCGGTTGACCCCGGCAGGCCACACCGCTAAACCACGCTCAGCCGGAACCTGCGCGAGCCAGCCTCGCGGAACGTGGGAGCCACCAGTGGACGATCTGCTGCGAGAATACCTTCCGATTATCATCTTCCTGTTAATGTCTTTTGCGCTTGGCATCGTGCTGATCGCGGCGGCAGCGGTTATTGCGGTGTTCAACCCCGATCCGGAAAAGGTGTCGGCCTACGAATGCGGCTTTCCCGCAATGGACGACGCGCGGATGAAGTTTGATGTGCGCTTCTACCTCGTCGCGATCCTGTTCATCATCTTCGACCTTGAAGTGGCGTTCCTGTTCCCCTGGGCGGTGGCATTCGGCTCGCTCAGCATGGTCGCCTTCTGGTCGATGATGGTGTTTCTGGGCGTGCTGACCGTGGGCTTTGCCTATGAATGGAAGAAGGGGGCGCTGGAATGGGCGTGATCGCGAAACCCGAGGGCGCCGCCCCGGCGATGGATGCGGCCACCGCCGCGCTCAACGACCAGTTGCAAGACAAGGGCTTTGTGCTGACCTCGGTCGAGGACATCATCGCCTGGGCGCGCAACGGCAGCTTGCACTGGATGACCTTTGGCCTTGCCTGCTGCGCCGTCGAGATGATGCATGTGGCGATGCCGCGCTATGATGCGGAACGCTATGGTTTTGCGCCCCGCGCCAGCCCGCGCCAGTCGGATGTGATGATCGTGGCGGGCACGCTGACCAACAAGATGGCCCCGGCGCTGCGCAAGGTCTACGACCAGATGCCGGAACCGCGCTATGTGATCTCGATGGGTTCTTGCGCCAACGGCGGTGGCTATTACCACTACAGCTATTCGGTGGTGCGCGGCTGCGACCGCATCGTGCCGGTTGACATTTATGTGCCCGGTTGCCCGCCCAGCGCCGAGGCGCTGCTCTATGCCGTGCTGCAGTTGCAGCGCAAGATCCGCCGCACCGGCACTCTGGTTCGCTGAGGGAAATGGAACATGCCTGAAGCCCTGAAGGAACTGGCCGCCCATATCGAGTTGCGCTGCCCCAATGATGTGATCGCCACAGCCATCACCCATGACGAGCTGACGGTGACCGTGACACCCAGCTCAATCGCCGCGTTCATCGAGTTTCTGCGCACTGATACGGCCTGCAAATTCTCGACGCTGGTTGATATCACGGCGGTTGACTGGCCGCAGCGCGCGGCGCGCTTTGATGTCGTCTACCACCTCTTGTCGATGTATCAGAACCACCGCATCCGGGTGAAGCTGGCGCTGCGCGAAGATGAGCAGGTCGATACCATCACCGGCGTCTTTCCGGGCGCAAGCTGGTATGAACGCGAAGTGTTCGACATGTTCGGCATTCTCTTTGCCGGCCACCCCGACCTGCGCCGCCTGCTGACCGATTACGGCTTTTCGGGCCACCCGCTGCGCAAGGATTTTCCCACCACCGGCTATGTTGAGGTGCGCTACGACGAGGCGCTCAAGCGTGTGGTGTATGAGCCTGTCAAACTGGCGCAGGATTACCGTCAGTTCGATTTCCTCAGCCCCTGGGAAGGGGCGCATTATGTGCTTCCCGGCGACGAAAAGAAAGCCTGAGGCAGGGTGGCCCCGCGCGGGGCCGCTTTGGCGAAACGGATGAAGGTGGACGAGATGGACGGCAGCTTTGACGATGCCCTGACCGGCGAGCAGAAGATCCGCAACTTCAACATCAACTTCGGGCCGCAACACCCGGCGGCGCATGGCGTGCTGCGGATGCTGCTGGAGCTTGACGGCGAGGTGATCGAGCGCGCCGACCCGCATATCGGCCTGCTGCATCGCGGCACCGAAAAGCTGATGGAAAGCCGTACCTACCTGCAAAACCTGCCCTATTTCGACCGGCTCGACTATGTTGCGCCGATCAATCAGGAACACGCCTGGTGCCTGGCGATCGAGCGGCTGACCGGGGTTGAAATTCCGCGCCGCGCCAGCCTGCTGCGCGTGCTCTTTTCGGAAATGGGGCGCATCCTCAACCACTTGCTCAACGTCGGCAGCCAGGCGGGCGACGTGGGCGCGCTGACGCCGCAGCTTTGGCTTTATGACCACCGCGAACAGCTGATGAACTTTTCCGAGCGCGCCAGCGGCGCGCGCATGCATGCGGCCTATTTCCGCCCCGGTGGCGTGCATCAGGACGTGACGCCCGAGTTTCTCGATGATCTTGAGGCATGGGCGCCGAATTTCCTCCGTATGCTCAAGGATATCGACGGCCTTCTGACCGACAACCGCATCTTCAAGCAGCGCAACGTCGATGTCGGCGTGGTGACCGAAGCTGACATTCAGGACTGGGGCTATACCGGCGTGATGGTGCGCGGATCGGGCTTCGCCTGGGATCTGCGGCGCGCGCAGCCCTATGAATGCTACGACGAGTTCGAGTTTCAGGTGCCGGTCGGCAAGAACGGCGACTGTTATGACCGCTATCTCTGCCGCATGGAAGAAATGCGCCAGTCGACCTCGATCATTGTTCAGGCGATCGCAAAACTCCGTGCCGAAACCGGCGATGTGCTGGCGCGTGGCAAGCTGACCCCACCCCGGCGCGGCGACATGAAGACCAGCATGGAAAGCCTGATCCACCACTTCAAGCTTTACACCGAAGGCTTCCATGTGCCCGAGGGCGAGATTTACGCCGCGATCGAGGCGCCCAAGGGCGAGTTTGGCGTTTATCTGGTGGCCGATGGCACCAACAAGCCCTACCGCGCGAAAATCCGCGCGCCGGGCTACCCGCACCTGCAATCCATAGATCATGTGGCCAAGGGCCACCTGCTGGCCGACATCTCTGCGATCATCGGCTCGCTCGACATCGTCTTCGGGGAGATTGACCGCTGATGCTGCGCCGCCTTCACGCCGAACAACCCGAAAGTTTTGCCTTCACCCCCGCCAATCTGGCATGGGCCGATGCGCAGATTACCAAATACCCCGAAGGCCGTCAGGCCAGCGCGATCATTCCGCTTTTGTGGCGCGCGCAGGAACAGGAAGGCTGGCTGACGAAACCCGCCATTGAATATGTCGCCGACAAGCTGGGGATGGCCTATATTCGCGCCCTGGAGGTTGCCACTTTCTACTTCATGTTCCAGCTGAAACCTGTTGGGTCTGTTGCGCATATCCAGATTTGCGGCACCACCAGCTGCATGATCTGCGGCGCCGAAGACCTTTACGCGGTCTGCCGCGAAAAGATCGCGCCCTCGGCACACACGCTTTCGCCCGATGGCAAGTTCAGCTGGGAAGAGGTCGAATGCCTCGGCGCCTGCGCCAACGCGCCGATGGCGCAGATCGGCAAGGATTATTACGAAGATCTGACGGCGGAAAGCTTTGCCAAGATTCTCGATGAGCTGGCGGCGGGCCGCGTGCCCACGCCCGGCTCGCAAAAGGGCCGATTTGCCGCCGAGCCGGCGTCGGGTCTGACCTCGCTGAAAGACGGTGAAGCGGGCAAGCCCGCGCATAACGCCACCGTTTCGCGCGCACTGGAACTGGGTGACACCGTCAAGCGGATCGACGGGTCTGAGGTGCCGGTGCTGACGCCGTGGCTCGGGGGCGCGAAAGCGGCCGCCAAGGCGGCGGCGCCTGCGGCGCCCAAGCCTGCCGCTGCCGCGCCTGCGGCCGCCAAGCCTGCCGCTGCCGTTTCTGCTACCACGGGCACCGAACTGGCCAAGCCCGCCGTGCTGGCGGTGGCGCGTGGCGGCAAGGCCGATGATCTGAAGCTGATCAAGGGCGTGGGGCCGAAAATGGAGGCGCTGCTGAACCGCCTCGGCTTTTTCCACTACGACCAGATCGCGGGCTGGACCGCCTCCGAGCTGGCTTGGGTCGATGAGAGCCTTGAAGGCTTCAAGGGCCGCGCCAGCCGCGATGGCTGGGTTGAACAGGCCAGGCTGTTGGCCGCCGGGGCCGAAACCGAATTTGCAGCGCGGGCGCGCAAGGAAGGGCTTTACGACAAGGACAAGTGAGGAAACAGGCCAGAGAGCCGGAGCGAGGGACAGATGACGGGTTGCACACGAAATTGCTGGATTGCGGGCGCGGTGGCCGGGGTGGCCGTGGCGGCCTTTCTGGTCATGGTTTCGCATATGGCGCTTGTGGCTTCGGTGTTTCTCGGGCTGCTGACGGGCGGCCTCATGGGCGCTTTCCTCGTCTGGGCCTTCTGTGCCGCTGCCCCCGCCGAGGCGGTGCCTGCGGTGGATGCTTCGCCCGAGATTGCTCCGCCCTCGGCTGCGGCGCCGGTGCCAGTCGTGTCAGCGCCCGAACCTGCTGCCCTGCCGGAGCCCGCGCACCCGGTTGCGTCCGCGCTGCCAGAAGCCATCGCAGACGCTGCCGCCCCAGATGCGGACGACGCGGCACGGGCCTTGCGGCGTGCCGCGAGGCAAGCGCGCCGCAAGGCCGCCGCGGCGGCCAGCGCCGCCACACCGGAGGCGCAGGCCGAGCCCGCGCAAGCGGGCGACAAGCCGCGCAGGACCAAAGCCGAACGCGAAGCCCGCGCGGCGCGCCGCGCTGCAAGGGCCGCCCGTGCCGCCGCTGCGGCGCGCGCCGATGGCGAACCCGAATTGCTGGCCGAACCGCGTGGCGGGGTGGCAGATGACCTCAAGGCGATCAAGGGCGTCGGGCCGAAGTTCGAGAAGCTGCTGAACGCAAACGGCATCTGGCATTACGACCAGATCGCCTCTTGGGGGCCGAAAGACATTGCTACCGTAGACGCCAAGCTTGAAGGCTTTTCCGGCCGGATCGCGCGCGATGGCTGGGTCGAACAGGCCAAGACCCTTGCGGCGGGCGGCGCTACCGAATTTTCCAAACGCGTCGCCGAGGGCGACGTTTACAAGGGCACTGAGTGATGCAGCGCGGCACCGGGCAACAGCAGCAGGCAGGCGAGATGCGCATGGTCGCGCTTGTCATCGCGCTGGCCGCTGTGGTCTGGGTTGCGGTGCAATGGCTGGCAGGGCGAGGCGGGTGGAACCCGCGCTATGTGATGCTGGCCGATCTTGCGGCGGGTGCCGCGTTCATCTGGGCGCTGGTCGTGACAATGCGCCTCTGGCGGCGGCAACGTCGCGCAGGGCAATGAGGGAATAGACATGCTGAGTGATCAGGATCGGATCTTTACCAACCTTTACGGGATGCACGACCGCAGCCTGGCTGGCGCGCGAAAGCGCGGGCACTGGGATGGCACCGCGGGCATTCTGGCGCAGGGGCGCGACTGGATCGTCGATCAGATCAAAGCATCGGGGCTGCGCGGCCGCGGCGGCGCGGGTTTTCCGACCGGGCTGAAATGGTCGTTCATGCCCAAGCAGTCGGACGGGCGGCCGAGCTATCTGATCGTCAACGCCGACGAATCCGAGCCCGGCACCTGCAAGGACCGCGAGATCATACGGCACGATCCGCATACGCTGATCGAGGGCGCGCTGATTGCCGGTTTCGCGATGGGGGCGAGTGCGGGCTACATCTACATTCGCGGCGAATACATCCGTGAACGCGAGGTGCTGCAAGCCGCGATTGATGAATGTTATGACGCGGGGCTGATCGGCAAGAACGCCTGCGGCTCGGGCTATGACTATCAGCTTTACCTGCACCACGGCGCTGGCGCCTATATCTGTGGCGAAGAAACCGCGATGCTGGAAAGCCTTGAGGGCAAAAAGGGCATGCCGCGGATGAAACCGCCGTTCCCCGCCGCCTCGGGGCTTTACGGCCGCCCCTCGACCGTGAACAACGTCGAGAGCATTTCCGTGGTGCCGACCATCCTGCGGCGCGGGGCCAGCTGGTTCGCGGGCTTCGGGCGCCCCAACAACACCGGCACCAAGCTCTTTGCGATTTCCGGGCATGTGAACACCCCCTGCGTGGTTGAAGACGCGATGTCGACGCCCTTGCAGGAAATTCTCGAACGCCACGCGGGCGGCGTGCGGGGCGGCTGGAAGAACCTCAAGGCGGTGATTCCCGGCGGCTCGTCGGTGCCGATGCTGAACGCCGAGCAATGCGGCGAGGCGCTGATGGATTTTGACTGGCTGCGCGATGCGAAATCGGGGCTGGGCACCGCCGCGATCATCGTGATGGACCAGCAGACCGACATCATCAAGGCGATCTGGCGGCTGTCGAAATTCTACAAGCACGAGTCTTGCGGCCAGTGCACGCCCTGCCGTGAAGGCACCGGCTGGATGATGCGGGTGATGGACCGTCTGGTTACGGGCGACGCCGAGCTGGAAGAGATCGACATGCTGCTGTCGGTCACCAAGCAGGTTGAAGGCCACACCATTTGTGCCCTTGGCGACGCCGCGGCCTGGCCGATTCAGGGCCTCGTGCGGCAGTTCCGGGGCGAGATCGAAGACCGCATCAAGGCCCGCAAGGCGGGCCGGGCAAGCGCGATGGCGGCGGAGTAAGAGCATGGCAAACCTTCGGAAACTCATCATCGACGGGATCGAGGTCGAGGTTGACCCGGCGCTGACGCTGATTCAGGCGGCAGAAGTGGCGGGCATCGAGGTGCCGCGTTTTTGCTACCATGAACGGCTGAGCGTGGCGGGCAACTGCCGCATGTGTCTGGTTGAGGTGGTGGGCGGGCCGCCGAAGCCTGCGGCATCTTGCGCGATGCAGGTGAAAGACCTGCGGCCGGGGCCGAATGGCGAACCTGCGGTGGTCAAAACCAATAGCCCGATGGTGAAACGCGCCCGCGAAGGGGTGATGGAGTTCTTGTTGCTGAACCACCCGCTCGACTGCCCGATCTGCGACCAGGGCGGCGAATGTGACCTGCAAGATCAGGCGATGGCCTACGGGGTCGATTTCAGCCGCACCCGCGAGGCCAAGCGCGCCTCGACCGACCTGCAACTGGGGCCGCTTGTTGCAACCACCATGACGCGCTGCATCAGCTGCACGCGCTGCGTGCGCTTTACCTCGGAAGTGGCGGGCATCACGCAGATGGGCCAGACCGGTCGCGGCGAGGATGCCGAGATCACCACCTATCTGGGGCTGACGCTGGACAGTAACCTGCAAGGCAACATCATCGACCTGTGCCCGGTCGGCGCGCTGACCTCGAAACCCTATGCCTTTACCGCGCGGCCGTGGGAGCTGACCAAGGTCGAATCGATCGACGTGATGGACGGTCTTGGCGCCAACATCCGCGTCGATGTGAAAGGCCGCGAGGTAATGCGGATCGTGCCGCGCAACCATGACGGCGTGAACGAGGAATGGATTTCCGACAAGACCCGCTTCATTTGGGACGGCTTGCGCCGCCAGCGGCTCGATACGCCTTACCTGCGCGAAGGCGGCAAGCTGCGCAAGGCGACATGGGCCGAAGCACTGGCCGCCGCCGCCAAGGCGATGACGGGCAAGAAGGTCTTGGGCCTCGTGGGTGATCTGGCCCCGACCGAAGCGGCCTTCGCGCTGCGGACCCTTGTCGAGGGGTTGGGCGGCGCGGTCGAATGCCGGGTTGATGGGGCGCGGTTGCCGGCGGGCAACCGCTCGGCCTATGTCGGCACCGCACGCATCGAAGATATCGACACCGCCAAGGGCATCTTGCTGATCGGTACCGATCCGCGCAATGAAAGCCCGGTGCTGAACGCGCGCATCCGCAAGGCATGGGCGGCGGGCGCCGAGGTCGGGTTGATCGGGCAGGCCGTTGATCTGACGTATAAATACCACCACTTCGGCGCCGACCGCGCGGCGCTTTTGGCGCATGCGAAGCTGGCTGAAGAGGCCGCACCCGATACTGGGCCGGGCATCGTGATCGTGGGGCAGGGCGCCATCAACGAGGCGGACGGCGAAGCGGTGCTGGCGCAAGCCATGCGCATAGCCGCTGCGCGGGGCGCCAAGCTTTTGGTGCTGCACACCGCCGCTGGCCGCGTCGGCGCGATGGATGTGGGCGCCACCGCCGAAGGCGGGTTGGTGGAAGCGACCAAGGGCGTGCAGGTGATCTACAACCTCGGCGCTGACGAGGTTGAAATCGCGCGCGGGCCGTTTGTGATCTATCAGGGCAGCCATGGCGACCGGGGCGCCAACCGTGCCGACATCATCCTGCCCGCCGCCGCTTATACCGAGGAAGACGGCCTCTTTGTGAACACCGAAGGCCGCCCGCAGCTTGCCTTCCGCGCCGGGTTTGCACCGGGGGCGGCCAAGGAAAACTGGGCGATCCTGCGCGCATTGTCTGCCGAACTGGGCGCCAAGCAACCGTGGGACAGCCTTGCAGGCCTGCGCCGCGCGCTTTTTGCCGCACACCCGCATCTGGCCGAGATCGACGAGGTGGCCGAGAACGCGTGGGCGCCGCTGCCGCTGCGCGACCCCGGCACCGCCGACTTCCGACTTGTGGTCAAGGATTTTTACCTGACCAACCCGATTGCGCGGGCCTCAACCGTGATGGCTGAATGTTCGGCCCTTGCGGCATCGCGCAAATCGCAACCCATGGCGGCAGAATAGAATGCAAACCGGCCTCGCCCTTACGCTGCCCCTGACCGGCCTTCTGGCCGGGCTGGCGGCTTGCGCCGAGGCGGGGGTGCCCGATGCCGCCACGCGCCCGATCTATTCCGGCGTCGAGACGCGGTTGCTTGAGGGCGATCTGGTCAGCTTCGGCGTTGCGGTTTCGGGCGGCGCGGTGGGCGAAAAGGATGTGGTCGCCTACGCGACCTGTGCGGCGGCGCAATATGCGCTGATCCGGGGTTATGGGTTCGCGCGGCATGTTCGCACGAATGTATCTGAAACGGGTGGCGTCTGGCGGGCAGATGCGGTCTACACCATCTCGCCCGCGCTGCCCCGCGGCTTGCGGACCATCGACGCGGAAGTGACGGTGGCCGATTGTGCGGATCAGGGAATACCGACGGTCTGAGGAACAGGACATGGCAGAATTTTTCGCAACACCGCTTGGCACGCTTATCCTGATCCTGGCTCAGGGTCTGGCGATGATCGCCTATGTGATGATCGGGCTGGTGTTTCTGGTCTATTACGACCGCAAGGTTTGGGCCGCAGTGCAAATGCGGCGCGGGCCGAACGTGGTCGGCCCCTGGGGCGTGCTGCAATCTTTCGCGGATGCGTTCAAATACGTCTTCAAGGAAATCGTGATCCCGGCGGGCGCCGACAAGTTCGTGTTTTTCCTCGCCCCCTTGCTGTCGATGTGCCTTGCGATCTTTGCCTTTGTCGTGCTGCCCTTCGATGAAGGCTGGGTGATGGCCGACATCAACGTGGCGGTGCTGTTCATCTTCGCGATCTCGTCGATGGGCGTTTACGGCATCATCATGGGCGGCTGGGCGTCGAACTCGAAATACCCGTTCCTTTCCAGCCTGCGGTCTGCCGCGCAGATGATTTCCTATGAGGTGTCGCTGGGGCTGATCATTATCGGGGTGATCATCTCGACCGGCAGCATGAACCTTTCCGACATCGTGCGCGCGCAGGAAGGCAGCTACGGTTTCTTCAACTGGTACTGGCTGCCGCACCTGCCGATGGTGTTTTTGTTCTTCGTCTCGGCGCTGGCCGAAACCAACCGCCCGCCGTTCGATCTGGTTGAAGCGGAATCGGAATTGGTGGCGGGCTACATGATCGAATATTCCTCGACGCCGTACCTGCTGTTCATGGCGGCCGAATACATCGCGATGTTCCTGATGTGCGGGCTCATTTCGGTTCTGTTCTTCGGCGGCTGGCTCAGCCCCATTCCCGGCATTGCCGATGGCTGGTGGTGGATGGTCGGCAAGATGTGGCTGTTCTTCTTCTTCTTCGCGGTGGTGAAGGCGCTGGTGCCGCGCTACCGCTACGACCAGCTGATGCGGATCGGCTGGAAAGTGTTCCTGCCCTTGTCGCTGGGCTGGGTGGTGCTGATTGCGTTCCTTGCGAAGTTTGAAGTGCTGGGCGGTTTCTGGGCACGCTTCGCGGTTGGCGGCTAAGGGAGAGGGCGGATCATGGCATTCGACTATGTAAGTGCAACGAAATATTTCCTGCTCTTTGACCTGTTCAAAGGCTTCGGGCTGGGGATGAAATACTTTTTCGGCGCCAAGGACACGCTGAACTACCCGCATGAAAAGGGCCCGCTCAGCCCGCGCTTCCGGGGCGAGCACGCGCTGCGTCGCTACCCCAGCGGTGAGGAACGCTGCATTGCCTGCAAGCTGTGCGAGGCGATCTGCCCGGCGCAGGCGATTACCATTGACGCCGAACCGCGCGCCGATGGCAGCCGCCGCACCACGCGCTATGACATCGATATGACCAAATGCATCTACTGCGGTTTTTGCCAAGAGGCTTGCCCGGTCGATGCGATCGTCGAGGGGCCGAACTTCGAATACACCACCGAAACC
This sequence comes from Paracoccaceae bacterium, assembly GCA_019429405.1. Lineage (GTDB taxonomy): Bacteria > Pseudomonadota > Alphaproteobacteria > Rhodobacterales > Rhodobacteraceae > UBA6213. The sequence goes on from JAHYIZ010000025.1 coordinate 12,341, forward strand.
CGCGAAGAGCTGTTTTATGACAAGCAGAAACTGCTCGACAACGGCGACCGCTGGGAAGTGGCCTTGGCGCGCAACATCGAAATGGATGCCCCCTACAGATGAACGAAGAATTCGCCAAGCTGTTCAAACAGATGCTGGAGCAGGGCCAGGAAATGGCGCGTGCCTTTCCGGGGCTTGAAAAACTGGCCCCCGGCGGGTTTGAAAAGCTGTTTCCCACCATGTCGAAAGACATGATGGAAATGTGGTTCGGCAAGACCTTCAACCGCGAGGGGCTGGATGCCAAAACCCGGCTTCTGGTGACCATCGCGGCGCTGACGGTGCTCGGGGCGCAGGCCGAGCCGCAATTGCGGGTGACCATTCGCCACGCGCTTGAAGCCGGGGCGACGCAACGCGAGATTGCGGAAGTGATCTTTCAGATGAGCATGTTCGGCGGCGTGCCCGCCATGACCAAGGCGCTAGAGATTGCCCAGGGCGTCTTTGGCGAAGCGGAGGATAACGCATGACGGTGTTTGCTTTTGCCTTCTACCTCTTCGCCATTGCGGCGGTGGTGGCCGGTTTCATGGTGGTGGTATCGCGCAACCCGGTGCACTCGGTGCTGTGGCTGATCCTCGCGTTCTTCTCGGGTGCGGGGCTCTTTGTGCTGCTGGGGGCCGAGTTCGTGGCGATGCTGCTGATCATCGTCTATGTCGGCGCGGTGATGGTGCTGTTCCTGTTTGTGGTGATGATGCTCGATATCGACTTCGAGACACTGAAAGGCGAGCTTGCGCGCTACGCGCCGCTGGGCCTGCTGATCGGCGTCATCATGCTGCTGCAACTGGGCATGGCCTTTGGCGCCTGGGAAGTGACAGACAGCGCCACCGCGCTGCGCATGTCGCCCACGCCCGACGGGGTGACGAACACCGCAGCACTTGGCGGGCTGATCTATGACCGCTATCTCTACCTGTTCCAGGCGGCGGGGGTGATTTTGCTGGTCGCGATGATCGGGGCGATCTTGCTGACCATGCGGCACCGCCCCGATGTGAAACGGCAGGATGCGCTGACGCAGATCTACCGCAAGCCGGGCGAACAGATGCATCTGAAAGACGTGAAACCGGGGCAGGGGCTTTAGGCCGCACCGGAACAAGAAAGACAGCGGGCACCGCCCGGAGGGACGAAATGATCGGACTGACACATTATCTGGGCGTTGCCGCGGCACTTTTCGTGATCGGCATCTTCGGCATCTTCGTGAACCGCAAGAACGTGATCGTCATCATGATGTCGATCGAGCTGATGCTCTTGGCGGTGAACATCAACCTGGTGGCCTTTTCGGCCTTCCTCAACGACCTCGTCGGGCAGGTGTTCACGATGTTCATCCTGACGGTCGCGGCGGCCGAGGCGGCGATTGGCCTCGCGATCCTGGTGGTGTTCTTCCGCGCGCGCGGCACCATCGAGGTCGAAGACGTCAACGTGATGAAAGGATAAGGGCAAATGGAACAGATCATTCTCTTTGCCCCTCTCGTGGGCGCGATCGTCGGTGGCTTCGGCTGGCGGATGATCGGCGAAAAGGGCGCGATGGCGCTGACCACGGGGCTGTTGTTTCTGTCTTTCGCGCTGTCGTGGGTGGTGTTCCTGACCTTTGACGGGGTCACGCAGCACATTCACATCATGAATTTTATCCAGTCGGGCGAGCTTGATACCACCTGGGCGATCCGCATGGACCGGCTGACCGCGATCATGCTGATTGTCGTCACCACGGTGTCGGCGCTGGTGCACCTCTATTCCTGGGGCTACATGGCGCATGACGCGAACTGGAACGAGGATCAGCGCTACAAGGCGCGGTTCTTCTCCTATCTTTCGTTCTTCACCTTCGCGATGCTGATGTTGGTGACCGCCGACAGTCTGGTGCAGTTGTTCTTTGGCTGGGAAGGCGTCGGCCTGGCCTCGTATCTGCTGATCGGCTTTTACTACAAGAAGCCCTCGGCCAATGCCGCCGCGATCAAGGCTTTCGTGGTCAACCGGGTCGGCGACTTCGGGTTTTCGCTGGCCATTTTCGCGCTCTTCTTCCTGACCGGGTCGGTCAACCTTGATGTGATCTTTGCGGCGTCGCCGCAGCTGGCCGAAACCGAGCTTGGGTTCTTGTGGACACATTGGAACGCCGCCAACCTGATCGGCGTGCTCCTGTTCATCGGCGCCATGGGCAAATCGGCGCAATTGTTCCTGCACACCTGGCTGCCCGACGCGATGGAAGGCCCGACCCCGGTTTCGGCGCTGATCCACGCCGCCACCATGGTGACGGCGGGGGTGTTCCTGATCGTGCGGATGTCGCCCTTGATGGAATACGCGCCCGACGCCAAGATGATGGTGGTCTATATCGGCTCGGCCACCGCGTTCTTCGCGGCGACGGTGGGCCTTGTGCAAAACGACATCAAGCGCGTGATCGCCTATTCGACCTGCTCGCAGCTGGGCTACATGTTCGTGGCGGCGGGCGTGGGCGCCTACCCGGTCGCCATGTTCCACCTGCTGACGCACGCCTTCTTCAAGGCGATGCTGTTCCTTGGCGCGGGTTCGGTGATTACCGCGATGCACCACGAACAGGACATGCGCAACTACGGCGGGCTGCGGAAGAAAATTCCGCTGACCTTCTGGGCAATGCTGATTGGCACGCTGGCCATTACCGGGGTTGGCATTCCGCTGACCGCGATCGGCTTTGCCGGGTTCCTCTCGAAAGACGCGATCATCGAAAGCGCGTTTGCCAGCGGCAACGGCTTTGCCTTCTGGTCGCTGACAATCGCCGCGTGCTTTACCTCGTTCTACAGCTGGCGGCTGATGTTCATGACCTTCTGGGGCAAGCCGCGGGGTGACCACCACGCGCATGACCACGCCCATGAAAGCCCGTGGACGATGACCGTGCCTTTGGGTGTGCTGGCCGTAGGCTCGGTCTTTGCGGGCATGCTCTGGTACGGCAGTTTCTTTGGCGACCACGCCAAGATGACCGCCTTCTTCGGCATCCCGGCGCACGAGGCGCAGGTTGAGGGCGCGGCTGGTGCCGCAACCGAGCCTGCGGCACCAGCCGCCGATCACGCCGCCGCGGCGGGTGTGGCGCCGCAAGGGGCGATCTTCTTTGCCCCCGACAATACGGTGATCGACGATGCGCACCACGCGCCGGCCTGGGTGAAGGTTGCACCCTTCATCGCCATGCTGCTGGGGCTGGCAACGGCCTGGGTGTTCTACATTGTCGCCCCCGCCACGCCGCGCAAGCTGGCCGAGTTGCAGCCGGTGCTCTACCGCTTCCTGCTCAACAAGTGGTATTTCGACGAGATCTACGACTGGCTGTTCGTCAACCCCGCCAAGGCCATCGGCCGCTTCCTGTGGAAGCGCGGCGACGGGTCGGTTATTGACGGGCTGGTCAATGGCGTCGCGATGGGGTTGATCCCGCGGTTGACGCGGCTCGCGGGGCGGGTCCAGTCGGGCTATCTGTTCCACTACGCCTTCGCCATGGTCATCGGCATTGCGGTGCTGATGTTCTGGGCGGTACTTGCCGGAGGGGCACACTAATGGAAAACCTGCTTTCCATCATCACGTTCCTGCCCCTTGTCGCGGCACTGGTGTTGGCACTCTTTCTGCGCGGTAACGACCCTGCGGCGCAACGCAACGCAAAATGGGTGGCGTTGCTGGCCACCGGCGCCACCTTCGTGGTGTCGCTGTTCCTGCTGGCCGGGTTCGACCCCGCCAACACCGGCTTTCAGTTTGTGGAAGAGCGCAACTGGATCATGGGGCTGCGCTACAAGCTCGGCGTTGACGGCATTTCGGTGTTGTTCGTGATGCTGACCACGTTCCTGATGCCGCTGACGATCGGCGCCTGCTGGGGCGTCGAAGTCCGCGTCAAGGAATACATGATCGCGATGCTGCTGCTCGAATCGCTGTTGATCGGCGTGTTCGTGGCGCTTGATCTGGTGCTGTTCTACCTCTTCTTCGAAGCGGGCCTTATTCCGATGTTCCTGATCATCGGCATCTGGGGCGGCAAAGAGCGGATCTACGCGGCCTTCAAGTTCTTCCTCTACACCTTCCTTGGCTCGGTGCTGATGCTGGTCGCGATGATCTCGATGTATTTCAGCGCGGGCACCACCGATATGGTGCAACTGCTGAGCCATGAGTTTGCATCTGACAGCTTCAGCCTTTTGGGCATCCAGATTGTCGGCGGCATGCAAACGCTGCTGTTCCTCGCGTTCTTTGCCAGTTTCGCGGTGAAAATGCCGATGTGGCCGGTGCACACATGGTTGCCCGATGCGCACGTTCAGGCGCCCACGGCGGGCTCGGTGGTGCTGGCGGCGGTGCTGCTGAAAATGGGGGGCTACGGCTTTCTGCGCTTTTCGTTGCCGATGTTCCCGGTCGGGGCCGATGTGATGGCGCCGCTGGTGCTCTGGCTTTCGGTCATCGCCATTGTCTACACCTCGCTGGTGGCGCTGGCGCAATCGGATATGAAAAAGCTGATCGCCTATTCTTCGGTGGCGCATATGGGCTTTGTCACGATGGGCATTTTCGCCTTCAACAAGCAGGGCATTGACGGCGCGATCTTTCAGATGCTCAGCCACGGCTTTGTCTCGGGTGCGCTGTTCCTCTGCGTCGGCGTGATCTACGACCGCATGCACACCCGCGAGATCGAGGCCTATGGCGGCATCGTCAACCGGATGCCGGTTTACGCGCTGCTCTTCATGTTCTTCACCATGGCCAATGTGGGCCTGCCCGGCACCAGCGGGTTTGTGGGCGAGTTTCTGACCCTGGTCGGCATCTTCCAGGTCAACACCTGGGTTGCCACCGTGGCTACCACAGGCGTGGTCCTGAGCGCCGCCTATTCGCTTTGGCTCTACCGCAGGGTGGTGCTGGGCGACCTGATCAAGGAAAGCCTGAAGTCGGTCACCGACATGGACCGGCGCGAAAAGCTGATCTTCGCGCCGCTGGTGGTGATGACGCTTCTGCTGGGCGTCTACCCCAGCCTTGTGACCGACATCATCGGGCCATCGGTTACGGCCCTCGTCACCGACTATCACGCCAGCCTGCCCGCACAAATTGCGGCTGTGGCCGGGCATTGAAGGAGAAATTGAATGACTTACGCTGATTTCTCCGTCTTCCTGCCTGAGTTTGTGCTGCTGGTCTTTGCCATGGCGGCGCTCTTGCTCGGGGTCTGGACCGGCAAGGACGCGCGTGCCGGGCTGATCCTCTGGGCCAGTGTCGCAGTGCTGGTGGCGGTTGCCGCCGCGATCGGGATGACCGGCGGGCCCGCCCGCAGCGCCTTTGACGGCATGTTCATAGACGATGCTTATGCCCGCTTTGCCAAGGTGATCGCGCTCTTGGCCGCCGCTTCGGTGCTGGCGATGAGCGCCGATTTTCTGGAGCGCCGCAACCTGATGCGGTTCGAATACCCGATCCTTGTTCTGCTCGCGGTCGTGGGCATGATGATGATGATTTCGGCGGGCGACCTGATGGCGCTTTACATGGGGTTGGAGCTGCAGTCGCTGTCGCTTTACGTCATGGCCGCGATGCGCCGCGACAGCGTGAAATCGACCGAGGCGGGGCTGAAATACTATGTGCTCGGGGCGCTGTCGTCGGGTATCCTGCTGTATGGCGCCTCGCTGGTTTATGGTTTTGCAGGCACCACGTCGTTCGCGGGCATCCTGAGCGTGGCGCAGGAAGGGCATCTGAGCCTTGGCCTGCTGTTCGGCCTCGTGTTCCTGATCACCGGCATGGCGTTCAAGGTTTCGGCGGTGCCGTTTCACATGTGGGCGCCCGATGTCTACGAAGGCTCGCCCACGCCGGTGACCGCATTCTTTGCCACCGCCCCCAAGGTTGCGGCGATGGCAATGTTTGCGCGGCTGGTGTTTGACGCCTTTGGCGGCGTGGTGGGCGACTGGACGCAGATTGTGGCGCTTCTGGCGGTCACGTCGATGTTTCTCGGCGCCGTCGCGGGGATCGGGCAAAAGAACATCAAGCGCCTGATGGCCTATTCCTCGATCGTGCACATGGGGTTTGCGTTGGTCGGCCTTGCGGCGGGGGGCGTGCAGGGTGTGCAGTCGATGCTGCTCTACATGGCGATTTATGCGACCATGAACGTCGGCACCTTTGCCTTCATCCTGTCGATGGAGCGTGACGGCCAGCCTGTTACCGATATCGCGAGCCTCAACCTTTACGCCCGGCGCGCGCCCCTGAAGGCGCTTGCGGTGCTGGTGTTGATGTTCAGCCTTGCCGGGGTGCCGCCGATGCTCGGCTTCTTTGCCAAGTTTGCGGTGTTGTCGGCGGCGGTCAATGCGGGCATGGGCTGGCTGGCGGTGCTGGGGGTTGTCGCTTCGGTGATCGGCGCCTTCTACTATCTGCGCATCGTCTACTACATGTATTTCGGCGTCGAGGGTGAGGCGCTCGATACCCGGATGCCGGCGCCGCAATGGGTGCTGCTGATGGTTTCGGCGCTGGTGATGGTGGTCGGAATCGCCAACATGTTCGGCATCGAGGCACCGGCGCTGGCGGCGGCGCAGGCGCTTGTGCAGTAATGGGGTGATCTGGCCCGAGGGCGTGGCGCGCCACGTTCTCGACACGGTCGACAGCACGATGGCCGCCGCCGCAAGGCTGGCGGCCTCGGACTTGGCGCCGATATGGGTGCTGGCGCGGCAGCAAACGGCAGGGCGCGGGCGGCGCGGTCGCGACTGGCGCGACCCGCCTGGCAATCTGGCCGCCACGCTCAGCCTGCGCCCCAAGGGCGGGCCTGCCGAAGCGGCGCTCTATTCTTTTGTCGCCGCACTGGCGCTGCATGAGGCATTGGTGAGCGTCGCGGGGCCGACCGCGCGGCTTGCGATCAAATGGCCCAACGATGTGCTGCTGAACGGCGGCAAGGTGGCGGGGATTTTGCTTGAAAGCCACGGCGCGGGGCAGGGCGTGGGCCAACTGCTGATCGGATTTGGCGTGAACCTCGCGCAGCCACCCGACCCCGGCACGCTGGAAGCCGACGCGGTGCCTCCGGTGGCGCTGGCGCCCGAGACCGGGGCGCATCTGGAGCCTGAAGAATTCCTGACCTTTCTTGCCGCCGCCTTTGCCGGCTGGCAGGCGCAATACGAGGCTTTCGGTTTTGCGCCAATCCGCACCGCGTGGCTGGCGCGCGCCGCGCGGCTGGGGCAGGTGGTGACCGCCCGCACCGGGGCGCAAAGCCGCACCGGCATCTTCGAAACTATTGACGAAAGCGGCGCGATGGTGCTGCAAACGGCTGCGGGCCGCGTGGCTATCGCCGCCGCCGACGTGTTTTTCTGAAAATCCCGGAGGCCCCATGCTTCTCTGCATAGACTGTGGCAATACCAACACCGTGTTTTCGGTCTGGAACGGCGAGCGGATTGTGGCGACCTGGCGCATTGCCACCGACCACCGGCGCACGGCCGATGAATATTTCGTCTGGCTTTCGGCGCTGATGTCGCTGACCGGGATCCAGACCAGTATTTCCGAGGCGATCATATCTTCAACCGTGCCGCGGGTGGTATTCAACCTGCGGGTGCTCTGCGACCGCTATTTTGCCTGCCGCCCGCTGGTGGTTGGCAAGCCCGATTGTGCGCTGCCGGTGGCGCCGCGGGTCGATCAGGGCACCACGGTCGGCCCCGACCGGCTGGTGAACACGGTGGCGGGGTTCGACCGCCATGGCGGCGACCTGATCGTGGTCGATTTTGGCACCGCTACCACCTTTGACGTGGTCGATACCGATGGCGCCTATATCGGCGGTGTCATTGCGCCGGGGGTGAACCTCAGCCTTGAGGCGCTGCACATGGCCGCCGCCGCTTTGCCGCATGTGGATATTTCGCACCCCATGCAGGTGATCGGCACAAATACGGTCGCATGTATCCAGTCTGGCATCTACTTTGGCTATATCGGGCTTGTGGAAGGCATCGTGCGCCAGATAAGGAACGAGCGCGCGCGCCCGATGCAGGTGATAGCCACCGGCGGGCTTGCTGCGCTCTTCGACCAGGGGTTCGATCTGTTCGACACGGTCGAAGATGATCTGACAATGCACGGGCTGGTGCTGATCCATCGGTTCAACAAGGAGCTGCAAGCAGCATGAAGAAAAACCGGCTGATCTACCTGCCGCTTGGCGGCGCGGGCGAAATCGGGATGAACGCCTATGTTTATGGCTATGGTCCCGAGGGTGCCGAGCGGCTGATCGTGGTCGATCTGGGGGTCACCTTTCCCGATATGGACACATCGCCCGGCGTTGACCTGATCATGGCCGATATCGGCTGGCTTGAGGCGAACGCAGACCGGATCGAGGCGATTTTCATCACCCATGGGCACGAAGACCACCTTGGCGCGCTGCCGCATCTGTGGCCACGGCTGAAGGCGCCGGTGCATCTGCGCAAGTTCACCGGGCGGCTGGCCGAGCTGAAATTTGAAGAGGCGGGCCTGCCCAAAGAGGTGCTTCACATCCATGCGCCGCGCCCCGAAGTGATTACGGCGGGGCCGTTTGCGGTGCAATTCGTACCCGTCAGCCATTCGATCCCTGAAAGCTCGGCGCTGGTGATCGACACACCCGCGGGGCGGATCGTGCACACCGGCGATTTCAAGCTCGACGGCAACCCGCTGGTGGGGGAGGCTTTCGACCCGCTGGTCTGGCATGAAATCGCCGGCGAAGGCGCGGGCGTAAAGGTGCTGGTCTGCGATTCAACCAACGTGTTCAGCCCGGCGCCGGGGCGCTCGGAGGCGACACTGGCAGAACCCTTGGCCGCGTTCATCGCGGCGCAGGAAGGCATGGTGGTGACCACTACCTTCGCCTCGAACGTCGCGCGTCTGAAAACGCTGGCCGAGGCGGGCGTTGCCGCGGGGCGGCAAGTGTGCCTCTTGGGGCGCGCCATGAGGCGGATGGTGACGGCGGCGGCCGAAACCGGGGTGCTGACCGATTTTCCCTCGATCCTGTCGCCGGAAGAGGCGCAGAAGGTTGCGCGCCGGCGGCTGCTGCTGATCGTCACCGGCAGCCAGGGCGAACGCCGCGCCGCAAGCGCGCAGCTCAGCCGCGGTAAATACCTTGGCCTCGAGATGAAGGAAGGCGACAGCTTTCTGTTCTCGTCCAAGACCATTCCGGGCAATGAGCGTGGCGTCATTCGCATCATGAACGCCTATAGCGAGATGGGCGTTGAGGTGTTTGACGACCACGGCGGGCTTTACCACGTTTCGGGCCACGCCAACCGCCCCGATCTGGAAGCGGTGCACGACTTGCTGCACCCGAAAATCCTGATTCCCATGCATGGCGAGCATCGGCACATGCGCGAACACGCCAAGATCGCCACCGCCAAGGGCATTGCCGCCGAAGTGGCAACCAATGGCACGATGATCGACCTGACCGGCGATGTTCCCGCAGTGGTCGAATTCATCGAGGCCGGGCGCAGCTATCTTGACGGCTCGGTGCTGATCGGCGCGTTGGATGGCGTCGTGCGTGACCGCATTCGCATGGCCCTTGGCGGGCATGTGCTGGTGACGGTGATCGTCGATGAGGAAGACCTGCCCTTGGGCGACGCCTGGGTGGAGCTGATGGGCCTCGCGCCGAATGGTCGCTCGGGGGCGCCGCTGGATGCGCAGATCGAGGCGGAGCTGGCCGAGTTCCTGGAACGCGCCGACGCCAAGGTGATTGCTTCAGATGACAAACTCGACGAGGCGATCCGGCGCATCGTGCGGCAAGTGACGATGGAAGAAATCGGCAAGAAGCCCGAGGTTACGCTGGTCGTCAGCCGCCTGCTGGCCGACTGAACCTTTGCCAATCAAGAACGCCCGCTCCTTTCGGGGCGGGCGTTCTGCTGTGCCGGGATATTGGGCCGGATTTGGGGTCAGGCGTCGCCGCCCTCATCGGGCTCGGGTTCGCTGTCCTTGGCGGACTGTGCCGCGGTGCGGAAGCTGCGCAGAATGAAATCAGGCACATGGTCACCCATGCCACGCACGGCGCCACCGCTTTCGCGCCGCTCGCGTTCGGGGCGGGGGGCATTGCGCGGCTCTGCGCGGGTCTCTGTGTGAGTTTCAGTGCGGCTTTCTGTGCGCGGCTCGTTACGCGGCTCGTTACGCGGGGTGCGCGCGGGGCGCGGCGCGCGCGGGGCAGGGGCCTCGGGCACCTCGAGCACTGTCGTTGCAGGCGCTGCGGTCTCGATCGCTTCGGGCATCGGCTTGGGTGCCGGGCGCTCGCCACCACGGGCGCGCGATGCCCCGCCACGGCTGCGCGACGTCGCCCCCCGGCCCGGCTTTTCGTCACGCTCGCGCGGCGCCTGCTGCGAGGCCTCCGAGAAACCGAACCCTTCCGGCAGCGTGCCCGCCGGTATTGGCATCTTGATGAGGCCGGTGATTGCGCCAAGGTATTTTTCGTCGGCAGGGGTGGCGATGGTAAACGCCTTGCCCAGTCGCCCGGCGCGGCCGGTGCGGCCGATCCGGTGGATGTAGTCTTCGGCGTGGCTCGGCACATCGAAGTTGAAGATGTGGCTCACCGCCGGAATGTCGAGCCCGCGCGCCGCCACATCCGACGCAATCAGAAACTGGATGGTGCCATCGCGGAACCCGTCAAGCGTGCGGGTGCGCTGGCTCTGGTCAAGGTCGCCGTGAATGGGCGAGGCGTTGAAGCCATGCGCCTTCAGCGACTTGGCCAGCACATCGACCTCGGTCTTGCGGTTGCAAAAGATGATCGCGTTGGTGCAATCCGCGCCTTCTGATTGGATCAGCGCGCGCAGAACCTCGCGCTTTTGCTTGGCCGACTGGTCGCGCCGCGTCGGCTGAATGCTGTAAAGCCGCTGTTCGATGGTTTCCGACGCGGTGGCCTGGCGGGCGACCTCGATACGGGCGGGGTTCTTCAGGAAGGCCCTGGTGATGCGCTCGATCTCGGGCGCCATGGTGGCCGAAAAGAACAGGGTCTGGCGCGTCGCCGCCGGGGTCAACTGGAAGATCCGCTCGATATCGGGAATGAAACCCATGTCGAGCATCCGGTCAGCCTCGTCCACCACCATGATCGACACGCCGGTCAGCAACAGCTTGCCACGCTCAAAATGGTCCAGGAGGCGGCCGGGGGTGGCGATCAGCACATCGACGCCGCGGTCAATCAGCTTGTCCTGCTCGCCAAACGAGACGCCACCGATCAGCAAGGCCTTGGTCAGCTTGGTGTATTTGGCGTAGGTGTCGAAATTCTCAGCCACCTGCGCGGCCAGTTCCCGCGTCGGGCAGAGCACGAGGCTGCGCGGCATCCGCGCCCGCGCCCGGCCACGGCCCAAAAGCGTGATCATCGGCAGCACGAAGCTTGCGGTCTTGCCGGTGCCGGTCTGGGCGATGCCCAGAACGTCGCGGCCCTCAAGCGCATGCGGTATCGCGCCGGCCTGGATCGGGGTGGGGGTTTCATAGCCGGCATCGGCAATGGCGGAAAGGACCACAGGGTCCAGCTTCAGGTCGGAAAACTTGGTCATCAGCGTCCTTGAATGCGGTATCGGACCGCATGGGGTAAAGGGACGCAAAATCCGGGCGTCCCGTGTATGCCGCCGTTCGCGGCCCGAGTTGCCTAGAACAAAAGCCGCCAAAGGTCAATTGCGCTGGCGCGCAAGGCGGGGCGCCGCCCCGCACCCCGGGATATTTGAACCAAGGCAAGCACGGGGGTTCGGCTTTGCCTTGGTCGAAATATCCCGGGGGTGCGGGGGCTGGCCCCCGCTCTTTGGGGGCATGGCATTGACGCCGCGCGGGCGCTCTGGCAGGACCGTGGCCAACGAAGGGGATACGAGATGAACCTTTTTGCCGATATTCGCGCCGCAGTCATCGGCGCGCTGGAAGAGATGCAGGCGGCGGGGGCCTTGCCCGCGGGCACCGCGTTTGACGCGGTGGCGGTCGAGCCGCCGCGCGACCCCGCGCATGGCGACATGGCGACCAACGCCGCGATGGTGCTGGCCAAGCCCGCCGGGGTGAACCCGCGGGCTTTGGCCGATGATCTGGCGGCGCGGCTCGGGCGTGATCCGCGCATAGCACTGGCCGAGGTGGCGGGGCCGGGGTTTCTCAACTTGCGGCTGGTGCCGGGGGTTTGGCAGGGCGTGGTCAAGGCGGCGCTTTCCGAGGGGCGCGGCTATGGCCGTTCGGACCTTGGTGCGGGCGCGAAGGTCAACGTCGAGTTCGTGTCGGCCAACCCGACCGGGCCGATGCATGTGGGCCATGTGCGTGGCGCGGTTTTTGGCGATGCGCTGGCAGCCCTTCTGGATTTCTCGGGCTATGCGGTCACACGCGAATATTACATCAACGATGGCGGCGCGCAGGTCGATGTGCTGGCGCGTTCAGCCTATGAGCGCTACCGCGAGGCCAACGGCCTGTCGCCCGAAATCCGCGAGGGGCTTTACCCCGGCGATTACCTGATCCCGGTCGGCGAGGCGCTGAAGGCGAAATATGGCGCGAGCCTGCTCGATCAGCCCGAGGCGGTGTGGCTGGCCGATCTGCGCGCCTTCGCCACCGAGGCGATGATGGCGATGATTCGCGCCGATCTGGCGCTTTTGAACGTGCATATGGATGTGTTCTCATCGGAAAAGGCGCTTTACGGCACCGGCAAGATCGAGGCGGCGATTGCCGCCTTGCGCGCGCAGGGGTTGATTTACGAGGGCACGCTAGAGCCACCCAAGGGCAAGACCCCGGATGATTGGGAGCCGCGTGTGCAGACCCTGTTCCGCTCCACCGCGCATGGCGATGATCAGGACCGGCCGGTGCAGAAATCCGATGGCAGCTGGACCTATTTCGCCCCCGACATCGCCTACCACTATGACAAGATCCAGCGCGGCTTCGACCAGTTGATCGACGTGCTGGGTGCCGACCATGGCGGCTATGTGAAGCGGATGAAGGCGGCGGTTTCGGCGCTCTCAAACGGGCGCGTGCCGCTGGATGTGAAGCTGATCCAGCTGGTGAAGCTCTGGAAGAACGGCGAGCCGTTCAAGATGAGCAAGCGCGCGGGCACATTCGTAACGCTGCGCGACGTGGTCGAGCAGGCGGGGGCCGATGTCACCCGTTTCGTGATGCTGACGCGCAAGAACGACGCGGCACTGGACTTCGATTTTGCCAAGGTTTTGGAGCAGTCGAAGGACAACCCGGTGTTTTATGTGCAATACGCCCATGCCCGCGTGCGCTCGGTGCTGCGCAAGGCTGAAGAGGCCGGCATCGACGTTTCGGACGCCGCCCTTGCCGGGGTTGACCTTGGCGGGCTTGGCCATGAGGCCGAACTGGCGCTGGCGCGGCGCATCGCCGAATGGCCGCGTCTGGTCGAAATCGCCGCGCGGGGGCATGAACCGCACCGGATCGCCTTTTACCTCTATGACCTGGCGTCAGATCTGCACAGCCTCTGGAACCGGGGCAATGACGAGCCCAGTTTGCGTTTCTTGCAGGCAGATGCGGCAACCTCGCAGGCGAAAATCGCCCTCGCGCGGGCCACGGGCGTTGTTATTTCCGCAGGTCTTGCTATTCTTGGCGTAACCCCTGCCGAGGAAATGCGCTGAACACAGGCGCTGGCGGCGGGGATCGAGGCAGGCCGGTGACCCCGGCGCAAATAAAGCGAGCCGGAAAACCGGCAGCGAGGCAGGCATGGCGAGCGTTCCCCTCCGCGAAGGCGGCACTCAGGGCTTTGGCGTGGACGCGCCTGAGGCGGCGCCTCCGGCGGCGCTTGTCGCGGGGCTGTTCAACACCATGGCGGTGCTGGTGTCGCTGGCGCTGGTCGGCGGGCTTGCGGTGTGGGGCTACCGGCTGGCGGTGCGCGATGTCGCGGGCGTGCCGGTAATCCGGGCGCTCGAAGGCCCGGCGAGGGTAGCGCCGGCAGACCCCGGTGGCGAACTGGCCCGCCATGGCGGGCTTTCGGTCACGGCGGTGGCGGCAGCGGGCACCGGGGTTGCGGTTCCCGATCGGGTAACGCTGGCGCCGCGCCCGATCGAGCTTGATGCCGCCGATGCGCCGATGGCGGCGCTGGCGCCGTTGCCGCCCGTGGCGATCACCGCGCTGGTGGATGCGCCGCAGGCCGCGCCCGGCCCGCTGCCACGGGCAGACCTTGCAGCCCTGGTGCCCGAAGATCTGGTGGCGCCGGGTGAAGAGCCCGACGCGGTGATTCTGGCGCTTGCCGAGGCGATGGCTTACAGCGCGGCGCTGACGCCGGTGGCGCATGCGGGGCCGCTGGCGGCCAGCACCGCAGTCGGCGCCACAGCGCGCGCCGATCTGGTTCCGGCTTCGGTGCCGGGCGTCGTCCGCTCACCCCGGCCCCTGCTGCGCCCGGCGCAGATCATGCAGGTTTCGGCGCCGCAGCCGCTTGATCTTGCGCCCGAGAAACTGGTGCCCGGCATGCGGCTGGTGCAGCTGGGCGCCTTTGACAGCCCCGAGCTGGCGCGCGCCGAGTGGGACCGGGTCGCGGCGCGGTTCGAGGCGCTGATTGCGGGCAAACAACGGGTGATCCAGAGCGCCGAAAGCGGCGGGCGTGTGTTCTACCGGCTGCGCGTGGCAGGGTTCGAGGGCGCGGATGATGCGCGCCAGTTTTGCACCGCGCTTGAGGCGGAAAAGACCAACTGCATTCCCGCACAGGTTTTTTGATGCCATCGGCGGCCATCCTTGGCTGCGCGGGGCCGCGGCTGGGGGCGGATGAGGCGGCATTCTTTCGCGCGGCCGACCCTTGGGGCTTCATCCTCTTTACCCGCAACGTGGCCGACCCCTGGCAAGTGGCGCGGCTGGTGGCTGATCTGCGCGAGGCGGTGGGGCGCGAGGCGCCGGTGCTGATCGATCAGGAAGGCGGGCGGGTGGTGCGGCTGCGCCCGCCGCATTGGCGCGCGTGGTGTGACCCGCTTGATCTGGCCGCAAGGGCGGGGCCGCGCGCCTTCTGGCTGCGCTATCGGCTGATCGCGGCCGAGCTTGCAGCACTTGGCATTGATGCCAATTGTGCCCCGGTGGCCGATATCGCGGGGCCGCGCACGCACCGGTTCTTGCGCCCGCGCTGCCTTGGCGTCTCGGCGCCCGAGGTTGCCGCGAATGCCGCCGCCGCCGCTGCGGGGTTGTTGGCAGGGGGCGTGCTGCCGGTGCTCAAGCATCTGCCGGGCCATGGCCGTGCCGAGGCCGACAGCCACGTTGCGCTGCCACGGGTGCGGGCGAGCGCCGAGACTTTGGCCGCCGAAGATTTTGCGCCGTTCCGGGCGCTCGCTGGGCTGCCGATGGCGATGACGGCGCATGTGCACTACCCCGCGCTCGACACCGCCCCGGCCACGCTGTCGGCGCGCATCATCGGGCTGATCCGCGAGCGGATCGGGTTTCAGGGCTTGCTGATGACCGATGACATTGCGATGCAGGCGCTGGCCGGCAGCATGGCCGCGCGCAGCGCGCAGGCGATTGCGGCGGGGTGCGATGTGGTGCTGCATTGCAATGGCAAGTTGGGCGAGATGGAGGCGGTGGTTGCCGCCGCAGGGCCACTTGCGCCCGCTGCCGCAGCGCGCGCGGCGGTGGCGCTTGGCTTCCGGCGCGCGCCCGAGCCCATTGACAGCCGCGCCCTTGCGGCGGAACTTGAGGCACTGTTGCAAGGCCCACGCGATGCATGACTTGAGCTTCGAATCCGACGCCCCGACCATCGCCGATCGGCTCGCCGCCGAGGCGCTGATCGTCGATGTCGATGGCTTTGAGGGGCCGCTTGACCTGTTGCTGGCGCTGTCGCGCAGCCAGAAGGTTGACCTGCGCCGCATCTCGGTGCTGGCGTTGGCCGAGCAATATCTGACCTTTGTCGACCAGGCCAAGGCGCTGCGCATCGAACTTGCGGCGGATTATCTGGTGATGGCGGCGTGGCTCGCGTTTCTCAAATCGCGGCTGCTGCTGCCGCCCGACCCAATCGATGCCGGACCCAGCGCCGAAGACATGGCCGCGCATCTGGCGTTTCAGCTGGAACGGCTGGCGGCGATGCGCGAGGCGGCGGCGCGGCTGATGGCGCGGGCGCGGCTGGGGCAGGATTTCTTTGCGCGCGGCGAGGTGGAAGGCCCGGCGCTGATCCGCCGGGTGCGCTATACCGCGTCGCTTCTGGACCTGATGCAGGCCTATGCCCGCCTGCGCACCCGCGATGAGTTTCGCCCCTTCGCCTTTGACCGCCAGAATATCTGGACCATGGAACAGGCGCTTGACCGGATGCGCGGCATGATCGGCTTTGTCGGCGACTGGACCGATCTGGCCAGTTTTCTGCCCGAGGGCTGGGGCGGCGATGGCGCGCGCCGTAGGTCAGCCACCGCCGCCACCTTTGCCGCGGTGCTGGAACTGGCGCGCCAGGGCCAGTGCGAGCTGCGCCAGTCTGAAACCTTTGCCCCGCTTTCGATCAGGCGCAGATCATGACCGATACCCCCACGCTTTTCGCAGCCCCGCCCTTGGCCGAACAGGAACGGATGCTTGAGGCGATGCTGTTTGCCGCCGCGGCGCCGGTGCCGCTGGCCGAGTTGGCCGCGCGCCTGCCCGAGGGCTGCGATGCACCCGCGGCGCTGGCGGGCCTTCGGCGGCGCTATGAGGGGCGCGGGGTGGTGCTGATGCAGGTGGGCGCGGCTTTCGCCTTTCGCACCGCGCCCGATCTCGGGTACTTGCTGCAGCGCGAGACCACCGAGACCCGCAAGCTTAGCCGTGCCGCCACTGAAACGCTGGCGATCATCGCCTATCACCAGCCCGTCACCCGTGCCGAGATCGAGGAAATTCGCGGTGTTGCGGTCAGCCGGGGCACGGTTGAGCAGTTGCTCGAGCTTGACTGGGTGCGCTTTGGTCGCCGCCGCATGACGCCGGGGCGGCCGGTAACCTTTGTCGTGACGCAGGCGTTTTTGGACCATTTTGGGCTTGAAAGCGCGCGCGATCTGCCGGGGCTGAAGGAGTTGCGCGCGGCCGGGCTGCTTGAAAGCCGCCCGGCGCCTGAAATGGAGTCGCCGGGCGAGGACGAGCCGGGCGACGATGAGGGCCAGAGCGAGATGTTCGAGGAGGACACCGATGGGAGTTGATCAGATCGTGAATATGGTGATGCGGATTTTCGCGCGCCGCATGATCAATATCGGTGTCAAAAAGGGCATCGACGTGGCCGCCCGGCGCGGCAAGCCCGAGGCCGCGATGACCCCCGAAGACCGCGAACAGGCGCGCGCGGCACAGGTTGCGGCCAAACGCGCGCGCCAGGCCGTGCGGATCGGGCGGCGCTTGGGCAAATAGCCCTCGCGCGCGGCTTTCAATGCCCGTGCGCAAGGGCTAAAGGGGGGCGACCTTCCCCTTACGCATGCAGGCCCGCACATGACCGACGCCGAAACCCCGACCCGCGCGCACCCGGTGGTGCGTCTGCGCCCCAAGGCCGAGGCGCGCGCCATTCGCCACGGCTTTCCGTGGGTCTATGCCGATGAACTGGTGACCGACCGGCGCACGCAAGGCCTTGCCCCCGGCGCACTGGCGGTGCTGGAAGATGCCGAGCGGCGTGAGCTGGGGCTGGTCACGGTCAATACCCGCTCAAAAATCATCGCCCGCGTGCTTGACCGCGATGCGGGGGCGGTGATCGACCGGGCGTGGTTCGCGGCGCGACTGGCGCGCGCGCAGGCCTTGCGCGAGCGGCTTTATGATGCGCCCTTTTATCGGCTGGTGCATGCCGAGGCCGACGGCCTGCCCGGCGTCATCATCGACCGGTTCGGCGATGCTGCGGTGGTGCAGCCCAACGCCGCCTGGGCCGAGGCGCATCTGGCCGATCTGGCGGCGGCGCTGGCCGAGGTGACCGGGGTTGCGACGATCATCAAGAACGGGGCGGGCCGGGCGCGCGCGCTTGAAGGGCTGCCCGATGAAACGGTGCTGCTGCAAGGCGCGTTGGCGGGGCCGGTGGCCGTGCCGATGAACGGCGCCACCTATATGGCCGACCTGATCGGCGGGCAGAAGACCGGGCTGTTCTTTGACCAGCGCCCCAACCACGCCTTTGCCGCGCGGCTGGCCAAGGGGGCGCGGGTGCTTGATGTGTTCAGCCATGTCGGCGGCTTTGCGCTGGCGGCCCTTGCGGGCGGGGCGCTTTCGGCGTTGGCGGTTGATGCCTCGGCGCCCGCGCTGGCACTGGCGGGGCAGGGGGCAGATGCCATGGGGCAGGGCGCGCACCTTGCCGCGCGGCAGGGCGATGCCTTTGCCGCGATGGAGGCGCTTGCTGGCGAAGGCGCGCAATTTGATCTGGTGGTCTGCGACCCGCCCGCTTTTGCCCCCGCCAAGCCCGCGCTTCAGGCGGGGCTGCGCGCCTATGAAAGGGTAGCGCTGATGGCGGCGAAATTGGTGGCGCCGGGCGGGTATATCGGCCTTTGCTCGTGCTCGCATGCCGTTGACCTTGCGGCGTTTCGCAACGCCAGCGCGCGCGGCATCGGCCGGGCCGGGCGGCGCGGGCAGCTGATATTCACCGGCGGCGCGGGGCCGGACCATCCGATGCTGCCGCAATTGGCCGAAAGCGCCTATCTCAAGGCGCTCTTCTTCCGGCTTGACTGATGCGCGCGGTGCTTGATGCCTGCGTGCTCTACCCCACGGCCTTGCGCGAAATGCTGCTGGGGGCAGCGGCGGCGGGGCTTTATGAGCCGCTTTGGTCGGCGCGGATCCTTGAGGAATGGGCGCGCGCAACGGTCAAGCTCGGGCCGGCCGAAGAGGCCTTTGCGCGGGGCGAGATTGCGGCGCTGAAGGCGGCGTTTCCGGGCGCAAGCGTGGCGCCGCGCGCGGGGCTTGAGGCGCGGCTGCATCTGCCTGACGAGAATGACATCCATGTGCTTGCCGCTGCCATTGCCGGTGGCGCCGATGCTATTATCACGTTGAATCGCGCCGATTTTCCGCGCGGTACGCTGGCCGCGGAAGGCATCGCGCGGCGCGACCCCGACGGGTTTTTGTGGGAGCTGTGGTCGCACCACCCCGCCGCCATCGCCGCCGTGGCCGAGGCGGTGCGCGCGCGCGCCGAGGCGGCACTTGGCAGCCCGCAAGCGCTGCGCGCGCTGATGAAACGCGCGCGGCTGCCCCGGCTTGGCAAGGCGCTGGCGGCGTGACGGGGCACTGGCCCAGCCCTCGCGCTGATGCTAGACTTATGTGGGCCGGGGCGCTACAAGACCCGCGTTAGCGCTAACCCCAAGGAGCCAACCACATGGTCTCGCGCGTCATTCCGGTCGATCCGTTCGACCTCGTGATTTTTGGCGCCACCGGCGATCTGGCCCGGCGCAAGATATTTCCCGGCCTGTACCGGCGCTTTCTGGGTGGCCAGATTCCCGACGATGCCTGCATCATCGGCGCCGCCCGCGCGGATCTTTCGCACGATCAGTTCCGTGCCCAGATCGAGGCGGCGATTGCCGAGTTCGTGGACCCCGCCAAGCAGAACGCAGCACAGATAGCGGCGTTTCTGCATTGCATGCACTATGTGGCGATTGACGCCATCGGTGATGGCGGCTGGCCAGAGCTGAAGGCGATGGTGCGCCCCGACCGGGTGCAGGCTTTCTATTTCTCGGTGGCGCCGACACTGTTCGGGGCGCTGGCAGAGCGGTTGCACAAATACGCCATTGCCGGCGCGCAATCCCGCATCGTGGTGGAAAAGCCCTTTGGGCGTGATCTCGCCTCGGCGCGCGCGCTCAACGCCACGCTCGCGGCCCATTTTGCCGAGAGCCAGATCTACCGGATCGACCATTACCTCGGCAAGGAAACCGTGCAGAACCTGATGGCGGTGCGCTTTGCCAATATTCTGTTCGAGCCGCTGTGGAACGCGCAATATGTGGACCATGTGCAGATCACCGTGGCCGAAACCGTGGGCGTGGGTGGGCGCGGCGCCTATTATGACACCTCGGGTGCCATGCGCGACATGGTGCAAAACCACCTGATGCAGCTGTTGTGCCTGATCGCGATGGAGCCGCCCTACCACTTCGACCCCGACGCGGTGCGCGATGAAAAGCTGAAGGTGATCCGCGCGCTTGACCCGCTGGGGTCAGATGACATCGTGCGCGGCCAGTATGTTGGTGCCGATGGCGCCTCGTACCACGATGACGCGGGCAACCCCGCCAGCCGCACCGAAAGCTATATTGCGCTGCGCTGCCATGTTGCCAACTGGCGATGGAAAGGCACGCCCTTCTATCTGCGCACTGGCAAGAAGCTGCGCGCCCGCACCTCGGAGATTGCCGTGGTCTTCAAGGAGCCGCCGCATTCGATCTTTGACGACGAATCGGATTGGCGCGAGAATATGCTGGTGATCCGCCTGCAACCGAACGAAGGCATGAACCTGAAGATGATGATCAAGGAACCGGGGCCGGGCGGCATGCGCCTTGTGCAGGTGCCGCTTGACATGTCCTTCGCCGATGCTCTTGGCGAAGATGGCGCCGACATGCCCGACGCCTATGAACGGCTGATCATGGATGTGATCCGTGGCAATCAGACCCTGTTCATGCGCGGGGACGAGGTTGAGGCGGCCTGGGCCTGGACGGACCCGATCATCGCCGGCTGGGAGGCCGCCAAGACGCGCCCGCAGCCCTATGACGCGGGTTCAAGCGGGCCGGAGGATGCACTGATGCTGATGCACCGCGATGGCCGCCGCTGGCGCGAGATCCGCGAATGATGCTGATCGATTACCCCGACCGCGAATTCATGGCGCTGGCGCTGGCCGACCGCATTGCGGCCGAGCTGGCGCAAAGCCTGCGCACGTCGGGCCGCGCCACGCTCTGCGTGCCGGGTGGCAGCACGCCGGGGCCGGTGTTCGACACGCTTTCGGGCGCCGATCTTGATTGGGCCAATGTCACGGTGTTTCTGGGCGATGAACGCTGGGTGCCCGAAAGCTCGGATCGCTCCAACACCCGGCAGCTGCGCGCGCGGCTGCTGCAAGGGCGGGCTGCGGCGGCGCGGCTGCTGCCGCTGCGCGCCGATACGCCCGAACCCGAGGCGGCGCTTGCAACGCTGGCCGACGCCATCGCGCCGCATCTGCCGATCACCGTGCTGTTGCTCGGGATGGGTGATGACATGCACACCGCCAGCCTCTTTCCCGGCGCCGACCGGCTTGCCGAGGCGCTGGCGCCCGATGCGCCGGTGCTGATGGCGCTGCGCGCGCCAGGGCTGCCCGAGGCGCGCATCACGCTGACAGCACCCGTGCTTGCGGGGGCGCTGCACACCCATGTTCTGATCACCGGGGCCGCCAAGCGCGCGGCGATTTTGCGCGCCGAAACGCTCGACCCGTCCGAGGCACCGATTCGCACGGTGCTGACCCACGCCACCGTTCACTGGGCAGAATAATGACACTCTGGCACGACCTTTCCCGCCACCACACCGCCACGGCCAACCGCCCGATGCTTGCGCTGTTCGATGACCCCGCGCGCGCGGGCGATTTTTCGCTCGAGGCCGCAAATTTCCTGTTCGACTATTCCAAGACCAATATCGACGCCCGCGCGCGCGAGTTGTTGGTGTCATTGGCCGAGAAGGCGGGGCTGGCGGCGCGGCGCGATGCGATGTTCGCAGGCGAGGCGATCAATGAAACCGAGGGCCGCGCGGTGCTGCACACGGCGCTGCGCAACATGCGCGGCAGCCTTGTGGTTGGCGGGCACGACGTTTTGCCCGAGGTGCGCGCCACGCATGCGCGCATGGTGGCCTTTGCGCGCGACGTGCGCGAGGGGCGCTTTTGCGGGCAGGGCGGCGCCATCACCGATGTGGTGAATATCGGCATCGGCGGCTCTGACCTTGGCCCGGCCATGGCGACGCTGGCGCTGGCGCCCTACCACACCGGGCCGCGCTGCCACTTTGTCTCAAACGTCGATGGCGCGCATGTGCACGATGTGCTGGCGCTGCTGAACCCCGAAACGACGCTGATCATCGTTGCCTCGAAGACCTTTACCACCATCGAGACGATGACCAACGCGGCCACCGCGCGCGCATGGATGGCGGCCCGCGTAGCCGACCCGGCGGCGCAGTTCGCCGCCGTTTCAAGCGCGCTCGACCGCACCGCGGCCTTTGGCATCGCGCCCGATCGGGTGTTCGGCTTTGCCGACTGGGTCGGCGGGCGCTATTCGCTCTGGGGGCCGATCGGGCTGCCGCTGATGCTCGCCATCGGCCCCGCGCATTTTGACGCGTTTCTGGAGGGCGCGGCCGAGATTGACGCGCATTTTCGTGCCGCACCGCTGGCGCGCAACTTGCCGGTGCTGCTGGCGCTGGTCGGCATCTGGCACAATCAGGTCTGTGGCCACGCCACCCGCGCCGTGCTGCCCTATGACCAGCACCTGTCGCGCCTGCCCGCCTACCTGCAACAGCTGGAAATGGAGAGCAACGGCAAGCGCGTGGCGATGGACGGGTCAGACCTGCCGCGCCATTCCGGCCCGGTGGTCTGGGGCGAGCCGGGCACCAACGGCCAGCACGCATTTTATCAGCTGATCCATCAGGGCACCCGCGTGGTGCCATGCGAGTTTCTGCTGGCCGCCGAAGGCCACGAGCCGGGGCTTGACCATCAGCACATGCTGCTTGCCGCCAACTGCCTTGCGCAATCCGAGGCGCTGATGCGCGGGCGTGGCGTAGCCGAGGCAACGGCGCTGCTGCAGGCAAGGGGGCTAAGCGGAACCGAGCTGGAACGGCAGGCGCGCCACCGGGTGTTTCCGGGCAACCGCCCCTCGACAACGCTGCTCTATCCGCGGCTTACGCCCTATGTGCTGGGTGGGATTCTTGCGATCTATGAACACCGGGTGTTCTGCGAAGGGGTGATTCTGGGAATTAACAGCTTTGACCAGTGGGGGGTGGAGCTGGGCAAGGAACTGGCGCTGACGCTGGCGCCGGTGCTGGACGGGTCAGACCCCGGCACCGGCAAGGATGGCTCGACGCTGGCCCTCGCCGCGCGCCTGCGCGCGCTGCGCGAGCACTGAGGGGGGGCCGCCCGGCGGGGTCAGGCCTCCAGCTCGGCATCCCAATAGAGAAAGTCGAGCCAGCTATCATGCAAATGGCCCGGCGGAAAGCGCCGGCCCATGGCATTCATGTGTTCAACATCGGGCGCGCGCGGGGTAGAGCGCAACGTCATGCCCGCCTGACGCGGCGACTTGTTGGCCTTGCGCAGGTTGCACGGCGCGCAGGCGGCCACCACGTTTTGCCAACTCGTCAGCCCGCCGCGCGAACGTGGCACGATATGGTCGAAGGTCAGATCGCTGCGCGCGCCACAATACTGGCAACAAAACGCGTCGCGCAGGAACAGGTTGAAGCGGGTGAAGGCAACCCGTTTTTGCGGCCTGATGTAGTCTTTCAGCACCACCACCGAAGGAATATGCATGGCAGCGCGCTGGCTGCGCACCACGGCATCATATTCGGCCAGAATCGTCACCCGGTCGGCAAACACCGCCTTGATCGCCTCTTGCCACGGCCAGAGCGACAGCGGGTAGTAGCTGAGCGGGCGAAAATCGGCATTCAGCACCAGCGCCGGAAACTGTTTCAGCGCAGTGGGTTCGCGCACGAAGCTCGTGCGGAAGTCGTGGCCTGCATGGTCATCGGGCATTGCCCATATCACCCTTGGCTGGCCGGGGCCAAGACGCGGGTCTGCGCCGGGCGCCCCGGGCTGGTGCTACTATATCTGGCGTTTCGGCAGGGGCAAGCCCCGCCATGTCGCGGTCGTTTCGCAATAGCGTGCCGGCGTGACAGGGCGGTGACAGGTCAGCCGCCGCGCAGCCGCTCGGCCAGAAACGCCATCGCCACGCTGAGGCCATCGGGGGCGATGCCGTGGCCGGTGCCGCGCATGACATGGGCGTAGGTGTCAAACCCCGCCGCCACCAGCGCATCGCCCGCGCGCCCCATCTCGGCGAAATCCACCATCGGGTCGGCGTCACCGTGCACCAAGAGCACTGGCGGCGTCACCCGCGCCTCGGCGGCCAGCCGCTCTGGCTGCAGCAGGCGGCCCGAAAAGGCGACCACACCGGCCAGCGGCGCAGCACGGCGCGGCGCCACATGAAGCGCCATCATGGACCCTTGGGAAAAGCCAAAAAGCGCGATCTGTGCTGGCGTTAGCCAGGTTTCTTTAAGCAAAGCATCAAGAAATGCATGTAAATCATTGGAAGATGTTGCAAAACCAGCTTCAGACGCGGCCTGCGACGACCCGTCGAGCCGCGGGATCGGGAACCATTGCCGCCCGAACGGGTTGCCCGCGCAAGGCTCGGGCGCATCGGGGGCCACAAAAAGCGTGTCGGGCAGATGCGGCGCCAGCGGGTCGGCAAGACCCAGAAGGTCGGCACCATCGGCGCCGTAGCCGTGCAAGAACACCACGGCCGATTTCGCCGTGCCCGATTTCGGCGCCCGGCGCGCAGCTTCCAGAACCCGTGTCATCCTACCCCCTCGCGGCGTTTGGTGTGCGCGTAATAGGCCCAGAGCAGCCGCGCCGCAACCGCACGCCACGGTGCCCAAGGCGCGGCCATGGCGGCAAAGGCCTTGGGGCGCGGGCGGTCGGGCAAGGCAAAGAGCATCCGCGCCGCCTCGGCCAGCGCAAGATCGTCCGGGGCAAATACATCGGCGCGGCCGAGTGCGAACATCAGATACATCTCGGCGGTCCAGCGCCCGATGCCGGGCAGCGGCACCAGCGCCGCTACGACCGCCTCGTTCGGCAGCACACGCAACGCACCATAATCGAGCCGCGCCTCCGCCAGTGCCGAAAGATAACGGATCTTTTGCCGCGAGAGGCCGCAGGCGCGCAATGTGCCCTCATCTGCCGCCGCCACGGCAGCTTCATCGCCAAACCCGGCGGCGTCGAGCCGCGCGCGAATGGCGCGGGCCGAGGCGACCGAAACCTGCTGGCCGATGATCGAATCGCGCAAGGCCAGAAAGCCATCATCCACCCGGCGCAGCGGCAGCGGCCCCAGCACGGGCAACACCCGCGCAAACACCGGCTCGCGCGCGGCAAGGGCTGCCGCCGCTTCGGTCAGTTGCGCTTCTGTGGTCAGGATCACACCGGGCATTGGCGCAGTCTGGCGCAGCCGCGCGCGCGCCGCCAGCCCCTTTCCCTTTATTCACCGCCGCGCTAGGTCTTGGCGATGACCGATTCCAGCACCTTCATCACCGCCGCGCAGGCCCGCCGCAATGTGGCGGTGCTGGTGCTGGCGCAGGCCATCCTCGGCTCGCAAATGTCGATGATCTTCATCGTCGGGGGTCTGGCCGGGCAGCAGCTTGCGCCCAACCCCTGCTGGGCCACGCTGCCCTTGTCGCTGATCGTCCTCGGCTCGCTTCTGACCGCGCAACCGCTGAGCGCCTTCATGCAGCGCCATGGGCGGCGCGCGGGGTTCATGCTGGCCACGCTTGCCGGGGCCGTGGGCGCGGCGCTGGCGGCGCGCGCGCTATATGTGCACTCATTCTCGCTTTTCATGGCGGGCAGCTTTCTGACCGGCATCTACATGTCGGCGCAGGGTTTTTACCGCTTTGCCGCGACCGATGGCGTGAAACCTGAGTTTCAGCCAAAGGCGATTTCCTATGTGATGGGGGGCGGTCTGGCTGCCGCCCTGATCGGGCCGCAACTGGCCAAGATGACGTCCGAGGCGCATGTGGTGCCGTTCATGGCGACCTATCTTGTCATCATCGTGCTCAACCTGCTTGGGCCGCTTCTCTTTACGTTCCTGCACAGCCCCGAAGAGCATCGGGTGGCCAAGGGCACCCCCGAGACGGGCCGCAGCCGTCGCGACTTGCTCCGCGACCCGGTAATCGTGGTGGCGATCATCTGCGGCATGGTCGCCTATGCGCTGATGAATCTGGTGATGACCTCAACCCCGCTTGCGGTGCTCGGGTGCGGCTATGATCAAGGCAATGCCGCCGACATCGTGTCGGCGCATGTGCTGGCGATGTTCGCGCCTGCGTTTTTTACCGGTCATCTGATCGTGCGTTTCGGCGCGCGGCTGATCGTGGGGGTCGGGCTGGTGATTCTGGCCAGTGCCGGGGCCGTGGCGCTCAGCGGGTTTGAGCTGGAGAACTTCTTCATCGCGCTGATTCTGTTGGGTCTGGGCTGGAATTTCGCCTTCATCGGTGCCACCGCGATGCTTGCCACCGCCTACAAGCCCGAAGAGCGGGGCCGTGTGCAGGGCATCAACGATTTCATCGTGTTCGGCGGCGTGTTCGTGGCCTCGCTTTCGTCGGGCAGCCTGATGAACTGCACCGCCTCTGGCAACGCGCAGGCCGGCTGGCAGGCGGTCAACCTCGCCATGCTGCCCTTCCTCGTGTTGGCGGGGGCGGCGCTGATCTGGCTGGTGCTGCGCCCGCGCGAGGCGCGCTAAAGCGCGGCAAGAACCGGGGCCAGATCGCCGTAACCCGTAAAGCGACGCTCATATTTCAGGCCGAGTCGTGCTGCGGCCTCGCGGGCAAGGGCGTCAAGCGCCGGGTCATCGGTTTGCGCCTGATAGATCAGCCGGTCATAATTGCCAAAATAGCTGTCGCGCAGCTCGGGGTGGCGATCAAGCCCCATTGGCCGCCAGACGAAGGCATCGAACTGGCGCACCAGAAAATCGGTCAGGTAGAAGGTGGTGAACTCGGTTTCGGCCTTGGCGGCGAAGGCTTCGACTCCTTCGTAGAACGCATAGCAATGCGGCCCCGCGATCATCTCCACGCCCAACTCGGCGCAGCGCGCCGCCAAAAGGCCGCCGGTGCCGCAATCGGCATAGACCACGAACACGCTGTCATAGGCGGCGCGGTGCCGGGCCACGGCGTCAGTGACCGCTTCGGTGATGCGATCCGGCCAGAGGTGCAAGTTCGCGGGCAGGCAGGTCAGGTCAAGGTGATCCCAGCTATTGGCGGCCTTGAGTGCAAGAATTTCGCGCGCAAGCGCGCCGCAGGCGATCAGCAGCACCCGACCCTTGCGCGTGGGCGGCAAGCCCTGCTCGGTCAGCGCCACGTCAGAAAGCGTCATTCCACCCGCGCCAACATCCGCATCAACGCGGCCCCGATCAGCGCCGCCAGCGCAAGCGCGGCGAACGGCACCCCGGCAGACGAGGCGACCCAGAGCGTGGCGCCCGCGGCCACAATGACCACGAGGAGCAAAAGCAGAAAATGGGGCAGGGGCATGGCAGACCTCCGATACCCGCAATATGGCGCGCCGCGCGCCCGGCGCCAAGGGGAAACGGCGCGGTTTTGCGCCCTGGTCACGCGCTCAAGGCATTGTGTTTGCGCGCGATGAAGGATTTGGCGGTTTCCACCGCCACGGCGGCATCGCGGCAATAGGCATCGGCGCCGATGGCGCGGCCGAACTCTTCGTTCAAGGGCGCGCCGCCGACCAGCACGATGTAGTTTTCGCGCAGGCCTTTTTCCTTCAGCGAGTCGATCACCACCTTCATGTAGGGCATGGTGGTGGTCAAAAGCGCTGACATACCGAGAATGTCGGCGCCCTCGCGCTCCAACGCCTCAAGGTATTTCTCAACCGCGTTGTTGATGCCGAGGTCCACCACCTCAAAGCCCGCGCCTTCCATCATCATCGCCACAAGGTTCTTGCCGATGTCGTGGATGTCGCCCTTGACGGTGCCGATCACCATCTTGCCCATGCGCGGCGCGCCGGTGGCGATCAGCAAGGGCTTCAGTATCGCCATGCCGCCCTTCATCGCGTTGGCGGCCAAAAGCACCTCGGGCACGAACAATATGCCATCGCGGAAATCGGCGCCGACAATCGTCATGCCCGCGACCAGCGCCTTGGTGAGCACATGGTACGGGGTCCAGCCGCGCGCCAGCAGAATGCCGACGCCCTCTTCGATTTCTTCCTTGAGCCCGTCGTAAAGGTCGTCGTGCATTTGCAGCACAAGCTCGTCGTCGCTCAGATCGGCAAGGATGATGTCGTCGTCGGCCATGGTGGCGCTCCTGGTGGTCGTTCAGATCGGTATTGCAGGCAGCCGCCCGCGTCACTTGGCAATTTGCGACACTGGCAGGGCGGGTACCGACGCGCGCTTGCGCTTGCCTTGGTCCAAATATCCCCGCCGGAGGCCGCCGCGCTTTCAGCCGCGCCGACGCCCGCGGCGTTCGCGGGTCGGGCCTTCGTCATCGCCGGTGCCGTCCGAGGCCGAGGAGTAGCCGCCCAGATGCGCTGCAATATCTTCGACCGTGGGGCGCGGCCCTGGCGGGCGGGTTTCCAGTGCGGCGCGCATCGCCTTGAGGTGCTCGGGCATGGTGCCGCAGCAGCCGCCAATAATGCGCGCGCCCGCATCACGCGCCAGCACCGCATATTCGGCCATCAACTCGGGCGTGCCATCGTAATGGATGTGGCCTTCGTGGTATTTCGGGATGCCCGCGTTGCCCTTGGCGATGATCGGGCGCTCGGTGCCCGCCGCCACGAACCCCAGCAAGGTGCGCATCAGGTCGCTGGCGCCGACGCCGCAATTGGCGCCGAAGGCAATGGGCGGGTTCGGCAGTTTTTCGACCAGTGCGGCAAGCTGCGCCGAGGTCACGCCCATCATGGTGCGCCCGGCGGTATCAAAGCTCATGGTGCCGCACCAGGGCATGCCCGCAAGCAGCGCGGCCTCGGCGGCCGCCTTGAATTCTTCGGGCGCCGAGATCGTCTCGACCCAGAGCACATCGGCCCCGCCTGCCTTCAGCCCTTCGGCCTGTTCGTGGAACATCTCGACCGCAAGGTCATGCGTCAGCGTGCCCATCGGCGCGAAAATATCGCCAGTGGGGCCGATCGAGCCTGCCACCACCACCGGGCGGCCCGCCGCATCTGCCACCTCACGGCCAAGGGCGGCGGCGAGGCGGTTCAACTCGTGCACGCGCGATTGCGCATTGTGCAGTTTCAGGCGGCTTGCGTTGCCGCCGAACGAATTGGTCAGAAAGATGTCCGACCCGGCATCGACTGCGAGGCGGTAGAGCGTGCGGATCTTGTCGGGCTGATCGGCGTTCCACATTTCCGGCGCGTCGCCCGACGCAAGCCCCATGTTGAACAGGTTGGTGCCGGTAGCGCCGTCGGCCATCAGCCAGGGCCGGGTCGCCAGAAGCCGGGAAAGCGCGTCGCTCATCGGGGGCCTTTCATTGCCTGCGGTCTTGCGGCAGGGCGCCGCGCAACCCTGCGCCAGGCCATGCCACGACGGGCAGGGCCTGGCAAATTCCAAGTGTTCAAAGAGAACATGAGGCACGCTCATGCGGGCGCCGTGGCCCCCGCAGCCGCGATCAGATCTCTTCGATAATCTGCTTTTTCGCCAGCGCCTTCAGCTCGGCCATCTTGGCGCGGATGGTGGCTTCGTCGGCGAGGCTGCCCAGATCGCCCGCGACCTTGCGGTAAACGTCTTCGTCGCCCGCTTCCTCGAAATCGGAGGCGATCACCTCTTTGGCGTAGGCGGCGGCCTCGGCCTCGGATTTGCCCATCAGCGCTGCGGCCCACAGGCCCAAGAGCTTGTTGCGCCGCGCCTCGGCCCTGAACTGCAGTTGCGCGTCGAGTGCGAACTTGGCCTCATAGGCATTTTCGCGGTCGTCAAAGGTGGTCATGGCGGCCCCTTTCGGAAAGGTGAAGGTTCCCCCTCCATATGCCCGCGCGGGGGCCGCGCTGCAAGCCCCGGCAGCACAGCCCCGGCGCGGCCCTTTGCCTTGCGGGTTGCGCGGCCTTGCCCTATAGCGGCGGCGAAGGGCCGCGCTTGGCCCCGGCGCGCCCGCTGGCGGGCGGCGAGCGAATGGAGAGCACATGGCACCTCGGCGCAAGAAGATTTACGAAGGCAAGGCCAAGATCCTCTATGAAGGCCCCGAGCCGGGAACGCTGATCCAGTATTTCAAGGATGATGCCACCGCCTTCAACGCGCAGAAAAAGGCCGTGTTCGAGGGCAAGGGTGTGCTGAACAACCGCCTGAGCGAGTTCTTCATGACCGGGCTTGGCAATGTCGGCGTGCCCACGCATTTCATCCGCACGCTGAACATGCGCGAGCAACTGATCCGGCAGGTCGAGATCATTCCGCTTGAGGTGATCGTGCGCAACTTCGCCGCAGGCTCGATCGCCAAGCGGCTCGGGCTGGAAGAGGGCCTGGCGCTGCCGCGCCCGATTGTCGAATACAGCTACAAGAACGACGCGCTTGGCGACCCGATGGTGAGCGAGGAATACATCGTCGCCTTTGGCTGGGCCAATCAGCAGGACCTTGACGACATCGTGGCCCTGGCGCTGCGCGTCAATGATTTCCTTTCGGGCGTGTTCTATTCGGTCGGCATCAAGCTGATCGACTTCAAGATCGAGATCGGCCGCGTCTGGGACGGCGATTTCATGCGGCTGATCGTGGCCGACGAGATCAGCCCTGACAGCTGCCGCCTGTGGGATATGAAGACCGGGCAGAAGCTTGATAAAGACGTGTTCCGCCGCGATCTTGGCAGCCTGACCGATGCCTATACCGAGGTCGCGCGCAGGCTGGGGGTGTTGCCCACCAATGCCGCCACGATGCCCAAGCCGACTTTGATCAACTGAGGAGGGGTGCATGAAGGCGCGCGTGCATGTGATGCTGAAGGATGCAGTGCTTGACCCGCAGGGCGAGGCGGTGCGCCATGCGCTGGCGACGCTTGGCTTTGCCGATGTCGGCCGGGTGCGGCAGGGCAAGGTGATCGACATCGAACTGGCCGCGCGCGACCGCGCGGCCGCCGAGGCCGAAGTGCGGGCGATGTGCGAAAAGCTTCTGGCCAATACGGTGATCGAGAAATACGACATCGAGATTGCGTGACAAGGCCGGGGGGCTTCGCGCCCCCCGGACCCCCCGCGGGGTATTTTTGCGAAGAAGAAGCCGAAAAGGG
>JAHYIZ010000060.1 GCA_019429405.1 Paracoccaceae bacterium
GGTTGCGGGCTATGGCACGGGGGGCCGGGCGTTTTATGTGGGCTTGCGCAAAGGCTTCTGAGCGGCGTTCCGGCCCCCGCGCTTTTGCGCGGGGACTGGCGCTTGCAGCGGGCGTGGCCTGCGGCGCGGCGGGCGGGGTGGCGGCTGACACCGCCACCCCGCCCGCGCGCGTCGTTTCGATGAATGTCTGCACCGACCAGCTGGCGCTGCTGATCGCGGCGCCGGGGCAGATCGCGGCGCTTTCGCCCTTGGCGACCGATGCCGAAATGTCGGCCCTTGCCGCGCTGGCAGCGGGCCTGCCGCAGACCACGGGCGGCGCCGAGGACATTTACCTGCGCGCGCCCGATCTGGTGCTGGCCGATGTCTGGTCGGACCCCGGCACGCTGGCGATGCTGACCCGTCTTGGGGTGCCGGTCGAGCAGTTTTCGCCCGGCGTTTCGGTGCCTGACATTCGCGCCAAGATCACCCGCATGGGCGAGGTGCTGGGGCAGGGCGCGCGGGCGGCGGCGGTGCTGGCCGATTTCGATGCCCGCCTTGCGGCAATCGAGCGCCCGGCGCAGGTGCTGCGCGCGGCAGTTTACGGGGCGGGCGGCTATGGCTACGGGCCGAAAACGCTTGAGGGGCAGATTTTGGCGCTGGCGGGGTTCGAAAACCTTGTGGCGGGGCCGGGGCTTGACTGGGGCGGGCGGCTTGATCTGGAGGCGCTGGTGTTGGCCGCGCCCGATCTGGTGATCGCCGGGGTGCCGGGGGCAAGCCGCGCCGAGGCGATTCTGGCGCATCCGGCGCTGGCTGGCCTGCGGGTAGAGCATGGGCTGCGTGATGCGGCATGGGTGTGCGCGGCGCCCGCGATGGCGGATGCGGTGGCGGGTCTTGCCGCCTATGGTCGCCGCATCGAGTTGGAAAACATAAAGGCATCGCAATGAGCTATCGGGCGTTGCTCATCTGGTTATCGGGGCTGGTCGCGGTGCTGTTTCTGGCCTCGTTGCTGATCGGCGCCTCGGGTCTCGGTCCCCGCGCGAGCCTTGCGGCGCTTTGGTCGGGCGAGGGCGCCGCGGGGCTGGTGCTGCGCGAAATCCGCCTTCCTCGCGCGCTTTTAGGGGTGCTGGTGGGGGCGGCACTGGGGCTTTCGGGCGCCGCGATGCAGGGCTTTCTGCGCAACCCGCTGGCAGAACCGGGGCTGATTGGCACCTCGGGTGCGGCTGCGCTGGGCGCGGTGATCGCCATTCATACCGGCGCCTATGCGGCCTTCGCGCTGGCGTTACCATTGGCGGCCTTGGCCGGGGCCGCGGTGGCGGTTGCGCTGCTGCTGGCGCTTGCCGGGCGCGAGGCGCGGGCGCTGACGCTGATCTTGGCAGGCATCGCGCTGTCGGCGCTTGCGGGGGCGCTGACGGCGCTGGTGCTGAACCTTGCGCCCAGCCCCTATGCCGCCGCCGAAATCGTGTTCTGGATGATGGGGTCGCTGGCCGACCGTTCGATGCAGCATGTGGCGCTGGCGGCGCCGTTTATTGCGCTGGGCGCGGTGATCGTGCTGCGGCTGGGGCGCGGGTTGGATGCGCTGACGTTGGGCGAGGATGCGGCATCAAGCCTGGGCGTGTCGCTGCCACGGTTGCGGTTTGGGGTGGTGGCGGGAACGGCGGCGATGGTGGGGGCGGCGACGGCGGTGACCGGGGCGGTGGGGTTCGTTGGCCTTGTGGTGCCACATCTTTTGCGCGGCGCGGTGGGGGCGGCGCCGTCGCGGCTGCTGCCGGCGTCGGCGCTGGGCGGCGCGGCGATGCTGCTGGCCGCCGACATCGCCACCCGGCTGATCGTGCCCGAACGCGACCTCAAACTGGGGGTGCTGACCGCGCTGGTGGGCGCGCCGTTCTTTCTGCGGATGATCCGCCGCATCGGGCGTGAGGGCGCATGATGTTGCTGCGACTGGAAAATCTGACGGTGCGGCGCGGTGGTGTTGCGGTGGTGGCGCAGGTTACCGCTTCGGTGGGGCCGGGCGAGGTGATCGGGCTGGTGGGGCCGAACGGCGCGGGTAAAACATCGCTGATGCGCGCCGCACTCGGGATGCTGGCGCATGAGGGCACCTCGTCGCTGGCGCAGCTTGCGCTGGGGCCGCGCGCGCGCGCCGCCGCATGGCTGCCGCAAGCGCGCGAGATCGCCTGGGGGATGCCGGTTGAGGCGGTGGTGCGGCTGGGGCGCATGCCGCATGGCGGCGGCGGCGCGGCGGCGGTGGCGCAAGCACTTGACCGGATGGGCCTGCAGGGCTTGCGCGCGCGCGCGGCCACCGAGCTTTCGGGCGGCGAGCAGGCGCGCGTGCTGATCGCCCGCGCGCTGGCGCAAGAGGCGCCGCTGCTTTTGGCAGATGAACCGATCGCGGGCCTCGACCCGGCCGCGCAGATCGCCACGATGCAGGTTTTCGCGGGGCTGGCGGCGACGGGCGGCGCGGTGGTGGCCTCGTTGCACGATCTGGGGCTGGCGGCGCGGCATTGCACCCGGCTTTGGGTGCTTTCAAAAGGGCGGCTGGTGGCAGATGGCACCCCGCGCGCGGTGCTGACGCCCGATTTGCTGGCCGAGGTCTTTCACATCCGTGCGCATTTTGCCGAAACCGCCGAGGGGCCGGTATTTCAGCCGCTGGAATTGTTGCGCGGCGCGAGTTGAAGCGCATTCAATGGAAATCCCGGCTGGGGAACAGCTTTTTGGCCTGCTCGCGCGGGTGGTGGGCGCGGGCGGGGGTGCGCGGGGGTACGGGGCGGTGCAGCTCGTCTCCGCGCGCGGTGCCGGGGTCAATGGCGGCCATTCCGGCGTGGCCAAGCGTGCCCAACAGCGCCGAGAGGTCTTCGATGGCGTCGGCGATGAGATGCGTGACCCCGCTTTGCCGTTCCAGCCGCCCGGTCACACGCAAGAGCCGCCCCGAAATCACGGCGCGGCGGAAGGTGGCATAGATGCGCGGCCACACGACCACGTTGCACACGCCGGTTTCATCTTCCAGCGTCACGAACACCACGCCCGAGGCGGTGCCGGGGCGCTGGCGGGTGATGACGAGGCCGCAGACCGAAACCCGCGCGGGGGCCTCGGCCAGATGGGCGGCGGCGGTGATGCCGGGCAGGCTGGGGCGCAAAAGCTCCATCGGGTGCGCGCGCAATGAAAGGCGCAGCGAGAGGTAATCATCCACCACCGCTTCGCCCAGGGTCATTGCGGGCAGGGGGACGGGGCCTTCCACGATGCCCTCGCCCTCGGCGGCCCCGGCAAAGAGCGGCAGCGGACCGGGGCCCTTCAGCGCCTGCACCTGCCAAAGCGCATCGCGGCGCGGCAGACCCATGCAGGTGAAGCCGTCGGCCTCGGCCAGCCGTTCCAGCGTGGCGGGGGGCACCCCGGCGCGGCGCCACAGGCTTTCGACATCGGGGTAGCCGTTGGCGCGCGCCGCCACCACCCAGCCCGCATCTTCCTCGCGCATGCCCCTGATCTGGCGAAACCCCAGCCGCAACGCAAGGCGGCCATCGGCGCGCGGCTCAAGCGTGTTATCCCAATGGCTGAAGTTGGCCGCCACCGGGCGCACCTCGCCCCCATGGTCGCGCAGGTCGCGCACGATCTGCGCCGGGGCGTAAAAGCCCATCGGCTGCGAATTCAGAAGTGCGCAGGCGTAGGCGGCGGGGTGGTGGCGTTTGAGGTAGGCTGAGGCGTAGACCAGCAGCGCAAAGCTGGCCGCGTGGCTTTCGGGAAAGCCGTATTCGCCAAAACCCTCGATCTGGGCAAAACAGCGGGCCGCAAAATCGGGGGCATAGCCGCGGTCCAGCATGCCCGCCACGAAACGGTCGCGGAAGGTGCCGATGGTGCCCATACGCTTGAAGGTGGCCAAGGATCGGCGCAGCCGGTCGGCCTCTTCTGCCGAAAAGCCGGCGGCGACGATGGCGATCTGCATCGCCTGTTCCTGAAAGAGCGGCACGCCAAGCGTGCGCCCCAGCACCGCGCGCAGTTCGGGCGAGGGGATCTCGGGCACCTCCAGCCCCTGACGGCGGCGGATATAGGGGTGCACCATGCCGCCCTGAATCGGACCGGGCCGGATGATCGCCACCTCGATCACCAGATCATAGAACTTGCGCGGCTGCATGCGTGGCAGAAAGTTCAGCTGCGCCCGGCTTTCGACCTGAAACACCCCCACCGCATCGGCATCGCAGAGCATGTCATAGGTGCGCGCATCCTCACGCGGCAGGTTTTCGAGGCTGAAGCGCGGGCCGCTCTGCTCGGCCACAAGGTCAAAGCATTTGCGGATGCAGGTCAGCATGCCGAGTGCGAGGATATCGACCTTGAGGATGCCGAGCGCGTCGATATCGTTCTTGTCCCATTCGATGATGGTGCGGTCTTCCATCGCTGCGTTCTCGATCGGGCAGATTTCATCAAGCCGGTCGCGGGTGATCACGAAGCCGCCGACATGCTGGCTGAGGTGGCGCGGAAAGCCGATGATTTCGCTGATCAGCCGCAAGGTCATGGCAAGGCGCGGCTCCTCGGGGTCAAGGCCCAGCTCGCGCAGGCGGTCCGGGTTTGGCGGGCGCGCGCCCCAGCCCCAGCCAAGCCCCGCAATCGCCGCCACCATATCGGCCGAAAGCCCCATCACCTTGCCGACCTCACGGATTGCGGCGCGGGTGCGAAAGTGGATCACCACGGCGGTCAGCCCGGCGCGGTGGCGCCCGTAGCGTTCGTAAATGTGCTGGATCACCTCTTCGCGCCGCTCATGTTCAAAATCGACGTCGATATCGGGCGGCTCGCCGCGCGCCTTCGACATGAAGCGCTCGAACACCATGGCGATGGTATCGGGGTGTACCTCGGTGATGCCAAGCGCGTAGCAGATGACCGAGTTGGCCGCCGAGCCGCGCCCTTGGCAGAGGATGCCGCGCGCGCGGGCAAAGGCCACGATGTCATGCACGGTCAGGAAATAGGCGGCAAAGCCGAGGTCCGCGATGATGCCAAGTTCCTTGGCCACCTTGGCGGCGGTGCTTTCGGGCACGCCTGCGGGAAAGCGCCGGGCAAGGCCGAGGTCGGTCAGCCGCGCAAGGCGGGCCTGCGGCGCCTCGCCATCGGTGATCTCATCAGGGTATTGGTAGGAAAGCTCGTCGAGCGAAAAGCCGCAGCGGTTGGCAATTTCCACGCTGCGGGCAAGGGCCGCGGGGTAGGCGCGAAAAAGCCGTGCCATTTCCTGCGCGCTGCGCAGGCGGCGTTCGGCATTGGGCAGGGCGCGGGCGCCGATGCTGTCAATCGTGCAGCCCTCGCGCAGGCAGGTCAGCACATCGGCGAGGCGGCGGCGCGATCCGTGGTGCATGAGCACATCGCCCAGCGCCACCATCGGCAGCGTTGCCGCCTGCGACAGCGCCAGCGTGGCGGCCAGCCGCGCGCCGTCGCGCCCGTCATAGCGGGGGGCGGCGCCAAGGTAGGCCATGGCGGGAAAGCGCCGCGCCATGCGGGCAAGCGCCGGGGCGGCGGCGTGGGCGACCTGCGCATCGAGCGGGTCAGGTGGCAGCGCGATCAGGATCAGCCCTTCAGCGCCCGCCATAAGGTCGGCCTCGGTCAGATGGCACGCGCCCTTTGCTGCCCGCCGCTTGCCAAGGCTGAGCAGCCGCGAGAGCCGGGCGTAGGCGGCGCGGTCGGGCACCAGCGCCAGCCATTCCACCGCGCTGTCGGCCAGCACCAGCCGCGCGCCGATGATCAGCCGG
Source organism: Paracoccaceae bacterium (assembly GCA_019429405.1). Lineage (GTDB taxonomy): Bacteria > Pseudomonadota > Alphaproteobacteria > Rhodobacterales > Rhodobacteraceae > UBA6213. The sequence continues at coordinate 5,697 of JAHYIZ010000060.1, forward strand.
GGCAGGGCGGCGGCGCTTGCCCCCGGCGCCTGTTGTGGCGAGTCGTGCGGCGTGGGGGCGGGGGGTTCTGAGGCGGATTGCGCCGGGGTCAGGCCGCCACGGCTTGGAAGGCCCGCGCCATGGGGCGCTGTGGCGCGGGGGGGCGCCACGCCACTCCGGCCCTTCCCCGCAGGGGGCGAGGAGGGGGGCGCGTGACCGGCTGCGGGTGCGGGGGGGGCTGCGGGCGGGGCGGGAATGTCTGAGGTGGGGGTGGCGGTGGTCGCCTCTCGCCTTTGCGGCGTGGGGCTGGGCTGGGCGCCCGCATCGGCTGTGGCTGTGGC
>JAHYIZ010000061.1 GCA_019429405.1 Paracoccaceae bacterium
GGCGGAAGCATCCGCTTCAGCACGGCCGTTTTGCGTTCCGGTGAGTATCCCAAATCATCATCCTATCCCGCCCACCTGAGAAATAGAGGAAAAGTAGAGCAGCGGACAACATCCCTGACACAGGGGGAAGGCGTGGGGCGGAGGGCAAGAGGCTCACAGTTGGCTCTGTCAGGCATTAATCGGGGCACGCCTGCCTGGGGTGAGGCGGGATCAGAAACCGTCCAGTGGACGGTTTCCCCGCCGAACGCCCGCCCGCGTCGGGCGGGCCGGGAGCGCGCTTTTCGCGCCTGCCAAGGGGCAGGCAGGCGCGGTCCGGTTTGCTCGGGGCAAATCGGGCGGAGCTGGGAATATAGTTATACAAAGTGCCGCACGACCGTAATCAGGTAAATCTCGGGAGCTTTTCAGCTTTTCCACTCGACACCTTGTGCAAAATCACCCGTATTGCGATCTTTAACTTCGGATTCACAAACCGATAAGCATCACCCTTTGGGACTCGTTTAATTAACGGAAAATCTCCACCCGCTAGTGCACTAAGTGTCTGAACAACATTCAATGTGACACCTCTAGTGCTTTCAGAAAACTCCTTTCTGACTGCTTCCTCAACGTCAGTGTATTTGAAGTCTTCCAACTTCAGGCAGCCCAGCGCATAAATAACTTGGTTCCTGCGTCCGGCCTTTGTGTCCCTCGCATTCAAATTGTGATCGAGCGCTTCGCGAACTGATGAGAATGAACTTGCCACCCAGCTCACAATGCTCGTTTCTAGAATTTCATCGCTAACGGCGCTCCCAGCCATTGCACAGCGCTGTGCGATCTCTAGGCCCAATTCATGAAGGTGTTGGGCGATTCGGTCAGTCTTCCAAATTATTTCCAAAACAAGCCGCTTGTCGCACGCGATATTCAGTAGCGAAAATCCCTTCTCAACAAGCATCTCCGATTCATGCTGAGTTAACCGGGCAACCTCAGGAATCTCAACAACCCTATTCGCTACAGTCTCAATCGCTGAGTGCTCGGCTAGGTAATCCCGGATATCAGATGGTACTCCAACGATGCAGAATCTGACGTTAAATTTCGCATAATCATCATCATCTAAGAGGATGAGCGCATCGCTCAATTCTTTTATAAGAGCCCTGTTCCCAATGATCTGCTCAAAATTGTCGAGAACGATCAGTGCCGTTTTCTTGCCCGCCTCCCTTCTCAAAAGGGCCATAAGAGCTTCGAGTGGCTCTCGCTCAACCATTTCAAAAATTCTCTGGTCGGAGTAATCCGCACTAATAACTTGAACGCTCGCCCCGCCGCTCTTTTGTATGACCTTTTGCGACAGCCGTTCATCCGGAGACCTCTTTGCCAACTTGTCTTTCAATGCAGCCTGGAGCGAACCAAGCCTAGATGCATTGGCCAAGTTCACCACCAAATATGGCAAATCAATATCAGCAAAGACCTTCTTATAAAGCCAAGTTTTTCCATTTCCGCTTTCGCCGTGTATAATCAAGTGCCGTGTTCCGACCGCATGCTTCTTCAGAACCGCCTCGAGATCTGAACGATCCACATACATATTTTCATTCACGGTTGCCGCCCGAGGCGTAAAGACCTCCGTAGGCAAATATTTTCTTGAGAAAGGATTCATCATTTCACCCATCCATCTTCAACGCCGATATAAATGCCGCCTGCGGAATCTCGACCTTGCCGAACTGCCGCATCTTCTTCTTCCCGGCCTTCTGCTTGTCCAGCAGCTTCCGTTTCCGCGTCGCATCGCCGCCGTAGCACTTCGCCGTCACGTCCTTGCGCATCGCACTCAGGGTTTCGCGGGCGATCACGCGGCTGCCGATGGCCGCCTGGATCGGGATCTTGAACATGTGGCGCGGGATCAGCTCTTTGAGCTTTTCCACCATGGCGCGGCCGCGCAGCTCTGCCCGGTCGCGGTGCACCATCATCGAAAGCGCATCGACCGGTTCATCGTTGACCAGCACCGACATTTTCACCAGAAAATCCTCGCGGTAGCCGGTGATCGCGTAGTCAAAGCTGGCGTAGCCCTTGGAGACCGATTTGAGGCGGTCGTAGAAATCGAACACCACCTCGTTCAGCGGCAAATCATAGACCACCATGGCGCGGCTGCCCGCATAGGTCAGGTCAAGCTGGATGCCGCGCCGGTCCTGGCAGAGCTTCAGCACATCGCCGAGGTACTCATCGGGCACCATGATCGTGGCCTTGATGCGCGGCTCCTCGATGTGATCGACCAGCGTCAGGTCGGGCATGTCGGCGGGGTTGTGCAGCTCGCGCAGGGTGCCGTCGCGCATGTGCAGGTGGTAGACGACCGAGGGCGCGGTGGTGATAAGGTCTAGGTTGTATTCCCGCTCCAACCGGTCGCGCACCACTTCGAGGTGCAGCAGGCCAAGAAAGCCGCAGCGAAAACCAAAGCCGAGCGCGGCAGAGGTTTCCATCTCGGAGGTGAAGGAGGCGTCGTTGAGCGTAAGCTTTTCGATCGCCTCGCGCAGCGCCTCAAAATCGGCGGCGTCAACGGGGAAGAGGCCGCAGAACACCACCGGTTGCGCGGGCTTGAAGCCGGGCAGCGCTGTGGCGCAGGGCGCGCGTTCATGGGTGATGGTATCGCCCACGCGGGTATCGCGGACCTGCTTGATCTGCGCGGTGAACACGCCGATCTCGCCGGGGCCAAGCTCGGCGATATCAACCATTTTCGGCTTCAGCACGGCGAGCTTTTCGATGCCGTAGGTGGCGCCGGTCTGCATCATCTTGATGCGGTCGCCCTTGCGCATCACCCCGTCCATGATCCGCACCATCACGACGACGCCAAGGTAGGCATCATACCAGCTATCTACCAGCATCGCCTTGAGCGGCGCTGTGCGGTCGCCCTTGGGCGCGGGCAGGCGGTGCACGATGGCCTCAAGCACCTCGGGAATGCCAAGGCCGGATTTGGCCGAAATCAGGATCGCGTCGTGGGCATCAAGCCCGATCACATCCTCGATCTGCTGCTTGATGCGGTCGGGTTCGGCGGCGGGCAGGTCGATCTTGTTCAAGACCGGCACGATCTCGTGCCCGGCATCGAGCGCGTGGTAAACGTTGGCCAGCGTCTGCGCCTCGACACCTTGACTGGCATCGACCACCAGAAGCGAGCCTTCGACGGCGCGCATCGAGCGCGAAACCTCATAGGCGAAATCGACGTGGCCGGGGGTGTCGATCAGGTTGAGCGTATAGGTGTGGCCATCGCGGGCCTTGTATTCCAGCCGCACGGTCTGGGCCTTGATGGTGATGCCGCGCTCGCGCTCAATATCCATACTGTCGAGGATTTGCGCCTTCATGTCGCGGTCGGCGACGGTGCCGGTCGACTGGATCAGCCGGTCAGCGAGGGTGGATTTGCCGTGGTCGATATGGGCCACGATGGAAAAGTTGCGAATGCGATCAAGCTGGGTCATGGCGCGGCATATAGCCTGCCACGATGGGCCGGGAAAGGGGGTATCGGGCCAGCGCAAAAAGGCGCGGCGTACCGGGCAGAAGGAAATCCCCGATCGCGCAAAATCGCGGCGGCGCGGCTAGCCCAGCTTCGACAACATCTCGGCCGCCGCCGCTGCCGGGGTCGCACGGCCCATGGCCACGGCGTCGCCCAATTCGGCAAGGGCAACGCGGGCAGCCGGGTCTTCGGTCAGCCGGGCGAGCAGGCCCGCGCGCACCTCGGCTTCGAACCACGCGCGGGCCTGTTCGGCGCGGCGCGCGGCGAAATGGCCCTGTTCGCGACGCCACGCGGCGAGTGCGCGCATCTCGTCCCACGCGGTGGCCAGCCCTTCGGTTTGCAGTGCCGAAACCGGCAGCGCCTTGGGGAAGCCCTCTGGGTCTTGCTTGCGGCGGCGCAACAGGCGTAGCGCGCCGGAGTAATCGGACAGGGTGCGCAGCGCGGCGGGGCGCAGGTCGCCATCGGCCTTGTTCACCAGGATCAGGTCGGCAATTTCCATGATGCCGCGTTTGACGCCCTGCAATTCGTCGCCCCCGGCTGGCGCCAGCAGCAACACGAAAAGGTCTGTCATTTCGGCCACCAGTGTTTCCGATTGGCCGACGCCGACGGTCTCGATCAGCACCACATCGAACCCCGCCGCCTCGCAAAGTGCTACCGCCTCACGCGTGCGGCGCGCCACGCCGCCAAGCTGGGCCTGACTTGGCGAGGGGCGGATGAAGGCAAGGGGGTCGCGGCTCAGCCGCTCCATGCGCGTCTTGTCGCCAAGAATCGAGCCGCCAGATCGCGCCGACGACGGGTCGACCGCCAGCACCGCAACGCGCAACCCCTGCCCCGTCAGCATCAGCCCGAAAGCCTCGATGAAGGTCGATTTGCCCACACCCGGCGTGCCCGAAAGCCCGATACGAAGCGCCTGCCGACCAGATTTTGCCAGCCTTTCCAGCAGCGTCACCGCCTCGGCGCGGTGATCGGCGCGCCCGCTTTCGACCAGCGTGATGGCGCGGGCCAAGGCGCGGCGGTCGCCTGCAAGCACGGCGTCGGCGAGATCGGGGCGGTGCATCGGCGGAATCCTGCGCTTCGTGACGAGACCGTCATCAGATGTGACGGCCATGGGGCTTTCTTGCCCGCAATGGGCCGTGTATGTCCAGAGGTTGGGCCAATATGGCCGTGTAATCGCATTGGGACGAACCTCGGTGAACAAGCTTGTGCGAAAATTTGGCCGGATCGGCGCGATAGGAGCCACGGTGCTGGCGACGCTGGGGCCAGCGGCGGCACCGGCGACAGTGCAGACCGATCTGATCGTGTTCGATGTGGTGCTGCGGGGCCTGCGCGCAGGAAGGCTGACGCTGACCGGTTCGGTCAACGGCAACGATTACCACGCCAGCGGCACCCTGCAAAGCGCGGGCCTTGTGCGGTTGGTGGCCAAAGTGCGCTATGACGCCGAGGCCGCAGGGCGGGTGCGGGGTGGCCGCTATGTGCCCGCGCGCTACAGCGAGGTTGCCGATACCGGCAGCCGGGTTTCGCAATCGGTGATGGAATACCGCGCGGGGGTGCCGCAGGTCAAAACCTACAGCCCGCCGCGCCCGCCGCAAACCGGCGACGTAAAGCCTGAAACGCAGGGCGGCACGGTGGACCCGCTGACCGCGCTTTATGCGACGCTGCGCGACGTGCCACGGGCCGATGCCTGCAAGCTCGACGTGCACCTGTTCGACGGCATGCGCCGCTCGCAGATCGCGCTCAGCGCGCCAGTGCCCGAAGGCGAAGGCGTGGCCTGTGCTGGCGAATACCGCCGCCTTGCCGGGTTCAGCGAAAAGGAAATGGCCGAAAAGCAGCGCTTTGCCTTCCGGCTGGTTTATGTACCGGTGGCCGACGGCATGTTGCGGGTGAACCTGATCGAGACCGATACCATCTTCGGCACCGGCTACCTGCGCCGCCGCTAGGGAACCATGGGCGAGGGTTGATGCATGGCAAAGCTCGTGTTCGGAATGAATGTGTCGCTTGATGGCTACGTCGACCACACGGCATTCGGACCTGGACCTGAGCTTTTTCGCCACTTTGTCGCGCAGGCGCGTGCCAGCGCGGGCAGCCTCTACGGGCGCCGCCTTTATTAGATCATGCGCTATTGGGATGACGATCACCCCGAGTGGAACGCCGACGAGCGCGATTTTGCGGCGGCGTGGCGGAGCCAACCGAAATGAGTGGTGTCGCGCTCGCTCAGGACAGTCGGCCCGAATGCCACGCTTGTCGCGGAAGCCATGTGTGGATGCCTCCCGTTGTGCAAGGAAAATTTTGACCTTCTTGGCATGTGATCGAGTGCGGTCATGTGTCAGGCCTCACTGTGCGGCTTTTCACATGCCGCGGGCCGGTATGGAGATACGCGGATCAGGTCCAAATCACCTA
>JAHYIZ010000026.1 GCA_019429405.1 Paracoccaceae bacterium
GCCCGCCGCGACACATCCAAGGGCTCGCTCTCGATCAAACTGAAGCGCGCCGGGTGGAGCGATGCGTTTCTTCTCAGCCTTCTCAAGAGCTTATCAAACGTCTAAGCCAAACGCGATTGCCCTGCCCGGTAAGATGCGTGACCATGGCGCGGGTGGAACAGAACACCAGCGCCGTGCGCGCCTCGTAATAGCGCAACACGTTGACAATCGCGTTTTCCCGGTCGGACTGATCGACCAGAAGCGCGCGGTATTCGATGTCGTGGTGTTGCTCGCGCTCGGCCAAGGTCGAAACCCGCCGCGCGTCGCGTTGAAAGCTCTTGGCCAGTGCCGCAATTTCCCGCGAAACGGTAGCCGAGAACATCAAGGTGCGCCGCTCGATGGGCGCCGCCTTCAGGATGAACTCCAGATCCTCGCGAAAGCCGAGGTCAAGCATTTCGTCGGCCTCGTCAAGCACCGCCACGGCCAGCGCCGACAGATCGAGCGCGCCGCGCCGCATGTGGTCGCAGATGCGCCCCGGCGTGCCCACCACGATATGTGCGCCACGTTCGAGCGCGCGGCGTTCGGCGCGCGCATCCATGCCGCCCACGCAGGCGGCAATCATCGCGCCCGCCGGGGCATAAAGCCAGTCCAGCTCACGCTTCACCTGCATCGCCAACTCGCGCGTGGGGGCAATGATCAACGCGCGCGGAATATCCGCAGGTCCCATTCGCGCCGCGTCGCCCAATAGCTGTGCCGCAATCGTCAACCCGAACGCCACGGTCTTGCCCGACCCGGTTTGCGCCGAAACCAGAAGATCGGCCGTCGCCGCTGCGGGTTCCAGCACCGCCAGTTGCACCGGCGTCAACTCGGAATAGCCCTTGGCCGCAAGGCTTTGCGCCAAAGCTGCGTGCACGCCGTCGAACTGGGTCATCTGGATACTTTCGGATTGGGCGCAATTGGCGCGAAGCGCGCCCCTTAGCGGTTAACATGGCCGCTGTATAGCCTGATTGCGCGCCAAAGCCAAACCGGGCAGCGCGGGTAAAACTGACCGTGCCGCCTAAACCCACTTCGCCAGCGGCGGCAGGCTCATCAGAACCGCGTTCGCGTCATGCCCGGATTCCAGCCCGAATTTGGTGCCCCGGTCATAGACGAGGTTGTATTCGGCATAAAGCCCGCGGTGGATCAGTTGCGTATCCTTTTCAGCCTCGCCCCAGCGCATGTCGCGCCGCCGCGCCACCAGCGGCAGGTAGGCGGGCAGAAACGCCGCACCCACCGAACGGGTAAATGCAAAATCGGCGGCCCAATCTCCGGTGGCGAGATCATCAAAGAAAATCCCGCCCACGCCGCGCGCGCGGCCCCGGTGCGGCACAAAGAAATACTCGTCGGCCCAAGCTTTGAATCGCGGGTAATAGTCGGGCGCATGGGCTTCGCAGGCGGCGCGCAACTGGTCGTGAAAATGGCCCGTGTCCTCAGGGTATTCGATGCAGGGGTTAAGGTCGGCGCCACCGCCAAACCAAGTCGCGCCGGGGGTCCAGAACATCCGGGTGTTCATGTGCACGGCGGGCACATGCGGGTTTTGCATGTGCGCGACAAGGCTTATCCCCGAGGCCCAGAAACGCGGGTCTTCAGCCATCCCCGGCACGCCGCGCGCCGCCATTGCCGTTTGCGCGCGCGCCCCAAGCCTGCCCCAGACAGTCGAGATATTCACCCCCACCTTTTCAAACACCCGCCCGCCGCGCATCACGCTCATCAGCCCGCCGCCCGCTTCGCCACCATCGGGCGCAGATCGGTGTGTCCGTGTCACTTCAAAGCGCCCCGGCGCTGCCCCGTCAGCTTCGGCCTCTACAGCCTCGAACGCCGCCACAATCCTGTCGCGCAATTCGCCGAACCACGCCGCCGCAGCAGCCTTTTCGCTTTCAAACTCGCCCGCCATGTGCCCCTCGTCGATCTCCCGAGCCGCTTACTAGCAAAACCCGCGCCTGTCGGGAATTGCCAAACGCCGCGTCTGGCGCAATGCTGTGCCAGAACCGATCGGAGATTGCCATGCGCCGCGCCATCCGCCTGCTGCCTTTTGCACTGGTCTTGACCCTTCTCGCCTGCGGCACGCCGCAAGAGCGTTGCATCTGGCGCGCGACGCAAGAACTTGAATCGGTCGAGAAACTGCTGGCAGACGTTGAGGGCAATCTTGCCCGCGGCTACGCGTGGGAGGAATATCAGCAGACCAACATGCAATGGGTGCGCTGCACCAAGCCGGCACCGCCCGCGCCCCCCGGCGCGCCGCCGCAGCCGCCGCAGCAAAGCCTGTGTTTCGAGCCGGTCACGGTCACTCTGCAACGCCGCGTGCCGATTGATCCGGCGGCCGAAACACGCAAGCGCGATGGTCTTGCCGCCAAGCGCGCCGAACTTCAGCGCATCGCGAATGCCGAAATCGCGCAATGCCGCGCGCTTTACCCGCAGTAGCGCTCAGAACGCGGGCACCGAAATCGCATCGCCAAGCGCGCGCCCGCCATCGACGGTCAGCACCTGCCCGGTAATAAACCCCGCGCCATCCGATGCGAGAAACTGCACCGCTTCGGCCAACTCACCCGCCCCGGCAATCCGCCGCATCGGGGTGCCTTGGGTAATCTCTTCGCGCCAGCCGCCGTGCTCCTTCAGCGCGCCCTGCAGGCTGGAACTCATCACAGAGCCGAAGGCAACGCAATTCACCCGGATGCCGCGCGGCGCAAGCGCCATCGCCAGCGACCGGGTCGCCTGTTCGACCGCCGCACAGGAGATCGAGTAGGCCAACAATTCGGGCTGCGCGCGTCGCGCCGCAATGGTTGATATGTTGATGATGCTTCCCGCCGGGCCACCCTGCCCGCTATCTTTTTCGGCCTGGGCAAGCATCCGCTTGGCGGTCATCTGGCTTAGGCGCAGCCCTGACATCAGGTTTTGCTGCAACATTGAAAGCAGCAGCGCCTCATCCGCGCAAAGCGGGTCGCCCGGCACAATCACCCGCGCCGCGTTGACCAGAATATCGACCCGGTCAAACGCATCGAGCGTAGCCGAAAGCAGATTGGCGAGTGTCAGCTTCTGGCAAAGGTCGCCCGCGAAATAGCGCGCGGGGCCGTCGTTGCCATCGCCCACCTCGATCTCCAGACGCGCCTCGTCGATATCAGCGAACATCACATTGGCGCCGTTTTCAACAAAGTGCCGCGCAATCGCAAGGCCGATGCCATTGGCCGCGCCGGTGACAATGGCAGTCTTGCCGGAAATGGAAATCGACATGGGGCCCCGCGGATTGATTCTCGCGGCGACGTTACCCGATCTCAGCGCCCGGCGCGAGACTGTGGGGTGAGCCGCGGCTTGCCCGCCGCCATCGGCCGTGCCGCCCGGATCAACCGATAGCCGGGGTCGTCGCCCAGCTCGTCAACGTCGCGAAACAGCGTCTTGAGGTGTGCGACATAGGGCAGGTGGCGGTTGGCCACCATGTAGAGCGTGCCAGAAAGCGACAGCATCGCCTGCGCCGCCGCGATAAATGCAACGCCAAGTGCCGGGTCAGCGCTGCGGGCGGTGTGAAAGGGGGGGTTCATCACCACCGCACCAAACCGCACATCCGGGCGATAGCTGCGTGCATCCACCCAGTGAAATCGCGCGCGCGGGTCGGTTATGTTTTCGCGCGCGCAGGCCAGTGCCGCGTGTTCGGCCTCAATCAGATGGCATTCCTCGACCCCCTCGCGCGCCAAAATCTGCGCCGCAAGCCAGCCCCAGCCCGCGCCAAGGTCGGCCACGCGTGCAGGCAGCCGCGCGGGCAAGGCGGCGCCCAGCAAGACCGAGCCGCGATCCACCGCCTCGGCCGAAAAGACGCCGGGCACCGTCGAAAAACCGGGGGCCGGGGTAAAACGCCGACCGCGCCAGTCTGCCAAAGCATCCGGGCCGGGCGCGGAAAATCGAAAGATCTTGCCGTGTGCCTTTGAAATTGGCTCGTCCACCGGCAGCCTTGCGCGCAGCGACTTCAAGATGCCGTCGATGCCATCGGTCTTGGCGCCATCCACCCAGATCGGCCCACCGGGGGCCACCCGCGCCGCCGCCTCGGCCAAGAGCGCCTCGGCCTCGGCGCGCGCGCGCGGCACGAACACGAATGCGGCGGCATAGGTGCCTTCGGGCCCGGGCGAAACCGCATAGCCCTGCGCCGCAAGCGCCTCGAAATCGGGGCGGAACCCCTGCACCAGATGCAGCCGCGCGCGCGGCAAGGCGCCCAGATCATGCTCGGCGCGCGGCCGCAACAGCAAGATCCGCCCTGCAGGCGGCAACGCACCGGGCGCCGCGAGCGCCAGCGAAATGCGCGGATCGGCCATGCCCGGCTATTCCTTTTCCATTGTGCACTGCAGCGGGTGCTGGTGGCGGCGCGCAAAATCCATCACCTGCGCCACCTTGGTTTCAGCAATCTCGAAGCTGAAGACACCGACCACCGCCAGCCCCTTCTTGTGCACCGTCAGCATTATCTCGAACGCCTGCGCATGGCTGAGGCCAAAGAACCGCTCCAGAATGTGCACGACAAACTCCATCGGCGTGTAGTCGTCGTTCAGCAACATCACCTTGTAAAGCGGCGGGCGCGCGGTCTTGGTGCGCGTCTGGGTTGCAACCCCGGTGCGGGTGTCGGGGTCGTCCTCGCGGTCGGCCATGGTGTCGGGGCGTCGGGTCACGCGCGTTCCTTGCGGGATTCGAGGTCTTGCGGCAAAGGCAATATAGGCACATTGGCGGCGCTGAAAAGCCCTGCCATTGCCCTGCGTGCGCCAAGGCCGCCCACGGGGCGGCCAACGGGGCGCATTGGTGCCATGTCTCCGTCATCGGTTTTGGCGCTGCCGACGCGGTTTTTGCTGCCCCGGATAACAGGAACATCTGGTAGCTGATCGCGCGCGTGCACCTATCACTAGATACATCGATGATGCACCCTGACCACACCATGAAAGCCGTTGAATTATGTGTGTTTTCAGGCGCGCCCCGGCGTGCTAGCGTGGCGGCGAGCATATAAGCCCCGATCTGAAAAGGGGCATGAGGCAGTAGAGGGCAGACCGTTGACCAAGCTTATGCGCTGGGTCCGTTTCGGGCTATTGGCACTGGTTATGGCACTTTTGCCGGCATTTGCGTCGGCGGCGCCCTACGCGGCGTTGGTGATGGATGCGCGCACCGGCGAGGTGCTGCATTCTACCAATGCCGACACCCGCCTGCACCCCGCGTCGCTCACCAAGATGATGACGCTCTACGTCGCATTTGAGGCGATCGAGCACGGCGAGATCAGCCTTGATACCCTGGTCACCGTTTCGGCGCGCGCAGCAAAAGAACAACCCTCGCGGCTTGGCCTGCGTGCCGGGCAAAAAATCGCGCTTCGCTACCTTATCCGCGCCGCCGCGATCAAATCGGCCAATGACGCCGCCACCGCCATCGCAGAGGCAATCGAAGGGTCTGTTCCCGCTTTTGGCGCGCGCATGACACGCACCGCCAAGGCCCTTGGCATGAAGAATTCGACGTTCAAGAATGCCAATGGCCTGACCGAAAGCGGCCACCTTTCGACCGCCCGCGATATGACCGTTCTGGGGCGGCACCTGTTTTACGACTACCCGGAGTATTACAACCTGTTTTCGCGCCGCTCCGCCGATGCTGGGCTGGCCTCTGTCAACAACACCAACACCCGCTTTCTTGACAGCTACAAAGGCGCTGACGGGATCAAGACCGGGTTTACCAACGCCGCCGGGTTCAACCTGACCGCCTCAGCCGAACGTGGCAGTGAGCGCATCATCGCAACGGTGTTTGGCGGCACCTCGACGCCGCAGCGCAACGCCAAGATGGTCGAACTGCTGGACCTGGGCTTCGCCAAGGCGCCCACGCGGGTGCGCGAACAGCGCCCTGCCAAGCCGGCGTACAGCGCGCCGCAGCGACCGGCAGCCGTTGCGCAAGGCAGCACGGGTGCCAAGACAATCCGCGTTTCGGGCGCCGTGCAAACCAGCCCGCGCCCGCTGCCGCGCCAAAGCGCCAGCACAAACGACAGCGCGCCGCTTGCCGTTGCCGAAGCGATTGCCCCCGGCCCTGCATTTGTTGCTTCCGAACCCGCACAACCTGAGACACTCGGGCTTGCCGCAGCCCCGCTTCCGGTGCCGCGCCCCGAGGCGCTCAACGCCGAACCCGCCGCCGAGTCCGCCGCCAGTGCCGCCGCCCCCACCGGCCCGGCATTTGCGCAATCCGAGGCGCCGCAGCCCGAGACCCTGCAACTGATCGCCGCCCCGCCGTTTTCCGAGAGCCCACCTGTCGCGACCGCAGCGCTCATCGCGTCCGACGACGGCGAAGTCGCGGACCTGGCAGCGCAACTGGCCACGCTCGCGATAGAGCCTGCGCCTGAACCCGCTGCCAGTCTTGCCACGGTCGAGATCGTCGCCGCGACGCCCGACCCCGCGGCCGCGATTTCCGAATTTGCCATGGCCAGTTCACCCCGCCCATTGCCGGCGCCACGCCGCACCGCGCCTTTGGCGACCAGCTCTGACGGTGCTTTGACCGCCTCCGATACCCCGGTCGCAGCGGCGGCCTCGGCGCCCGCAGTGGCGCTTGAAACCGCCCCGGCCGTGGCCAGCGCGCGCCCCGAACCTGCGCCCACCTTGCCCGCATTCACCACAACCGAAGCCCCGCAGCCCGAAACGCTGCAACTGGCCGCAATGCCCGCAACGGCACCTGACGCTGCACCGACCGCGCCGTTTGCGCATCCGGCACCCCGCCCTGAAGGCTTGATCCTGACCTCGCTCACGCCCCCGGCCCCCGCGCCGCAAGCGATGCCTGAGGTGATCACGCGGCTTTCCACCTCTGGCGGGCAGCAGTGGGGTGTTTCGCTTGGCAAGTTCTCGACCAGCTATCAGGCCGAGCGGGTGCTGTTGCAGACTGCGCTTATGGAGGCCGAAACCCTTGGCGAAGCGCTGCGTAAGGTCGCCAATCGCAAGGGCGGGTTTGACGCCACATTCGTGGGCATGCCGCAACAACTCGCCGAAATGGCCTGCCGTCGGCTTGCGGCACGTCAGCTTGATTGCGCGGTGATCGGCCCCTGAGCGCGCTCAGGGCTTGGGGTGATCGTCCCACTCGGGGTTCAAGATCCGCTCTGCGTCGCCCTTGGGGTCTTCATATTGCCGGTGCCGCAGGCTCCAGACAAACGCCGCAAGGCCGATACCCCCCAAGGCCAGCGATGTCGGGATCAGGTAGACCAGAGCGTCCATCAGGGTCTCATTTCAGTCGCAGCGAATTGAGCGATACCGTAACGGATGAGAGCGACATCGCCAAGGCCGCGGCCAAGGGTGTGGCGAAGCCCAAAATCGCAATCGGCACCGCGACCACGTTGTAGATCAGCGAAATGGCGAAGTTCTGCTTGATCCGGCGCCGCGCCAGTACCGCCACCCGCACCGCATCGGCAACCGGGGCGAGGTCGGCACCCAGCAACACGATGTCTGATGCCGTGCGTGCCGCATCAAGCGCAGAGGCGGGCGAGATCGACACATGCGCGCCCGCAAGCGCTGCGGTATCGTTCAGCCCGTCGCCCACCATCAGGACCCGAGCGCCATTGGCCGAAAGTGCTGCGACCAGCGCTGACTTTTCGGCGGGCAGGCAGCCCGCGTGCCAGTGGGTGATGCCAAGCCGCAGCGCCAGCGCCGAGACAGCGCCCGAGGTGTCGCCCGAAACCAGATGCACCGCCTTGCCCGCCGCCAGAAACCCCGCGACTGCCGCTTCGGCACCGGGCCGCAGCCGATCGGCAAAGGCGATGGAGAGCGGCGCGCGCGCGCCGATTTGCAGGTGCGTCGCGGTCGTCTCGCCAGGCGACGCGCCGACCCAATCGGCACGGCCCAACCGCACTTTCTCGCCCTGCCAGCGGCCCTCGATGCCATATCCCGGCACCTCACGCAGATCGCTCAGCGCGGCGGGGTGCACCCCCATGCCGCGCGTCGCCCCAGCCAAAGCCAGCGCCAGCGGGTGTGCCGAAGCCTCGGCCAGCGCCGCTGCAATGGCCAGATCGGCGGGCGCCAGATCGGCAAGGTTCTGCGGCTCGGGGGCGCCCATGGTCAGCGTGCCGGTCTTGTCAAACAGCACCGTATCAACCTCGGCCAGCCGTTCGAGCGCGGTGCCATCCTTGATCAACATCCCCTTGCGAAAGAGCTTGCCCGAGGCAGAGGTGACAACCGCAGGCACCGCAAGCCCAAGCGCGCAGGGGCACGTGATAATCAGCACCGCCGCTGCGATATTGACCGCCAGCCGCACATCGCCGCCCGAAACCTGCAACCAGCCCAGAAACGAGGCAAAGGCGGTCAGATGCACGAAGGGTGAATAGAACGCCGCCATCCGCTCGGCCAGCGAGGTGTATCGGTTCTTGGCACATTCCGCCGCCGCCACCAGATCGGCCATGCGGTGCAGCGAGCTTGCGCGCCCTGCCGCCGTCACCCGCAGCGTCAGCGGCCCGGTCAGGTTCACCTCGCCGGTCGACAGCGCAGACCCCGGCCCGGCCCAGACCGGCAGGCTTTCGCCGGTCAAAAGCGCGCGGTCCATCTCGGATGTGCCCTCGACCACCTCGCCATCGGCGGGCACCCGCGCGCCGGGGCGAATGCGGATCAGATCGCCGGGCACCAGCTCGCCCACCGGCACCGGCACCTCGGCGCCATCGCGTAGCAGTTGCGCACGCGGCACCTCAAGCGCCGCCAGTTCCTCGGCCGCAGACCGGGCAACAGCGCGCGTACGATAATCAAGGTAGCGGCCAATCAGCAGAAAGAAGGTCAGCATCACCGCTGCATCAAAATAGGCGTGGCGGCCAGAATGCGCGGTCTCATAGACCGAGATCGACGAGGCAAGGATGATCGCCAGCGAAATCGGCACGTCCATGCCCAGGCGCCTGCCCTTCAGGCTGGCCCAGGCGCTGGCAAAGAAGGGCTGGCCGGCAAAGACCACCGTGGGCAGAGCAATCGCCGCCGAAATCCAGTGGAAAAGGTCGCGCGTGGCGGCCTCGGCACCCGACCAGACGGCAACCGACAACAGCATGATGTTCATCATCGCAAAGCCGGAAACGCCGATCCGCATCAGAATGTCGCGGCCGCGCTTGTCGGCCTCGGTAGCGCTCAGCACATCGGGGTCAAGCTCATGCGCCTCATAGCCAATCCGCGCCAGACGTGCCACCAGATCGGCCGCCTCAACCCCCGGTTCTGCATCGACACTCACGCGCTTGAGCGTCAGGTTCACCCGCGCCGAACGCACCTGCGGGTGGCGCGCCAGTTCACGCTCCACATCTGTGATGCAAACGGCGCAATGCGCGGTGGGCAGCGACAGCATCAGCCGCGCATCCCTTGGCGCGGCCGCCGCAGCCAGCCGTTCAGCCGAAGGCGCCGCCACGCAGGCGGGGCAGGCAGAAACCTGCATCCGCATTTCGTCTGGTTCGAAGGTCGCGCTCATCGCGCTAGCCTTTCACCATGAAATCAAGCCGCTGTCGAAACAGCGTGCCATCGGGCGCATGGGCTTCAAGATGCAAAAGCCAGTTTCCCATAGACAGCTCGACCGGCGCCGAATATGCCCCCGCCGCCTGTGCAAGAACCAGCGTCTGGTCATCGCGCACCGAAGTCGGCCGCCCGACCAGCACGGAGATGTCACGCACCGAGGCTGGCAGGCCCGCCGCATCCCTGATGACGATATGCAGCACACCGTCGGCGTAGGCGGGCTCTACCACCCAGCCCAACGCCTCTTGCGCCTTGCGGTCGGCATCGAAGGTTTGCGAGGCGACGTAGGAGTTGGCGACCTCAAGCCCCGGAAAGGTGCTTATCGCCTTGAACGCCATGAACAGGTTGACGGCGATGATGACTCCAAACGCTCCAACCGTCAGGACCAGCATCTTGCGGCCGGTAAAGGGGGCGGTCATCCTCAGTGGTCCTTTCCGTTGAACACGCTATCGGCGCTGACCCGATCAGTGCCATCGACATCGCGAAGCCAGAACCGCACGTCACTGCGGCGCTCATCAGCAAGGTCGGTGCCGCGCGGCGCGGTCACATAAACACGCTGGGTCAAGGTTTCATCCGGCGCCACGGTTACCACGTTTGCCTCGCGCCCTTCCAGCGCCAGTTGCACCGCGCCATGGTCACCATCAAAATCGTGATCGTCCTCGTGGTTGGTCAGCGAGATTTCCAGCGTCATTTCGCGCGGCTGCTTGTTGCGCAGGCGCACCTCGTAGGTGTTGCGGATCGAGCCATCCGACAGCATTACATATTGCGGGTTGCGCACCGGGCTGACGCTGAAGTCGAACGGCGAGCGCATGAAAAGGGCCACCACCAGCGCCACGCCGATACCGGCCCAAAGCGTGAAATACATCAGCGTACGCGGCCGGAACATGTGCTTCCAGATACGGGTCGGGTGGCCCCCGGCGCGCTCCAGCCTTTCGTCTTTCAACGCCATATAGGCCACCAGACCGCGCGGCTTGCCGACCTTGTCCATCATCTCGTCGCAGGCGTCGATGCACAGCCCGCAAGTGATGCATTCCAGCTGTTGACCATCGCGGATGTCGATGCCCATCGGGCAGACGTTGGCGCAGGCCATGCAATCGATGCAATCGCCCAAAGCCTCGGCGCCCTCGGCCTTGCGGTGCTTGCCGCGCGGCTCTCCACGCCAATCGCGGTACCCGATGGTGATGGTGTCTTCGTCCATCATCGCTGCCTGAATCCGCGGCCAGGGGCAGGCATAGATGCACATCTGCTCGCGCATGAAGCCGCCGAAGACAAAGGTGGTGGCGGTCAGAATTCCGATCCAGAGATACGCGGCAAAAGGCGCCGTTCCCTGCGCCAGATTTACCGCCAGCGTCGGCGCATCGGTATAATAGAACACC
Source organism: Paracoccaceae bacterium (assembly GCA_019429405.1). GTDB lineage: Bacteria > Pseudomonadota > Alphaproteobacteria > Rhodobacterales > Rhodobacteraceae > UBA6213. The sequence continues at coordinate 10,844 of JAHYIZ010000026.1, forward strand.
CAGGCGCCGCCGGTGGCGACCGCGATCAGCAGCCACATCGTCCATTTCACGGCCCGCAGCCATGCCTTGTGCAGCGACCACTTCTGGTTCCACAGCCGCAACCGTGCGTTACGGTCGCCGTCAATCCAACGTTCGACCAGAATGTAAAGATCGGTCCAGACCGTTTGCGGGCAGGCGTAGCCGCACCAGACCCGCCCGAGCGCCGAAGTGAACAGAAACAGGCCAAGCCCCGCCATGATCAAAAGGCCCGCGACGAAATAGAATTCGTGCGGCCAGATCTCGATCATGAAGAAAAAGAACCGCCGATTGGCAAGATCAAGCAGCACCGCCTGATCGGGCAGCGTTGGGCCACGGTCCCACCTGATCCACGGGGTGACGTAATAGATGCCCAGCATCAGCCCCATCAGCCACCATTTCAGCGAGCGAAAGCTGCCCTTGACGCGGCGAGGAAAAACAGGTTCGCGGGCGGCATATAGCGGGGCGCTGGGTTCTGTCTGGCTCATTTGGCGGGTCTCCGGTTAGCGGCGGGTCAGGTTTCAGATGGCTCTCTGCACAGGGGGCGGCCTTGACCTGCATCAAAAATGGCGTGTTTGTGATATATCAAATGCTGCCATTCGCTTTGTGCCGCACCTCGACACACCGTCGCGCCAGACGCCGCAAAAAAAAGGTGGCACCGGCGCCGACAGAAACGCGCGAACAAATCGCGGCACCGGTGCACACCTTGCGAAGGGGCCCGAAGGCCCCTCCGAACGCTTATTCGCCGCCGCCCAGCCCATGGACATAGGCCGCCACCGAGCGGATTTCGGCCTCGCTGAGGCGCGTGGACCAGTTGGGCATCACCCCGAAACGGGCATTGGTCACCGTCTCTGTCAAGGTAGCCTCACTGCCGCCATAGAGCCAGATCGCATCGGTCAGGTTCGGCGCGCCGAGATCGCGGTTGCCGGTGCCGTCGTCGGCATGGCAGGCCGCGCAGTTGTCGGCGAACACAACCGCGCCCGCTTCGGCCTTGGCCGCATCATGTGCCTGGCCCGAAAGCTGCAGCACATAGTGCACCACTTCGCCAATCTGCGGCGCCTCAAGCAGCCCGTCTGCGCCGAACTTCGGCATTTCCGAATAGCGCGCGTCAGCCGATTCGGTGTTGCGGATACCGTGCGTGATCGTGGTATGAATCGCCTCGATATCACCACCCCAAAGCCAATCGTTATCCAAGAGGTTGGGATAGCCCACGTTGCCGCCCGCCCCAGCGCCGTGGCACTGCGCGCACCAGGTAGCAAACACGGCCTTGCCGGCGTTCGCCGCATACGACGCGAGCGCCGGATCGCCCGCGATCTCGGTCAGGTCTGCGGCCACCAGCCTCGCCTCGATCGGAGCGTTTGCATCGGCGAAGCGCTTGATATCGGCAGCCACGTCAGCACGGGTCGAGGCGCCGAGGATGCCGGGTGTGGCTCCCTTCAGCAGGGGCCATGCCGGGTAAGCGATCGTGTAACCGATCGCCCAAACGATGGTGACATAGAAGGTCCACAGCCACCAGCGCGGAAGCGGGTTGTTGAACTCCTTGATACCGTCCCATTCGTGGCCCGTGACCTCAGCATCGCCGGGTTTTGTCGTTTTTGCAGGTGCTTTGCTCATTGCTGAGCCTCCTTGATCTTGGAGCCACCACAGCCGCAACCGCTGCCATTGCAGCAGGCCGCACCGGCGGGCTTGTCATCGTGACGGAAAGGGATGTTCGCGGTGTCTTCGTGCATCTTGCGGCTTCCGGGCCGCCAAGCCCAGAAAACCACCCCCACGAAGAACAGCGTCAGTGCCAAAAGCACCCAGCTGTCTGCGAATTCCCGCAAGAGGGAGTAAAGGTCCATGCTCCCCGCTCCTCAGCGACTTGCCACGGGCTGGAAGGTCGAGAAATCGACCATCGTGCCCAGGACTTGCAGATAGGCCACCAGAGCATCCATCTCTGTCAACTCTGGTTGACCGTCAAAGTTGCGCACCTGCGCCTTGGGGTAACGCGCCAACAAGCCCGAACTGTCGGCGTTGGGGTCCACCTGCGCCACAAAGTCCGCTTGCGCGGCCGCGATCATCTCCGCGGTGTAAGGCACGCCCACCAGAGCCTCGGTTTTCAGCCGGTCTTCGATGTAGGTCGCATCAATCGTGGCGTTCAGCAGGAACCCGTATTTCGGCATCACCGATTCCGGTACCACCGACTGCGGGTTGGTCAGATGGCCCACCTGCCATTCGTCCGAATACCTGCCGCCGACGCGGGCAAGGTCTGGCCCCGTCCGCTTGCTGCCCCACTGGAACGGGTGGTCATACATCGATTCAGCGGCAAGGCTGTAGTGGCCATAACGCTGAACCTCATCACGCATCGGGCGGATCATCTGGCTGTGGCAGTTGTAGCAGCCTTCGCGGATGTAGATCTGCCGCCCGGTAATCTCCAGCGGCGTGTAAGGCCGCACCCCTTCCACCTTTTCGATCGTGTTTTCGAGGTAGAACAGCGGTGCGATTTCCACGATGCCGCCGACGGTCACCACCAGTAGCGAGGAAACCAGCAGAAGCGTTGCGTTACGTTCGATAACGCCGTGTTTTTCTAGAATGCCCATGTCTGCTCTCCTCTCACTCGGCCGGAACGGCGTTCACGGCAGCAGCGGCCTTGCGGGGCTGCTTGGCGACCGTCGCCCACAGGTTGTAGCACATGATCAGCGCCCCGGTCAGGAACAGCGTCCCGCCAGTTGCCCGCACCACATACATCGGGAACTTCGCGGCCACGGTGTCAGAGAAGGCGTTGACGAGGAAGCCGTTGGCATCCACTTCGCGCCACATCAGACCTTCCATGATGCCTGTCACCCACATCGACGAGGCGTAAAGCACGATGCCGATGGTGGCGAGCCAGAAGTGCCAGCTGACCAGCGTGAGCGAATAGAGCCGCTCGCGCGCCCAAAGCTTCGGCGTCAGGAAGTAAAGCGCGCCGAAGGTGATCATGCCGTTCCAGCCCAAGGCGCCGGAATGGACGTGACCGATGGTCCAGTCGGTGTAGTGCGACAGCGAGTTGACGGCCTTGATCGACATCATCGGCCCTTCAAAGGTCGACATGCCGTAAAAGCCCACCGAAACCACCATCATGCGAATGACCGGGTCAGTGCGCAGCTTGTCCCACGCCCCCGAAAGCGTCATCAAGCCGTTGATCATGCCACCCCACGAGGGCATCCAGAGCATGATCGAGAACACCATCCCGAGCGTCGAGGCCCAGTCAGGCAGCGCGGTATAGTGAAGGTGGTGCGGACCGGCCCAGATATAGAGGAAGATCAGCGCCCAGAAGTGCACGATGCTCAGCTTGTAGCTGTAGATCGGGCGTTCGGCCTGTTTTGGCACGAAGTAATACATCATGCCAAGGAAGCCTGCGGTCAGGAAGAAGCCCACCGCGTTGTGGCCATACCACCACTGCGTCATCGCATCCTGCACGCCGCCCATCAGTTGCACCGAGACCGACCCGAAGAACGACACCGGCACCGCCAGGTTGTTGACGATGTGCAGCATGGCGATGGTGATGATCATCGACAGGATGAACCAGTTCGCCACATAAATGTGGGGTTCCTTGCGCTTGAGCAGCGTGCCCATGTAGACCACCAGATAGGCGACCCAAACCACGGCAATCCAAATGTCGATGTACCAGACGGTTTCGGCATATTCCTTGCCCTGCGTGCCGCCCAGAACATAGGACGAAGCCGCCAGCAGGATCATGACCTGCCAGCCCCAGAAAACGAACCAGCCAAGATTTCCACCCCAGAGCCGGGTCGCGCAGGTGCGCTGCACGATGTAGAACGAGCTCATGATCAGCGCGTTGCCGCCAAAGGCGAAAATCACCGCCGAAGTGTGCAGCGGCCGCAAACGGCCAAAATTCAGAATGCCCTGCGCCCACTCGTAATTGAGCGACGGAAAGGCCAACTGGAAGGCAATCGTCGCGCCGACAAGAAAGCCCACGATACCCCAGCCGGCGGTCGCTATGACCCCGGCGCGCACCACGCCATCCATGTATTCGTTGGCGGGCGCAGGCGTGCGCTTGCCCATCGCGAACAAAATCCAGACAAACGCGACCCCGGCCACCAGCGCGACCTCGATTGCGTTCACCAGATATGGCAGGTCGCGCGCGAGCGTCGCGGCATAGGCCGCCAGCACCGCGACTGCGCCCAGCGCGATCAGTTTAAGATAATCCCACATGTGAAGTGTCCCTTCGTCTCGTCATGGCCCCCGAGTCTCATGCCCGGCAGGTTCTTTCGACTTGCCCCTTGTGCGCACAGACAGTCATTGCTTCTTTGATCTGTATCAAGTCTAAGCAGCAAACTGAGCCGTTTTGTCGCACCCCCCCTCCCCTTGCGCCGCGCAAGTTGATCCGGGTCAAGGCGCTGCTCCCCGGAAGCGCCTAGAGAAAGGGCCAAAGCGCCAAACCGGCCACAGACGGAAGGACAGTCCATGAGCTACAAATCTATCTTTACCATCGTGACCGACCCCGAGGTAGCGACGGCACAGTTGAGCACGGCGGTGGCCGTGGCGCGGCGCGAAGACGCGCATCTTGAGGTGCTTTGTCTGGGCGTAGACCGCACGCAAACCGGCTATTACTATGCAGGCGCCACCGCCTTCATCCATCAGGAAACCATCGAACGCGCCGAAGAAGAGGCCAAGGGCGCCGAGACTTGGGTGCGCGCAAAACTGGAGACCGAGGACATTCGCTGGTCAACCGAAAGCGCGGTAGCCCAGCTAGGCGCCATCGGCTCGCTGGTCGGCGCGCGGGCTCGGTTCACCGACCTCGTGGTGCTCGCCAAACCCTACGGCGAGGGTCGTAGCCAAGACGCCGAGAGCATCGTCGAGGCGGCGCTTTTCGACAGCCAGGTGCCGGTTCTGGTGGTGCCCGACGGCGTGCATGAGCTGGCAACGATGCGCCGCATCGTGGTCGCCTGGAACCAGAGCACCGAGGCTTTGACCGCGATCCGGCGGGCGCTGCCCATTCTGCGCGCGGCCGACCTGGCGGATATCACCATCATCGACCCGCCGGCGCACGGGCCGGAACGGTCGGACCCCGGCGGTCAGCTCAGCCAGATGCTGGCGCGCCACGGCGTCAAGGCCGAGGTCACGGTGCTGGCGCGCACCATGCCGCGGGTCTCGGATGTCATCAATCGCCACGTCCGCGAAACTAACGCCGACATGGTCGTGATGGGCGCCTATGGGCACTCGCGCTTCCGCGAGGCGATTCTGGGCGGCGCCACGCGGCACATGCTGGAAATGGCCGAAGTGCCGGTGTTCATGGCGCATTGAAAAGGGCGGCCACCGGGGTGGGCATCGAACCCACCCCGGTGGCACTGTCGCGCACTGATGTTGCGGGTCAATCCGGGCTCAGCTCAGCATGCCGCCGTCGCTGTCATCGCCCGCCTCGTTCAGCAGGCGGTCGAAGTCCGGCACCGTTATATGCCGCTTGCCTTCAAGCTCGATGATCCCCTCGCGCTTGAGCGCCGAGATCTGGCGGCTGACCGTTTCCAGAGTCAGACCCAGATAGTCGGCCATCGCTTCGCGGGTCAGCGGCAAGTCAAAGATCATGCGGCCGCGGGTGGCACACAGCTTTACCGAAGCATCGCGCCGCGCCACGATGGCAAGCAGGCTGGCCAGCTTTTCGCGCGCCGTCTTGCGGCCCAGAAGCAGCATCCATTCGCGCGCTGAATCGAGCTCGTCCAGCGTCATCTCCAGCAACCGCTGCGCAATGTGCGGCGTGCGGAACATCAGGTCTTCAAATGGTTTCTTGCGAAAACAGCACATCATCAGGTCGGTCGTGGCGCTGATGTTGTAAGGCGCGAACTCGCGCCCCGGACGGCCGACAAAATCTGACGGCAGCAGCAGCCCGACCATCTGCGTGCGCCCGTCTTCCAACGTCTGCGTCAGCGTGGCGATGCCCGAAACCACCGAGGCCACAAAATCCATCTTGTCACCGGACCAGATCACCATCTGGCCCGCCTCGAAGCTGCGATAATACTTGATTGACTCGAGCACCCCCAGTTCGCGCTCGTCGCACCGCGCGCAAACGGCTCGGTGCCGTATCGGGCAATCCGCACAGCTCGGCGAAACCGGGTGGAGGTCTTCGGGCGTCATCGGCACTCTTTGATTTGGGTCAAGGTTTTGCAGCGCGTCGGTCCTTAATGATACCCGTATGAATCAGGAATCACAACTGACCCGGCTCGGACTATTCGACGCACGGGTGCCCCGCTATACCAGCTACCCGACCGCCCCGCACTTCGCCGACACTGTCGGACCGGAGCAGTTCGCTGCATGGATCGAAGCGATCCCCGCGGGCTCGTCAATATCGCTCTACATGCATGTGCCGTTTTGCCGCACGCTCTGCTGGTTCTGCGCCTGCCGCACGCAGGGCACCCAGTCAGATGATCCGGTGCGCGCCTACGCCGAGATTCTGCTGGCCGAGTTGAAAATGCTCAAGGAAAGGCTGGCACCCGGTGTCACCCTGTCGCGCCTGCACTGGGGCGGCGGCACCCCCACGCTGATGCCCGCAGACATGATCCGGCGCGTCGCGGGTGCGGTATTCGAAGCCGTGCCACTGGGCCCGGAAGCCGAGTTTTCGGTCGAGATCGACCCCAACGAAATTGATGATGCGCGCATGGATGCGCTGGCCGAGGCCGGGCTGACCCGGGCCTCGATCGGTGTGCAGGATTTCGACCCCGAGATTCAAAAGACGATCGGGCGCGAACAAAGCTATGAAGTCACCGCCGGCGCTGCCGCGATGATTCGCGCGCGCGGCATTCGCTCGCTCAATGCCGACATCCTTTTCGGCCTGCCGCATCAGACCGAGGCGCGCATTTCTGAAAGCGTGAACAAGCTGCTCAGCCTGCGCCCCGACCGGGTGGCACTCTATGGTTACGCGCATGTGCCGTGGATGGCGCGTCGGCAGGTGATGATTCCGACCGAGCACCTGCCCACCCCGCAAGAGCGGTTGCACCTGTTCGAAACCGCGCGGCAATTGTTCCTTGCCGCCGGATACGACGAAATTGGCATCGACCATTTCGCGCTGCCGACCGACGGGTTGGCGCGGTCGTTGAAAGCGGGCACGTTGCGGCGCAATTTTCAGGGCTACACCGACGATCAGGCACCGGTTCTGGTCGGCCTCGGCGCCTCTTCGATTTCGCGTTTTCCGCAAGGCTTCGCGCAAAACGCGCCCGCCACCTCTGCGTATACACAAGCGATCCGCGAAGGGCGCTTTTCAACCGTGCGCGGCCATGTCTTTACGCCCGAAGACCTGCTCCGTTCGCGCCTGATCGAGGCGTTGATGTGCGACTTTCGCATCGACACGGCCGAAATCCTTGCGCATCACGCGGTCACACCCGCCCGCCTTGCCGGGATGTTCGCGGCCGCGCAGGCTGTCTTTGGGGACATGGTCGAGGTTTCGCCCGAGGGCTTGTTCATCCCCGAAGCCGGGCGCCCGCTAACCCGGATGATCGCGCGCAGCTTTGACGCCTACGATCTGTCAAAATCGGGGCATTCCTCGGCGATCTGAGTGCATCCATCTGGGTTTGCCTCCGGCGGGAATATTTTGCCTGAAGCAGAGAAACTGCTTCAGCTCAAATACCCGCCGCGGAGCGCCTTTTTCCTGCGTCTTCAACAAAGTCTATCAGCTGTGGCAGGCAGATGCCGGCAAGGTCATAGCGCGTAACCACACCCGCCCGCGCAGCCTTGCGCAAAGGCGCGGCGGCGGCGGGGTTGGCAAGCGCGTCGGTCAGCGCTGCTGACCAGCTTGCAATGTCGAAGAAATCCACCAGCCGCCCGTTCACGCCATCGGAGATGACCTCGCGCACCGGGCCAGTGTCAGAGGCGACCACCATTGCCCCCGCAGCCAGCGCCTCAAGGCATGACCACGAAAGCACGAACGGGTAGGTGAGGTAGGCGTGCACGCGGCTGACCTGCAGCAGCGAAAGATAGGTGTCGTAGGGCACGCGGCCGAGGAAGTGCACGCGGCCGAGGTCGAGCCTGTCGCGCACCTCGTTGAGAAAGCGGGCTTTCCAGCTGATGCCGTCTTTGGGCGGCGCGCCGTAGCTTTGGCCCTCGTCGCCCACGATCACCACATGCGCATTGGGCCGTGCCGCCAGCACCGCAGGCAGGGCGCGCATGAAACTGTGGTAACCGCGGTAGGGTTCCAGCGAACGGCTGACATAGCTGACAACCTCATCGCCGGGGCGAAAGACCAGGCCGGTGCCGGGTATTTCCAGCACCGCCTCGGCGTTCGGCCGCACCACTGCGGTATTGATGCCATCATGGATCACGCGGATCTTGGCGCGCAGTTCCCGCGGAAAGGTCGCCGCCTGAAACTCGGTCGGCGCCAGCCCTGCGTCTGCCTGCACCATCGCCTGCACCAGATGCGCCGCGCGCGCGGCGGTCGAGATCCGCGCGCCCAACCCGTCGCGGCGAAACTCGGGGTCGAAGTCGGTATCGAGCCCCTCGGTCTGATACATCAGTTCGGCATACACCAACAGCCGCGCCTCGGGCCAGACCTCGCGCAAAAACAGCGTCTCGCCCCAGCCGGAATGGCCGAAGATGACATCGGGCACATAGCCGTGCCGGTCGCGCATCTGCGCTGCCGCAAAGGCAGCGCGCGCGCCGCGTTCGGCGCTTTCGGCAAACATGCGCGTCAGCGGCGGCGCGACCGTGACCGGATCGGGTTTGCGGTATTTCACCACCTTGACGGGCGAGCGGCGCTGGTTGGTTTCCGCCGTCAGCGCCAGCACCTGGTGGCCGCGCGCCGCCAGTGCCGGGGCAAGGTGCAAGAACTGGCCGGGAAAGTTCTGGTGCACGAAGAGGATCTTCATGCGCCCTGCACCAGTGCCGCCGCCAGAAGCTCGCGTGTATAGGCAGACTGCGGGTTGGCGAACACTTCCGCAGCCGGCCCGGCCTCGACCACGTCGCCCGCTTTCATCACCATCACCTTGTGTGCCAGCGCCCGCACAACCCGCAGATCGTGGCTGATGAACATATAGGCCAGCCCGTGGCGGCGCTGCAATTGCCGCAACAGGTCAACGATCTGGACCTGCACCGTCATGTCAAGCGCCGAGGTCGGCTCATCGAGCACCACCAGGCGCGGGCGCAGGATCATGGCGCGGGCAATCGCGATGCGCTGGCGCTGGCCGCCCGAAAATTCGTGCGGGTAACGCGCCATGCTGGCGGGGTCCAGCCCGACCTCGAGCATCACTTCGCTTACCATGTCGCGCCGGTCGCGGCCCGGCTCGACCCCATGCACGGTCAGCCCCTCGGCGATGATCTGCTCAACGGTCATGCGCGGGCTGAGACTGCCGTAAGGGTCTTGAAACACAATTTGCATATCCCGGCGAAGGCGGCGCAGCGCACGGGCGGGCAAGTGCGAGATGTCGTTGCCCGCGTAAAGCACCGGCCCTTCGGAACCGATCAGCCGCATGATCGCCAGTGCCAGTGTGGTCTTTCCCGATCCGCTTTCGCCGACGATGCCCAGTGTTTCACCCGCGCGCACCGAAAGGCTCGCGTCATTCACCGCCTTGATATGGCCAACGGTGCGGCGCAAAAGCCCGCGCTGGATCGGGAACCAGACCTTGAGGTTCTCGGTGCGCACCAACTCTTCGGCGCCCTCGGGCACCGGGTCGGGGGCGCCCTTGGGCTCGGCGGCCAAGAGCTTGCGGGTGTAGGGGTGCTGCGGGTTGGCAAATATTTCGGCCACCGGCCCCTGTTCGACAATCTCGCCGCCCTGCATCACGCAGACCCGGTCAGCGATGCGGCGCACGATGTTGAGGTCATGGCTGATGAACAGAAGGCTCATACCCTCGGCGCGCTTCAGCTCGGCCAGAAGTTCAAGGATCTGCGCCTGAATGGTCACGTCGAGCGCGGTCGTCGGCTCGTCTGCAATCAGCAGTTCCGGCCCGTTGGCCAGCGCCATCGCAATCATCACCCGCTGCCGCTGCCCACCCGAAAGCAGGTGCGGGTAGTCGGCCAGCCGCCGCTCGGGGGCATCTATACCAACCTTTTGCAGCAGCTCGATGATTCGCGCCCGCGCGGCCGCCCCCTGCAAGCCCTGATGCAACGCAAGACTTTCGCCCAACTGCCGCTCGATCGTGTGCAGCGGGTTGAGGCTGGTCATCGGTTCTTGAAAGATAAAGCTGATGTCGTTGCCGCGCACCTTCAGCAGCAGCGCCTCATTGGCGCCGACCATTTCCTGCCCGAGGTAGCGGATCGAGCCGGAAACCTCGGCGCTGCCCGGCAACAGCGAAACCGTTGCCAACGCCGTGACCGACTTGCCAGACCCGCTTTCTCCCACCAGCGCGACCGTTTCGCCCTTGCCCACGGTAAAGCTGGCGCCGCGCACCGCGTTGATGGTCTGGCCATCCTGCCTGAAGTTCACGGTCAGGCCGTTTACCTCCAGCACCGTGTGCATTTGTCCCGCGCTCATTTAAAGGTCTTTCGCGGGTTGAAGGCATCGCGGACGCCCTCGAAGATGAAGACCAGCAAGGAAAGCATGATGGCAAAGGTGAAGAAGGCCGAAAACCCCAGCCACGGCGCTTGCAGGTTCTGCTTGGCTTGCAGCGCCAACTCACCAAGACTGGGCGCCGACGAGGGCAGCCCGTAGCCGAGGTAATCGAGCGAAGCGAGGCCCGCGATTGCGCCGGTTACCACGAAGGGCATCAGGGTCAGCGTGGCCACCATCGCGTTGGGCAGAATGTGGCGGAACATGATCACGCGGTCGCTTACCCCCAGCGCGCGGGCGGCGCGGACGTATTCAAAGTTGCGGGCGCGCAAGAACTCGGCCCGCACCACGCCCGTCAGCGCGGGCCAACCGAATAGAATGGTGACAAATACCAAGAGCCAGAAGCTGCGGCCCAGAATCGCGAACAAGATGATGATGACGTAGAGCGACGGGGTAGAGCCCCAGATTTCAAGCGCGCGCTGAAATATCAGGTCGGTGCGGCCGCCGAAATAGCCCTGCACCGCCCCCGCCGCGATGCCCAGCACCGACGAAATGCCTGTCACGATCAGCGCGAACAGGACCGAGGTCCGAAAGCCGTAGATCACCCGCGCGGTCACATCGCGCGCGGTGTCATCGGTGCCCAGCCAGTGCCGTGCATCTGGCGCCGAAGGCGCAGAGCCGACATTGTTGATGGTGCGGTAATGGTAGCGGATCGGCGGCCAGACCATCCAGCCGCGCGCAACCGCCTCGCCGTTCACCAAGCCGGATTTGGCCTGCGCTGTTACCCCCTCCGGGTCATCCCAGCATTCCTGCCGCCCGCCCGACACGATCAGGCATTGCACCGCCGGGTCGCGGTAGATCGCCCGTGTGGCGAAATCGCCGCCGAAGGTGGTTTCGGGGTAAAAACGGTAAACAGGAAAGTAAAGCTCGCCCCGGTAGCTGACCAGCATCGGCTTGTCATTGGCGATCACCTCGGCCACCAGCGACAGTCCGAAGGCGGCAAGAAACAGCCAGAGTGACCAGAACGCCCGGCGGTTCGATTTGAAATTGCGCCAGCGGCGGGCGTTAAGCGGCGAGAGCGTCATCCCGCCCTCCGCTCAAAATCAATGCGCGGGTCAACAAAGACATACATCAGGTCAGACAGGATACCGACCAGCAGCCCGATCAGACCAAAGAAATAGAGCGTGCCGAAGATCACTGGGTAATTGCGCGCCACCGCCGCTTCAAACCCGAGCCGCCCGAGGCCATCGAGCGAAAAGATCGTTTCGATCAGGATTGAAGCGCCAAAAAAGACCCCGAGGAAGAGCGAGGGGAACCCCGCGATGACGATCAGCATGGCATTGCGAAAGACGTGGCCATAAAGCACGCCGCGTTCGGTCTGACCCTTGGCGCGGGCGGTGATGACGTATTGCTTGTTGATCTCGTCAAGAAAGCTGTTCTTGGTCAGCAGCGTCAACGTGGCAAAACTCGAGATCGTCGAGGCCACCACCGGCAGGGTGATGTGCCACAGGTAATCGAGCGCTTTGCCGACCATGCTCAGCTCGCTCCAGTTTTCGCTGGTCAGCCCCCGCAACGGAAAGATCTTCCAGTAACTGCCACCCGCGAACAGCACCATCAGCAGCACCGCAAACAGAAAGCCGGGGATCGCATAGCCCACGATGATCGCGCCACTGGTCCAGGTATCGAACGGTGTGCCATCGCGCACCGCCTTGCGCACGCCGAGCGGGATCGAGATGAAATAGGCCAGCAGCGTTGACCAAAGCCCGAGCGTGATCGACACCGGCATTTTATCAAGCACCAGCCCGATCACTGAGGTCGAGTGAAAGAAGCTCTCGCCAAAATCAAAGCGCAGATAGTTGCCCATCATGATGAAGAATTGGCGCACCGCCGAGATCTTTTCTTTGTGGCACGCGTCGGCTTTCAGGTTCGGCTCACCCACATGGCCCGCGTCGCAGACGATGCGCGCAAACCCCATCTGGACCTCGAGCGCGTCGAGCATTTCCGGCGGCAGGCCGCGCGCGCCACGGTAACGGTCTTCGCTGCCCGCGCCGCCACCCGCATCTTGCGACCCCGCATCGCCCCCGCCCGAAATGTTGCGGAAAACGTCGCCTTCGCCCTCCATCTGGGCGATGATCTGCTCAATCGGGCCGCCCGGCACGAACTGGGTCAGCGCGAAGTTGATCAGCATGATCCCGAACAAGGTCGGGATGATCAACACCAACCGCCTGAGAATATAGGCGCCCATGCCTGCGTTTGCCCCTGCCCTCTTGCCCGCGTCAGAACGCGCCGGCGGCTTTCAGTTTTTCAGCCTTGTCGGCGTTGGCCCACCAGAAATCGAGTTCACCCAGCGAATAGGGCGGCAGCGTTTCGGGGTGCTCGTACATGTCGAAATAGGCGACCGTGTGCACATCCTTGAACCATTGCGGCACCCAGAAGCGGTAGGCGCGCAGCACCCGATCAAGCGCCCGCACCGCCACGGTCATTTCGGCACGCGTATCAGCGGCTTCGATATTGCCGATCAGCGCATCCACCGCCGGGCTTTGCAGGCCCATGCTGTTGAATGCATCGTCGATGCTGGCCGAGCCGAAATATTGCTGCAAGCCCGAGCCGGGAATGTAGTCTTGCCCCAACTGGTCGGTGATGATGTCAAAGTCATGGCTGCGCTCGCGGCTTGTCATCTGCGCGTCGTCAACCCGGCTGTGCACGGCATCCACACCAATCGCGCGCAGGTTTTCGACATAGGGGTTGATGACACGGTCAAAGCTCTGACTGTCATTCAGGAACTCGATGACCAGCATTTCGCCCTTGGCGTTGCGGCGCATGCCGTCGGGGCCGACGGCCCAGCCCGCCTCATCCAGCAGAGCCGCCGCACGGCGCATGTTGCCCCGGTCAAGCTGGGTCGCGCCCGAAGTTGGCGGCAGCACCGCCGCATCGGTCAGCACACCGGGCGGCAACTGGTCGGCCAGCGGCGTCAACAGCGCCATTTCTTCAGCGGTGGGTGTGCCCGTGGCCGCAAGTTCGCTGTTGTCCCAGAACGATTCCGTGCGGGCATAAAGCCCGTAAAAGAGCGTCTCGTTCGACCATTCGAAATTGAACATCAGGCCCAGCGCCTCGCGCACGCGCGGGTCTTGCAGTTTTTCGCGCCGCAGGTTCATCACAAAGCTCTGGCCCGAGCCGATGTTGCCATTGGGCAGCTCGCGCTTGACCACCCATCCATTCGTCAGCGCCGGGAAATCGTAGCGCGTCGCCCAGATCAGCGACGAGGCTTCATTGCGGAAGGTATAGGCGCCCGCCTTGAAACCCTCGAACGCGGCTTCATAGTCAGCGAAATATTCGATGCGGATGCGGTCAAAATTGTTGCGCCCGATGTTGATCGGCAGGTTTTGCCCCCAATAGTCGGGGTTGCGCCGCCAGACCACGCGGCGCCCTTCATCGGCGTTGTCGAACACATAGGGACCAGATCCGAGGTAGGGCGTGTTGGAGCTTTCCTGCAGATCGCGCCCGCTGCGCTCAAATTCCGCCTTGGAAAATACCGGTAGCCCGCCCGCTGCCTGAATCACGTCGCGGCGTGGGTAATCGGGGGTGAAGGTGAACTTGATGCGCAAGGGGTCGATCACTTCGGCCCCCGCGATCATCTGTGAAATCACCCCGCGAAAGCTCGACAAGCCCTTGTCGCGCAACAGCTCATAAGAAAAAAGCACGTCTTCGGCGGTCAGCGGCGAGCCATCAGAAAACTGCGCATTGGCGTGCAGCGTGAAGACCACCCAGTCGCGGCTTTCGGGGTATTCCATGCTTTCCGCCAGTAGCCCGTAGGCCGAACCGATCTCGTCGGCGGTGCCGGTCAGCAGCGATTCGAGCGGCCCCGAGGAAAGTGCTGCGGCCCGTCCCTTGATGGAATAGGGGTTGTAGCTGTCAAAACCGCCCGAGGCCCAGATCGAGATTTCGCCGCCCTTGGGCGCTTGCGGGTTGACGTAGTCGAGGTGGGCAAAGTCGGGTCCGTATTTCAGATCGCCAAAGGTCGAAATACCGTGTGCGCGGATCGTGGCTTCCTGTGCCAGCGCCCCCAGCGCCAACGCCAGCCAAAACGCCGCCCCCATCAGCAGGGCCGCCGCCAGATGCCCCGGTGCCACCATCCGCCGGACCACTACCTTTGCCATCGCCATTCCCTCCGCTTCGCACGCCTCGGCGGTGTTTCGCCTTGGCCCAAGCTAACGGCCAGAGGGGCAGCGCATCAAGGCGCGAATGCGTGAGAAGGTGTTGAATACGCGAAAGGCCGCACCTTTTGGCGCGGCCTTTGCGGTGTTTACTGCCAGACGCGGGTCAGCCGCCGTTGGCTTGCAGCCAGGCGATCACATTCGCGCGGTCTTCCGGCTTCGGCAGGCCGACGAAAGTCATCTTGTTGCCGGGCATGTAGGCTTTCGGGTCCGCAAGGTAGGCGTCGAGCACCTCGGCCGTCCAGGTGACACCGGCTGCCTTGTTGGCGTCCGAGTATTTGTAGCCTTCCACAGCGCCCGAAACACGGCCAAACAGCCCGTCGAGGTGCGGCCCGACCGCGTTCTTGCCATCGACCTTATGGCAGGCCCTGCACTTGCCCCAGACCTTGGCACCCGCCTCCACGTCGGCGGCGGCCATACGCGCTGCAAAGTCCGAACCACCGGCGGCCGGCGCTTGGGCTGCCGCGACGGGGGCGACAGCATCAGCGGCGGCGGCAGGGGCCGCCTCAGGCGCTGCAGGGGCAGCCACAGCCGCCGCTGCCTGTGCGGCGCCAAGTGCCAGCGCGTCTTGCGCCGACTGCACGTCCTTTTCGGCCACGCCGCCATTTGAAAGCAGCCAGGCGATCACGTTGATACGGTCCTGGTCATCCGGCAGACCCGCGAAGGTCATCTTGGTGCCAGGAAGCACGGTTTGCGGATCGACAAGGTATTTATAGATTGTCGATGCCGTCCAAGTCTGCGCGGCATCAATGTTGGCCTGCGAATACTCGTAGCCCGTCGCCTGCCCGGTCGCGCGGCCAAGCACGCCGTTCAGGTAGGGACCGACCGCGTTGGTGCCGTCAAGCGTGTGGCAGGCGGCGCATTGCTCGAACACCTTGCCGCCAGCCGCAACATCGGCCGAGGCCAGACGCGCAACCAGCGTGCTCGCATCGGCGGCAGGGGCAGCGGCAGGAGTTGCCGTTTCCGAAGCCGCAGCGGCGGCAGGCACCGCTTCAGCGGCGGCTGGTGCGGTTGCTTCAGCAGCTGGCGCAGCCGCTTCATCGCCACCATTGGCCGCCAGCCAGGCAACCACGTTCACCCGGTCAGCTTCGGAAGCGATGCCGGCTAAGGTCATCTTGGTTCCGGGCATGTAGCCTTTGGGGTCCGACAGGTAGTCGATCATCACCGCGGGGGTCCAGGTGAGGTTCGCATTCAAGTTTGCGTCGGAATACTTGTAGCCTTCAACCGAGCCGGTAATGCGGCCAAAGATGCCGTTCAGTGCGGGGCCGACGCCATTCTTGCTATCGAGCCGGTGGCAAGCCTTGCATTTGGCCCAGACCTTTTCACCTGCAACGAGGTCAGCTGAGGCAAGCAGCGTTTCCGCCGGTGCCGACAGCGCAGGCGGCACGAACGGGCCAGCGGGTGCGGCTGCGGCGGGCGCCGCAACTTCGGCCGCAGGCGCGGTTGCCGCGGCAGGCGCGCCTGCGGCCGGTGCGCTGGTCGCTGCAGGCGCATGCGCAACCTCGGCAGCGGTCCCGGTGCTGTAAATCGTATTCGCCGCCCAGTTGCCCAGAAGGAACACCAGCAAAGATGCGATGGTCGCACCGGCCAGCTTGATCCAATTCATCATGTTGAACATGTCGCTTCCCCGCGTGGATTGTCTGCACGGGCTTCTACCCGCTTCCCCTGCCGCTTTTCAAGGTATAGTTAGCCGCAGGCAACGTTACGGCGGCGCTGGCGCGCGCCCAACTACCACGAGGAAGACGGCATGACCCTGAACCGCCAGACCGGACGAATCAGCTTTCAGGGCGAACCCGGCGCCTATTCGCATCAGGCCTGCCGCGAGGCGCGACCACAAATGGAGGCGGTTCCCTGCGCCACCTTTGAAGACGCAATAGAGATGGTACGCAAGGGCGAAGCAGACCTTGCGATGCTTCCTGTCGAGAACTCTACCGCCGGGCGCGTGGCTGACATTCACCACCTCATGCCGGAAAGCGGTCTGCACATTATCGAAGAGGCATTCGTGCGGGTGCACATCAACCTTCTGGCCGTGCCCGGCACCCGGATCGAAGACGTAGAAGCGGCAATGAGTCACACCGTGCTGCTCGGTCAGTGCCGCGATTTTCTGCGCCGTCACGGCCTGCGCGGCGTGACCGGCGCCGATACCGCCGGCTCGGCCAAGCTGGTCGCCGAGCGTGCCGACCCCAAAATCGCGGCTTTGGCCAGCGAGCTTGCGGGCGAGATTTACGGGCTCGATCTGCTCGCGCGCCACATCGAGGACCGCGAACACAACACCACCCGCTTCCTCATCATGGCGCGTGAACCAAACCTGACGCGGCGCGGCGACGGCCCGATGATGACCACCTTCGTGTTCCGCGTGCGCAACATTCCCGCCGCGCTCTACAAGGCGATGGGCGGGTTTGCCACCAATGGCGTCAACATGACCAAGCTGGAAAGCTACATGATCGACGGCAATTTCACCGCGACCCAGTTCTACGCCGATATCGAGGGCCACCCCGACGACCACAATGTGCGCCTCGCCCTCGATGAACTGCGCTATTTTACCTCAACCGTGTCTTTGCTGGGCGTATACCCGGCCGACACCCGGCGTTACTGAGCCGCTGCGGCGGCTGCCCCGGCGGCGCCACGCCCGGCGCGGTCTTCCAGCTCAAGCGCCACCAGCTTGATGCGGTCGGTGTAGCGGCGCACAAGTGCTGCCCGCCCCAGCCGCGCCGACTGCATCAGCAGGCGCGCGGGCAAGCTGCGCGGGCGCACCTCCATTTCGGTGCTCATCCGCGTGCGCTTGCGCGACAGCGCCAGCAGCGTGAAGGCCATTGTCACTTCATAGCCCTGCGCACGCGCATCAAAAACAAGCCGCTCCGGCGGCTCGTGGGCAGCGACGGTTCCGACCAGATTGCGCAGCTTGCCGCGATACTGAAAGCCGATGTCCCACGACATGCCGGCGCCGGCGCCGGTCAACGCGTCAAGCCTGCGCAGCTTCACCCCGCGCCGCATCGCCACCAGTTCAAGCGCCTGAAAATCGCTCATGGCGGCAAACACATGCTCGATCGGCGCTTCAATATCGTCGCGGCTGGAAAACTTCATACTCGGCAACCTCCGGTCCGTGCGGCGCACTGGCAGTGTTTTGCCGTCATTTCACCCGATCTGCAAGCCACCGACGCAGCAAGTCGCCCGCAATGGCGCCGCGCCGCGGGGTACGAATTTCAGGATGCGTTCCGGCAAAGACCGCCGCCAGTTCCTCACGCGTGACCCAGCGCGCGTCCTCAATCTCGACCGGGTCGAGCGTAAGCGCGCTGCCCAGCGCCTCGCCATGGCAGCCAAGCATCAGCGAGGCGGGAAACGGCCATGGCTGGCTGGTGACATAGCGCACCGCGCCCACCACCACGCCGGTTTCCTCGGTCACCTCGCGGCGCACGGCCGCCTCAATGGTCTCGCCCGGTTCCACAAAGCCCGCAAGACACGAATACATGCCCTCGGGCCAACCAGGGCTGCGCCCTAGCAGGGTGCTGTTGCCGCGCGTGACAAGCATGATGACCACCGGGTCGGTGCGCGGAAAATGGGCGGCGTTGCAGGCCGGGCAATGCCGCTGCCAGCCCGCGTGGTCGGGCACGCTCGCGGCCCCGCAACGTGCACAAAACCCGTGCGATTTATGCCACTCGGTCAGCGCGCGCGCGGTGGCGGCCAACTCTCCATCGCGGGCACGCAGGCCTGCCATCCGGGTGCGCAGTTCGGCAAACATGAAAGACTCGGCCAAAAGCGGATGCCGCTGCTCGCCCAGATCGAACAGGCCCGCTGCTTCAGCGGCGGGCTCCTCGGGCGACCAGTTTGAAATATCCTGCGCGAACCAGGCCTGCGTGCCATCAACCCCCAGCAAGATCGCCGCCGCCGTCGCATCGGCCAGCGCCGCATGCCCCGGCGCAATCCAGCCCAGATCATCCCCCGCGAAAAGCGGCCTACCGCGCCAAAGCGGCAGCACCCGCGCGCCCGGTGAGGCAAGCAAAGCCGCAATCACCTCTGGTTGCCCACGCAGCGCCGACGCCCGGTCAAGCCCGGACCCGGCAAAGGCAAACCCCGCCCCATCACGCATCTGCCGCACCTCCCCCAAAATCCACCTTCGCATCCGGTGCCACGATTACAGCTTTTGCGCCAGATGCCACAGGTCACACATGCTTGCGCCCCAGTTACAACTATAAGTTGCATTTCTTTTGGCACTTCAATCTTATGGGTGCCGCGCCGTGTCGGGCACGGCGGCCCATCAAGGCAAAGGCGCCCGCAAAAGGAAATAGCCATGACCGCAGCCTCACCCCTCAGTGTCGCCCGGACCGGCGCGCGGGGCGTCTGATGCCCGCAACGCGGCCCTGCCCAGCCCCGCTCGGGCCGACCGAGGCAAATTTGCGCCTGATGCAGACCACCGATTTGCATATGAATGTGCTCCCCTACGACTATTATGCCGACAGGCCCGCCGAAAAATACGGGCTGGCACATGCGGCGGGGCTGATATTGCGCCGCCGCGCCGAGGCGGAAAATGCGCTGCTGTTTGACTGCGGCGACATGCTGCAAGGCAATCCGCTGGGTGACTTTGTAGCTTTGGAACGCGGACTTGGTGCAGGCGAGGTGCACCCGATCATCGCGGCGATGAACAGCGTGGGCTATGACGCGGCGACCGTGGGCAACCACGATTTCAACTACGGTATCGATTTCCTGCTGGCGGCGCTTTCTGGGGCGCGGTTTCCGGTTGTGGCGGCAAACGTGGCGCGCGCGCTGGGCAAAGCGGGGCCGCTCAGCGACCGTCTGCTCTTGCCCGCATGCACCGTGCTGCGCCGCAAGCTGGCGTGCCGCGACGGGGCCGCACGCGAGATCTGCATCGGCGTGCTCGGCCTCACACCTCCGCAGATCACCGCATGGGACCACCGGCACCTGACCGGGCGGATCGTGACCCGCGACATCGTCGAGGCGGCCGCGGCATGGGTGCCGCACCTGCGCGCGGCGGGTGCCGATCTGGTGGTGGTGCTGGCGCATACCGGCATCGGCGCCGCCGACCATCTGCCGGGGCAGGAACACGCGGCGCTGCCGCTGGCGCGGGTGGCCGGCATTGACGCGCTGCTGATCGGGCACAGCCACCTCGTCTTTCCCGCCCCCGAGGCGCCGTGCCTGCCGGGGGTCGATGCAGCGGCGGGCCGGTTGCACGGCATCCCGGCGGTCATGGCAGGCGCCTGCGGCTCGCATCTGGGGCTGATAGATCTGGTGCTGCACCATACAGGCGAGCGCTGGCAGGTGTGCGCCGCCAGCGCCCGCGCCGAACCCGTATTCCGCCAAAATCCCGACCACTCCGTAACCCCGTTGGCCGCGCCGCACCCTGCAGTTCTGGCGAGCGCCGAGGCAGACCACCTTGCAACGCTTCGCTATATCCGGCGCCCCGTCGGGCACAGCACGGCGCCGATACACAGCTATTTCGCGCTGCTTGCGCATGATCCGGTCGGCAAGCTGGTGGCCGATGCGCAGCGCTGGCACGTTGCAACGGCGCTTGCCGGCACCGAATTCGCGGCACTGCCGCTGCTGTCGGCCACCGCCCCGTTCAAGACCGGCGGGCGCGGCGGACCGGGGCATTTCACCGATGTTCCCGCAGGCGAAGTGGCGATGCGCAACATTGCCGACCTCTACCACTTTCCCAACACGATCCGCGCGGTGCAAATCAGCGGTGCCGAACTTCGCGAATGGCTTGAACGTTCTGCGGGCGCCTTCAACCGACTGCTTCGCGGCGCTGAGGACCAGCCGCTGCTCGACCCGGAGTTTCCCGGCTACAACTTCGACGTGATCGACGGCGTTGACTTTGAAATCGACCTCTCGGAGCCCGCGCGCTACAGCCCGGAGGGTGCTCTGATCGCGCCCCAGGCCCACCGCGTTATTGGGTTGCGTCTTGGCGGCGTGCCGATCGACCCCGCCCAGCGCTTCGTGATTGCCACCAACAACTACCGCGCCTCGGGCGGGGGCGGCTTTCCCGGCACCGGCCCCGACCGGGTGGTGCTTGAAGGCGCCGAACCCAGCCGCGAGATCTTGCGGCGGTTTGTGGCGCAGCAAGGCACCGTACACGCGCGCCAAGACAGCGGCTGGCGGTTTCACCCGCTGCCGGGCACCTCGGCGCTGTTCGAGACCGGACCGGCGGCTGAACGCTACCTGCCCGAACTGCACCACCTTCGGCTGGAACCATTGGGCATCGGCAACAACGGCTTTGCACGCTACCGGGTCCGGTTCTGAACACGCGCCGCAGCCCAGGCGTTTGCTGCGCCAAAACGCCGCTACGGCGCCACATCACGGGGTTTTTTGTCGCCTGCCGGTCAACCCCGCGTTAAGCGATAGCGGGCAGCTGTGCGCGCAGTCACTGCGCGGACGGATGTGCTATTTCCTGGGCGCCAGCGTCCGCTTCTGCCGGAAAGGACCAAGCGATGATCCGACACCTTGTTGCCGCGCTCGCACTTTTTGTGCTCGCAAGCCCTGCGAGCGCCCAAAGCGAATTGCGCTTTGCGCTCGATGGCGCGGTCGGCGGCGCCGGCGCCGCCTATATCCTTGCGGACGATGGCGGCTTTTTTGAAGCCGAAGGGTTATTGGTCGATGTTCGCCCCACCCGCAGCGCACTGGACGCGGTTAGCCAGGTTTCGCTCGGCAACTATGCGATGGGCGCCGTCGATTTTCCCACATTCGCCGAATTCATCATCATGAACCCCGGCGCGCCAGTGATCTCGGTCATGGTCATCCACGACCGGCCCGCCTTCACCGTGGTCGGCCTCAAATCGCACGGCATTGCAGCTGTCAGCGATCTTGCCGGGCACAGGGTCGGCCACGATAGCGACAGCCTGATGACCAATCGTCTGCAGAACCTCGCCAATGCGAACGACTTCCAACTTGTCGATGTGACCTTGACGCACCGCGACCCGGCCGCCATGGCGGCTTCGCTGGCGGCGGGTGATGTCGATGCGGTTGCAGGCGTGGGCTACCAATTGCTGCCCGATCTCGCGCGCCTCGGGGTTGCGGCCGAAGATCTCACCGTGCTGCCGATGGCAGATAACGGCCTTGTCCTTTACGGCGAGGTTCTGGTCGTCAATTCCGAATATGCCAAGAAATCGCCCGGCACGGTTACCAAACTGCTGGCTGCCGTCACCAAGGCCTGGCAGGCCTCGCTGGCCGACCCCGAGGCCGCCATCGCCGCCGTGGTTGCCCGCAACCCGGACCTCGACCCCGCGCTGGAGGCCGCGCGACTGGAGATGATCATTTCCGAAAACGTGTTGACCGCCTGGGTGCTGGAAAACGGCCTCGGCGCGCCCAATCAGGCACGGCAGGAATGGAACGTCGCACAGTTGCAAGACAACCCGGACTTCATCAACTCGGAAAACCGCGAAACCTTTTTCGCGTCCGAGTATCTGCCCAGCGCCAGAGAGCGTGCCGTGAAGTGACCCTGCGGGGCGGCACCGCGCAAGCGCGCTTGCATTGCCGCCCCCGCCCGCCTATATCGCCCCCCGAGAGGTTGGCGCGGGCGAGCGCCTCGCCAACCCGGTCAGGTCCGGAAGGAAGCAGCCGTAACGAGCCCCGCTTGGGTCGTTGTCCAGCCTCTCACCCCTCCCCCGATTTCTCGGCTACGATGCCGCAGTGCAATTCTGATGCGCGCGCGGTCGTCTCGTGCCATGGTTCGCGGCATGAAACCCGCTGCCCCTACCCTTGCTGACCTTGGCTGGTCGGACCATTTTGCCCGCCAGATTGCCGCTGACGAGGCCGCGCTGCTGCCATTGCGACTGATCGGCATTCAGCGCAGCCGCGCCACCGGGCTTGGCCCGGACGGCGCGCTGACGCTTCACTTTCCGCCCGGCCTCAACTCGGGCGAGGTGGCGGTGGGCGACTGGGTACTGGCAGACCCTGCCAACGCCCGCATCGTGCGTGTGCTGGCCCGCCGTTCGCTGCTGACCCGCAAAGCCGCAGGGGTTGAGGTGCGCGCGCAGCTTATCGCCGCCAACATAGACACACTCTTCATCGTTTCGTCGTGCAACGCCGATTTCAACCCGGCGCGGCTGGAGCGCTATGTGGCGCTGGCGCTTGAGGCAGGGGTGGCGCCGGTGATCGTGCTGACCAAGGCCGATCTTGCAGCCGACCCTGCCGACTATGCCACCCGCGCGCAGGCCCTTTCGCCCCATATCGCCGCCGTGCTGGCGCTTAACGCCACGGCCCCCGAGGCGCTTGGCGCATTGCGCCCTTGGTGTGGTCCGGGGCAGACGGTGGCCTTCGCGGGCTCGTCGGGGGTTGGCAAATCGACCCTTGTCAACGGCCTTGCCGGCCTTGCACTCGCAACCCAAGGCATCCGCGCCGACGATGCCAAGGGTCGCCACACCACCACCGCCCGCTCGTTGCACCTTATGCCCGGCGGCGGCTTGTTGATTGACATGCCGGGCATGCGCGAACTGGCGCTGATCGACGCGACCGAGGGTATCGCCGAACTCTTTGATGACCTTGAAGCCCTCGCCGCCACCTGCCGCTTTCGCGATTGCGCGCATGACGGTGAACCGGGATGCGCGCTTGCGACCGAAGTGGCGGCGGGGCGACTCGATGCCGCGCGCCTCGCACGCTGGCAAAAGCTGCGCCGCGAAGACAGGGCGACGAGCATCAGCCAGCAAGAAGCGCGCCGCAAGGACCGCGCCTTTGGCCGCATGGTGAAAGCCGCGAAGCGGGTGAAAGCGGCACCGCCCGAGTGACCCAGCCAGCGAGGCCACGGCAACCTGCCCGCACCATCGCACCCTAGACGCCGCCGCCCCCCGGCCTTAGTCTGCCCCGGTCCCCGAATCCCGCGAGGCCCCATGTCCGACCCCTCCGCGCAAGGCTATCAGGTCCTCGCCCGCAAATATCGCCCCGCGACCTTTGTTGATCTGATCGGACAAGAGGCGATGGTGCGCACCCTGCGCAATGCCTTTGCCACCGACCGTATCGCGCATGCTTTCATCCTGACCGGGGTGCGCGGCGTCGGCAAGACCACCACCGCGCGCATCGTCGCCAAGGGCCTCAACTGCATCGGCGCGGATGGCGCCGGCGGCCCCACCACCGAACCCTGCGGTGTTTGCGAACATTGCCGCGCGATTGCCGAAGGGCGCCACGTTGACGTGCTTGAAATGGACGCGGCCAGTCGCACCGGCGTGGCCGACATCCGCGACATCATCGAAAGCGTGCAGTATCGGTCAGCCTCGGCGCGCTACAAGGTCTACATCATCGACGAAGTGCACATGCTCTCCAACAGCGCCTTCAACGCGCTTTTGAAAACGCTGGAAGAGCCGCCGCCGCATGTAAAATTCATCTTCGCCACCACCGAGATCCGCAAGGTGCCGGTGACGGTGCTTTCCCGTTGCCAGCGGTTCGACCTGCGCCGGATCGAACCCGAGGTGATGATCGCCCACCTCACCGCCATCGCCGCGCGCGAGGGCGCCGAAATCGCGCCCGAGGCGCTGGCGCTCATCACCCGCGCCGCCGAAGGTTCGGTGCGCGACGCCATGAGCCTGCTCGATCAGGCGATTGCCCATGGCGCAGGCGTTACCGGCCCCGATCAGGTGCGCGCCATGCTGGGGCTGGCCGACCGTAGCCGCGTGCTCGACCTCTTCGACATGGTGCTGCGGGGGCAGGCGGGCGATGCGCTTTCCGAACTCGGCGCGCAATACGCCGACGGCGCCGACCCGATCGCGGTGCTGCGCGATCTGGCCGAAATCACCCATTGGGTTTCCGTCATCAAGATTACCCCCGAGGCCGCCGAAGACCCCACCGTTGCCGCCGCCGAACGCGCCCGCGGGCAGGCGATGGCAGATGCCATTCCAATGCGGGTGCTGACCCGGCTCTGGCAGATGCTGCTGAAGGCACTTGATGAGGTGTCGCTGGCCCCCAATGGCATGATGGCCGCCGAAATGGCGCTGATCCGGCTCACGCATGTGGCCGACCTGCCCGACCCCGGCACCCTGATCAAGCGGCTTCAGCAGGGCAACCCGGGCGCCAGCCCCGCCGCCGCCGGCCGCGCCACCCCAGGCTCCGCCGCGCCCAACCGTAGCGGCCCCACTGCCAGCAGCCACCACGCGCCGCGCGCCAGCGCCCAGCCCTCGGGCGCCGCCACCGCGCTTGCTGACCAGCCCGAAACTGCACTCGCCCGCTATGCCCGGTTTGACGACGTGGTCGCCCTGATCCAGCGCATGCGCGATGTGCGCCTGCTGATCGAGGTCGAAACCCACCTGCGCCTTGTGCACTATGCCCCCGGTCGGATCGAGTTTGAACCTACCGGCGATGCCCCGCGCGAGCTTGCCTCGACCCTCGCGGCCCGCCTGCAAGGCTGGACTGGCGCGCGCTGGGGGATCTCGGTCACCAACACCGGCGGCGGCGCCACCATTGCCGAGACCCGCGCCGCCGAGCTGCGTGGGGCCGAGGCGCAGGCGCTGCAAAGCCCCACCGTTCAAGCGCTATTCGCGGCCTTCCCCGCCGCGCGTTTCCTCGGTATCACCACCCCAGACAGTCTGGCCGACAGCGTCGCCGCAGAGGCGCCGCCCACCGCCGAGGATGACTGGGACCCATTTGAAGACACCTGAGGAGAGACGCATGTTCAAAGGCTTGGGCGGCATGGGCGACATGGCCAAGATGATGAAGGCGGCCAAAGACATGCAAACCCGCATGACCGCGCTGCAAGACGACCTCGCCCGCATCACCGTGCAGGGCGAAAGCGGCGCGGGCCTTGTGCGCGCCGAGGCGACCGCCAAAGGCGAGCTGACCGCGCTTCGCATCGACCCCGCGATCTTCAAGGCCGAAGACAAGGAAGTGGTCGAAGACCTGATCCTTGCCGCGATCAAGGATGTGCAAAAACGCGCCGCCGAACGCAGCGCGCAGGAAATGCGCAAGATCGCCGCCGAAATGGGCCTGCCGCCCGACATGAATCTGCCGATGTGAGGCGCGGTTGGGCAATTCCACCGAAGAGATCGAAACCCTGATCGCGCTGATGGCGCGGCTGCCCGGCCTTGGCCCCCGGTCAGCGCGCCGCGCGGTGCTGCACCTGATCCGCAAGCGCGGGCCGCTGATGGTGCAGCTTGCAGCCCTTATGGGCCATGTTGCCGAAACCGTGCGCGAATGCGCGACCTGCGGCAACTTCGCCACCACCGACATCTGCGACATCTGTGCCAACCCCGCCCGCGCCATCGGCGAGATTTGCGTGGTCGAGGATGTGGCCGACCTTTGGGCACTCGAACGCGGCCACGCCTTCAAGGGCCGCTACCATGTGCTCGGCGGCACGCTTTCGGCGCTTGAGGCGGTCGGCCCCGACGATCTCGGCATCCCCCGCCTGCTGGCCCGCATTCCCGCCGAAGGCATCCACGAGGTCATCCTCGCGCTCAACGCCACGGTCGAAGGCCAGACCACCGCGCATTACATCGCCGACGCGCTCGCGGCCACCAACGTCAGCGTCACCGGCCTTGCCCAAGGCGTGCCGATCGGCGGCGAGCTTGACTACCTCGATGACGGCACCATCCTCGCGGCACTCAGCGCGCGCAAACGGTTCTGAAAACCACCAGCCGAACCCGCCCCCCGCCCTTTGGGCAGCCAACAATGGCGCACCCATTCGCCCTTCTTCTTTGCCAAAATACCCCAGGGGGTGTGGGGGGCTGGCCCCCCACCCTGCCCGCGGCACGCGCGCCTTGGCCCTTGGCCAAGGCCAACACAGTCAAAGGGCGCGGAGGTTTCCCCCCGCGCCCCGGCATTCAGACACAAGCCCTCAGGCTCAAACTTCGATCGTCTCGACCGCCTTGGCCTCAACCGTATCGGCGCGGCCAATCTCGATCCGTCGGGGCTTCAGCGCCTCGGGAACTTCGCGCATAAGGTCGATGTGCAGCATGCCATCGGCATGGGTCGCCCCTGTCACCCGCACATGCTCGGCCAGCGCGAAGCGGCGCTCGAAGGCGCGGGTGGCAATGCCGCGGTGCAGGTAGTTGCGCGGGGTTTCCTCGGGCTGCTTGCGCGCCGCCACGATCAGCGCGCCATCGCGCAGCTCGACCGAAAGGTCGTCAGCCCCAAAGCCCGCCACGGCGATCGAGATGCGATAGGCGTCTTCGCCAAGCTTTTCGATGTTGTAGGGCGGGTAGGTCGGCTGACCGACATCGGCAGTAAGCGCCCGGTCCATCAAATCTGCCAGATGGTCGAAACCGACGGTGGCACGGTAGAGCGGCGAAAAGTCGAAATTGCGCATGTTTCATCCTCACTTGAGCGATGTTGCTGGTATGCCCTCCCCTTTTGTTGGGGGCCGGGCCGTTGCCGCCAAGGCCCGCCTGCGCGGCACCCTGACGGTGCAAGATCTGGGCAGGCCATCGCAGGGTTTCAAGACCCGGCCACAGATCAGGGACGCACGAATTTTGCGCCCGATGTCGTGGCCATCTGCCCGCCCGCCCCGGTTCGCCCGGCATCAAGCACCGCACGCAGCCCCGCCACACCCGCCACCGAAACCGCAAGCGACACCTTGCGCCCCTCGGCATCGGCCATCGCCGAGACCACCGACACAATCCGCGCCACCCCGTCGGCAAACACGAATACCGGCGCGCCCGAAGCCCCGAAATCCGCTTCGCAACTCAGCATCACCACCTCGCCAGACCGCTCCAGCACCCGGCACAGCGACTGCAGGCTGGGCGCTCCGGCACGGTCGCGCGCGTAGGAAACAACGCCGACGTCGGCGCCTGTCCCTGGCAGCGCGGCGGTGGCGAATGGCTGCACTGCAGGCAACCGGATCGGCTGATCCAACTCGATCAGGGCGATATCCTCGGCAATCCGGTCCAGCCTGTCGCCGCCCTCGAAACGAAAGCCCGCAGGCACCACCGCGCGCCGCACCCCCCGATAGGCAATCGCCCGCCCGTTGCGCCACCCGGCCAGAAAGGTGATTGCGCTGGCATCGATCATGGCGCCGGTGCGGCTTGAAAACAGACAATGCGCCGCCGTCAGCACCAGATCGGGCGCAATCAGCGTTCCGGTGCAAAACGCCTCGTTGCCAAGGTCAATCCGCCCCACCGCCTCCCAGCCGCGCCCCTGATCACCGGTGACCAGCGCGCGCAAAGCATTGTCGGCCTGCACCGGGGCGGCTGCGAAACAACCAAGGGCAAAGGCAAGGGCAGCAAGACGCATCGCAACTCCGAAGGCAGTGGGCCCGGCCACACTAGCCAGCGCTTGCGGCGGGATTATGGCGCCCCATCACCCAGCGCGCGCGGCCGCGGCCCGCCCGTTGCCCAGTCGAGCAACTCGACCGTATGCACCACCGGCACCCTCGTGGCGCCGCCGATCTGCACCATGCAGCCGATATTGCCTGCGGCAATCACCTGCGGCGCCCGCGCCTCAAGCGTGGCCACCTTGCGCCGCCCCAGTTCGGCGGCAATCGCGGGTTGCAACAGGTTGT
Source organism: Paracoccaceae bacterium (assembly GCA_019429405.1). GTDB lineage: Bacteria > Pseudomonadota > Alphaproteobacteria > Rhodobacterales > Rhodobacteraceae > UBA6213. Next base: position 38,952 of record JAHYIZ010000026.1, read on the forward strand.
AGGTGCCCGCCGAGCCGCAGCACAAATGCGCGTCCTCAGGTTCGACCACCTCAAACCCGGCGCGTTTCAGCAACGCCTTGGGTGCCATCTTCACCTGCTGCCCATGCTGCAACGAACAGGCCGCGTGATAGGCTACACGCAGCCCCTTCGGCGCTCCTTCGGGCAGCCCGATCCGCTCCAGAAACTCGGTGATGTCCTGTGTCAGCGCCGCAACCTCTGCCGCCTCTGCCGCCAGCGGCTCGTGCGCCAGCATCGCCCCATAATCTTTCACCGTGGTGCCGCAGCCCGAGGCATTGATGATGATGGCATCCAGCCCCCCCGCCGCCGTCGCCGCCATCCAGGCGCGGATGTTGGCGCCCGCCTGCGCGTGGCTTTCCGTGGCCTTGCCCATATGGTGCGTCAGCGCCCCGCAACAGCCCATGCCGCGCGCAATCACCACCTCGCAGCCCAAGCGGCGCAGCAGCCGGATGGTGGCGTCGTTGATGTCTGTATTCAGTGCCTTTTGCGCGCAGCCCGTCAGCAGCGCCACACGAAAGCGCCGCACTCCCATCGCCGCGAACACCTGCGCATCGTCATTGCGGCTGACAGGGGGAATGGGCGCCGCCGCCATATCGAGCATCGCGCGCAGCCGCGCATCGGGCACCAGACGCCGGAACGGTCGCGCCAGTTTCGCCGCCCCCATGGCAAGGCGAAACCGCGTCGGGTGCGGCACGATCCGCGCCAGCAGCCAGCGCAGCCCCCGGTCGTGCCAGGGCCGCCGATACGTCGCCTCGACATAGGCTCGCGCCTGATCGATCAGGTGCATGTAATGCACACCCGAGGGGCAGGTGCTCATGCAGGCAAGGCACGACAGGCAGCGGTCGATGTGCTTGACCGTGCGCGCGTCTGCGGGCCGCCCGCTTTCAAGCATCTCCTTGATCAAGTAGATGCGCCCGCGCGGGCTGTCCAATTCGTCACCCAGCACCTGATAGCTGGGGCAGGTCGCAGTGCAGAACCCGCAGTGCACACAGGCGCGCAAGATCTCGTTGGCGCGGGCAAGGCCGGGGTCGGTCAACTGCTCGGGCGTGAAGCTGGTCTGCACCTCAGGCGCCCCGGGCCAGCAGCCAGGCGACCGCCACGAAGACCGGCAGCCCCACCAGCGCCCAATAGCCGCCGCGCGTTAGCCGAGCGCCCAGGATCAGCCGCACCCCCTGCACCAGCGCTGCCGCCGCAATCCCCGGCGCCGCGACCAATACCAGAGCCCGCATGTCGGGCGCCGCGATCCAGGCCAGCGCCGCCACAACTGCGGCAAAGCCGACGCCGATCAGCGCCTCGCGCCCCGCCGCCAACCGGCAGAGCGACAGATAAACCACCACCGGCAGCAACAGCGCCACCGCGTTCATCGCATCAGACATCCGCACCCCCCACAAAAATTCCGCGCGGGTCGAACTTCGCCCGAATACCTGCGCTCAGTGCCGCCACCCCCGCCGCCTCGGGCTCGAACACCGCGCCCGGCCCCCGCATCAGGGTCGCATGCCCGCAGTAAGGCGCCGCCTTCGCCCGCGCATCCACGCCCTCGGGCAGCACCGCCCATATCTGCCCGCCGCCCCAGTCAAGCACCGCCGGGCAACCAAGCCGCGCCACGATGCCCGGCGCCTCGGACGGCTTCACCGAAAACCGCCAGATTGCCCCGGCCAGCCCCCGCAGCGGCGCCACCTCGCCCAAGGCGCGCCAAAGTGCCGCTGACCCGCCCCGTTCGACCCGCACCGCGCCGAACCGCGCCAGATGTGCCGACAGCCGCGCCACCCGATACGCCACCGATTCCGCCAAGCCCTCAAGCCGCAGCATCGCGCCAACCCCCGGCATCCAGCCCGCGCCGCTCACCTCATAGGGGCTGGCCAAGGCCGCAGCCATCGCGGCCACCGCCTCTCCCGCAGAAACGCCTTCCAGCAGCAGCGTCGCCTCGGCCAATGCCGCCGGTTGCAGCTTGAAGGCAACCTCGCTCAAGACACCAAGCCTGCCCCAACTGCCCGCCATCAGCTTGACCAGATCATAGCCGGTGACGTTCTTCATCACCCGGCCGCCGTTCTTGATGACCTCGCCGCGCCCATCGACAAACCGCACACCGATCAGCGCATCGCGGCACGCGCCCGCCTGCAACCGCCGCGGCCCCGACACGTTCGCCGCCACAACGCCGCCCATCGTGCTCTGGCCCGCCGCCCCCAGCAGCGCGCCCCAGTGCGCCGGCTCAAACCCCAGCCGCTGACGCGACCCGGCCAGCAGCGCCTCAACCTCGGCCAGAGGCGTGCCCGCCCCCACCACCAGCGTCAACGCCGCAGGCTCGTAAAGCCGCACCCCAGCCAACCCGCCGGCCTCTAGCACCACACCCGCCCCCCCTCCCGCCCCCAAGGGCCGGGTGCCAACACCCACCACCC
>JAHYIZ010000027.1 GCA_019429405.1 Paracoccaceae bacterium
CTTCCAGCGCGGCCCCGCCCTTGAACAGCACCCCGCCGCGCGCCGCCGCCGATAGCGCTGAAAGCATCGCGGCAGGCACCGAAATCACCACCGCGCAGGGGCTTGCCGCGACCAGCAGCGTGGCCGAGTGGTAAAGCGCGTGCTCTGCCGAATAGCCAAGCCAGAAGAACACCGCGAACGCCAGCACCGAGCCGGCCAGAACGACCACGGTATAGCGCTGCCCGAACCAATCGCCAAATCGTTCCGACGGGGCGCGCGCGGCCTGCGCGCGGGTGACCATTTCGATCATCCGCGCCACCGTGCTTTCTGCCAGCGCGCGCGTCACGGTGATTTCGAGCACGGCGGTCAGGTTCACGGTCGCCTCAAACACCGCGTCGCCTGCCCCCTTGCGCACAGGCACCGACTCGCCGGTAATGGTGGCCTCGTCGATTTCGCCTTCGCCAAGGCAGATTTTGGCGTCCACCGGCACTCGGGTGCCGGGGCGCAGCAAGACCCGGTCGCCGGGGGCAAGGCTGGCCACGGGCACCTCGCGCAGGTTGCCGTCTGCGCCGCGCAGCAGCGCGGAATCGGGGCGCAGCGCCATCAGCGCCTCGACCGCGCGCCGCGCCTTTCCCAGTGCCCGCGCCTCAAGCGCGCCTGAAACGGCAAACAGCGTCAGAAGCACCGCACCCTCGAGCGCCGCCCCCACCGCGGCCGCCGCAATCGCCGCCAGCACCATCAGAAGATCAATCGCCAGCCGCCGCCGCCAGATCAGCGTGCCAAGCGCGCGCGCGGTCGCTGGAAGCCCCCCGGCGGCGTAGACCAGCACCAACCCAGCCACCAGCCCGGTCTGTGAAGGCACAACATAGGTGGTGAAGAGCGCCAGCGCCATGCCGACCACCGCCGCAAGCGCCAGCGGCGCAACACTTTTTTCTGCAACCGACCCCAACATATCAACGCCTTGCTTGCCGCGCACGCCTCAGGCCCGACAAACGGTTAGCGCGCCGCGCGGCGCAAGTCTGCGCCTTTGCGGGCGCTTGCCGCAATGCGGCCTCGGGGCACTGCGGCAATTCGCCCGTGCGGTTCAGGCCAGCAATGCGCGCACGCGCGGAATGACCTCATGCCCGTAAAGGCCGATCGATCGCATCATCGCATCGTGCGAAAGCGGCCCCATCGAATATTTCAGGTCGAATCGGGCCAACCCAAGCGTGCGTGCGGTTTCAGCGATCTTTCGCGCGACGGTTTCGGGGGCGCCGACGTACATCGAGCCGCGCGCAATCTCGTGCTCGAAATCGGCACGGGTGATCGGCGGCCAGCCGCGCTCGCGCCCTATGCGGTCATGCATGACCTTGTAAGCCGGAAACGCCTCGGCCTGCGCTTGCGCGTCGGTCGGGGCGATGTGGCCGGGCGAATGCACACCCAACGGCTGCGCGCGGCGCCCTGCCTCGGACTGCGCGCGGCGGTAAAGCTCGGCATAGGGCAGAAACCGGCGCGCGGCCCCGCCGATGATTGCCAGCATCATCGGCAGGTCATGGCGCACTGCGCGCACCACCGATTCCGGGCTGCCGCCCACCCCGATCCATGCCTTGAGCCCTCCGGGCCCCAATGGCGGGAACACCTGCTGGCGGATCAGCGGCGCGCGGGTGCGGCCGTTCCATGTGACTTCGATCTGGCGGATCAGCGCAGCGAAAAGGTCAAGTTTTTCTTCAAATAGCTGCTCATAGTCATCCAGCTTGAACCCGAAGAGCGCATAGCTTTCGGTGAAAGACCCCCGCCCCAGCATAACCTCGGCACGGCCCTGTGAAAGCGCATCAAGCGTGGAAAAGCGCTGAAACAGCCGCACCGGGTCGTCGGAAGAAAGCACCGTAACGGCGGTGCCCATGTGGATGCGCGCGGTGCGCGCGGCAATCGCGGCCAGCACCACCTCAGGCGCCGAAATGGCGAAATCGTCGCGATGATGCTCACCCAAGCCGATGTAGTCGACCCCCACCTGATCGGCCAGCACCGCCTGTTCGACCACATCGCGCAGCACTTGCGCGTGGCTGAGCGGCTTGCCATCGGGGCCAGCGGTTACATCGCCGAAAGTATCAAGGCCGAGTTCGAGGGTCATGGGTTGCAGGCTCCACCATCAGGGCAATCCGGTGATGTTACAACGGTTTGCACTCATCCTGAATCACGAATCCGCTGTAGCAAAATGCTCTTGCGCGCGTTTCATCCGAAAACCGCGCGCCGCCGGCCAGCGGCTTTCCCGAATTTCCGCGTGCACCGCTGTCGTCACGCCTCGACCAGCCGCAAGATCGTGCCCTGCCCAAAGCCGGGCACGGCAAGCGGCACCGAAAGCCGGGCGTATAGCGCGGGTGGCACCGAGATGTCGGCAAGATAGAGCGCACCCGTGGCGGGGCATTGGGCCAACCCGGCCTTGGGCAAGGCCAGCGTCAAGGTGGCATCGGCCGTCATCGCGGGTGCGCGCAGCGCGCCGCTGGCGGCATCGAACCCCGAAGGCACATCGAGCGCAAGCACCGGGGCGGGGCTGGCATTGGCCCAGCCGATCAGTTCGGCCGCGCGCCCGCGCGGGTCGCCGCGCAGCGAATAGCCCACCAGACCGTCAATGATCAGGTCGGGCGGAATATCGGGCACCTCGGCCGGGTGCAGCCCCATTTCGCGCAAGATGCCCAGTTGCAGCGCAGGTACCGGGGTCAGCGCTGACGGCTCTTGCGCCAGCACCAGCGTTACCTCAGCCCCCCAGCTGGCCAGCCGCCGCGCGGCGGTCAGCGCGCCACCGCCGTTGCCCCCTGCCCCCGCCAGCACCACCACGCGCCGCCCTTCGGCGTTACCGCCAAGAAAGCGCGCGCGCGCCAGCGTGGCGAGCAACAGGCCGGCGTTTTCCATCATCTGCGGCAGGGTAATACCGTAGCTGTGCACCATCAGCAGATCGACCTCGGTCATGCCGCGCGCGTCGATCGCGGGCCAACCTTGGCCCAGTGGAAACCCAAACTCGTCTGTCGCCACGTCTTACCCCTGATGCTGGGCGCCGATGCCCTGAAACATCGCGCGCAAATCCACGGTGCCGCGCTCGCCCACCGCGTCAAAGTTTTCGTCGAGCCACGCGGTGGCGGTTTCGCGCCCCAGGTCGCGCAGATGGGTCAGGAACGCCCATTCCGCATTCATCTTGGAAGACGCGCCAAGCGGCTTCAACGCGCCCTGATTTTCGATGATATGCACCCGCTCGCGGCGGTATTTGGCGCCGTCAAGCGTGCCTTCCTCAATCAGCCGCGCCACGAAATCTATCGCCCGCAACTCTTTCAAAAGGCTCGAATTGAAGCTGATTTCATTGAGGCGGTTCTGAATTTCCTGCGCGCTGCGCGGAACGCCCCGGCGCACCACCGGGTTGATCTGCACCACCACGATGTCGGCGGTATCTGACCCGGTATGGAACGGAAACAGCGACGGGTTGCCCATGTAGCCGCCATCCCAATAGGGCACGCCGTCGATCACCACCGCCTGATACACATGCGGCAGGCAGGCCGACGCCATCACCATGTCGGCGGTCAGGCGCGAGCTGTCGAACACCTTGACCCGCCCGGTTTCGACATTGGTGGCCGAGATATAGAGCTTGATCGCGTTGCAGCTTTGCACGCAGTCAAAATCGACGCAGCTTTCCAGCACCTCTTTCAGCGGGTTCATGTTGAGCGGGTTGAGCTGATAGGGCGAAAACATCCGGCTCATCGCGTCCATCGCCTGATAGCCCCAGGATTTGTCGAGCGACCAGTTCCCCATCAGCACGTCGATCGGCGCGCGCTTGATCGGCGAATGGCGCGCGCCGTCGGAAACCGATTTCCAGAAGCCCTCAAGCTTTGCGCGCGCGCCCTCGGGCCCGCCTGCGGTAAAGCCGTCAGCCAGTGCCACCGCGTTCATCGCGCCCGCCGAGGTGCCCGAGATCGCGGCAATTTCCAGCCGCCCGTCCTCCAGCAGCTTGTCGAGCACGCCCCAGGTGAAGGCGCCATGCGCGCCGCCGCCCTGCAGGGCAAGGTTGATGCGCTTGCTGTTCTTGGCGCGCACGATGCGTGGGTGTTTCATGTGATCCTCCATCACTGCGCGGTCCAGCCGCCGTCAACCGGCAGCGCGGTGCCGGTGATCGAGGCGGCAGCGTCGGTTGCCAGAAACACCGCAAGGGCGCCAAGCTCTTCGACGGTGACGAATTTCTTGGTAGGCTGCGCCGCCAGCAGAACGTCGCGCTTGACCGCCTCTTCGCTGATGCCGCGCGCGCGGGCGGTATCGGGGATCTGCTTTTCTACCAGCGGGGTCAGCACGTAGCCGGGGCAGATCGCGTTTACGGTCACACCATGCTCGGCGGTTTCGAGCGCGACGGTCTTGGTAAAGCCCACGATGCCGTGCTTGGCAGCGACATAGGCGCCTTTGAAGGGCGATGCCACGAGGCCATGCGCCGAAGCGACGTTGATGATCCGCCCCCAGCCGCGTGCCTTCATGCCCGCAACCACCGCCTTGGTCGCGTAGAACGCGGCGGAAAGGTTGAGCGCGATGATCTGTTCCCATTTCTCGTCGGGAAAATCCTCGATGGGTGAAACGAACTGGATGCCCGCGTTGTTGACCAGCACATCGACTTGGCCGAAAGCCGCTTCGGCCTCGGCGATCAGGGCGCGCACGCCTTCGGCCTTCATCATGTTGGCGGGCGAGTAGATCGCCTTCACGCCGAACCTGTCTTCAATCGCCTTGCGTGCGGGTTCTATCTGCGCCGCAGGCTCGATGCCGTTCAGCACCACGTTCATGCCGGCGGCCGCCAGCGCCTCGGCAATGCCGTGGCCGATGCCGCTGGAGGAGCCTGTAATCACAGCTGTTTTACGTTTGGTCATTTTTGAAATCCTTTCAGGATCAGGCAAGGTAATTGTGCACGATGCGGCCATAGGGCAGGCTGAGGTCAGCCTTGAAGTGCCGCCCCTCGACCACCCGCAGCACCGGCAGATCGGCCACCGGCGCGTTGATATGCGGGATCAGGTGCAGCCGCGCCGGGCCGGAATAGTGAAAGTGCATCTTGATGTCGGTCAGGTTGAAGGCGACCAGTTCGGCGATCCTGAGGCCCCCGGTCACGCAAGGAATGAGCTTGAGGTTGACCGTGGTTTTCATCAGATGCTTGCCGCGATCGGCCGGGTTCGTCGCCATGCGATCTTCGTATTTGTAGGTCATGGTGCCCATCGCCACGCGCTCGCCGCCATAGTGCAGGGTGCCCGTCAGCGTGTCGGTGCGGATTTCGAGTTTCGGCTCGCCCCAGCGTTTCGGGAAGCCCCAGATCTCGCGCCCCGCCGAAATCGGCGGTTCGTCGTTGAGAAACATCATCGCGGTGTAATTCACCGGCTCGCCGTTCAGCAGGCATGGAATGACCACGCCCGATTCCTGATACGACCCGAACCCGGTGCTGTCGGGCATCGCGATCCATTCGTAATGCACCTGGTTCGAGCCGTCGGGCACCAGCGGCTCGGGCACCAGCCGGCGGATTGCATCGGGGTCGGTCTCATAGGTGATGACCAGATATTCGCGGCCAAGAAAGCGGTAAGGGCCGCGCGGGTAGCTGGGGTTGGCGGGCGGCATCGCCGCCAGTGCAAGAATGTCTGCGGGGGTCATGGTTGGCTTTCGGCAAAGGGGCGCGGGCGCTCAGGCCAGCGCGGTTTCGATTAATGCTTGGCCGTGCAGGGTGCGGTGCACCGGGCATTTGTCGGCAATCGCCAGCAGCGCTGCGCGCTCGGCATCCGACAGCGCGCCTTGCAGGCGGATGGTGCGGCGGAATACATCGACCTTGGGCTGCGACTTGTCGCAAGCCTCGCAGTCTTCGGTGTGGCATTTGTTATGCGTGACATCGCAGGCGACATGCGCAAGCGGGATGCCCTTTTTGCGGGCATAAAGGCGAATGGTCATGGTGGTGCAGGCCCCCAGCGCCGCCGAAAGCAGCTGGTAAGGGCTGGGGCCAAGGTCGGTGCCGCCCATGCTGACGGGTTCATCGGCGACAATCTGGTGGCGCCCGCCGATAGAGATATCCTGGCGAAAGCCAGAAGCCTCGGCCTCGGCCACGCGCACCACGCCTTCGGGCGCGCCTTCGGTTGCCGCGTCGGGCGGCAGATCAATGTAGCGGCTTGACCAGCTTGAAATCAGGTCGGCGGCGTATTCAGCATCTTCCTCGCGGCTCAGCATGTGGTCGGCGCCGTCGAGCGAGACAAAGCTTTTCGGGTGGCGCGCGCGGGCAAAGATTGCCCCGGCGTTCTCGATGCCCACCACCATGTCGCGCGGCGCGTGCAGCACCAGAAGCGCGGCACCAAGGTTGGGCAGTGCGGCATCAAGCGAAGCCTCGGCGATGTCTTCAAGAAACTGGCGGCGGATTTCAAAGCTGCGGCCACCCAGGGTGACCATGGCGCTGCCGTTCGTGCGGATCGTATCCAGCATGCCGCCGAAGTTCTGCGCCACATGCGCAGGTTCGGACGGCGCGCCAATGGTAACCACCGCGCGCAGGCCCGTCAGATGCCGCGCCGCCGCAATCACCGCCGCACCGCCAAGCGAATGCCCGATCAGGATTTGCACCGGCATGTCATTTGCCGCCATCCAGTCGGCTGCGCTGACCAGATCGGCGACGTTCGAGGAAAAGTTGGTGCTGGCAAACTCGCCGCCAGAATGGCCAAGCCCGGTAAAATCGAACCGCAGCACCGCGATACCAAGGGCGGCAAGGCGGCCAGCGATGCGGCGCGCGGCGGCGATGTCTTTTGAGCAGGTAAAGCAGTGCGCCAAAATGGCGGCGGCGCGCACCGGCCCCTCGGGGCGATCGAGCCTTGCGGCGAGGGTGGCACCCGAGGCGCCTTCAAAACTGACTTTTTCGCTGCGCATGGCAATGCTCCACGGCTGAATGGTCACGTAAATGGCTGGTAGATGGTTGTTGGCTGCGGGGAGAGGCCCCCCGCAGCCGCCGCTTGGGTCAGTGGGCGGCGCTGACGCTGGCCTGCCCGGCCCGACGCTGGAACACATACCCCAGCACCGCGCCAAAGATGACGTGCAACACCAGCGTCATCATCGGCGCCATGATGCCCATGTTCATGCCAAAGAGCCCGGCACCCGCCATCGGCATCACCGCGATCATCATCATCAGCCAGGCAACGATGCCGAACACGATGCCCTTGCCCACCTGCCCGCCGCCGGGAATGACCCCGTTCAGCACGGCAAAGGCGCCACCCCAGGCAATGGTGCCGATCATGAAGTGGCCAACCCAGCCCATCGCCTCGCCGGTACCCATCATCATGCCCAGCATCTTGGCCACATCCAGTTCGGGCATCACGCCCATCATGGTCTTGGCCACCATCAGCACCGACAAAACGGCAGTCGCGACAAACCCGGCGACAAGGCCAGCTACAAGATTTTTCATTTTCGTGATCCTTCCCTTGGGGGCCTCAGCCACCCTGTTGCTTCCCGTCGTGAAGCTGGGAAAGGATGGCGCTGATGCGAAGGTCATCCACATCGTGCAGGTCCTCGGCCTCGCCCGCAGCCTTGGTCAGATCGCGCGTCACGCGCACCTGGCCAATGAACCGCTCGCAGCCCTTGCACATCGCCAAATGCATGCGCATCTGAAGCGTGTCCCATGCACCAAGCTCGCCGTCGATCATGGCACTTGCGCGTTGGGCAACTTCCTTGCAGCTCAGCATCTGACGAAGTCCTTTTCTCGTGCTTCACGAAGGCATGACTGGCCAGCCCTGCCGCCGTTACAACACTCGCAAAAATAGGTCATGGCGGGCGGCGTGCAAGCCGCGTCGCCGCTCATGCCAAGGCATCCAGGGCGCCGCGCACCGCCAGACGCGCGCGGTGCAAAAGCACGCGCATGTTGCCTTCGGTGATGCCCAGCATGGCGCAGACCTCAGCGGCATCAAGCCCCTGCTGGCCGCGCAGCACCAGCACCGAGCGTTGCGCAGGCGGCAGCGTTTCGATCGCGGCGTTGACGTGCTGCAAGACGCTGCGCCCGGCAATGATGCGCTCTGCGGTGATTTCCTCCCACAGCTCGGGCATGTCTTTCCAGCGGCCACGGCCATCGAAGGCGGCGGCAAGGTTGTCATCTTCGCCCGCGCCATCAAACGAGACTGCGCGGCCATCGCGCCCGGCACGGGTGCGCGCCTTGTTCAAAACGATGGTGAACATCCAGCCCGCCAGCGACGAGCGCCCCTCAAACCCGCCGATACTCTTCAGCACCGAAACCCACGCGTCTTGTGTGACTTCTTCGGCGGTGGCGCGGCTTTTCACGATGCCGGTTGCAAAGCGCACCATGGCGGCGTTGTGTTTGCGATATACCGCCTCGAAGGCGGCGCGGTCGCCCGCCGCGAGCTTGCGCACCAGTTCGGCTTCGTCGCCCATGCCCTGCCCTGTTTCGCCTCGCACCCTTCACCCCCTTGGTCCTGACGCAGCATCGTGAATACGGCGCGCCATTTCAACTGCACAATGTAACGTGAAGCCGCGTGATTTGCGTTTTGCCGCCGCCCGACACAGCTTGAACCATGCCAGCCGCAGCCCGAGGCCTTGTGCGAGCAGGGCACAGGGGCCTCCGCAGCGGCTGGCACGAAACCACGGCCCAAAGAGGGGGTAAGAGCCGATGCGACACATTGCCGCCAGCCCGCGCCCACCCGAGGTGCCGCCAACCCCACCCGCAATCCAAAGGAAGCCCGCATGAAGCCCCTGCTCGCAGCCCTTGCCACCGCATTAAGCGTGACCGCCGCCGCAGCCCAAACCGCGCCCTCCCAGACCGCCCCTGCGGGGTGGCGCGCCGAATGGCCCGCCACCGATTTCAGCCGGACCACTGTGGACTTTGGCGAAATCCTTTCGGGCGGCCCGCCGAAAGATGGCATTCCATCGATTGACGCCCCCGCGTTTCAGACCCTTGCCGAGCTGTCCGAGCGCCCCGCCGATCGCGAGCCGGTGATCAGTGTCGAGCTTGGCGGGCAGGCACGCGCCTACCCGGTGGCGATTCTGATGTGGCACGAGATCGTCAATGACACCTTCGCAGACACGCCGATTGCGGTCACCTATTGCCCGCTCTGCAACTCGGGCATCGTGTTCGACCGCCGTCTGGGCGGCGAAGCCACCACCTTCGGCACCACCGGCAAGCTGCGCAATTCCGATCTGGTGATGTATGACCGGGCCACGCAAAGCTGGTGGCAGCAGTTTGAGGGGCGCGCGATCATCGGCGCGCATCTCGGCGATGATCTGGTGCGGGTGCCGTCGCGCTTTGAATCCTTTGGCGAGTTCGCGGCGCGGCGGCCTGACGGCGAAGTGCTGATACCCTCGGCCCGATTTGGCCGCAGCTATGGGTCAAACCCTTATGCCGGCTATGACAGCCTGCGCCAGCCGTTCCTGTATGATGGCAGCTACGACGGGCCGGGCGACGCGCTGATGCGGGTTGTGGCAATCGACGGCCTGCCCGATGCGTGGAGCTTTGCCTATGTGCAGGCGCATGCCCCCTTTGAGGTGGCCGATTACCGGGTGGAATGGCAGGCGGGGCAAGCCTCGGCGCTCGATGCCCGCACCATCAGCGAAGGCCGCGACGTTGGCACCGTAACGGTCACCAAAGGCGGCGAAACCGCGCTTTATCAGGTGCCCTTCGCCTTTGCCTTCGCGGCGTTCAACCCCGACGCCACGATCCACCACGAATGAGCCGGGTCAGAACATCGCCAGCAGGTTGATGTCGAAGCCCCAGATCAAAAGCGGCACGGGCGCCACCGCAAGCGCGATGGTGCCCGCAACCGCCCAGGCGCGAAAGAGGTGGCTCAGCCCCGCGACGAACAGAATGCCGCCACCGCCGCCAATGATCGAATTGCCCGGCAGGTTCACCGCCAGCGCGATCACGAGGTAGCGAAACCGCGACACTAGAGGCGCGCACCAGCGCGGCAGCCTTTCGCGCAAGAGGCCTAGCCGCGCCTCGCGGCCAAGCGGCGCCAATTGCGCCAGCAAGGCGCCCGCGCGGCGCAAGCGCAGGTCTGCCAGCAAGCGTTCAAGCGGCGCATAGGGCAGCCGCGCGCCCACCATGTAGGCCAGCATCAAGCCTGCGTTGGTGCCGAGATAAACGAAAGGCGCGATCCACGCGCCTTCGATTGCCAGCAGCGAAAGCCCGACCTCGACCCCCGGCACGAACGGCGTGGCGATCAGCAGCGCATAGACCGCCAGCAGCAGCACCAGCACCCCCACTCGCAAGCCACTGCCCGCACTCGTCTGCGTGGCCTCGGTGGCCCAGCCGATCGCCAGATGTATCGCGTAAACCGCCGCCGCAATCAGCGCGACGCGCCAGATTGTGCGCCAGAGCAAACCTGCCCAGGCGGCACGCGCAGGGGGGCCGGCGTCAGCCATGCGGCGCCCAACGGCAGCGATCAAAAGCGCCATAGGCCAAAAGCGTTTCGCTTTGGCTGCCGTGCACCACGCGCGAGCAGCCCTCGACGCTGTCGATCCGCTCGAACACCGCGACCACGCCACCCGGCAAGGCCATTTCGGCGCCCGGCGCAGCCTGCACGCTCAGGCACAGCTCGGCCCCCGGCGCAAGCGTGGCCCGGGCACGGCTGCCTGTGGCGTTTTCAACGGTGAACACATAGGCCGCGTTAGCGCCATTAGCCACACACAGCGCCGACGCCCCGGACCCCGACAGTATGACCAGAGCAAGCACGGCAAGAAATTGGCGCATTGGGGTACCTCCCTTTCCCATCAGCTTGGGGAGCGGCGGGCGCGCGTAAAGCGGCTTTGCCGATTGTGACGCGAAAGTGAACCGCCGGGGCAGCGGCGGCAAGGCCAGCGGCACCTCTCACGAAAGGGTGATCGAGGCAACCGTAACATGCGCGCGCCGGGGCAGTCTTTTCGGCACCAACCTAGGGAGAATGACCAATGAAAACGACCTTGATTGCTGGCGCCTTCGCACTCGCACTGGGCGGCGCAGGCCTGCCTGCCCAGGCGCAAACCATGCCGATGCCGTTTGGCTCGGCGGATGATGCCGCCTATGCACAACTGCTTTGGGATGTCATGGCATCTGAACGACTGGTAGGGTCAAACCAGATTCATGCCACCCCCTACGAGGGCACCGACCCGCACGGGATGATGCTTGAAACCTTCTACACCAAAGCCACTATCAACGGCCACGAAGGCGACCTGATCGTCAAGCGCAACTACGGGCCGATGGGGGTGACCGCCGACGAGGTTCTGCGCGACCCGGCAGGCCACCTTGGCGCCTATACCGTGATGTTCCGCCGCGAGGCGGGGTATGACGCAGACAACCTCGACTGGTTCTGGGTCAAGTACCTGCCCGACGGCTCGCTCGACAAAATGCCCGACGGCACCGGGCTGGCCGGTCAGGTTGCAAAGGGCATGGATGACGGTTGCATCGCCTGCCACCTCGCGGCTGAAGGCGACATGGTCTTTACCTCGGACCATTACCTGAACTGATCCCCGAAACCTTGCCCGCGCCGAGGCACCCATGTTCCTAGCCCTATCCCTGCTCATGGGTCTGGTTCTCGGGGTCTCGGCGCACCGGGCGGGGCTTTGCACTGTCAAGGCCGTATCCGAAGTGCTGACCACGGGGAGCGGCTGGTTCTTGTGGTCGTTCATCAAGGCATCGCTTTGGGTCACTGGCATTGTGGCCATTGCCGCCCTGCTTGGGGCGGCGCCGCAATTTCGGCATTGGCCGATCAGCTGGGCATCGCTGGCAGGTGGCCTGCTGTTTGGCATCGGCGCGGGCATCAACGGCAGTTGCACATTTTCCACCCTGTCGCGGCTGGTTGAGGGCCATATCTCAATGCTGTTCACGATTCTGGGCTGGCCGCTCGGCCTTGCACTGATCGCAGCGCTGCATCGGGCAGGATTATTCGCACCCGTCGCCTCGACACTTGCCCCCGCCACCCCCGCCTGGCTTTTGCTGGCGCTAGCGCCGTGGATGGCATGGGAGGCGGTGCGGATCGTGCGGCAGATGCGCACGGCAGGGTCCGTGCGCGCAGCCCTGCGGGCGCCGGTCTGGACACTTTCGTTTGCGGTGGCGGTGGTGGCGGCGGCGAACGCGGGGCTGCTGCTGAACACTGGAACATGGTCGTTTACCACCACGCTGATGTGCACCACGGGGGCCACGCCGTGCGCCACCTCGGCGTCGCTGCTCTGGCCAATTTCGCTTGCGGCGCTGGCCGGCATGGCGGTATCGGCGGCGCTGCGGGGCAGCCCGCGACTGCGCCGTTTGCGCCCGAAGGCGGCGCTGCGGCATGGTGCGGCGGGGGTTATCATGGGCGCCGGGGCCGGAATGGTGCCCGGCGGCAATGACGGGCTGATCCTGTTCGGCATGCCCTCGCTTTCACCGCACGCGCTGCCCGCCTATGCCGGCATGCTGGTGGGCATCACCGCGGCACTTTTCGCGATGCGCGCGCTTGGCCGCCCGATCGCGGCCATTTCCTGCCAAGGCGACCTTTGCCGCGCCCGAATGTAACGCGCGGGGCCTGCCGCTAGTCTTTTCCATACCATGTGGGTTGCAGGCGGGAGGAGCGCGATGACAACCAAGTTCGGCAAAGTCAGCGACGCCCTGCTTGATCACCTGGGGCGGTTGCTTGCGCGCAAGCTCAACAGTGAAAGCTCGGGCTACAAGCCCTATACTCCCTCCGATTTTCCCACTCTTTGCCGCACTTTGCGCCCCGGTGACGTGCTGTTGATCGAGGGCCGCGAGCGGATATCGAGCGCAATCAAATATCTCACGCAATCGACATGGTCGCATGCCGCGATCTATGTCGGCGACGCGCTGCCCGAACCCGCAGGCGGTGGCGAGCGGCCACGGCTGATCGAGGTCAACCTTGGCGAGGGGTGCGTGGCCGCGCCGATCTCGAAATATGCCAGCTACAACACCCGCATCTGCCGCCCCGTCGGGCTTTCGCCCGAAGAATGCGGCCGCGTGACCGCCTTCATGGTCGCCCAGATCGGGCTCAAATACGACCTGCGCAATATCTTGGACCTGCTGCGCTACTTCATCCCGACACCGCCGGTGCCGGTGCGCTGGCGTCGGCGGATGCTCGCCTTTGGCTCGGGCGACCCCACCCGCGCCATCTGTTCATCGCTGATCGCGCGGGCCTACCAGCAGGTGCGCTACCCGATTCTGCCCGACGTGCTAGAGGTGAAGGCGCAACCCGACGCTGGCGCCGCGCGGCGCGAGATCTTGCACATACGCCACCATTCGCTGTTCACCCCGCGCGATTTCGACCTGTCGCCGTATTTCCAGATCGTCAAGCCAAGTCTGGCGCCGGGCTTCGACCCGCATACGCTGGAATGGCGCAAAACCGTTTAGGCGCGGTTGGGGCTGGCGCGTTTTGGGGCTGGTTTTGCGCCACGCGACAGCCTAGCCTTGCCCCAATCTCTGCCGCAAGGAGCCGTCATGTCGCATTTTCCCTCGATTCCAAACCTCGAATTGATGGGCCTGTTCAGCAGGTTCGCTGATCGTGGCATTCTGCCCTTGCTCGAATACCACGATGCGATCCTGCGCAGCGACAGCGAGCTTTCAGAGGGCGAGCGAGAGCTTATCGCCGCCTATGTCTCGTCGCTCAACCATTGCCACTATTGCTTTAGCGCGCACCGCGACCACGCGAAGGCGTGGGGCATTGCGCCCGAGGTGTTCGGCAATGTGCAGATTGATGTCGACCACCCCTCGATCCCGGAAAAGATGCGCCCCGTGCTCGCCTATGTGCGCCGCCTGACGGTTGACCCATCAGGCGTGGGCGAGGCCGATGCGCAAGCGGTCTACGATGCGGGCTACAGCGAGGCAGGGCTTTTCGACATCATTTCGGTGACAGCGCTTTACGCCTTCATGAACCGCATTCTCGAAGGTGCGGGGATCAAGAAACATGTGCGCGTCGGCAACATGAGCGATGAGGCACGGCGCAAATACCGCTATACGCATCTGTGGAAGGTAATCTCGAAGGGTCAGGCCGCCAAAGGCGACTGAGGCAGCAACGCTGCGGCGGTACGCGCCACCGCCTGCAATTCTTCGCGGCTTGCGCCCGCACGCGCGCGCAGCATGATCCCGCGCGCAACGGCCGAAAGCACCGCCGCCAGCGCCGCCGCATCGGTTTCGGCGGCAAGTTCGCCCTGCTGCTGCGCCAGCAAGAGGCGTTCGGTCAAGCGAGTTTCCATGCGATCAAACCGGGTCGCAAGCTCTGCGCGAAACCGCAGGTTGGTGCCCGCCGCGTCGGCCAGCACACAAGAAACGAGGCAGCCGCGCGCGCGCGCATCTTCGGTTGCAAGCAGCGCCACCGCGTTGAAATAGCCCGCAAATGCGGCCCCGAGGTTCGCGGCCTCAAGCTCGCGCGTCACCTTGGAAACACGGGTTTCCGCGTAATGCTCGATCGCGGCCAGAAACAGCCCCTGCTTGTCGCCAAAGCGTTGATAGAGGCTGGCACGCGGCATGTTCATTTCGCGGCACAAAAGATCAACCGAGGCCGCCTCAAAGCCGTGCGACCAGAACAGCCGCATCGCGGCGTCGAGCGCCTCTACGTCGTCGTAGCCCTGGGGGCGGCCGCGGGGCCGGGTTTCGCTGATTTCCATACTCATTGGTCTGAATTAGCTGGCGCGCGACGCGAAATCAACTTAAGAAATGATCGTTCTATAAATCTGGAGAATTTCCGAATGTCTCGCAAACCCGTTCTCGACATCACCCCCGAAACCCTCGAATCCGCCACCGGCGAAACCCGCGCGGCACTGGAGGCGACCAAAGCCCGCATGGGCATGGTGCCCAACATGTATTTCTACATGGCCAAACTGCCCGGCGTGTTGCAGGGCTACCTTTCCACCTACGACAGTTTCCGCAAGACCGCAGGCTTTACCCCGGCGGAACAGGAAATTGTGTTTCTGACCGTCAGCCGCACCAATGACTGTGAATACTGCATGGCCGCGCATTCGATGATCGCTGACAAACGCTCGGGCGTTGCACCCGACGTGCTCGCAGCCCTGCGCGCAAGCAAACCCCTGCCCGATGCCAAATTGCAGGCGCTGTCGCACTTCGTGCAGACCATGGTCGAAACCCGTGGCAACGCCAAGCGCGCCGATGTCGATGCCTTCCTTGCGGCGGGCTACACGGAGCAACATGTGCTGGGCGTGGTGCTGGGCATCGCCTGCAAGACCTTCTCGAACTTCGTCAACCACCTTGCGGCGACCGAGATCGACCCCGCCTTTGCCCCCTACAAAGTCTGACCAACCAAGCGGGCCTGCCGGTCAGCGACCGGCGGGCCTAGCCCGCGCGACCAGCGCGTCAAGCGAAAAGCGCCCGCCCCCGACCACCGCCAGCGCCGCCAACATCGCACACCACATCAGGCGCTGGTCAAGGATCAGCGCATAGGGGTCGGCATCAAGCAGCGCCCCCACCACCGCGTCGGGTACACCGTGCAGCCAGATGTCGGTGGCGCTCATCACCACGATGAACACCACCATCCCCAAGGCCGCCGCGCGGGTGGCAAGACCCAGCACCAGCAGCACCGGCAGCAGCGCCCCGGCCAGCGTGCCGAGCGCCACATAAAGCCGCCATGGCCAGCTGACCATCGCCGGGTCATAGGCTACCGCCTCCATGTAGTGCGGCAGTATCAGGAAATAGGCCTGATCGGTCAGCGCAAAACCGTCAATCTGGGTGGCCGCCGACGCAAGGAAGAACGGCAGCAGGCTAAGGGCGAACACCAACCGCAGCCCCAGCGACAGCGCCGAGCCGAGCACGGGCGACACAGCACCGGGCGCGGGCACCACCTAGCGCGCCAGCGCGGCGGCAAGCCGCGCGGCAAGGCGGCGGGCCACTTCGGCCTTGCTCATGCGGGGCCAGCTTTCCGCGCCGTCGGCATCAATCACGGTCACCATGTTTTCCACGCCGCCCATGATGCCCGTTGCGGGGCTGACATCATTGGCCACGATCCAGTCGCAGCCCTTGCGCGCGCGCTTGGCCGAGGCGTGTTCCAGCACATTGTCGGTTTCGGCGGCAAAGCCCACCACCAGCGCGGGGCGCCCCTTTTTCAACTGGCTCACGCGGGCAAGGATGTCGGGGTTTTCCGCAAAATCCAGTTTCGGCGCGCTGCCGGTCGCGTCTTTCTTGAACTTGCGGTCGCTGGCGTTAGCCACGCGCCAATCGGCCACGGCGGCGGCAAATACCGCCGCATCGGCTGGCAGCGCGGCCTCGACCGCCGCCAGCATCTCGCGCGCGGTTTCCACCGGAACCACCTCAACCCCGGCGGGCGGCGGCACCGAGGCGGGGCCGGTGACAAAAGTCACCCGCGCGCCAAGGTCGGCCAGCGCCGCAGCCAGCGCCGCCCCCTGTGCCCCAGATGAGCGGTTGGCAATGTAGCGCACCGGGTCGATCGGTTCATGCGTCGGCCCCGAAGTGACCAGCACATGCCGCCCCGCCAGAGGCCCGTCGCCCATCGCGGCGCTGATTGCGGCGGCAATTTCCAATGGCTCTGCCATGCGCCCCGGCCCGAATTCGCCGCAGGCCATGTCGCCCTCGTTCGGGCCAACCACCGCCACGCCATCGGCGCGCAATTGCGCAATGCTGCGCTGTGTGGCCGGGTGCTGCCACATCCGCACGTTCATCGCCGGGGCGATCAGCACCCGCTTGTCGGTGGCCAGCAACAGCGTGCTCGCCAGATCGGGCGCCAGCCCCGCCGCAAGCTTGGCCATCAGGTCGGCAGTGGCCGGGGCCACCACCACAAGGTCGGCGGCGCGGGAAAGCTGGATGTGCCCCATCTCGGCCTCGTCGGTCAGATCGAACAGGTCGGTATGGCATTTGCCCCCGGCCAGCGCCGCAACCGCAAGCGGCGTCACGAACTCGGCCCCCGCGCGGGTCAGCACCGGCACCACGCGCGCGCCGCGTTCGTGAAGACGGCGGATCAGGTCAAGCGACTTGTAGGCCGCAATGCCGCCGCCGATGATCAGAAGAATGGTCTTGCCCGCCAGCATGTTCACCCCCAAGGCTTCGGGCGAAGTCTAGGAGCCGCCGCGGGGGGGCGCAAGCGGCCTAGCGGAAGACCGCGCAGGGGTCTTCGCGCGGGGCGGGGTCGGTGACGATCCAGTAATCAAAGGGCTGGTCGGGGTCGGCGGGGGCCTCGATCTGGCCGATACTCAGAACCGGCAGGTCGGGCATCGCCGCGTGCAATGCGACGGGCAGGCCAAAATCGGTGCGCGCGTGGCCCGAACCGGTAATCACCGCCACCGGTCCGCCGGTCTGCAAAAGCGCCTCGATCACCGCGCGCGCCAATACTGCATCGCGCAGCCGCTGCGCTTCGACCATGCCCGCCATACGCTCGGGCGGCAGTGCGTTGCAATGCGCCGCAAGTTGCTCGGCCTCAAGCGCCGCCTGATCGTGCGCGCTCATGGGCCGTGTCAGGCCGAACCGCGCCGCCTCGTCGCCAAAGGCCGCAGCCGCCCCTTCGTTCATCGCGCGCATCAAGTCTGCGCGCGCCACATCGGCGCCGCGAATGGTGGCCTCGGGCGCCGCCTCGAAAATCGGGTAATACATCGCAAAATCGGGCCAGCCCGACGCCTCCCACGCCAGCGCCACGCCCAGCCTTTCGGCGCTCTCGCGGTTGGCGGGGGTGGCATATGAGGCGCGCTCGTCGCTGAGCATTTCAAACACGATGGCCGAGGGGCGCAAGAAGGTTACCGCCAGCGCCTGATTGGCGTGATGCGCGGGGTTGTCGTGCACCTCGCCCAAGATCACCACCGGCGCACGCAAGCCGGGCAAGGCCTCGGGGCCGATCTCGGCTGCGCCGGCAGGCATGGCAAGTGCAAACGCAAGGGCGGCAAGGGCTTTCATGCCCACAGGTCTTGCACACCAACCCCCCGCGCGGCAAGTGCGCGGCGCAACTTGCCCAAGGCGACGGCCTCGATCTGGCGCACCCGCTCTTTTGAGATGCCAAGCTCGCTGCCCAGGTCTTCAAGCGTGCGCGGCGCCTCGCGCAGCCGCCGCGCTGTGATGATGCGCTGCTCGCGCGTGCTCAGCGTTGCCAGCGCAGCACCCATCCAGCCCTTGAGCCGCCCCAGATCAAGCGCCTGCGGCACGCTTTCAGCGGCCCCCGGCGCATCATCCTCAAGCGTGTCGACCCATTCCTGCGCACTCGCCTCAGCCGCGATCGGCACATTGAGCGACAGGTCGCCCGCCGCAAGGCGCATCCGCATGGTTTCAACATCAGCCTCGGGAACACCAAGCCTGGCGGCAACGCGCGCGCGCAGATCATCGGCACCCAGTCGCTCGCCAGCCTCGCGACAGATTTCCGCCTCAACACGGCGAAGGTTGAAAAAGAGCGATTTGTGGGCAGTTGTTGCCCCGGTTCGCACTAGTGAATAGTTGCGCATTGTAAAGTCTTGCAGCGCCGCCCTGACCCACCAGACTGCATAGGTCGAAAAGCGGTTGCCGCGCTCGGGGTCAAATTTATGCGCCGCCTTCAGCAGCCCGACGGTGGCTTCCTGCACCAGTTCTTCCATCGACGCGCCGTAGCGGCGAAAACGCGCCGCCATCGAAACCGCAAGCTTCATATAGGCAGCCACAAGCCGTGCCAATGCCGCCTCGTTGCCACGTTCATGCCAGGCGCGCGCCAAGGCCAGTTCGGTGTCGGCATCGAGCATTTCGCCCCGCATCGCGCGGCGCAGGTAACTTTCGGTCTGGATACCGTCAAATGCCATGTTTGCCTCCATCTGGCGGCGCTTGCGCGGCGCGCCGGTTCTGATCATCAATACGCGGCGGACGCGTGATCGGATCACGACCCGGCACAAAAGGGGGCGCCCATGGGCTATGACCTTGCCATCGGAGACCGCAGCTACGCCCGTTGGTCGCTGCGCGGCTGGCTTCTGTTCGCGCATGGCGGCATTGCAGTGACCACACAGTCCGGGCGCCTCGATCAGTCCGGGCGCCTCTATTCGCCCGACTTCGCGCGGCTGATGGCCACATTCGCGCCGGCGCGCCTAGCCCGGTACTGCCGCCTGAGCGTGGTTAATCAAAATTAACCATTCCTAAACCCTTGCGGCCTAAGCCCTTTGCCTGGGCAGGATGCGGGTGCAAGATGGTGGCGCAAATCCATACCGTCGCCTTTGATGGCGTCGAGGCGAGACTGGTCGAGGTGCAATGCGCGCTCGCCCAAGGCCTTCCCGGCTTTGCCATCGTGGGCCTGCCCGACAAGGCGGTATCCGAAGCGCGCGAACGCGTGCGCGCGGCCTTGGGCGCGCTGTCCATCGCGTTGCCATCAAAGAAGATCACCGTCAATCTCTCGCCCGCCGACTTGCCCAAGGAAGGCTCGCATTTCGACCTGCCGATCGCGCTGGCGCTGCTGGCCGCCATCGAGATCTTGCCACGCGAAGATGTCGAGGCCTGCGTGGCGCTCGGCGAGCTGGCACTTGACGGGCGGCTGATCGCGGTGGCAGGCGCCCTGCCCGCCGCAATGGCCGCAGCCGAACACGACCGCACATTGATCTGCCCCGCCGCTTGCGGTGCCGAAGCAGCATGGGTCGGCGCAACTCTGGTGCTCGCCCCCGCCACACTCGCCGAGGCCATAGCGCATTTCACCGGTCGCTCACCGCTTGGCCGCGCCCGCCCGGGCGAGGTGCTGCGCGACCCCGTGCCGCGCGATCTGCGTGATGTGAAGGGGCAGGAACGGGCCAAGCGCGCGCTCGAAATCGCTGCGGCGGGCCGCCATCATTTGCTGATGGTCGGCGCGCCGGGTGCCGGCAAATCCATGCTCGCCGCGCGCATTCCCGGCATCCTGCCGCCGCTTTCCCCCGCCGAAGCGCTTGAAACCTCGATGATCCACTCGCTTTCCGGGCTGATTTCCGAAGGTGGTATTTCGCGCACAAGGCCGTTTCGTGAACCACACCACACCGCCTCGATGGCCGCCATCGTCGGCGGCGGGCGCGGCGCAAAGCCGGGCGAGATCAGCCTTGCGCATAACGGCGTGCTGTTCATGGATGAGTTTCCCGAATACCCGCGCGCGGTGCTCGAAACCCTGCGCCAACCGATCGAGACCGGCGAAGTGGTGGTGGCGCGCGCCAACGCGCATGTGCGCTACCCTTGCCGCTTTCTGCTGGTCGCGGCGGCGAACCCCTGCAAATGCGGCCATCTGGCCGACCCCGCCCGCGCGTGCTCCCGCGTGCCGATGTGCGGCGAAGACTACCTCGGGCGCATCTCCGGGCCGCTGATGGACCGCTTCGATCTGCGCATCGAGGTGCCGCCCGTGGCCTATTCCGACCTCGATCTGCCTGCCTCTGGCGATAGCTCTTCCGACGTGGCGGCACGGGTGCAAGCCGCGCGCCAACTGCAGGATGCGCGCTACGCCGCCCACCCGGCGGTTCGGGTAAACTCAGAGGCCGAAGGCGCGCTGCTCGATCAGATCGCCGGCCCGGATGCCGAGGGCCGGGCGCTGCTGGCACGGGTGGCCGAGCGCTTCGGCCTGACCGCGCGCGGCTACCACCGCGTGCTGCGGGTGGCGCGCACCATCGCCGACCTTGACGGCTCCACATCGCTGCGCCTGCCGCATATCGCGGAAGCGGTCAGTTACCGACTGACCCTTGCCGCCGGGCGCTGAGAAACGGCCCTGCGCGCCAGGAACGGGCCGCCGCTACCCGGCCCGCTTGGCTTCGATCACCTGCCAGATCCGCTCGGCGGTATTTGTGCCGTCAAACCGCTCCAGCTCCTGAATGCCGGTTGGCGAGGTGACGTTGATCTCGGTCAGCCAGTCGCCGATCACGTCGATGCCGACAAAGACCTGCCCTTTTTCGCGCAACAGAGGGCCGATTCGTGCGCAAATCTCGCGGTCGCGCGCGGTCAGACCAACTTGTTCGGGGCGCCCGCCCACATGCATGTTCGAACGCGTCTCGCCCTCGGCGGGCACCCGGTTGATCGCCCCCACAGGCTCGCCGTTGATCAGGATGATGCGCTTGTCGCCCTTGACCACATCGGGCACGAATTTCTGTGCAATCAGCGGCTCGCGGTTGATGCCGCTGAAAAGCTCGTGCAGCGAAGCCAGATTGCGATCACCCGGATCAAGCCGAAACACCCCCGCACCACCGTTGCCATAAAGCGGCTTTAGGATGATGTCGCCGTGGCGGGCGCGAAAGGCGCGAATCGTCGCCAGATCGCGCGCAATCAGCGTCGGCGGCGTCAAATCAGGGAAATCCAGCACCAGCAGCTTCTCGGGCGAGTTGCGCACCCAGAATGGATCATTCACCACCAGCGTTGCCGGATGGATGCGTTCCAGAAGATGCGTGGTGGTAATGTAGCCCATGTCAAACGGCGGGTCTTGCCGCAGCCAGACCACATCCCAGTCTGCCAGGGCGACCTCGGTTTCAGCGCCAAGCGTGAAATGGTCGCCGCGCACAGGGCGCACCTGCAGCGGCCATCCGCGCGCGATGATCCGCCCCTCGCGGTAAGCCAGCCGATCGGGTGTGTAATAGAACAGTCGATGCCCCCGCGCCTGCGCTTCCAGCGCAATTCGAAATGTGCTGTCGGCATCGATGTTGATCCCGCCGATCGGGTCCATCTGAATCGCGACTTTCAAGCCCATGCGGCACCCCCATTCTGGCACCCTTCATGGCGCAGCTGCGCGTGCGACGCAACCGCGCCTCAGTCGAGCCCGAACGCATTTTCGAGAATTTCGATGCGCCCGACCGCATCGACCAGTGCTACGTCAAATCGCACCGCCGTGCCCTGCCCAAGGGGCTCGCCGGCGATAAATTCACTGGCCGACGCATAGATGCGGTCCATCTGCCTGCGCGAAAGACGTTCGGCGGCGCGGGCATGGGTTGCGGACTTCTTGACTTCGATGAACACGAGCCCCGCGCCTTCACGCGCAATCAGGTCGATCTCGCCGCCCGAACCGCGCCAGCGGCTGGCGGCAATACAGCGCCCGCTTTGCGCATAATGCGCCGCCACTTGCGCCTCTGCTGCCAGACCGTCTTGGTAGGAAACCGCTCCGCTCATCCTTCCGCCTCCAATCGCAAGGCCATCTGGTAAACATCCCGCCGAGGCACACCCAGCGCTTCGGCAACCTCGGCAGCTGCCTCCTTCACGCGCATCCGCACCAACCTTTCGCGCAAGGCCGCCGCCACCTCTTCTGGCCCGGCACGTTTGGCCGCAGCACGGTCCACCAGCACCACAATCTCTCCCTTGACGGATTGGCCGGAAAATCCGGCTGCAAGTTCCGCTAGCGTGCCGCGCCGCACCTCTTCAAAGCGTTTTGTCAATTCCCGCGCAACTGCCGCCTGTCGTTCACCCCCCAAGCATTGCACCAAGTCAATTAACATTTGGCCAACGCGTTTTGGCGATTCGTAGAAGATCAGCGTTGCCTGAATATCCTTCATCGCTGAGAGCCAGGTTTTGCGCGCCGCTTTGGTTGCGGGGGGAAAGCCTGCGAACAGGAAACGATCCGAGGGCAACCCCGAAACCGTCAGCGCCGCAAGCACCGCCGAGGGGCCGGGCGCGGCAAAGACCGCGGCACCCGCCTCCAGTGCGGCACGACCAAGCTGAAAGCCGGGGTCGGCCACCAGCGGCGTACCGGCTTCACTGGCATAGGCCACGCTCTTGCCCTCGGCCAGCGCGTGCAGCAGGCGCGGGCGCACCGCAGCCCCGCTATGATCATGATAGGCGACCATCGGGCGCCCCGAAAGTGCCACGCCATGGATGTCCATAAGATGGCGCAAAGTGCGCGTATCTTCTGCCGCCAGAAGGTCGGCAGACGCCAGAATATCGAGCCCGCGCAAGGTGATGTCGCGCGCCGCCCCGATCGGCGTGGCGACAAAATAGAGCCCCGGCGGCAGCCGCACAATGGCATGCGTCACGCCGCCATGCGCCACCCGCTGGGTTCCGCCCGTCTGCGTAGTTTCCGTCATGCGCCACCGCCATTCGCCTGGTTTGCAAAGTTTACTTCGCCCGGCGAAGCGCTTAGGCTCGCCCGCAATGCCCCTGTACCCAGATACGAGGACCGCCACCATGTTCGCCGTTTTACCTAACGCCCGCAACCTGCTGCTTCGCCTCGGCGCGCTCGCCGCGGCGTTTTGGCTTGCCTCGTGCGACACCGGCGCAATCGGTGGCACTGGCCCGCGCATCAACACCGATGTGCCGGTGCCGGTGGCCCTTCTGGTGCCCGGTGGCGGCGGCAACTCGGGTGACGAGTTCCTCGCGCGCGGGTTGCGGCAGGCCGCCGAAATGGCCATTGCCGATTTGCAGGGCGTTCAGATCGACCTGCGTGTTTACAATACAGGCGGCGATCCGGCGACGGCAGCCGCGGTTGCAACGCAAGCGGTCAATGATGGTGCGAAGATCATCCTTGGCCCGGTCTTTGCCGAAGCCGCCAATGCAGTTGGCCGGGCGGTGGCGCCGGCTGGTGTCAATGTGCTTTCGTTCTCCAACAACACCGACATCGCGGGCGGCAATGTGTTCGTGCTCGGCCCGACCTTTCCCAACACCGCGAACCGACTGGTCAGCTATGCCGCACGGGTAGGCAAGAAGCGCATCGTGATGGTCAATGAGCAGACCGCCGCGGGCGAGGCCGGTGCGCGCGCCATCATTGGCGCGATTGCGCGCAACGGAGCGCTTCCGGCGGGCAATTTTTCCTACCCGTTCTCGCAAGAGGGCGTAATCAACGCGATTCCCGCGATTGCGGCGCGGGCAAAAAGCGGCGAGGTCGATGCGATCTTCATGACCGCCGATACGTCGGGCGCGCTGTCCTATCTGACGCAACTTCTGCCCGAGCAGGGCGTTGACCGCGCCAGCGTGCAGTTCATCGGCCTGACGCGGTGGGATATTCCGCCCTCGACGCTGGCGCTGCCCGGCGTGCAGGGCGGCTGGTTCGCGCTGCCCGACCCTGGCCTGAACGGCCAGTTCGCCGCCCGCTATCAGGCCGCTTTCGGCGAGCCGCCACACCCGATTTCGGGGCTGGCGTATGACGGCATCGCCGCCATTGGCGCGCTGGTTCAGGCGGGCAAGGCCGATGCGCTGACCGGCGCCGCGCTGACACAGGGGGCGGGCTTCGTGGGTGTCAACGGCATCTTCCGGCTTCTGGCCGATGGTACGAACGAGCGCGGGCTTGCCGTGGCCGAGGTGCGCAACAATCAGGTGATCGTCATTGACCCAGCCCCCAGAAGTTTCAGCGGTGCCGGGTTCTGATCCGGCCAGCCTGACCACGCCAGTCCCTGCCGCACCGCCCTTGACCGCCCCGGTTTCGACCGGGGCGGAATTGGTGACAGCCCCTGCCGCCTATCGCGCAGGCTTGCTGGCCGAACTTGCCGCGTTGCAGGACAACCGCGAGATACGCGCCCACACCGTTGCGCGCATCAATGAGGCGCGCCGCAGCGCGACCAGGGCAATCGAGGCGCAACTGGCCGCGAACCCGCGCGAAGCGCGGGCCGTGGTGCGCGCCTACTCTGACCTGACCGATGCCATCGTGCTGACCGTGCTGGAGGTTGCCATCACGCTGTTGCACCCGGCGCAAAGTGCCGCGCAGGCCGAAAAGATTGCGGTGCTGGCGGTGGGCGGCTATGGCCGCGCCGAAATGGCCCCGCACTCGGACGTGGACCTTTTGTTGCTGACCCCCTGGAAGGTGACGCCCTGGTCAGAAAGCGTGATCGAAAGCATGCTCTACATGCTGTGGGATCTCAAGCTGAAGGTCGGCCATTCGTGCCGCACGGTGCAGGACTGTCTGCGCCTTGGCCGCGAAGACTACACCATTCGCACCGCGCTGCTTGAGCACCGCTTCATCGGCGGTAATCAGGCGCTGGCCGATGAGCTGCGCACCCGCCTGCGGGCCGAGCTGTTTCGCGGCACCGAGGCCGAGTTCATCGAGGCCAAGCTTGCCGAGCGCGCCGAGCGGCACCGCCGCCAGGGCGGCATGCGCTATGTGCTGGAACCGAACGTCAAGGAAGGCAAGGGCGGCCTGCGCGATTTGCAGGCGCTTTACTGGATCGCCAAATACATCCACCAGGTCGCCAGCGCCGCCGATCTGGTGGACCGCGGCGTCTACACGCTCGATGAATATGAAAATTTCAGGCAGGCCGAAGACTTTCTGTGGGCGGTGCGCTGCCACATGCACCTGATCACGGGGCGCACCACCGATCAGCTAACCTTCGACCTTCAGGTCGAGGTCGCCCGCCGCATGGGCTATGAAGATGGCGCCGGGCGCCGCGCGGTTGAGCATTTCATGCAAGATTATTTCCGCCATGCGACGCGGGTTGGCGAGTTGACGCGGGTTTTCCTGACCGCGCTGGAAGCGCAGCACAAGAAACGCGCGCCGATGCTCGAACGGATCTTTCACCGCCGCAAAAAGCTCAAACCCGGCTACCGCGAAACCGGCAACCGGCTGAACGTGATTGACGCGAAGGCGTTTCTTGACCGCCCGATTGCGTTTCTTGAACTGTTTGAAGAGGCGCTGCGGACCGGGCTCTTGATTCACCCCGAAGCGATGCGCCTTGTCGCCGCCAACCTCGACCGCATCAATGACGCCTTGCGCGAAGACCGTGAGGCGGCACGCATATTCCTCGACCTGATGCTGAAGCACGGCAACCCCGAACGTGCGCTGCGGCGCATGAACGAGTTGGGCGTCTTGGGCGCCTTCATCCCGGAATTCGAGCCGATCGTGGCAATGATGCAATTCAACGTCTACCACCACTACACGGTGGACGAGCACACGATTCAATGCATCTCGACACTGGCGCAGATCGAACGCGGCGAGTTGGTCGAAGAGCTGCCGCTGACCACACAGATCCTGAAAGACGGCATCAACCGCCGCGTCATCTATGTGGCACTGCTTTTGCACGACATCGGCAAGGGGCGACCCGAGGATCACTCGATCCTTGGCGCGCAGATCGCGCGCAAGGTGGCGCCGAGGTTGGGTTTGAACCCCGAAGAAACCGAAGCCGTCGAATGGCTGGTGCGCTCGCATCTGTTGATGTCCGACATCGCGCAAAAGCGCGACCTGTCCGACCCGCGCACCGTGCGTGATTTCGCCAAGCTGGTAAAGACGCGCAAGCGGCTCGATCTGCTGACCGTTCTGACCGTCTGTGACATTCGCGGCGTCGGCCCCGGCACCTGGAACAACTGGAAAGCGATGTTGTTCAGGCGCCTGCATGCCGAAACCGCTGCAGCACTCGAAACCGGGCTTGAGGCGGTCAACCGCCAGCAACGCGAAGATCAGGCCAAGCGCGCCTTGCGCGAGGCTCTGACCGACTGGGACCCGCGCGAGGTGCGCGCCGAACTGGGCCGCCATTATGCGCCTTACTGGCAAGGGCTGTCGACCGAAGGCCACCTGATTTTTGCAAATATGCTCCGGGGTCTCGGCGAAGACGAAATTCGCATCGACCTGCACCCCGACCCCGATCATGATGCGACCCGTGCGGCCTTCGCGCTCGCCGACCACCCCGGCATTTTTGCGCGCATGGCGGGCGCGTTGGCGCTGGCTGGCGCCAATGTGGTCGATGCGCGCACCTACACCTCGAAAGACGGCTACGCCACCGATGTGTTCTGGGTGCAGGATGCCGACGGCCACCCCTATGAAGCCGAGCGCCTGCCACGCCTGCGCGAAACCATCTTGCGCACGCTCAGTGGCGAACTGGTGGCGCGCGAGGCGCTGAAAGACCGCGACCGCATGAAAAAACGCGAGCGCGAATTTCGCTTTCCCACCCATATCACCTTCGACAACGAGGGGTCCGAGATTTACACGATCATCGAGGTCGATACCCGCGACCGCCCCGGCCTGCTCTATGACCTGACGCGCGCCATGGCAGCCGCAAATATCTATATCGCCTCCGCCGTGATCGCGACCTTTGGCGCGCAGGTGGTCGACAGTTTCTATGTGAAAGACATGTTCGGGCTGAAGATCCACTCCAAACCCCGCCAGGAAGCACTTGAGAAAAAGCTGCGCGCGGCCATTACCGAAGGCGCCGAAAGGGCCAGGGCATGACCCCGATACGTCTGGTGCGGGGGTTCGTGACGGTCGGGGGCTGGACCTTGGCCAGCCGCCTGATGGGCTTTCTGCGCGATGTGATGATGGCGGCCTACCTTGGCGCGGGGCCGGTGGCCGAGGCCTTTCTGATTGCGTTTTCGCTGCCCAACATGTTTCGCCGCTTTTTTGCCGAAGGCGCCTTCAACATGGCCTTTGTGCCGATGTTCTCGAAAAAGCTGGAAGCGGGCGAAGATGCCGAAGGCTTTGCGCGCGACGCCTGGTGGGGGATGACCGCGCTTCTGCTGGCGTTCACGGCCATCGGTATGCTGGCGATGCCATGGCTGGTGCTGGCGATGGCATCAGGATTTCGCGGTGACGCACGGTTCGACATGGCGGTGCTGTTTGGCAATATCGCCTTTCCCTACATCCTGTTCATTTCGCTGACCGCGCTGATCTCGGGCATGCTCAACGCCACCGGGCGGTTCATGGCCACCGCCGCGGTGCCGATCCTGATGAATGCGCTCTTTATCGTGGCGATGCTGCTGGCGGCCTGGCGGGGCTGGCCGATAGGGCTGACCCTGGCCTGGACGGTGCCAGTCACCGGGGTGGCGCAACTCGGCTTTACCTGGGTCGCGGTGCGGCGCGCGGGCTTCAGCTTTGGCTTTCGCTGGCCGCATTTCACACCCGAATTGCGCCGCCTCGCGGTGATCGCCGCGCCTGCGGTGCTGGCGGGCGGGGTGGTGCAGATCAACCTGATTGTCGGGCGACAAGTGGCGAGTTTCACCGAAGGCGCCGTGGCGTGGCTGAGCTATGCCGACCGGCTTTACCAGTTGCCACTGGGGGTGGTCGGCATCGCCATTGGTGTGGTGCTGCTGCCTGATCTGTCGCGCCGCCTGCGGGCGGGCGACGCAGCGGGGGGCCGCGCCAGCTTCAACCGCGGCACCGAGTTTGCGCTGGCGCTGACCGTGCCGGCCGCCGTGGCGCTGGTGGTGCTGGCGCTACCGCTGGTGCAGGTGCTGTTTCAACGCGGCGCCTTTGGCGCAGAGGATGCCGTCAACACCGCGTGGGCGCTGGCGGCCTATGGCATGGGCCTGCCTGCCTTTGTGCTGCACAAGGTGTTGCAGCCGCTCTACTACGCGCGCGAAGATACAAGGCGGCCGTTTTACTACGCGGTTGCCTCGATGCTGGTGAACGCGGCCTTCGCGATCGGGTTGATGCCGGTGCTGGGGTATTTTGCAGCCGCACTTGCCACCTCGGTTTCGGCCTGGGTGATGGTGGGGCAATTGTGGCTGGGCAGCCGTGGCATGGGCGAGGCGGCAGCCACCGACGCGCGCTTGCGTGACCGGCTCTGGCGCATCGCGGCGGCGGCGGCCTTCATGGGGGTCGTGCTTTGGGCGGCGGCAGCGCTGGCAGCGCCAATGCTGGCCATGGCGGGCACCCGCTACGGCGCGCTGGCGGTGCTGGTGGCGCTGGGTCTGGTCAGCTATTTCGGCGCAGGCATGGCGATTGGCGCCTTTCGGCCTGCCGATTTCCGCTCGGCCCTGCGGCGCGGCTAGCCGTTATCTCTGCCGAAGTTGCGCCAGCGCGCGCTGAAAGCCGCCGGGCCCCACCACAAACGAAAGTCCGAAGCCCGCAGAAAAGCCGGTGACCTCGGCAATCCAGTCCCACCCCGTGCCGAAGATCAGACCGAACACCAACTGAATGAACATCAGGAACCCGATCAGCGTGAAGGCGCGGGCACGGTTGGATTGCTGCGCCCCAAGGCGCGCCCAGAGAATGTAGGTAAAGGCCCCGACCAGACCATAAACCGCCGGATAGCCGCCATAAAGTGGCGCCTGCGTGACCGGCACCGCGGTATAGACCAGCGCCCCGGCAATGGCCGACCCGAAGAACACGGCCAGCATTGCCAGCGGGCGAAAGATCTCTCCCACCATCTTGCCAAGCGCGAGCACAAAGACCAGCACCATCGCCGCATGGGTAAAGCTGGCGTGCACGAAGGGGTAGGTGACAATTCGTGCCACTTCGGGCCAGGGGTAGGTCTGCGCTTCCCACATGGCGCGGGCATAATCGGGCACATAGGCGAAGCGCTGATACGCCATCTGCCGCCAGCCGATTGCGGCGTTGCCGCCGACCAGCCCCGCCTGCCCCAGCGCGAAGGCCGCTTCAAAGGCGATCACCGGCAGCGCCAGCAGCCAGACCGCCCAAGGCAGCGGGTTCAGCGGCGAATGGTGATGCCGCGAGCCGTCGTCATCATCAAAGTCGGGGCGTTGCATGGGGCCTCCTCGCGCAAGGGGCTTGGTTGACGCCGCCCCCGCGCGCAGCGATAAGCGGTTTCGCTGGCAATTTCCAGCCTCGCCCCCAAGCTGCCCGAACGGAGCCCCGCCATGACCGCCGCCGCCCATGCCGCCGCCGCCAACCCCGGTTTCACGCCCCGCATCTTCTCGGGCATTCAGCCCTCGGGCGGGTTGACGCTGGGCAACTACCTTGGCGCGCTGAAACGGTTCGTGGAAAAGCAGGATGAGGGCATCGAAACGGTCTATTGCCTTGTCGATCTGCACGCGATCACGGTCTGGCAAGACCCGGCCAGGCTGCGCCATGCCACGCGCGAGGCGGCGGCGGGATTCATTGCGGCAGGGATCGACCCTGCCCGATCCATCCTGTTCAACCAGAGCCAGGTCAGCGCCCATGCCGAGCTTGGCTGGGTTCTCAACTGCGTCGCGCGGCTGGGCTGGATGAACCGGATGACGCAGTTCAAGGACAAGGCGGGCAAGAACAGCGAGGCCGCAAGCCTCGGGCTTTACGCCTACCCGTCGCTGATGGCAGCCGATATTCTGCTTTACCACGCCACGATGGTGCCGGTGGGTGAGGATCAAAAGCAGCATGTGGAGCTGACGCGCGATATTGCGGCGAAGTTCAACCATGACTACAGCGTGAGCTTCTTTCCCGCGCCCGAACCGGTGATCGAGGGTGCTGCCACGCGGGTGATGAGCCTGCGCGACGGCTCCAAGAAGATGTCGAAATCAGATCCCTCGGACGCGAGCCGCATCAACCTGACCGACAGCGCCGATACGATTGCGGGCAAGATCCGCAAGGCCAGGACAGACGCCGAGCCGATGCCCGAGCATGTGGCGGGGCTGAAGGACCGGCCCGAGGCGAAGAACCTCGTGAATATCTACGCGGCGCTGGCGGGGGTAACCCCGGCTTCGGTGGTGCACCAGTTCGCGGGCAAGGGCTTTGGCGAGTTCAAGCCGGCGCTGGTTGATCTGGCGGTGGCCAAGCTCGGCCCGATTTCGGTGGAGATGGCGCGGCTGATGGCGGACCCGGCAGAGATTGACCGGATTCTGGGCAAGGGGGCCGAACGGGCCGATGTGATCGCGCGGCCAATTCTGGAAAAGACCTTCGAAATCGTCGGCATGGTGCGGTCGCGCTGAGGCGCGATAACACGCGTGTTACGATAGCCAATCCATTGTTTTTATTATGAAACAATTCTGGCGTTAACCGCAAATGAACTTCTTGAAAGCAGCGCGCGCCCGACCCGCTCAGGCGCGGGCGCGGGCTTCGGCGCGGGGGTAATAGGCGGCCATGGTCAGGCCGCGCGCCGCATTGAGCACCATCAGCGCGGCCCAAAGCCCGTGGTTGCCGAAGGCGGGCAGGAAGAGCACCACGGCGGCGGCATAGAGAGCCACCGAGACAAGCATGGCGTTGCGCATTTCGCGCGTCAGCGTGGTGCCGATAAAGATACCGTCGAACATCCAGCTGGCGATGCCGATCAGGGGCGCTGCGGCAAGCCACGGCAGGTAGAGGCGCGCGGTTTCGCGCACATCGGGGGCGGTTGCCATGATGTCGATAAGCGCGGGGCCGAAGGCCCAGAAGAAAAGCGCGAGAGCCAAAGCGCCCCCCGCGCCCCATTTCGAGGTAACAATGGCGGCGCGACGCAAGCTTTGTGGCTGGCGCGCGCCGAGCGCTTGCCCGGTCAGGGTTTCGGCGGCAAAGGCAAAACCATCAAGCGCGAAGGCGGTGATCGAGAGGAACTGCGCCAGCACCTGATTGGCGGCAAGCGTGGTATCCCCCAGGCCCGCACCAAGAAAGAGAAAGCTGGTGAAGGCCGCTTGCAGCAACACCGAGCGGATCATGATATCGGAATTGACTCGCGCCATCAGCGCCAGCCGGGCGCGGTTGAAGACCAGCGCGGCGCGGCGCCAATGGCCGCCCTGCAAGGCGTCGCGCGCCAGCCAGAGCGCAAGCGCAAGGCCCGACCATTCGGAAATCAGTGTGGCGCTGGCCACCCCCGGCACACCCCAGTCAAGGCCCAGCACGAACCACAGATCAAGCCCGATGTTGAGCCCGTTCATCAAGAGTTGCACCGCCAGCACCGCGCGCGTGCGCTCGAGCGCAATCAGCCAGCCGGTCAGCGCATACATCGAAATGGTAGCCGGCGCGCCCCAGATGCGGATGGCGAGGTAATCGCGCGCCAGCGCCTCAACCTCGGCGCTGGCGGGGGCGAGGCGGAAGGCTGCGGCAAAGAGCGGCGCCTGTGCAACGATCAGAACCAGCCCCGCCGCGCCGCCGATCAGCAGCGCGCGCGCAAGGTTGGCGGCCACCTCGGGCGCATCGCCCGCGCCATGCGCCTGCGCCACAAGGCCTGTAGTGCCCATGCGCAGAAAGCCGAACACCCAGTAGAGCGACGAAAGGATAATGGCGCCGATGCCGACCGCCCCGATCGGGGCGGCGGCGCCCAACTGGCCCACAACGCCAGTATCGACGGCGCCGAGAATGGGAATGGTGGCATTGGCAATGACGATCGGCAGCGCGATGCGCAGCACGCGGGCGTGGCTGATATCAGTCATCGCGCTCCGTGGCCGGGCCAGTGGGGGGCATCAGGAAATGCCCGGTGCCCTGTGCCAGCAGGCGCGAGCGATTATCCTGCCAGGCCTCGACATGCACCGAGGCATAGCGGCGCCCCGAGCGGTTGACGCGCGCCCGCGCATAGCCATCGCGCGGCAGGCCCGAGCGCAGATAATCCACGGTGAAGTCGATGGTTTTCGGCAAGCGCGGCAGGTGCATCGGGTCGAGCGTGGCGGGGTCTATGCGCCCGGCCTCCATATCTTCCCACAACAGCGTCCAGCTTAGCTCGATGATCGCCGTGACTTCGAGGAAGGCAGCGGTGACGCCACCATGCAGCGCCGGGATCAGCGGGTTGCCGATCAGCTTTTCGTCAAACGGCAATTCGGCGGTCAACTCATCACCGCGCCGGTCAAAGCGGATGCCGAGAAACTGGATGTAAGGCACGCCCGAGACCAGCGCGCGCAGCGCGGCATCGCGGCGGCTCTTGACCACCTGCACCGGTTCGGGGCGCTTGCGGGGCGGCTGGGTCATGGCTTCGCCCCCTCACGCGGGCGCTCGATGGTAAAGGCGCCGGTGGCCGTGGCAACCGGGCGGTCGGCATCGTCATCAAACGCCGTGGCGCGCACGAAAGCCACGCTGCGGGTGACGTGATAGCACGCGGCGCGGGCGCGAATGCGCTGGCCCGGAACAGCGGCACGCATGTAGTCGATGCGCAAATCAATGGTGGCGGTGCCCGAGACCGAATCAGGGTGGCTCATCACAGCCGCACCGCAGCAGGTATCCATCAAGGCCGACACCGCGCCGCCGTGGATGACGCCAGTGCGCGGGTCGCCGACAAGCCGCAGGTCGTAAGGCATTGAGATTTCGGCCACCCCGTCGGCCAGCCCGTCAAGCTGCATCCCCAGCGCCCGCGAATGCGGGATCGCCTCTATGAATTGCCGCGCCGCCCGCAGCTTTGCTTCTTCGGTCTTGTCCATGCCCTGACCCGCCTCGCTGTTTCATGCGACTATTGGGTAGCGACGGATGCCCCGCAAGGGGCAATTCGGTGCCGCTGAACGACTTTAGCGCGGGGTGCGGGGCCTTCACTTCTTTGCCCCCGGCTTCATGAACTGAGTTGAGTAGCACGGGCCAAGCCGTTAGCTTTGCGCTGCGGGGAGGGCTGCAATGTCGGATTTGCTCGGTTTCAAGGATATGTGCGCGCGCTTCGAGGTGACGCCGCGCACGCTGCGCTATTACGAATACATCGAGCTTCTCAGCCCGCAAAAGGAAGGTCGCACGCGCCTTTATGGCCCGCGCGAGGTGGCACGGATGAAGCTGATCCTGCGCGGGCGGCGCTTTGGATTTGGCCTTGAGGAAATCCGCCAGTGGCTGCTGCTCTATGACCAGAAGGGCACGCGCGAGCAGTATCAGGCCTGGGTGGTGATGGCCGACCGCCAGCTTGAGGCACTTGACGCGCAGGTGGCAGAGCTGACCCGCACCATCGCCGATCTGCGCAAGCTGCGCGACGATACCGCCGCCACACTTGCACCCTGACCGCGTGACACCGCGTCACGCCGGGGTGTGACGCGACGTTATGCTTACGTCAACGTCAAGCAATCTTGCATGCTGCGGGCAGGCCTCCACATTGGGTGCATGACGTAACGACAAGCGAGTTGCAGGGCTTGGCCATGACTGATGACGTAATGACAATTCGCGAAATGTGCGCGGCCTATGACGTGACGCCGCGTACCTTGCGCTTTTACGAAAGCAAAGAGCTGCTTTCGCCCATTCGCAAGGGACAAAAGCGCCTTTTCACGCGGCGTGACCGCGCCCGGCTGACGTTGATCTTGCGCGGCAAGCGCTTTGGTTTCAGCCTTGAAGACATCCGCCAGCTGCTCGACCTCTACCATCTGGGCGATCAGCAGCGCACCCAGATCGAGCGCACGCTGGCCGTGGCGCGCGAACGTTTGCAAGAAATGCGCCAAAAACACGCCGAACTTGAAACGGCGATCGAAGAACTGAGTCACCAGATCAGCACGGGTGAGCAGACGCTATCCAAAACCGCCACCGGCCAGCCCGACACCTGAGCCAAAGCCTGTCAGGGAGAGAGACATGCAAAACTACGCCGCCCCCGCCAAAGACGCGCTATTTGTGCTGCACGAGGTGCTGGATATTTCCAATTCGGGCATCCCCGGCTACGCCGACCTCGACCGCGAGTTTACCGAAGCGGTGCTCGATGCCGCTGGCAAAGTCGCCGCGGAAGTTCTGGCTCCGCTCAATGCGGTGGGCGACAACGAGGGCTGCCATCTTGAAAACGGCGTGGTGCGCACGCCGGCAGGCTTCAAGGCGGCCTTTGAAGCTGTGAAGGAAGGCGGCTGGAACGGGCTCGATCTGCCCGAGGAATATGGCGGCCAGGGCCTGCCCTACCTCGTGGGCACGGCGGTTGGCGAATTCTTCGTCTCCGCCAACATGGCCTTCAACATGTATCAGGGCCTGACGCATGGCGCGATCGGGGCGATCCTGACCCACGGCACCGCCGAACAGAAAGCCGCCTATGTGCCGAAGATGCTGAGCCTTGAGTGGACCGGCACCATGAACCTGACCGAGCCGCATTGCGGCACCGACCTTGGCTTGATGCGCACCAAGGCCGAACCGCAGGCAGATGGAAGCTACCGCATCAGCGGGCAAAAGATCTTCATTTCGGCAGGCGAGCATGACCTTGCCGAAAACATCATCCACCTCGTGCTGGCCAAAGCGCCGGGTGGCGGCGAAGGCACCAAGGGCATCTCGCTTTTCATCGTGCCGAAGTTCCTAGTCAATGCCGACGGCTCGCTGGGGGCCCGCAACGCGGTTTCCTGCGGCAAGCTTGAAGAAAAGATGGGCATCCACGGCAATTCGACCTGCGTGATGAACTATGACGGCGCGACAGGCTACCTGATCGGTGATCTGCACAAGGGCATGCGCGCCATGTTCACCATGATGAACGAAGCGCGGCTGGGGGTGGGCCTGCAAGGCTATGCGGTGGCCGAAACCGCCTATCAGAACGCTTTGGCCTATGCGCGCGACCGCCTGCAGGGCCGCGCCGTGACCGGGGTGGAAAACCCCTCTGGCCCCGCCGACCCGCTGATCGTGCACCCCGACATCCGCCGCAACCTGATGGAGCAGAAAAGCTTTATCGAGGGCGCGCGGGCCTTCACCTATTGGGCCGCCAGCCTGATCGACCGCAGCCACCGTCTGGAGGATGAAGCGGCCGAAGGGCTGGTCAGCCTGATGATCCCGGTCCTCAAAGGCTTTCAGACCGACAAGGGCTTTGAAGCGGCAGTGAATGCGCAACAGATTTGGGGCGGGCACGGCTATATCGAGGAATCAGGCATGAGCCAGTTTGCCCGCGATGCCCGCATTGCCATGATTTATGAAGGCGCCAACGGCGTGCAGGCGCTCGACCTCGTGGGCCGCAAGCTGACGCAGGATGGCGGCAAATATGTGATGGCCTTCTTCGATCTGGTGAAAGGCTTCATCAAGGAAAACGAAGGCGACGGCGCGCTGAAGACGCAATTCCTCGACCCGCTCAAGGCGGCCTCGAAGGATCTGCAAACGGCCGCGATGTTCTTTGCGCAGACCGGGTTGAAAAACCCCAATGCGGCGCTGGCGGGGTCATATGACTTCATGCACCTTTTCGGCCATGTCTGCCTCGGGCTGATGTGGGCGCGGATGGCCAAGGCGGCGCAGGCGGCACTGGCCGCAGGCACGGCGGATGCTGGATTCTATGAAGCAAAGCTCGCCACCGGGCGCTTTTACATGGCGCGCCAATTGCCCGCCACCGCGCTGCACCTTGCCCGCATCCTTACCGGCGCCGATCCGGTGATGGCTTTGGGCGCCGATGCGTTCTAACCTCGCCGGGGCGGCCCGGCCGCCCCGCGCACGAAAGGAACGCCAATGCCCAAACGCCTGCGCCTGACCCGTCGCTTCCCGGTGGCACTGACCAACGACGCCCACCGCGTGCTGGTGCGCTTCGCCGCCGAAGCGGGTCTCAGCACCGACGAGGCGCTGGTGTTCCTGTTCGAGCATTTCGGCTCGGTGACGCACAAGGAAAACCTCGCCGCAAGGCTCAAGCTGTTTCAGGCGGAACTCGCCGACCGCAAGTCATGACCAGGGGAGAGGTCGCATGGGTATTTGTGCAAAGAAGAAATCCGCAGGCGATAGCGCCACCGCCCCTGTCGTCCCGAACCTCACGGGTGCTTGCCATGGGCGGCGACGCGACTTCTCCTTCGACGGTCATCGGCTCCCCAGCCTGTACCGCGATGTCCACTCTGAAGGGTCATGGTTAACAAATCGTTGTTCTTCTTTGCCGAAATACCCCACGGGGGTGCGGGGGTGTGAAACCCCCGCCTCTGCGCCAACCCAAAGGAGCCAGTGATGGCCGCGAAACTCTATTGCTTCGGCGAATCCGGCAATGCCTACAAGGCAGCGCTGACCATGCAGCTGGCCGGGTTCGAATGGGAGCCGGTGTTCGTTGACTATTTCAACGGCGAAACGCGCACGCCAGCGTTTCGCGCGCTCAACGAGATGGGCGAGGTGCCGGTGCTGGTCGATGGCGAGGTGGTGCTGAGCCAGTCCGGGATCATTCAGGATTACGTCTCGTCGAAAACCTCGAAACTCTGCGGCAAATCGGCCGCCGAGCGGCGTGAAATCTTGCGCTGGGTGCTCTGGGACAACCACAAGCTGTCTTCTCAGGCGGGCACCTTGCGTTTCATGATGAATTTTCTGCCCGAGGCAAAGCGCCAACCGGAAGTGATTGGCTGGCTGCAAGGCCGCCTCAAGGGCGCCTACAAGGTGCTCGACGGGCATCTGGCCAACCACACCTGGATCGTCGGCCCCGGCGCCACTATCGCCGACATTGCCTGCTGCGGCTACCTATTCTACCCCGAGCCATTCGGGTTCGTGCGCGCCGACTGGCCCAATATCGACCGCTGGCTGGGGCACATCGCCGCCCTGCCCGGCTGGAAAAGCCCCTACGATTTGATGCCCGGCAGCCCTGCCGACCGGGCCTGAGGAGGAAACCATGACCGAAGCCTTTATCTATGATGCCGTTCGTACCCCGCGTGGCAAGGGCCGCCCCGATGGTGCGCTGCACGAGGTCACCTCGGTCGCGCTTTCAGCGCGGCTCCTGAACGCCGTCAAGGCGCGCAACGGGCTGGATGGCCACGCTGTGGAAGATGTAATCTGGGGTAATGTCACCCCCATCGGCGAACAGGGCGGTTGCCTTGCGCGCTCTGCGGTCTTGCTGTCGGACCTTGATGAAAGCATCCCCGGTCTTTCGATCAACCGTTTCTGTGCCTCGGCGATCGAGGCGGTCAATCTTGCCGCCAATCAGGTGCGGGGCGGTGCCGGGCAGGCCTACATTGCGGGCGGGGTCGAGATGATGAGCCGCGTCCCGATGGGCAGCGATGGCGCGGCGATTGCCGCAGACCCGACACTGGCGATGAAATCCTACTTCGTGCCGCAGGGCATTTCGGCCGACGTGATCGCCACCGAGTACGGGTTTTCGCGCGCCGATGTCGATGCGCTGGCCGCCGAGAGCCAGCGCCGCGCGACGCAGGCGTGGAAAGAGGGGCGCTTTGCCCGCAGCATCGTGCCGGTCGTCGATCAGAACGGCGTGGTCATTTTGGCACGCGACGAATACATCCGCCCCGAAACCACGGTTGAAACCCTGGCCGCTCTGAAGCCCGCCTTCAAGGATATGGGCGAGGTGATGCCGGGGTTCGACAAGGTCGCGATGATGAAATACCCGCACCTCGACCATATCAACCACGTCCACCACGCCGGCAACTCGTCGGGCATCGTCGATGGCGCCTCGGCGATGCTGGTGGGCAATGCCGAGTTCGGCAAGGCCTGGGGCCTGAAACCGCGCGCGCGGATTCGCGCCAACGCCAAGATCGGCACCGACCCCACGATCATGCTGACCGGCCCGGTGCCGGTGACCGAAAAGATCTTGCGCGACAGCGGCATGAACATCTCCGACATCGACCTCTTTGAGGTCAACGAGGCCTTCGCCGCGGTCGTGCTGCGCTTCATGCAGGCGTTTGACGTTTCGCCTGACAAGGTCAACGTCAATGGCGGCGCGATTGCCATGGGGCACCCGCTGGGGGCCACCGGCGCGATGATCATCGGCACGCTGCTCGATGAATTGGAGCGCACCGGAAAGGGCGTGGGCCTGGCTACGCTGTGCATCGCGTCCGGCATGGGCGTGGCAACTATCATCGAACGCGTCTGACGGAGGATACCATGACCGATTTCACCTATGCCGTTGATGCCGAAGGCGTAGCCACCATCACCTGGGATGTGCCCGGCAAGTCGATGAACGTGATGAGCCTTGCGGGGTTTGCGGAGCTGAGCGGCTTTGTCGACGCGGGCCTTGCCGACAAGGCGGTGAAGGGCATCGTCATTACCAGCGGCAAAAAGGATTTTGCCGGGGGGATGGACCTCAACGTGATCGCCAAGATGAAGGACGACGCAGGCGCCGAACCGGCACGCGGGCTGTTTGAGGGCGTGATGGCGATGCACGCCATTCTGCGCAAGATCGAGCGCGCGGGGATGGACCCGAAGACCCTGAAGGGCGGCAAGCCGATTGCCGCAGCACTGCCGGGCACCGCGCTCGGCATCGGGCTGG
Organism: Paracoccaceae bacterium; assembly: GCA_019429405.1. Taxonomy (GTDB): domain Bacteria; phylum Pseudomonadota; class Alphaproteobacteria; order Rhodobacterales; family Rhodobacteraceae; genus UBA6213. The sequence goes on from JAHYIZ010000027.1 coordinate 38,404, forward strand.
AACTGCCCTTGGCCTGCCACCGCATCTTTGCCGCCGACAACCCGCGCGCCAAGATCGGCCTGCCCGAGATCATGGTCGGCATTTTTCCCGGCGCGGGCGGCACCACGCGGCTTTCGCGCAAGCTCGGCGCGATGGCGGCGGCGCCTTTCCTGCTGGAAGGCAAGCTGAGCGACCCCAAGGCGGCCAAGGCGGCGGGGATTATTGATGAGGTGGTGGCCGACCCGGTGGCCGAAGCCAAGGCATGGGTGCTGGCCGCAACCGACGCCGATCTGGTCAAGCCGTGGGACGCCAAGGGCTACAAGATGCCCGGTGGCGCGCCCTACCACCCGGCGGGCTTCATGACCTTTGTCGGCGCAAGTGCCATGGTGCATGGCAAGACGATGGGGGTTTACCCTGCTGCCAAGGCGCTGCTGGCTGCGGTATATGAAGGCGCGCTGGTGCCGTTCGATACCGCGCTGAAGATTGAGGCGCGCTGGTTCACCAATGTGATGATGAACCCCTCATCAGGCGCGATGATCCGCAGCCTGTTCCTTAACAAGGAGGCGCTGGAAAAGGGCGCGAACCGGCCCAAGGTGCCCGACCAGAGCGTGAAAAAGCTGGGTGTGCTCGGCGCCGGCATGATGGGCGCGGGCATTGCCTATGTGGCGGCGCAGGCGGGCATTGCCGTGGTGCTGATCGACGCGGCGCAAGAGGCCGCAGACAAGGGCAAGGCCTATTCCGAAGCGCTGCTTGACAAGGCCGTGCAGCGGCGCAAGCTGACCGAAGAAAAGAAGGCCGAAGTGCTGGGCCGCATCGCCGCAACCACCGATTATGCCGCGCTTGAGGGGTGCGATCTGGTGGTGGAAGCGGTGTTTGAGGATGTCGGCGTCAAGGCGGGGGTGACCGCGCGCGCCGAAGCGGTGATTCCGACCTCGGCCATTTTCGCCACCAACACCTCAACGTTGCCAATCTCGCACCTCGCCAAGGCCAGCATGCGGCCCGATCAGTTCATTGGCATCCATTTCTTTAGCCCCGTCGACAAGATGGCGCTGGTCGAGATCATCAAGGGCCGCGAAACGGGCGATGTGGCGGTGGCCAAGGCGCTCGATTTCGTGCGCCAGATCCGCAAGACGCCAATCGTGGTCAACGACGCGCGGTTTTTCTATGCCAACCGCTGCATCATTCCCTACATCAACGAGGGCATCCGCATGGTGGCCGAAGGGGTGAACCCGGTGCTGGTCGAGAACGCGGCCAAGCTGGTGGGCATGCCCTTGGGGCCGCTGCAACTGGTCGATGAAACCTCGATCGACCTTGGCGTGAAGATCGCCAAGGCGACCAAGGCGGCGATGGGCGATGCCTACCCTGACAGCGCGGTGGACGAGGTGCTATTCTGGATGGCCGATCAGGGCCGGATGGGCAAAAAGGCCAACGCGGGGTTCTATGCCTATGATGGCGCGGGCAAAAGGCAAGGTCTGTGGGAGGGGCTCGCGTCGCGCTTCCCCGAGACCGCGGACCAGCCCGAACTGACCGAGGTGCAGCACCGGCTGCTGTTCGCGCAGGTGCTTGAAGCGGTGCGGGCGCTGGAAGAGGGCGTGCTGACTGACATCCGCGAGGGCGATGTGGGCGCGATTCTGGGATGGGGCTTTGCACCGTGGTCGGGCGGGCCGTTTGCCTGGCTCGACATCATCGGGGCGCCGCGCGCGGTCGGGCTCTGCGATGCGCTGGCCGCAGCACACGGCGCGCGCTTTGCCACGCCTGCGCTGTTGCGCGAGATGGCCGAGAAGGGGCAGACCTTTTACGCGCGGTTTGCCCCCGCCAAGGCGGCCTGACCGACAATGCAACGCGATACTGCCCGGCGCCCAGTAAGCGCGACGGCATCACCCTATGCGGCGAGGCTTGACGGCTGGTTGAAGCGCCATGGCATGAGGTCTTCGATGCCGCTCTGCGGATGGCCGTCGAGGATGGCGCGCAGGGTGGTGGCGATATAGT
>JAHYIZ010000062.1 GCA_019429405.1 Paracoccaceae bacterium
GGCTTCGGCCATGTAGGACCGAGGCAGCCCGAGCGACAGCAGCGGGTGCGAAAACGGCCGCCCCGCCTCGATGATCGCCACCGGCGGGCGCCCGAGCCGCGCCAGCTCGGCGCCAAGCGCCAGCAGCAAGGGGCCGGACCCCGCCAGCAGCACCCGGCCCGCAGGCGCCTCGGCCGTGGTCTTGATCTGCACTTGCAGCGCGCCCACCGTGGTCACACCGGGCAGGGTCCAGCCCGGTCGCGGCTGCACCGCCTCGCGCGCGCCCACCGCCAGCACCAGCGCGCGCGGGCGCAGCAATGCCGCGCCGTCGCCCGTCAGCAAAACCGCGCCGCTGTGGTCAATGCCGCCAAAGCGCGTGTTGCAGACAATCTCGATCCGCGCGCCTTCGGCATCGACCTCTGCCATCAGCGCGCGCCAGCGCCGCGCCTGCACCGGGCTGGCAAGCGAGCGCCCGCCCGGCAAGGGTTGGCGGTGCACAGCACCACCGGGGCGCAGCGCCTGATCGACCACCAGCACCGCATGCCCGGCGCGCGCCAGCGCCGCCGCTGCCGCAAGGCCCGCAAGCCCCGCCCCGACCACGAGAATGCGCGCGTCATTCATCGCGCGCCCCCGCTTCGGTCAGCGTCATGCCCTCGCGGCAGGGCAGCAGGCAGGCTTCGGTCAGCCGGGTGCCATCGTGCACGAGGCAGTTCTGGCACTGGCCGATGCCGCAAAAGAGTGCGCGCGCCTGCCCCAGTGGCGCGGTGCCAAAGCGCAGGACACCGGCGCGGGTCAGTGCCGATGCCACGGTTTCGCCGGGGCGAAAGGGCACTGCGGCGCCGTTCCATGTAAAGGTGCCGCTCATGCCACGCGCTCCTTGCGGTTTGCGCCAAAGCGGGTCGGGGCAAGGGCGGCAAGGTCGGCGGCCCAGTCGGCGCCGGGGCTGGCGCCGCGCACCATGGCCGCCACCTCGCGCCCGATCAACGCCGAAAGGCAAATCCCATCGCCTTCGAACCCGGTGGCCAGAATCACCCGCGGGCTACCCGGCAGCGGACCGACAATCGGCAGGCCATCGGACACCGCCGCGCGGATGCCGGCAAAGGCGCGGATCACCCGGCGCTCGGCCAGCGCGGGAAAGGCGGCGGTCGAACGCGCAAGCAGGCGGCGGATGGTGGCAAAATCGACGCGCGACGGGTCGGCGTGGTCTTCGCGCGACGATCCGATCAGAAACTGCCCGGTGCCAAGCGGGTCGATCACAACGGGCGGCAGGGTGCCGCTGTCCGGCCCCTCGGTCTTGGCCAAAAGATACGCCGCCGCGGTAAGCGGGCCGGGCAGGGCCCCCGCTGGCCCCGCATCGGTGACGATCAACTGCCCGGCGCGCGGCAGCACCGGCAAGCCGGGAAAGACTTCGGCGCTCGAAACCCCAAGCGCAGCTACCAGCACCCCCACCCGCAGCGACCGCCCGCCAAGATCGACCGTGACGCCGGTTTCATCGGCGTCAAATGCGCCAAGGCGCGCGGGCCAGAGCGCGGTGATGCCGGGATGCGCAAGGTAGGCGCGCACCGCCTTGTGGCCGGGCATGTGGCCCTCGCCCGTCAGCGCCACCAACCGCTCAATGCCGGGCCCGGCGCCCGCCAGCAGCCCGGCGCCGCCATCGGCGGTTACCCGGACCGGGCCCGCGAGCGTGGCGAGCTTGGCAATCAGCGCGTCAATCGCGCCCATCTCGGCCGCGCCCGCACCGAACACATAAGAGGGCCGCGCCGCGTAGGCGGCGCCAAGCGGCCCGCCCGCCGCCAGCGCGCGGGTGTAGAGCAACGACCCGGTGGCAAGGCGCGCCATCACGCCGGGCTTTTTCGAGGCAACCGAAACCGCGCCATCGGATGCGCCCGAGGCGGCGGCGGCAGGGCCGGTCGCATCGGCGACCGCAACGCGCAGCCCCGCTTCGGCCAGATGCCACGCCACCGAGGCCCCGACGATGCCGGCGCCGGCGATCAGCACGTCATGATCAAGCGGCCTGGGCAAGGGGGAGGCTCCATCCTGCAGTTGCGTTTTACCAACGCTAGCCGCGACATCGCCACCGCGCGATGCAAAAAATACCGTTCGAGATACAACAAACTTTGAAGCACTCTTTGTTGCAGCTCGGCATTGTCGCGCTTTCAAGTTTTAGATATAATGAAAATTGTACGTTGCCCCATCAATCTTGTATTGATCGAAAGCCGGAAAGCGGGTGCTTTGTTGCCAACCGACCCGAAACCAGAAGGTCGGCGCATGAGCTTTATCCGCGGCGGCAGCCGCATCAACACGGGAGAGTCCGATGTCTATCTTCAAACGGGTGATGACCGGGGTCGCGGCGGCCGCGTTGGCGCTGACCGCCACGTTCACCGCCGCCCAGGCGCAAACCAGCAAGGTCGATGAAATCCGCGCGCGCGGCGTGCTGCGCATTGCGGGCATTCTGAACGAAGACCCCTATTTCAACAAGGATCCGCGCAGCGGCGAGTGGCGCGGCTTCGTGGTCGAGATGGGCAAGGATATGGCGGCGGTGCTGGGTGTCGAGCTCGAAGTCGTCGAATCGAGCTGGGCCAACTCGATTCTCGATGTGCAATCGAACAAGGTTGACCTTGCCTTTGCGTTGACCGCGCTGCCGGCACGCGCGCTTGCGGTCAGCTTCTCGGCGCCGACCTACTACAACAGCTTCACCATCATCTCGCCGAAGGCCGAACTTGAGGGTCTGACCTGGGCGCAACTGAATGATCCGAAATACACCATCGCGGTGGACCTCGGTTCGGCGCAAGACCAGATCACCAAGGCCTATCTGCCGAAAGCCAACATCCTGCGCTTCAAGACCCGCGACGAGGCGGTGCTGGCGGTGCAGACTGGCAAGGCCGATGCGATCATCAACACCGTCTTCAACTCGATGGTGATGACCAAGAAGAACACCGGCATCGGCGAGGTCTATGTGCCGACCCCGATCCTGTCGTCGCCCTCGGTGATCGGCATCAACTACGAGACCGATGAAACCTGGAAAAGCTTTGTCTCGGCCTGGGCCGATTTCAACCGCCGCGTCGGCAACAACCAAACCTGGATCCTGATGGGGCTGGAGCCGTTCGGCATCACGCTCGATGACCTGCCGGCAGGTTTCGACATCAACGGCTGATCCACCCAGTTGCGGGCCCTTCGGGGCCCGCGCTTTCAACCGATACGGGCTGCAGGAGACCGACCCGATGACCTACCACTGGGATTTTTACACGGTCATGCAGTCTTTCGATCTGCTGCTGTGGGGTGTCTGGATCACCTTCCTCTACACGGTCGGTTCGATTCTGATCGGGGTCGTGGTGGGGGCGCTTTCGTGCTGGGCGCGGCTGTCGCGGTTCTGGTGGCTGCGCCTGATTTCCAGAACCTATCAGGAACTGTTCCGCTGCACACCGCTGCTGGTGCAGATCCTCTGGGCCTATTACGCGCTGCCGATGCTGCTGGGCATCTCAATCTCCAACACCACTGCGGGCCTCTTGACCCTGTCGCTTTATGTCGGCTCGTTTTACGCCGAGATTTTCCGGGGCGGCATTCTGGCAGTCGACAAGGGCCAGCGTGAAGCTTCGGCGGCCATCGGCATGTCGGGCGTGCAGTCGATGCGCTACATCATCATGCCGCAGGCGATCAAGAACATGCTGCCCGCCTTCATCAACCAGTCGGTCATTCAGCTCAAGAACACCTCGCTGCTTTACGCGATCTCGATTGCGGAACTGACCTACATGACCTCGGTCGTGACCTCCGAAACCTACCGCCCGCTCGAAGCCTACAGCCTCGCCGCCGTGCTCTACTTTGCGATGCTGTTCCCGCTGACGCAGGTGGCGGACCATTTTGAACGCCGCATGCGGCGCAGCGATTGAGGCAGGGCAAGGGATGCGAGACATGACCACGACATCTGCGGTGATTTCGGTGCGCGGCCTTGGCAAGAGCTTTGGCAAGCTGGAGGTGCTCAAGGGCATCGACCTCGACCTGATGCCCGGCGAGGTGATGGGGGTAATCGGGCCGTCCGGGTCGGGCAAATCGACGCTGATCCGCTGCCTGAACATGATGGAAGTGCCGACCGCTGGCGAGGTCCGGTTTCAGGGCCGCCCGGTGACGCACAAGTTTCGCGGCCGTGGCGGTGCGATCGGCACCGGCGAGCTGCGGCGCAAGGTCGGCATGGTGTTTCAGCACTTCAACCTGTTCCCGCACCTGACGGTGCTTGGCAATATCACCGCCGGGCCGACCAAGGTGCTGGCCGAGCCGAGGGCCGAGGCCGAGGCCCACGCGATGGACCTGCTGGGGCAGGTGGGGCTGGCCGACAAGGCCAAGGCCTACCCCGCGCATCTTTCCGGCGGCCAGAAACAGCGGGTGGCGATTGCGCGCTCGCTGGCGATGCGGCCCGAAGTGCTGCTGCTTGACGAGGTCACATCGGCGCTCGACCCGGAACTGGTGGGCGAGGTGCTGGCGGTGATCCGGCGCCTTGCCGATACCGGCATGACGATGGTATTGGTCACCCACGAGATGGGCTTTGCCGCCGACGTGGCAAGCCGCGTGCTGTTCATGGAAGGTGGCCGAATTGCCGAAGAAGGAAGCGCCGAGCAGATTCTGCGCAACCCGACGTCCGAGCGGCTGCGGTCATTCCTGTCGCGCTTTCACAGCTAGGGTGTCGGCATGAACGCCGCAATTCCGGTTCTGGTGCTTGGCGCGGGGCGGATGGGGCGGCGCATCGCGCGCATGCTGGGCGCCGATCCAAGGTTTGCCCCCACGATCAGTTCGCGCGATGCCGACGCGTTGGCGCTTGCCGCCGCCTCGGGGCTTCGCACCAGGGCATTTGCGGGCGCGGGGCTGCGCGACGATCTCTTTGCGCTGCTGCAGGGCACGCGGGCGGTGGTGTTGACCGATGCCGCCATGGCCCCCGCCGACGTGGCGCGGCTGGCGCTGGAATGCGGCTGCCACTATCTCGACATTTTCGAAGATACCGGGGCGGCGGCGCAGGTGGCGGCGCTGGCAGGCGGGGCAGGGCCCTTGTGCCTGGCGCCGGGCTGCGGGCTGGCGCCGGGCTATGTAACGGCGCTGACGGCGGAATTGCTGGCGGGTGCCGGGCCGCAATCGGAAACCACGGTGTTCGTGGGGGTGCTGCCCGCGCGGCGCGAGAACCGGCTCGGCTATGCCAATATCTGGGGCATCGACGGTCTTTTGGATGAATATACCAACCCCTGCCTTGCGGTGCAGGGGGGCGCGCTGGCCGAGGTGGCGCCGCTGTCGCAGACCGAGACCCTGACGGTCGGCGGCACCGCCTTTGAGGCCTTTACCACCGCCGGCAGTCTTGATGCGCTGGCGCGGCGGCACGCGGGGCGGGTGGCAGGGCTGGTGTTCAAGACCCTGCGCTACCCCGGCCACCTTGATTACATGCAGTTTTTGCTGCACGACCTTGGCCTTGCTGCGCGGCTTTACCAGTTGCGCACGCTTCTGACGACCGCGCTGCCGGAAACCTCGGATGACCGCGTGCTGATTGCGATCCGCCAGCGCGCGGCACCCGGTGCGCCCGAACACTGGACCCGGCAAGAATTGCGCGCCGCCCCCGATGAGGCGGGCGCGCCTGCCAGCGCCTCGGCCAC
>JAHYIZ010000063.1 GCA_019429405.1 Paracoccaceae bacterium
GTATCATCACAGCTGCTTTCGAGGCCGAGAAAGGTAAGCGTATTTGTCATGGCGCGCCGGTTGCGGGAATGTCATCGGGCAGGTAACACCGGGGGCGAGATCGCACAATGGCGGGGAAGCGCTTGGCACACACCCGACCCGTTCTGGTTCTGACCCGCCCCGCCGCGCAGTCGCAGCGCTTTGCGGCGCAATTTGCCGCGCGCTTCGGCGAAGATTGGCCCGTTCTGATCGCGCCGTTACAGCAGATCGTGCCCCTGCAACCCGCAATCCCTGCTACACGCGAGCTGATCTTTACCTCAGAAAACGCCGTGGCGCCGCTGGCAGCCTTGTCGCCCGCCAACGGTCGGCGCGCGTGGTGCGTGGGCGCGAGAACCCGCGAGGCGGCGGCGCGTGCAGGGTTTGAGGCGATTGCAGGCTCGGGCGACGGCGCTGCCCTTGCCGCCATGATCGTGGCTGCAAGGCCGTCCGGGTCGCTGCTGCATGCCTGCGGCGAGCATCTGGCCTTTGACATCTGCGCCACGCTCAATTTGGCTGGAATAGAGACGTATTCCGTGCAGGTTTATGCGCAGCGGGCGCAGCCGCTTTCGGCGGCGGCGCGCGCGCTCTTGGCTGGCGCATCGCCCCTGCTTGTGCCGCTTTTCTCGCCTCGATCGGCCCGGCTTTTCGCCGGCGCGGCAAAGGGGTGCCGCGCGCCGTTGCTTATTGCAGCGATTTCGACCGCCACCGCAGCCCCATGTGCGGCGCTTTTGCCAGCGCGTGTCGAAACGGCGGCCCGACCAGACGCAGAATCAATGCTTGATGCGCTTTCGCGCGTGATGGCGGGTTGAGGCGGCGCCGGCGCGCGCCTAGATTGAGTGCAGGATTGGTTGCCGGGGGGAAGTTCAGTGACAAATACGACCGACCAGAACCCCGAAACGCCCGCCACAGCCTTGATTGAGCCCGTTGAGCCAATGGCAGCAGAGGAATCGGGGCCAGAGGCGGCACCGCCTGCGCCGCCAGTTGCGCCACAGCCGGTGCAAAGGCGGCGCGGTGGCGTCTTGCCGCTGCTGCTGGGTGGTTTTGCCGCAGCGGCACTGGGCGCTGGCGCCACGATCACCCTGTTGCCGCAACTTCCGGCGCGCTGGCAGCCTGCGTCAACGCTGATTGCCGCAGGGCTCGCCGAACAGTCGGCGCGGCTGGCCGCCTTGCAGGCCGAGCTTGCGGATGTGCGCGCGGCCATTTCGCCCGCGCCCGACCTTGCGCCGCTTCATGCTGCGATTTCGCAAGCCGAGGCGCGCATCCTTGAGATCGAGCAGCGACCGGTTTCTGCGCCGGCCGATTCCGCACCCGCGATTGAGGCCTTGCGCGGTGAACTGGCGGCCCTGCGCGCTGAGCTTGCGCAAAGTGCTGACGGCCCGCAAACAACATCGGCCGAAATCGCCGCCGCCGCTGCGGATGCTTCGGCCCGGATTATTGCCGCAGAGACAGAGGCAGCGGCAATTCGTGCGCGCGCCGAGGCCGAGGCGGCCGCCTTGCGCGCCGAAGCCGAAGCTGGCGCCGCGAAGGCTGTGGCGCGCTCGGCGCTGGCGCAGCTTGGCGCGGCGGTTGAGGCGGGGGCGCCGGTGACCGATGGCCTTGCCGCGCTGCGCGCTGCGGGCATGACCCCGCCGCCCGAGCTTGCTGCCGATGTGCCGACGCTGGCTGCCCTGCGCGAGGGTTTTGCGCCCGCTGCGCGCGCAGCGCTTGGCGCAGCACGCGCTGCGGAACCGGGCGCTGGCACGCTCGACCGGCTTGGAAGTTTTTTGCTGGCACAAACCGGCGCGCGCTCACTGACGGCGCGCGAAGGGGCTGATGCCGATGCCGTGCTTTCGCGCGCCGAGGCGGCGCTGAGTGGCGGCAATCTGACCGAGGCGCTTGCCGAAATCGCGACGCTGCCAGACGCGGCCCGTGCCGAAATGGCCCGCTGGCAGGCATTGGCCGAGCGCCGCCTTGCTGCAACCCGTGCGCTGGCCGATCTGGCCCAGAGCCTGAACTGAGGGGGCTCGCATGATCTGGTCATTCCTGAAGATCGCCGTGTTTCTGGTGGCTGTCGCCGCTCTGACGCTGGGTGCGACCTATCTGGTAGAACGTGGCGAAGACATCCGCGTTGCCGTGGCGGGAATGGAATTCACGCTTGGCCCGTTGCAGGCAGCACTGGCGGCGCTGGTGGTGTTTGCGGCGGTCTGGCTTTTGCTGCGGGTGCTTGGTTTGCTGGGCGCGATCTTGCACTTCATCAATGGCGACGAAACCGCCGTCAGCCGTTATTTCGACCGCAATCGTGAGCGCAAGGGTTATGAGGCGCTGGCTGAGGGCATGATGGCGGTGGCATCGGGCGAAGGGCGCGTGGCGCTCGCAAAAGCGGCCAAAGCCGAAAAATACCTGGGGCGGCCGGAACTGACCAACCTGCTGTCGGCGCAGGCAGCCGAGGCGGCGGGCGATACCCGCAAGGCGACCGAAGTCTACAAGCGCCTGTTGGGCGACCAGCGTACGCGCTTTGTGGGCGTGCAGGGGCTGATGAAGCAAAAGCTGGCCGAAGGCGACACCGACACCGCGCTGAAACTTGCAGAAAAGGCCTATGCGCTGAAACCCCGGCACGAAACGGTGCAAGACACGCTTTTGCGCCTGCAATCGGACAAAGGCGATTGGAAGGGCGCGCGCGCGGTCTTGGGCGCCAAGGTCAGGCAAGGCTTGCTGCCGCGCGACGTGCACAAGCGCCGAGATGCGCTGATGGCGCTGCAAGAGGCCAAGGGCGTGCTCGCCGAAGGCGCGACCATTGAGGCGCGCGAAGCGGCGATTGCGGCCAACAAGGCTTCGCCCGACCTTATTCCTGCGGCCGTGATGGCAGCGCGGGCCTACACCGAGAAGGGCGATGCGAAGCACGCCACGCGCCTTTTGCTGAAGGCATGGGAGGCGCAGCCGCACCCGGAATTGGCCGCCGCCTTCGCGGCGATCGCGCCCGCTGAAACTGCGCCCATGCGCCTGAAGCGCTTTGAGCCGCTTTTGAAATTGCGCCCCGAGGCCGAGGAAACACGCCTTCTGCGCGCTGAGCTGGCCATCGCCGCCGAAGATTTCCCCGCCGCGCGCCGTGCGCTTGGCGATCTGGTTGACGCTCACCCCACGGCGCGCGCGCTGACCTTGATGGCGGCGGTCGAACGTGGCGAAGGCGCAGATGACGCGGTGGTGCGCGGCTGGCTCGCGCGCGCGCTTGGCGCTAGCCGGGGCCCGCAATGGGTATGCGAAAACTGCCACAACATTCAGGCCGAGTGGGGCCCCGTGTGCGACAATTGCGCAGGGTTCGACACGCTTTCATGGCGCGAACCGGTGGGCGGTGGGGTGCCGCTTGCTCATGGTGCGCAAATGTTGCCGCTGATCGTCGGCCAGCCGCACCCGGCGCCGCAAGTGCTCGACCCGCTGCCGCAGCCGCCGCATGCCGAGCCGCTGCCCCCGTCCGAAGCCGAGATCCTCGCCGAGAGTCTTGGTAATGACCCGCTGTCAGAACCAGAGGCCGTTGCGCTCGCACGGGGGATGGCGCCCAAAAATTAGGGCTACCCATCGCCGCCGTTCGATGCTATCCGGCGCGCCACCAGGCCGCTGTAGCTCAGCTGGTAGAGCACGTCATTCGTAAGTAGCGGGTCTGCCTGCGATTGATGTTCAAAACCAATGCGTTACGTGACCGGTTGTGTAACTAGTAGGGCCATAGTAGGGCCATGATGCGAGAAGAGTGCCGCTGTAGCTCAGCTGGTAGAGCACGTCATTCGTAATGATGGGGTCGGGGGTTCGAGTCCCTTCAGCGGCACCATTCTTCTCAAACTAATAATGAAATTCCAATAGCTTGCAAGGCTCTACGCCCAGCGCGGTCGCGAGCTTCGCCACGATCTGCACGGTCGGGTTCCTGACACCACGCTCAACGCCGCTGACATAGGTTCGGTGCAGGTCAGCATCAAAGGCAAGCTCTTCCTGCGAGATGCCTTTCAGCTCTCGGAATCGCCTTACGTTCTTGCCCACGACCGTCTTGATGTCCATGCGGGCATAGCGCCGCATTGTATTCTATCGGTCTACAGACTATGAGTCACTCACCATAGTTCCGCCGCATTGCCTTGGAAGAATAGATGCGGGAAGTCAGATGGTTGAGGATAGGTGTAACTATGATCACCGCAAGCCAAATACACACGATCAAGGACGGGAAGTGCACACGTTGCGGCTGCAGCGTGGCCTTTATCGAGCGCTTTTCACCGACATGCGATGAGCCAAGAATGCCGATCAAGGGGCGCGTAGAGAGCGGTAATAATTCTCCGAGGTGCCCGAAGTGCCGCAGCACGTCCATCACCGGAAACAAGGCAGGCTTTGGGTTGGGAAAAGCAGTCGCAGGAGGAGTTGCCCTCGGTCCCGCCGGACTGCTTGCCGGGTTTTTCGGCAGCAAGAAGATTTATGCCTCTTGTCTTCAATGTGGGCATTCATGGAAGCCCGGCTCAACGTCTAAGCCGAGGCGATAGCGGGGACCGACGCCAAGCAGCACGCCGAAGCGCAAGAAGTCGAACGTTGGCATCAGCGGCCAAAGTGGCAGAGCGCGTGGCACAAACAGCGGCGGCTCCGCGCAAGCGTTTGTGATAATTCAAGCTGATGTGCCGCGCGCGCTGATTGCCCCGTCTTCTGCGGGTTTCCGAGCATGTATGATCCGAGCACGCGGCATGTCGGCAGCCGCGTGTTTCAGGCATTCGGACATTTCGACGCGCAAAACACATTTAGCGCGATGCTGCGGGGTACTTTGAGGGCACCACTCAGCTATTTCCTGAGAATGGGCGCTGGCAGACCCAAAGCATACGCGTGAACTATGCGCGCATTGGCTAGGCAAACCGCCCTCACCGCCCTAGCCAAATGAATGACCCCAGAGGAGCCTCAGAGCAGCCCGTACAGCGGCAAAGCTGCCTTGCCCCGCCCCCCCTACTAAGTGTGCCACGCCCAGCCCACAGGGGCCCATTTGGGGGCGTTGGGCGGCAGCCGTCCGGTCACACCGCTTGGGTTGTATTTGTAACTTGTAACCGCAACTTTGGTCAGAAAGTACAGAACAAAAAGTACGGGGCGCCACTGCGCCCCGCACACCACTTACGCCTATTTTGGGGCGTTATGTTACGTTACAAGTTGCGCGCATGCAAAACGCACTTCAAAAGGGCGGATCACCTTCAGATTGAGCACTAGCGCGATTGAGCACAACTACCCCGCTGTTGAGTCGTTGGGCAAGGTATTCGCGTTTCCGCTCGTCGGCGTTGCCCCGCGCAAACCCCTTGCGCTGCCTCTTCTCACCTCGACCCAGGTCGTGCAGGCGGTGGGTGCCTTCTTCCCATCCAAGGCTAGCCATGATCGCCTTGACCCGGCGCGTGTCTGTGGGCGACATCCGCGAGGTATCGAGGCCGAGCAAGAGCTTGATGTCAACGGCAGAGTAAAAGTGAGCCAAAGGGCAGCGCAAAATGTTGCCACTTTTGGGTTGGGGTTGTTGCCGCATAGACGTGCGTCAGCATCCGGGCAGCCGCGCTTGTCATAGAGCTGGCGGTTG
>JAHYIZ010000028.1 GCA_019429405.1 Paracoccaceae bacterium
GCTGACACTCACATCATCGGGCCAAAACCCTAGTGAGCCGATATGCAGCGTCCAGTCATCGAAACGACCCAAACCGCCCACATATCTCTTCAGTAAATCAAAATTTCAAAGAGCAAGAAGACAAAACAGACCCGGTGCGCTTATCTCTTAGCGCATCCGGCCAGATCAATCTTCAGTTTTCGTTTTGCTTTCAGTGCCTTGCGGCGCTTTCGGCGACCCGCGTCGGTGTTTGCCGCTGCGGTGAAGGGGTATTTACGGACCCGCGCCGAAACCTGCAAGAGGCTTTTTCGCAATCTGCGCATTTTTTTCGCTGCATCCGCAAAGCCTTCAAAATCCTGTGGTTTTTGGCTCGTCAACCACTACGGCACGCGCGGTTGCGCAATAATCTTTCGCAAATCACCCTCTGCGGCGAAATGAACACGCAATGCGCCACACCGCGCGCCGACGCGCCTGACCTCACCGCCACAACCGCAGCGCGAGCAGGCCGAGAATCGCGCCCAGATAGAGGAAAGGTTCGGGCGGCCATGCCTTGACCAGCCACAGATAATGCACCCCGCCCAGCACCGCCGCCGGATAGACCAGCCGGTGCAGCCGCAGCCAACGCGCGCCGCCGAGCCGGCGCACCGCCCAGTCGTTCGAGGTTGCCGCCAGCGGCACCAGCGCCGCAAACCCCGCCATCCCGAGCGTGAGGTAGGGCCGTTTCACGATATCGCCCAGCGCCTGCCCCCAGAGCAGCGCCATATCCAGCACCAGCCATGCCGCAAGGTGCAGAGTCACATAGCAGAAGGCCAGCACCCCCAGCGCCCGGCGAAACCGCATAAGGTTTAGCCCGCCCCACCGCCGCAAGGGCGTAACCGCCAGCCCAGCCACGATGAACTGCAGCCCGATCTTGCCCAGCCGGTGCTCTATTTCCTTTACCGGGTCCACGCCAAGCCCGTTGTCAAACAGCAGCCAGACAATCCACGCCAGCGGCAAGGCGCCCGCCAGATACACCGCCCACGGCGGCACTCGGCGTAGCGCGCCATTCAGCGCGGGTGCGAAGGGCAGGTGCAGCGTGCCCGTGGCCATCAGTAATTCTTCGCCAGATCCATACCGGCATATAGCCCTGCCACCTCATCGGCATAGCCGTTGAACAAGAGCGTGGGCTGGCGGTTGCCAAAAAGGCCTGCACCGATCTTGCGCTCGGTGGCCTGTGACCAGCGCGGATGGTCCACCGCCGGGTTCACATTGGCATAAAAGCCGTATTCACGCGCCTGCTGCATGCGCCAGGTGTTGTCGGGCTGGCTGTCGGTCAGAGTCATCTTCACGATCGCCTTGATAGACTTGAACCCGTATTTCCACGGCACCACCAGCCGCAGCGGGGCGCCGTTGCCCTTGGGCAGGGGCTCGTCATAAAGCCCGGTAGCCAGAATCGTCAGCGGGTGCATCGCCTCATCAAGCCGCAGCCCTTCCCTGTAGGGCCAGTCAAGCCCACGGCCGCGCTGCCCCGGCATTTCCTCGGGCCGCACCAGTGTTTCAAAGGCCACGTATTTCGCGCCCGGCAGCACACCCACCTGCGCCAGAAAGGCGCTCAGCTCAAACCCCACCCATGGCACCACCATCGCCCAGGCCTCGACGCAGCGTAGCCGGTAGATGCGTTCTTCAAGCGCTTTGCCGCGCAGAATGTCGGCCAGATCATAGTGGCCCGGCCGCTCGACCAGCCCGCTCACCTCGACCGACCATGGGTCAATGGTCAGACGGCCGGCATGGCGCGCGGGGTCGGTCTTGTCGTAGCCAAACTCGTAATAGTTCGAATAGCCGGTGATGTCGCTCAGCGGGTTGGGTGCGGCGTCGGTGGAATAACGGCTTTTGGCGGCGCCAAGCGACCCGGCCACCACCGGCCCAGCCATCGCCACCCCGGCCGCCGCCGTCATGAAGGCGCGCCGGTTGAGGAAATGCGCCTTGGGTGTCACATCCGCCCAGCCGAGTTTCGATCGCTGCTTGCTCATCATGTTTCCCTGCATGCGCACACTCTATAGCACCAAGGCCGCGCCGGGGTTTCACATTCGCGCCAGCCCGGTGCCGACCGGAAAGCCTTTGCGGGCGCTGCCCATCACGACTTCGTGATTGGAAATCGCCATGCCCCCCGGCTTGGTGCGCTGTTCGCCTTCGTCAAGCCCATCTCACACGAATTTCATGCTGATCCAGTGCCCCGGCACCCCGCGTATCCCCCCCGTTGCCGCACTGACGGCATCGTGCAAACACGAAGGATGACCCGATGATCCGCAGAACATTTCTGGCGCTGACCACCGCCACCCTGCTCGCCACCCCCGCATTTGCCGCCGACAAGGATATTGTCGATACCGCCATTGGCGCTGGCAGCTTCAACACCCTCGTCGCCGCCGTGACTGCGGCGGGCCTCGTCGATACGCTCAAAGGCCCCGGCCCATTCACCGTCTTCGCGCCAACCGATGCGGCTTTTGCCGCCCTGCCCGCCGGCACCGTGGAAGACCTTCTGAAACCCGAAAACAAGGATAAACTGGTCGCCATCCTCACCTACCATGTGGTTTCGGGCAAAGTGCTTTCGTCGGCGCTTTCCGAAGGGCTCAGCGCGCCGACCGTGCAGGGCGGCAACCTCACCTTCACCTTGGCGGGTGGCGCCAAGGTGAACGGCGTCACCATTTCAGGGGTTGATGTCGATGCCAGCAACGGCGTCATTCATGTGATCGACGCAGTGCTGCTGCCCTGACGCGCTTGGGCGCCGCCCCGGTTCAGGGCGGCGCCCCCAATGCTTCAGTCAAAATATCCCCGCCGGAGGCTCTTGGGCCGCCAAACCCGCTTCGCGGCGAATACTTGGCCCAAGGCAAGCGGCAGGTCTTCAGTGCAGGGCGGCGCCGTGAGGCTTGTCCAGCGTGGCGCGCGGCGCGTGGCCGCCCACCAAAAGGCCTTCCGGTCCCGCTGTGACCACGACCGTTTCGCCGTCCTTCACCTCGCCCGAAAGCAGCGCCTCAGCCAGCGGGTCTTGCAGGTGGCGCTGGATCACGCGCTTCAAGGGACGCGCTCCGAACACCGGGTCATAGCCCTCATCGGCCAGCCATTTGCGCGCCGCGTCGTCGAGCGACAGCACGATCTTGCGCCCGGCGAGGCGTTTTTCCAACTGCCGCATCTGGATCAGCACGATGCCATCCATATCGGTGCGGCTCAGCCGCTCGAAGATGATCGTTTCATCCAGCCGGTTCAGGAACTCGGGGCGGAAATGCGCGCGCACCGCTTCCATCACCTGCGCGCGCGCCGCGCCGCTGTCGCTGCCCTCAGGCAACTGGCTCAGCGCCTGGCTGCCGAGGTTCGATGTAAGCACGATCAGCGTCTGCTTGAAATCCACATGCCGCCCATGGCCATCGGTCAGCACGCCATCATCGAGCACTTGCAAGAGCACGTTGAACACGTCGGGATGCGCCTTTTCGACCTCATCGAACAGGATCACCTGATAGGGCCTGCGCCGGACCGCCTCGGTCAGCACGCCGCCTTCGTCATAGCCCACATAGCCGGGCGGGGCGCCGATCAGGCGCGCCACCGCGTGCTTTTCCATGAACTCCGACATGTCGATGCGCACCATCGCGCTGTCATCGTCAAAGAGGTATTCGGCAACCGCCTTCGTCAGCTCGGTCTTGCCGACGCCGGTGGGCCCAAGGAACAGGAAACTGCCCAAAGGCCGCCCCTCGTCATTGAGGCCCGCGCGCGCGCGGCGCACCGCGTTGGCCACCGCCGTTACCGCCGCGCGCTGGCCGATCACCCGCTTGCCAAGCTCTTCCTCCATCTTCAAGAGCTTGTCGCGCTCGCCTTCCAGCATCTTCGAGGTCGGAATGCCGGTCCAGCGTTCCACCACTTCGGCGATCTGCTCGGGTCGCACCGCTTCCGAAACCATCGCCTCGGCCAGCTGCTCGCTTTCCGCCAGCTTGCGTTCCAGCCCCGGAATGACGCCGTAACTGAGTTCCCCGGCGCGGCCCAGATTGCCCTCGCGCTTGGCCTGATCGAGCTCGGTGCGGGCATGTTCAAGCTGTTCCTTCAACCCGCGGCTGGCTTCCAGCTTGTCACGCTCGGCCTGCCATTGCGCCGTCATTTCGGCGCTGCGCTGCGTCAGGTCGCCCAACTCTTTCTGCAGCCGCTCCAGCCGGTCGCGGCTGGCGGCATCGTCCTCTTTCTTCAACGCCTCCGCCTCGATCTGCAATTGCAGAATCTGCCGGTCGAGCGCGTCCAATTCTTCGGGCTTGCTGTCCACTTCCATGCGCAAGCGGCTGGCGGCCTCGTCCATCAAGTCGATCGCCTTGTCGGGCAGGAATCGGTCGGTGATGTAGCGGTGGCTCAGTGTCGCCGCCGCCACCAAGGCAGAGTCGGAAATGCGCACCCCGTGGTGCAACTCGTATTTCTCCTTGATGCCGCGCAGAATGCTGATCGTGTCCTCAACAGTCGGCTCTTCCACCATCACCGGCTGGAACCGCCGCGCCAAGGCCGCGTCCTTTTCGACATACTTGCGGTATTCATCGAGCGTGGTGGCGCCGACGCAGTGCAATTCACCCCGCGCCAAGGCGGGCTTGATCAGGTTCGCGGCATCCATCGCGCCATCGGCCTTGCCCGCGCCCACCAGCGTGTGCATCTCGTCGATGAACAGGACAATCTCGCCGGCCGCAGCCTCGATCTCTTTCAAGACCGCTTTCAGCCGCTCCTCAAACTCGCCACGGTATTTCGCCCCGGCAATCAGCGCGCCCATGTCGAGCGCCATCAGCCGCTTGTTCTTCAGGCTTTCGGGCACGTCGCCCTCGACGATGCGCAGCGCCAACCCCTCGGCAATCGCGGTTTTGCCCACGCCGGGCTCCCCGATCAGCACCGGGTTGTTCTTGGTGCGGCGGCTCAGCACCTGCATGGTGCGCCTGATTTCATCGTCGCGCCCGATGATCGGGTCAATCTTGCCCTCGCGCGCTGCCTCGGTCAAATCGCGCGCGTATTTCTTCAGCGCGTCATAGCCTTCTTCGGCGCTGGCGCTATCGGCGGTGCGGCCCTTGCGCACATCGTTGATCGCGGAGTTAAGCTTTTGCGCCGTTACCGCGCCCGCATCGAGCGCGTCTTTCGCGCGGGTATTGACCAGCGCCAGCGCCATCAGGATGCGCTCGACCGGCACGAAGCTGTCGCCCGCCTTCTTGGCCACCTTTTCCGCCTCGTCGAGCACGCGCACCAGCGATTGGTCCACATAGACCTCGCCGCTGCCGCCCGAGACCTTGGGCACTTTGGCGACCGCCGCGTTCACCGCCTCGGTCACCCGCTCGGGCGCACCTCCCGCAGCGCGGATCAGATTTGCGCTCAGGCCCTGGTCGTCGTCCATCAGGGCTTTCAGCAGGTGTTCGGGCAGCACCCGCTGGTGCCCTTCGCGCATTGAAATCGTCTGCGCCGCCTGTATGAAGCCACGGCTGCGCTCGGTGAATTTTTCCATGTTCATGGGGTCACTCCTTTGTGAAGCCCCCGGCGCATCGCCACCCGTAACGGCACGGCGCCCTGCCGGGTCTTGTCTGTGAAATGGCGTTGCGGCGCAAAGCCTTCAAGGGGTGCAGCGGTCGGGTTTTTTGGCCCGCGCTAACACTTTGCCAACACTTCGCCGCAATGCTGCATCATCTCGCCGACAAGGAGGCCACATGACCCAGTCTGCCATTCGCATCGCCGAGGTTTTCTACAACGCCGCCCGCCGCCGCTTTGAAGCGGTGGTCGAATTTTTCGCCCCCGGCCTGCCGGCCCCGCTGCGGGTGCCGGTGATGCTCGCCATCCCGCAGGCCACCCCGCATGCAACGCTGGCGCGCGCGCTGGCGGCTGAGGCTGCGCGGCGCGGCATCGGCGGGCTCTAGGCTTTACGGCCCCCGCGCCAGCGCCTAATAAGCGCCAACACCCGGAGGCCCCATGACCGCTGATACCCGCCTGATTGTCGCCCTTGATGTGCCCAACGCGCTTGCGGGGCTGAACCTTGTGCAGCGGCTTGGCGATGCCGTGGGCTTTTACAAGATCGGGCTTGGCATGCTGACCGGCGGCGGTCTTGCGCTGGCGGATGAGTTGAAGCAGCAGCACGGCAAGCGGGTGTTCCTTGACCTCAAGCTTTTTGACATTTCCGCGACGATTGAGGCTGCGGTGCGCGGCCTCGCGCAATACGACCTCGATTTTCTGACCGTGCACGGTGACCCGCATGTGGTGCGCGCCGCCTGTGAAGGCGCGGCGGGGTCGGGGCTGCAAATCCTCGCCGTCACGGTGCTGACCTCGCTTGACCGGGCCGATCTTGACGCCTGCCTGATCCGCCCCGGCGATGTGGCCGAACTGGTGGTGGAACGCGCCGCCCGCGCGTTTGACGCGGGCGCGCATGGTGTTATCGCCTCGCCGCGCGAGGCGGCGGCCATCCGCGCCCTGCCACAAGCGGCGGGCCGCCTGATCGTCACCCCCGGCGTGCGCCCGGCAGGCACCGCGCTGGGCGACCAGAAGCGCGTCGAAACCCCCGCCGCAGCCCTCGCCGCAGGCGCCGATCACATCGTGGTCGGCCGCCCGGTCTGGCAAGCCGCCGACCCGAGGGCAGCGGCAGAGGCGATTGTGGCCGAGATTGCGAGGGGGTGATGACGGATGACGTGGCCTTTGCAGCAAGGGACTGACCAGAGCAGAAGCCGGATCAGTCAGGGAAATTCCGCAGTATCTGCACCTTCTCCGGGTTCTCCTGCTCCCATTTTTTAAGAAGCGCCCTCTGCTTCTCATTCCTCTCATTTTCTTTGCGCCCTTTCTCGGTTATACGATGGCGCCCCCGTTCCACCGTTTCTACAAAGCCCTTCGCAACTAGGGAGTTCCCTCGCGTGGGAGTTAGGGCATTGTTCACCAGTTCTTCCCATTTTTCCTCGTTTTCCCGACAATTTGCCTTGGATTTATCAGCGCCGGACAGCGGCAGCACTTTTCTTAATGCTTTCTTTAGGCTTCCGTTTTCCCATTCCTCACCATTGGACATCAACCGAAGCATTTCTTTTTGTATCTGCGGTTCGGAAACACGCGAATCATCACTGCCCATAATCTACTTCCTCCTCCTTTTATTGCCGACCTAGTCGAATATACAGTAAGCAAATTAACGCAATCAAGGTTGATAAGCCGACGCGGTTCGCCTTGCCAGAGTCAAATCGGGCAAGATCCCCCTCAGCCAAAATTGCGCGCAAACACCGCCGCCAATTCCGGCCGCGCCTGCACCCCCCGCGCAATCGCCGCCAGCTTCGGCGTCTCGGCGGCAAACCACGCCGGGCGCGGCCGCCAATGGTTCATCACGCCCACATATATATCCAGCGCCGAAAACCGCTGCCCGAGGAACCACGGCGCACCCGCCGCCGCCTCAACCGCGCGCCACAGCGCACAGGCGCGTTCATCGACCTTCGCGCGAAACGCCCTGGCCGCCTCGGCATCTTCCACGAGCCGGGTCGGAACATCGGCAAAGGTGAAGCAGGGGTAGATATTGGCGACGATGAACACCAGCCAGCGCAAAAACGCCGCGCGTTCCGCCGCCCCCGGCCCCGGCACCAGCGCGTCCGACGCCGCCACATCTGCGAGGTAAAGCGTCATCGCCGCGCTTTCGGTCATCACCTCGCCCGAAGGCAGCACCAGCACGGGCACCTGCGCCAGCGGGTTCAGCGCCGCCAGCCGTTCGCGCGCCGCCGCATCTTCATAAATATCGCCGCTTTCCACCAACTCATGCGGCAGCCCGTAAAACACCAGCTGCGCCTCGATGATGGCCGAGCCCCAGCCCGGCATCTGGTAAAGCCTGAACATCGCCGCCCCTCAGTTATCGTTGATGTCGCGGTCCCATAGCTTTGCCTGCCCGGCCCGCACACCGACCCAGCGCCGCAGCGCCAGCCACGAGGCCAGCGCCCCCGCCGCCATCACGAACACCATCCACGGCAGCGAGGCGCCCAGCACCCCGACCCAAACCAGCGCCGCCACAATCAGCGCCCCGCAGGCCAGCCCCAGCAGGTAGAAGCCCGGCGCGAGCATTTCGAGCCCCGCAAGCACCACCCCCAGCACCGCCCATAGCCACGCCTGTTGCCAAATCATTTTGCCCGCCCCTGCAACAGCTTGAACGCGTCGCCAAAGGCATCGAGCGCCGCCGCCGGCACGATCACCACCTGCTTGCCCGCGCCTTGCCCCACCGCCGTCAACGCCTCGACCTGCTTCAAGGCCACCTGATACTGCGCCGCCTCGATGCCATTTTCCTTGATCGCTTTGGCCACCACCTCGGTCGCATAAGCCTCGGCATCGGCCGAAATGCGCCGCGCCTCGGCCTGCCGCTGCGCCGCATAAAGCTCGGCATCCGCCGACAGCTCGACCGAGCGTTTAGAGCCTTCAGCCTCGGTCACCTGCGCGCGCCGCGCCCGTTCGGCATTCAGCTGCTGCAACATCGCTTGCCTGGTTGCGTCATCAAGGTTCACGTCCAGTATCTCGGCCCGCGTCACCTCGATGCCCCAGTCATCGACCATCGCCGCCACCTGCTCGCGGATCTTCGCGGTCAGCTCGTTGCGGTTCGACTGCACCTGATCCAGCTCCATCTTGCCGATTTCGCTGCGCACGATCCCCGCCACAGTCGTGGCAATCGCGGCATCCACATCGCGGATGCGGTAAACCGTTTTTTCGGGCTCGATGATGCGATAAAAGACGCTGGTTTCCACCTTCACCAGCACGTTGTCGGTTGTGATCGCGTCTTGCTGCGCGGTCGGCAGCTGCCGTTCCAACACCGAAATCTTGTGCGCCACGCGGTCGAGATAGGGCACAATGAAGTTGATCCCCGGCCCCAGCACCGACCGCAACCGCCCGAACCGTTCCACCACATGCTTTTCCGATTGCGGCACAATCCGCACCCCGAGGAAAACCCCCAGAATGATGAAAAGTGCCAGCACGATCAAAAGAATGCTGCCGCCGCTAATGCCTAGGTCGTTCATCGGGGTCCCCCGTGCCAAAATCCGGCGCGATCATGCCCGCAAACCGGGCAAAGTTAAAGGGGGCGCTCGCTGCAAGCACCGATTGCGCCGGGCCCCATGCAGCGCGACATATTCGCATTGAAACCAGGAGCGGCCTGACCGACCTCAGAGCGTTGCTGTCGATTCCAGATAGTTCGGCGCGCCGGAAACAGTCTGCGGCAAGCCAAGATTCGGCTTGGTGCTAGTCAGGCACAAAAATAGATGCGAGTAGGTAAGGGTCGATTGATGGCTAAACGTCGATGCATATTCCGCCTTGAGCCCCTGTGTGCCGCAAATGCGCTGTGCCTCGGCAACCGCCAGCCCTGGCGGTTTGCTCGAATTCGACTGAATTCGGATACTGTCACCGTTATATTCGGTGACAACCGTTGGGGCGCAGGCTGACAATGCAAATGCCAGAAATAGAAGTTTACGCAATAAAGTACCCTCCGAAATGATATCTCGCATATTGCGGTCGCCCCGCGATCAAATCTGGCGACTCAACTTTCGCCACGGCGGAAGTTGGCGTCAGATGCTAGGCTATCCGTATTTGGCATGCAACCACAGGTAAGTCGCCGTTTGGCCTAGCTTTCGGCCGCGCGCCAAGTGCACAGATGGCCGATGGCACGCCTGTCACAGCCCTTAGCGGCCCCCTCCCCAGCCTCCCGAAACCCCGCTATACTGCCCCCATGCCCGCCCTTTGCCGCGATTGTCTGGCCACGTTCGAAGGCTCGCCCACCCGCTGCCCCGCCTGCGGCCGCCCGCGCATGCTTGCCCACTCGGAGCTTTTCGACCTTTCCATCGCCCACGTCGATTGCGACGCCTTTTATGCATCCGTCGAAAAACGCGATGACCCCACCCTTGCCGCCCGTCCCGTCATCGTCGGAGGCGGCACGCGGGGGGTGGTTTCCACCTGCTGCTACATCGCCCGCATCGCCGGTGTCCGCTCGGCAATGCCGATGTTTCAGGCGCTGAAGCTCTGCCCCGACGCGGTGGTGATCCGGCCGCGCGGCAGCCATTATGCCGCCGTTTCCCGCCAGATCCGCGCCCTCTTCGACGCCCTGACCCCGCAGATCGAACCCCTCTCGCTTGATGAAGCGTTTCTCGACCTGACCGGAACCGAACGCCTGCACCGCGCCCAGCCCGCCGTCCTGCTGGCCCGCCTCGCGCTGGCAATCGAAGCGCAGGTCGGGGTCACCGTCTCGGTCGGCCTCTCGCACAACAAGTTCCTCGCCAAGATCGCCTCCGACCTCGACAAGCCGCGCGGCTTTGCGGTGATTGGGCGGGCCGATACCGAGGCCTTCCTGCGTGACCAGCCGGTGCGCGTGCTCTGGGGTGTGGGGGCGGCCACGCAGGCGGCGCTTGCCACGGCTGGCATCCGCACCCTCGCCGATATCCGCCGCCAGGACCGCGGCGCCTTTTCGCGCCGCTTCGGCGCCGCCTCCGACCGGCTCTGGCGGCTTGCTCACGGCCAAGACAGCCGCCGCGTGGCGCGGGACAGCGAGCTGAAATCGGTCTCCAACGAGACCACCTTCGACGCCGACACCGCCGACCGCGAATTGCTTGACGCCCACCTGTGGCGGCTGGTCGAGAAGGTTTCCGATCGCATGAAGGCGATGGGTCTGGTGGGCCGGGTGGTGACGCTGAAGCTGCGGCGCGCCGATTTCAGCCTGCTTACCCGCCGCATCAGCCTGCACGACTCCGCGCAGCTGGCCGACACGCTCTACCGTGCTGCCTCCGGGCTGTTTGCAGGGGTGCACGAGGCGGGGCCGTTCCGGCTGATCGGGGTCGGGTTCTCCGAGCTTTCGCCCGCCCCCACGCTCGACCCGGTGGGCGACCTGCTCGACCCCGCCGCCGCGACCCGCGCGGGCGCCGAGCGCGCCACCGACGCCATCCGCGCCCGCTTTGGTCCGCAATCCATCATCAAGGGCCGGGGCCTGCTTTAACGCTACTCTGCCGCAAGCGGGGCGGCATCGGCCCGCCCAAGCGGCACGATACGCGCCATGACCCGCGCCATCAGCGCAGCGAAGCCCGCAAAGCCGGCGCTCGGTTCGACCCGGCGCTCGTCCATGTAGAGCGCGCGGTCAATCTCGACCTGCACCACATGGCGGCCAAAGCGAGGGCGCCCGTGCGCCCGCGCAATATAGGCGCCCGCGAAGGGCGCATTGCGCGCCACCCGCAGGCCTTCGGCAGCAAACGCGGCCTCGACCGACGCCGACACCCATGGCGCCGACGACGCGCCGAAGAGATCGCCCAGAATGATTTGCGGCGGCGGACCGGGAACCGAGGCCAACACCTCATGCGGCATCGAATGCACGTCGATCAGCACCGCCACCCCATGTGCCGCATGCGCCTCTGACAACAGCGCGCCTAGCCGCGCATGGTAGGGGTGCCACACCGCATCGATTCGCGCCTGCGCTTCGGCGCGGCTGATCTTGCCGGGGTAGATCGCCCGCCCTGCCGCCACCACGCGCGGAATCACCCCCAGCCCCGCAGCCACGCGCGGGTTGAGCCGCTGCCCGCGCAGTCCTTCGATCAAGGCCGGGTCCAGCTCATCACTGCCGCGGTTCAGATCCACCCAGGCGCGCGGATACCGCGCGGCGATAAGCGGGGCGCCAAGCGAGGGTGCGGCGCACAGCAATTGCTCGACAAAAGCATCTTCCGAGCTGCGCAGAGCCAGCGTGCTCAGCGGCGAAACCGCCAGCATTTGCTGCGGATAGTCGGCCCCGCTATGCGGCGAGGAAAACACCACCCCCCCCAGACGCCGCGCCGGCAGCGCCAGATGATAGGGCAGCAACTGATCGGTGTCGAAAGCCATGCGCGCTCCGTTTGCGGCGCCAGTATAGCGCTGTCACACGCCGCGCCAAAAGCCCTTGAAAGGCGCCGCGTTACCTTTTATAGACCGTCCACCGACGCGGTACCGCCCGCGTCCTCTTTCGTTTGGGCAGGCGGTATCGGGCGGAGAGTGGGCGGTTAGCTCAGCGGTAGAGCACTACGTTGACATCGTAGTGGCCACTGGTTCGATCCCAGTACCGCCCACCATGTTCACCGCCCTTCGGGGCACAACAGTTTCAAGGCGCGACGGCGCCGCGAACAGGAGATGACCAATGAAGGTCCGTAACTCGCTCCGCTCGCTCAAGACGCGTCATCGCGATTGCCAGATCGTGCGTCGCAAAGGCCGCGTCTATGTGATCAACAAGACGCAAAAGCGATTCAAGGCTCGCCAGGGCTGAGAACGCTCTTTGAGCTTGCGAAAAGGCCGCCACGGGAAGCCGGGCGGCCTTTTCCATTTGGTCAGGTCAGTTTCCGCCACCTGCCAGCAGTTGCGCCACCGTATCTTGATCTAGATATCCGGTCACGGTCAGCCCGCGCGCTTGCTGGAAGCGCCGGATGGCGCGGCGGGTTTCGTCGGTAAAGGTGCCGTCGGCGGCGCCGGGTTCCAGACCAAGCATGCCCAACCGCGCCTCGATCAGGCTGAGCGCCAGCCCCGGCAGGCCAAGCGCCTGTTCGCGGGCCTCGGCCTCGGCGCGGGTCGTTTCGCCCGCGCTGGCGGCCTCAATTGCCGCAATGCGCTCGCGCGCGGTTTCCACAAAACTGCCCCGCGGCATCGCGGCGATATAGGCAAGGTAGGCTTCTTTGGAGCTTTCCGCCTCGGCGCGGACCCATTCGGCGCGGTCGGCGGCGGCGGCGCTGGCTGCGCGGGCGGCATCGAACACCGCCAGCCGTTCGGCGGCGAGGTCGGCAAAAAGGCCGTCTGGGTAGCGGCGCAGATAGGCACGCAGGCCCAATTCGTCGCCCGCAGCGCCAGTCTGGTTCCAATAAAGACGGTCTGCCTGTTCCTGCTCGGCCTGCCGGGTGCGGGCCTCGGCTTCAAGCTCGGCCGCGCGCACCGTGGCCTGCGCCGACATCTCGTTGATCTGCGCTATCGTCAGATAGCCGTTCGCCTCAAACGCATTGGCCCTCTGCCATGCGGTCAGCGCAGTGCGGGTGCCGCGCCCAAAGAGGCCATCAATACCGTTCGGGTCATACCCCAAAAGCGTCAGTTGCCGCTGCACCTCGCGCCGCTGATCGCGGCTGAGCGCCAGCGCCTCTTCGGCCAGCCGCGCAATGCGCCCCGGTTCGGCACGAATGCGCGCGGCCACGGCCTTGGCCTCATCGGCGTATAGGCCGCTCGGGTAACGGGCGACATAGGCGTCGTAAGCCTCGGGAGTGGCAAGCGCCTGCGTGGCCTCCCAAAAGGCACGGTCGGCGGCAAAGGGGTCAGGCGCGGGGCCGGTAGCCGTGCCGGGCGCCAGCGGCAGAAACGGCACCAAATCGCTGAGGAAGCCTTGCGCCAGAAGGTCAGATCGCACCGAAAGCTTGGCTTTCAGGCTTTGCCCCGGCAGCGGCAGGATCTGCGCGGCAAAGGCTGCAATAGCGGCCGCATCGCCCTGCACCACGGTCACGCCCTGCGGAATGGCAAGCGTGCCGATGCCGGGCGCCAGACCCCGCCCAAGCGGCAGCGCAACCGCCTCGGTGCCCAGCAGCACGACCGCGCCGCCCGGCGCAGTTGCGGCAATTTCAAGCACGTCGCCCAGTGCCAGCCCCGCGCCGCCCACCGTCGCCAGATCGGGGCGCAGCGCATCGGTGCCCAGAAACCAGCTTTCGCCCTCAGAGCGCGCGAAATGCCCGGCCAGCAAGATCACCAGCCGATCGCCCGGCGCCAGCCGCGCCAGAAACTGCGCCAACATGCCACGGCTGGAAACCGCGCCAATGTCAGCCGCTGCCATCACCTGAAACCCTGCCGTTTCCAGCGCGGCCCGCGCCGTCAACGCTTGCCCGGCAGCGGCGATATCATCGCCCAGCCGGTAGTTTGCGTTGGCGATGATCAGCGCACGGTTTTCGGCAAATGCGGGCACCGCCAGCAGCAGCAGCGCAAGCGTGAGCGGCAATCGCATCGAAAAGCCCTCCCTCTGTTCGCGGGAAAGCCTAGTCGTACCGGCGGGTATCCTCAATCACCATACCGTCATTGGGCAGGGTGCCGGGCGCCATGAGCGTAATCTTGCCGCGCAGTTTCAGGGTTTCAAGCACGCTGGCCTCGTAGCGGGCAGCTTCGCAGGCGGTGGTTTCGATCTGCACGGTCATCGCGTCCATCTCGCCGTCGCGGCTGGCCACGACACGGGCACGCGCCACCTCGGGGTGGCGCGCCACCAGGGCAGCAACCTGCTCGGGGCGCACGAACATGCCCTTGATCTTGGTGGCCTGGTCGGCGCGGCCCATCCAACCCCTGATGCGCAGGTTGGTGCGCCCGCAAGGTGATTGCCCCGGCAAGACGGCGGAAAGATCGCCAGTAGCAAAGCGGATCAGCGGATAATCGGGGTTGAGCGTGGTCACCACCACCTCGCCGACCTCGCCTTCAGGCACGGGGTCGCCGGTGCCGGGGCGGACGATCTCGACGATCACGCCCTCATCGGCAATCATCCCCTCCATCGCGGAGCTTTCATAGGCAATGTTGCCGAGGTCGGCGGTGGCGTAGCATTGCAGCGTGGTGATGCCGCGCGCCGCGTACTCCTTGCGCAGGCTGGGAAACAGCGCTCCGCCCCCAACCGCCGCACGGGTAAAGGCAAGCCGTTCGCCCATTTCGTCGGCGCGATCAAGGATGACTTTCAGAAAGTCGGGGGTGCCCGAATAGACGGTGCAACCAACATCCACCGCCGCGCGCACCTGCAATTCGGTCTGGCCGATGCCTGCAGGCAGCACGGCGGCACCCACCGCGCGGGCACCGGATTCAAAGATCATGCCGGCGGGGGTCAGGTGGTAGCCAAAGCAGTTTTGCACGATGTCGCCCGGCCCGACGCCACACGCATGCAAAAAGCGGCCCATCCGCCACCAGTCGGCGGTGGTGCGACCGGGTTCATAAATCGGGCCGGGGCTTTGAAAGATATGTTCAAAGCCGTGCGCGGGCCGCGTTGTCAGCGCGCCGAAGGGGGCCGTGGCCTTCTGCGCCGCACCCAGGTCGGATTTGCGCAAGACCGGCAGACGCGCCAGTGCCGCGACGTCCGTGATAGCCGCAGCGTCAACGGCCCCCAGATGCGCGGCCATGCCCGGTGCGCCAAGCGCGCGCGCAATTTGCGCTGGCAACGCGCGCGCAAGGTCGGCTGCGCGGGCATCGGCCGAGCGGGTCTCGAGGGCGTCGAAATACTGGGTCATCGCGTGCCGGGGTTGCCCCCCTCCCTGTCCCACGCCGGGTTGGCGGGGAAGTGACTGTAATTCTTGCGGTTTTCTTTTTACGCCAGCCAGCGCTTGCGGCGCCGGTAGCTGCGCACATCGCGGAACGATTTGCGCCCTTGGTCGCCCACGCCGAGGTAGAATTCTTTCACGTCCGGGTTTTCACGCAGCGCGGCCGCAGGGCCATCCATCACCACCCGCCCGCTTTCCAGAATGTAGCCATAATGCGCGAAACGCAGCGCAACGTTGGTGTTTTGCTCGGCCAGAAGGAATGTGACCCCCTCGCCTTCGTTTACTGCTTTCACGATCTCGAAGATCTGCTCGACCAACTGCGGCGCTAGGCCCATGCTTGGTTCATCAAGAAGGATCGTTTCGGGCTTGCTCATCAGGGCGCGACCGATCGCGGTCATCTGCTGCTCGCCGCCTGAAGTATAGCCCGCCTGGCTCTTGCGACGCTCTTTGAGGCGCGGAAAGTAGGAATAGACCATTTCGAGATCGGCGGCGATGGCCGCCCGCCCGTCGCGCCGGGTGTAGGCGCCGGTCAACAGGTTCTCCTCAACCGTCAGGTGTTCAAAGCAGTGCCGGCCCTCCATCACCTGAATCACGCCCATCTGCACCAGATCGGCGGGGGCCATATGGGTGATGCTTTCGCCGCGATAGGTGATCGAGCCCTTCGACACCTCACCGCGTTCCGACTTCAAAAGGTTGGAAACCGCCTTGAGCGTGGTGGTCTTGCCGGCACCGTTGCCGCCCAGAAGCGCCGTGATGCCGCCCTTGGGCACATGCAGGCTGACGCCCTTGAGCACGAGGATCACATGGTTGTAGATCACCTCGATATTGTTGACTTCCAAGAGCGAGGTCTCGGGTTTTGCGGCGTCGAGCATGGGGCTTCCCCTCGGGTTTGTGGCTCCCCGGCCCGCACGAAAGGCGGGCCGGGGAAAGGTTGCTTAGTTGCAGCGCTGCGTGATGCCCGCCTCAGCCGCAAAAGCCTCGGAGTCCGCGACGATGAGCGGCTCGAGCACATCCTGATCCGGCGCGATAAAGCCGGAGATCAGGTTCCACTTCTTCGCAGTCGCATCCCACTGTTGCAGCATCGCCGCACCGGGGCCGCCATGGTCAACGCAAGACGCCGCAAAGGGCTGGCCGAAGTTCGGCAGGCCAAGTTCTTCCATCCGCTCTTCGGTGATCTCCAGCGCTTCCAGACCATCGCGCATCTGCACCGCGTTGATCGCCGAGGTGCCCGCAAGTTCCTGTGCCTTGCGCACTGCCTCGGCGATGACCACCGCTGCGTACACTCCGCGCGAATAGAGCACCGAGCCGACCTGATCACCGTTGCCCGATGCGTTGCCTGCATCATAGACATATTGCTTGAGGTCGGCATAAAGCGGGTAATCCATGCCGGTGCCATGCATCGCGAGGCTCTTGTAGCCGTCGGCGCCAGCACCCGCAGGTATCACGTCGTTTTCCGACCCTGACCACCAGACACCGATGAAGTTTTCCATCGGGTAGTTGATGTTCGCCGCTTCCTGCACGGCGACGGCGTTCATCACGCCCCAGCCCCACATCAGCACATAATCAGGCTTGTCGCGCCGAATTTGCAGCCACTGCGATTTCTGCTCTTGGCCAGGGTGGTCAACCGGCATCTCGACAAACTGGAAACCATGCTTGACAGCAAGGTCTTGCAAGGTGCGGATCGGCTCTTTGCCATAGGCCGAGTTGTGATAGATCAGCGCGATCTTCTTGCCTTGCAGGCTGCCGCCGTTCTCATCAAGCAGATACTTGATCGCCACCGAAGCGCCATCCCAGTAGTTGGCGGGGTAGTTGAACACCCACTCGAACACCTTGCCGTTGGCGGCCGAGGTGCGGCCGTAGCCGGGGGTGTAGAGTGGAATCCGGTCAACCAGCGCCTTCGGGATCAGCTGATAGGTGATGCCGGTCGAAAGTGGGTTGTAGACCAGCGAGCCAAGACCCTTGGTCGCCTCATAGCACTCCACGCCTTTTTCGGTATTGTAGGCGGTTTCACACTCGGGCACCGAAACCTTTTCGCCACCGATGCCGCCATCGCGCGCATTCAGAAGCGCAAAATAGTCGTTGAAACCGTCGGCGTAGGGGATGCCGCCGGGCGCGTAGGCGCCGGTGCGATAGCTGAGGTTCGGAATGACCAGATCGGCCATTGCCGGGGCTGCAGCGCACATGCCGGCAACCACGAGGCTTACAAATTTCGTCTTCATTCGGTTCTCCTCCCAGAGCGATTGTTGAATGCCGGTTTTCCGGTTCTTGCTTGTTGGGCAACCCGCCCGCACCCCTTGCGGGATCAGTGCGGGAAAGGCCAAAGCCGTAGTTTCTCTTTTGCCAGCCGCCAGAGCTGCGCCATGCCATGCGGTTCGGCGATCAGGAACCCCACAATCAGCGCCCCCACAATCATCAGCTCAAGGTGCGCGGCAAGGTCTGTGGGCCAGCCGAACTGCCCCACGAGAACGTTTTTCAAAAGCACCGGCAGCAGCACCAGAAATGCCGCCCCGGCAAAGCTGCCAAAGATAGAGCCGAGCCCGCCAATGATGACCATGAACAGGATCAGAAACGATTTCTGGATGCTGAACGCCTCGGTCACTTCGGCGGCGCCCAGATAGACGGCGAAAAAGAGCGCGCCGGCCACGCCGATGAAGAACGACGATACCGCAAAGGCGCTGAGTTTGGCGGTCAGGGGGTTCACCCCGATGATCTCGGCGGCAATGTCCATGTCGCGGATCGCCATCCACTTGCGGCCAACCGTGCCACGCGTCAGGTTGCGCGCGACCACCGCAAGCAGCACCAGAATGATGAGGCAGAAAAGATACTTGGCGCTGGCCGTGGTTTGAGCGCCGGTGACGTAGACGCCCAGCATCTTACCCTGCGGAACGGTAATCATCCCAGAGGCCGAGTAATTGTAGAACCACGGCACCTTGTTGAACAACCAGACCAGAAAGAACTGCGCGGCGAGCGTCGCCACGGCTAGGTAAAAGCCCTTGATGCGCAGGCTCGGCAACCCGAACAGCACCCCGACCAGCGCCGTAATAGCACCCGCCAGCAGCACATCGATCAGCACCGGCATGCCGGGGAACGCGGTCATCAGCTTATATACAGAATAGGCGCCCACCGCCATGAAGCCACCGGTGCCAAGGCTCAGCTGCCCGGCATAGCCGACCAGAATGTTCAGCCCCAGCGCCGCAATTGCATAAATCAGAAACGGCACGAACACTGCATTTGCCCAGTAATCATTGATCACCAGTGGAATTACGCCAAATGCGATCAGCAGGGTCACATAATAGCCCATCCGGTCAAAGCGGATCGGAAAGGTCTGGCTGTCGTCGCTGTAGGTGGTCTTGAAATCACCCGCCTCACGGTAAAGCATCAGCGTGCCCCCTTGCCCATTGCTTCGGTCCAAATATCCCCGCCGGAGGCTTCCGGCATTGCCATACGCGCCATCGCCTAAACCCTCTCGATGATCTTCTCGCCGAACAGGCCCTGCGGCCGGAACACGAGGAAGATGAGCGCCAAGACATAGGCAAACCAGTTTTCGGTAGCACCACCAACCAACGGGCCGACTGAGAATTCAAACAGCTTTTCGCCAACGCCGATGATCAGACCGCCGACGATTGCGCCGGGGATCGAGGTGAAACCCCCCAGCATCAAGACCGGCAGCGCCTTCAGCGCAATCAGCGACAGCGAGAATTGCACGCCCGATTTGGTGCCCCACATGATGCCCGCGACCAGCGCCACAAAGCCCGCGATCGACCACACCAGCACCCAGATGAAGCGCAGCGAAATGCCCACGCTCAGCGCCGCCTGATGGTCGTCGGCCACGGCGCGCAGCGCCCGGCCCTGCTTGGAATACTGGCTGAAGATCGTCAGGCTGGCGACCAGCGCGACCGCAACCAGCGTTGCCACCAGATCGAGGTTGTCGATGAAGAAGCCATAGCCAAACCAGCGGTCTGTCACGCGTTCAATGCTATCGGAGATGCCCTGCGGCAGCCCCACATCGAGTTTTTTGATGTCGGCGCCCCACATCACGTCGCCGAGGCCCTCAAGAAAGTAGGCAAGCCCGATCGTCGCCATGAAGAGGATGATCGGGGCCTGACTGACGAGATGTTTCAGCACCAGCCGCTCGATGATCACCGCCAGCAGCACCATCACCCCGGCAGTAAGCAAAATTGCCAGCAGCGCCGGCAGTTTCCAGCCGAAGGTGTGCAGGTCAGTGCCGAGGATCGCGTTGATGACATGCGCGAAAGGAACCTGCCCGTTCTTCAGCCCCACCAAGGTAAGCGCCGCGAACAGCGCAAGCACCCCCTGCGCGTAGTTGAACACGCCCGAGGCCTTGAAAATCAGCACGAAGCCAAGTGCCACGAGCGAATACATCACCCCCGCCATCAGCCCGTTAACGGTTACTTCCATCGCGTAAAGCAGTTGTTCTGGCATGGTCATTTTCCCCCGTCAGTCATGCGCCACGCCAAGATAGGCGTCGATCACATCCTGGTTGTTGCGCACCTCGTCGGGGGTGCCGTCGCCGATCTTGCGGCCGTAATCCATCACCACCACGCGGTCGGACAAGTCCATCACCACGCCCATGTCGTGCTCGATCAGGCAGATTGTCGTGCCAAACTCGTCGTTGAGGTCGAGGATAAAGCGGCTCATGTCCTCTTTCTCTTCAACGTTCATGCCTGCCATCGGTTCGTCGAGCAGCAGCAGCTTTGGTTCGGCGGCAAGGGCGCGCGCCAGCTCGACGCGCTTCTTGAGCCCGTAGGGCAGGCGCCCGACCGGCGTTTTGCGAATATTCTGGATCTCCAGAAAGTCGATGATGCGCTCGACCTTTTCGCGGTGCGCATATTCCTCACGCGCGGCCGAACCATACCAGAGCGCCTGACTGAGCAGCCCCGATTTTATCATCGTCAGGCGCCCGGTCATGATGTTGTCAAGTACCGACATGCCATCAAAAAGCGCGATGTTCTGGAAGGTGCGCGCAATGCCCAGCCGCGCCACCTCATAAGGTTTCATCGGGCCGCGCTTGACCTTTTTGAAGTAGACATCCCCCTCGGTGGGGACGTAGAACCCCGAGATCACGTTCAGCATGGACGATTTTCCGGCGCCGTTCGGGCCGATGATGGCGCGAATCTCGCCGTCGCGAATATCAAAGCTGATGTCCTTGATCGCCACCACACCGCCAAAGCGCAGCGTGATGTTCTTCATCTCCATCAGGGTGCCGCCAATCTGGCGACCATCGGCGGTGACATAGCCTTCCTCGGCGTGGCTGACAGGCATCAGGCAGCCCTCCTTTGCTCGGGCGCGACTTCGGCGTCGGCGATGTTCAGCGTCGCGGTAATCTTGCCCTTGCGGCCGTCTTCGTAGGTGACTTCGGTCTCGGTATAGATGCTGTCACGGCCATCATAGAGCGCAGCTATCAGGTCGGCGTATTTTTCGGCCACGATATTGCGGCGCACCTTGCGGGTGCGGGTCATTTCGCCGTCATCCGCGTCAAGCTCCTTGTGCAAGATCAGGAAGCGATGGATTTGGCAGCCTGCAAGGATCGGGTCGGAAGCAATCGAGCGGTTGACCTCGGCCACATGCCCCCGGATCATCTCGTAAACCTTCGGGTGGCCTGCCAGTTCCTGATAGCTGGCATAGGCGATGTTGTTGCGCTCGGCCCAGTTGCCCACCGCTGTCAGGTCGATGTTGATGAAGGCGGCGCAACGGTCGCGGCCATTGCCGAACACCACCGCTTCAAGAATCGAGGGGTAGAATTTCAGCTTGTTTTCCACATATTTCGGCGCAAACAGGCGGCCATCGGCCATCTTGCCCACGTCTTTCGCGCGGTCGATGATGCGCAGATGCCCGGTTTCCGGTTCGAAATAGCCCGCGTCGCCGGTTGCCACCCAGCCCTCGGGGTCTTTAGTGCTGGCGGTGCTTTCGGGGTTCTTGAAATATTCGACAAAGGTGCCGGGCCCGCGATAGTAGACCTCGCCATTGTCACCGATCTTCACCTCGACGCCGGGCGAAGGCACGCCGACGGTGTCATTGCGCACCTGCCCGTCAGGCTGCTGCGTAATGAACACGCTGGCCTCGGTCTGGCCGTAAAGCTGTTTGAGGTTGATGCCAAGCGAGCGGTAGAATTCGAAAATCTCGGGTCCGATCGCCTCGCCTGCCGTATAGCCCACGCGAATGCGGCTGAAACCCAACGTATTCTTAAGCGGGCCGTAAACGAACAAGTTGCCCAGCGCATAATGCATCCGGTCAAGCACGCCCACCGGTTTGCCGTCGAGAATTGAGGGGCCGACCTTGCGGGCCACCGCCATGAAATGGTCGAACAGCCATTTCTTGACCCGGCCTGCGTCTTCCATGCGGATCATCACGTTGGTCAGCTGGCCTTCAAACACCCTTGGTGGCGCGAAGAAATAGGTGGGGCCGATTTCGCGCAGATCGGTCATCATGGTGGCAGCACTTTCGGGGCAGTTGACCGTAAAGCCCGCCCACATTGCCTGACCCATCGAAAAGATGAAGTCGCCCACCCATGCCATCGGCAGATAGGCCACCACCTCATCCAGCGCGTTGAGCTTGTCAAAGCCTACAGAGTTCTTCGCGGTCTCGATGATGTTGCGGTTGGAAAGCACCACACCCTTGGGCTTGCCGGTGGTGCCCGAGGTATAGAGCATCACGCAGGTGGTGTCATAGTTCAGCTCGGAAATGCGCTCGTCGAGTTCGGTGCCGTAGCGGTAGTGCCCGGCGATGCCTTGCGCTTGCAGGTCGGCCAGCGAGTTCATCTTGGCATGGTCATATTTGCGCATGCCGCGTTTGTCGGTGTAGGCGATGTGTTTGAGGCCCTGCACCCGGTCGCCGATTTCGATGACCTTGTCGACCTGTTCCTGATCGCCGCAGACCACAAAGCGGGCGCCGCAGTGTTCCAGCACATAGGCCATCTCATCAGCCACCGCGTCTTGATAAAGCGGCACCGGAATGGCACCGCACATCTGTGCCGCGATCATCGCCCAGTAATGGCGGGGCCTGTTGCGCCCGATCACCGCGATTGAATCGCCACGCTCAACCCCGACCGAAAGAAACCCCAGTGCGATCGCCCGAATTTCCTCGTTCGCCTGCGTCCAGGTCCAGCTTTGCCAGATGCCGAATTCCTTTTCACGGAAAGCGGGCAGGCCGCCATAGCGCTGCACATTGCGCGCCAGAAGCGCCGGGATAGACTGAGGTTCGGCCGTAGCCGCTTTTGCTTCTGGCAATGTCTTCCTCCCTCGTGCCGTTTGGCGGCAATCTTTCCGCTTCGGGGCGATTCCTCCAACCCCCCCATAGCGCCATGGCGTCACGCTCGCCGTCAAAGCTTTCCTGACTTTGTCGCAATTCTTACGAATTGTAACAGGCCGCTCTTGCCCCTTTGCGGTGCGCGCGCGAGGGTGCTAGCGGTGACGGGGGGAGGCGACCAGATGACTGGCGAGAACGACACCGGGCGGCTGACGCGGGCGGGGCTAAACCTGATTCAGCAGGCACTGTCGATATTTGACAGCGAGCTGCGTCTGGCCGTCTGTAATCGGCAGTATCAGGTGATGTTCGATCTTCCTTCGGCACTGACCCGCCCCGGCGCCTCGTTCGAGCAAACCATCCGACACCTCGTCGAGCGCGGCGAATATGGGCCGCAGCCAGATGTCGAGGCGGCGGTGCGGCTGCGCGTTGATCAGGCGCGCGCCTTCGCGCCGCACTACATGGAGCGCACCCGCGCAAATGGCCGTACGATTTCGGTTGAAGGCTCGCCACTGCCGCAGGGTGGCTGGGTGACGGTGTACACCGACATCACCGATATCAAGCTGCAAGAGGGGTTGCTGCGCGCCCATTCCGCCGAACTTTCCGACCAGCTTCTGGCCCA
The DNA here is from genome assembly GCA_019429405.1 of Paracoccaceae bacterium. GTDB lineage: Bacteria > Pseudomonadota > Alphaproteobacteria > Rhodobacterales > Rhodobacteraceae > UBA6213. The sequence goes on from JAHYIZ010000028.1 coordinate 23,089, forward strand.
TGCCGAGCGGCTGGCGCTGGCCAACCGCGAACTTGCCGCCACCAATGCCGCGCTGGAAGAGGCCAAGCGCGAGTTAACCGAGATTGAGGCGCGCACCCGGCAGGTGACAGAGATGATGCCAGCGCATATCGCCCATACGGACCGCGCCTATCGCTACACCTTTTCGAACCGCAGGCTTTCGTCGGTGATGCCGGGCAGCCGTTCCGAAATTGTCGGCATGACGGTAGCCGAGGCGCTGGGGCAAGACACCTTTGCGCGCATCGAGCCCGAACTTGCCCGCGCGCTGGCTGGCGAGGCAACGGTATTTGAAATCACCCATGCCCTTTCAGGTCGCCGTATCCGCATTGCGTTGACGCCTGATCGGGGCACGGATGGCACGGTAAACGGGGTCTATGTGCTTTCTACCGATGTCACGCATGAGGCACAGGCCCGCGCGGCGCTGACCCAGACATCGAAGCGCGAACTTGCGGCGCAGTTGACCTCGGGGCTGGCGCATGACTTTGCCAATCTGCTAACGATCATCATGGGGCTGCAAGGCAGGATGGAGCGCACTGAAGCATTGCCGCCCGAGGCCGCAGACCTTGCCCGCGCCACCCTGGCTGCCGCGCGCCGGGGCGGCACGCTGCTGGACCGGATCGCCAGCATTTCGGGCCCGCGCGAGTTGCGCCCGCAACCGCTTGACATTGCGCCGTTTCTGGATGACCTCGCCGCGATGGCGCGCCCGACGCTCGGCGAGGCGGTGGTGCTCGACATCACGGTTGAAGATCTGCACGCGCCGCTGCTGCTCGACCCCGGCACGCTGCAAGACAGCCTGCTGAACCTCGTCCTCAACGCCCGCGATTCAATCGGCGCCGGGCCGGGGCGGATATCGCTTTGCGCCCGCGCCGTGCGCGATACATGGGTGGAAATCTCGGTAACCGACACCGGGCGCGGTTTCAGCCCCGAGGCGTTGGAGCGCGGTCTCGACCCGTTCTTTACCACCAAGGGCGGCGAAGGTTCGGGGTTGGGCCTGTCGATGGTCTATGACCAGACCAAGCTTGCAGGCGGCAGGGTGCGGTTGGAGAATCCCGAGGGTGGCGGCGCGCAGGTTACCTTGCGGCTCCCGTTGCGCCACGCTGCCGAAGCCGCCACGCCACGGCTGGTGCTGCTGGTCGAGGACAGCGACGAGATTCGCACCAGCGTGCGCGAAATGCTGCGCGGCATGGGGCATACGGTGATCGAGGCGGCCACCGCCGCCGAGGCGCGCGAACTGGCCGAACTACCGGGCATTGGCCTTCTGCTGTCCGACATCAACCTGCGCGGGGCAGAAACCGGCGTCAGCCTTGCCCGCGCGATTGGCGCGCGCACACCGCCGATACCGGTGCTGCTGATGACATCGCTGCCCGAGGGGCACGCCCTGCGCGCCGCAGCCCCCTGCCGGGTGCTCTCAAAACCCGTCACCGAAGCCGCGCTACGCGCGCTACTGCCCCCCGGAGATGCCGCATGAAACCGCCCCACGTTGCCATTCTGGATGACGAGCCCGAGGTGCGGCGCATGCTTTCGGATGCGCTGGAAGAGGCAGGGTTTCGCACCACCTCTTATGGGCGCGCCGCCGAATTCGAGGTCGGGCTGAAGCGCTCGGCGCCCGATGTGTGCCTTGTGGATCTGGGCCTGCCAGATCGCGACGGGCTGGCGCTGGTGCACCGGCTGGCGCTTGAAAGCGGCGCCGCGATCATCATCATCTCGGGCCGCGCGCAGGTGCAGGACCGGGTGACCGGGCTGGAGCTGGGCGCCGATGACTACATCATCAAGCCCTTCGACCCGGCCGAAGTGGTGGCGCGCATCCGCGCCCGGCTGCGCAAGGGCCGCCCCGATACCGAGCGCGCGGCACAGACGGCGCGGTTTGCCGGTTGGGTGGCGCATTTTGACCGCTACATGCTGGCAGCGATGGACGGCACCGAGGTGCCGTTCAGCCACGCCGAGGGCGAGGTGCTGCGGATGTTCCTTGAAAGCCCCAAGCGGCTGATCAGCCGCGCGCAGATGCAAGAAAGCCTTGGCGGTGCGGCGGGCGACAGTTTCGACCGCGCGATGGACGTACGAATCTCGCGCCTGCGCACCAAACTTGGCGAAGACCCCAAGAACCCGCGTCTGATCAAGACCATCTATGGCGCGGGCTATATTTTCCTTGGTGATGTGGTCTGGGGCTAGCAATCGGGCGAAACTGCCGGTGGCGACGTCAGAATGGGTATTTGGACGTTAAAGACACGGCAGAATGTCTCTGGCTGCCGCCGGGGCGATGTGGTTGCCTGCGCGGGCAATGACGGGGTTTTAGATGACACATATCTGGGTGCGCGCCGAGCAGCGGCCGAACGAGGAGCGCGTGGGGCTGACCCCGCAAGGCGCGGTGGCGCTGCGCGCGGCAGGGCTGCGCGTAACGGTCGAGCAAAGCCATGTGCGCGAGATCGGGATTGAAGGCTATGCAGCGGCCGGTTGCGAGATTGCCCCCGAAAACAGCTGGCCCGAGGCGCCGCGCGACGCAATCATCTTTGGCCTTAAGGAACTGCCCGACGATGGCACCCCTTTGGTGCACCGCCACATCATGTTCGGCCACGCCTACAAGGGTCAGCCCGCCGGGCGGGTGCTGTTGCAGCGCTTCAGGGCCGGGGGCGGGGTGCTTTACGACCTCGAATATCTGGTGGACGCGGGCGGGCGCCGGGTGGCGGCGTTTGGCTATTGGGCGGGCTATGCGGGGGCGGCGGTGGCAATCAAATGCTGGGCGGCGCAGGTGCGCGGCGGCATTTGCGGGCCGGTGGCAAAATACCCCGGTAAAGCCGCGCTGCTGACCGATCTGGCCGCCGATCTTGGCGAGGCGCCGCGCCCGCGCGCACTTGTGATCGGCGCGCTTGGCCGCGTGGGCACAGGTGCAAGCGATCTCTGCGAAGCGATGGGCGTGGCCGTGACGAAATGGGACATGGCCGAAACCGCAGGCGGCGGCCCGTTCCCCGAAGTGCTGGCGCATGAGATATTCCTCAACTGCATTCTGGCGCGGCCCGGCTGCCCGGTGTTCGTGCCCGCCACGGCCTTGACCGCGCCGCGCGCGCTGCGGGTGATCGGTGATATCGCCTGCGACCCGAGCTCGGATTTTTCGCCGATCAAGGTTTACGACCGCACGACCGACTGGGCGGCACCGGCGCTGCGGGTGGCAGCCGCGCCGCCGCTCGACGTGACTGCAATTGACAACCTGCCCTCGCTCTTGCCGCGCGAGGCAAGCGAGGATTACGCGGCACAGCTTTTGCCCTCGCTGCTGGCGCTGGGCGATCTGGCGGCGGGTGTCTGGGGCCGGGCCAAGGCCGAGTTTGATCGCCATCTGGCGGCGCTATAAGGAACATCGCATGACAATCCATTGGTGCGGCACCGGGCTTTCTTCGGTGCCGGGGCTGCGGCGCCTCTTGACCGAAGGGCAGCCAGTGGTGGTCTGGAACCAGACCATCGAGGCGGCGGCAGAGGTGGTGGGTGATCTTGCCCGCGACATCCGCCTTTATGACACTGAGGTGCTGGCGGCGGCGCTGCGGCCCGGTGATGTCGTGGTTTCCATGCTGCCATCGGACATGCACGCGGGGCTGGCGCGGTTGGCGGTAGCGGGCCGCGCGCATTTCGTCTGTTCCAGCTATGCCACGCCCGAGTTGCGTGCGCTCGATGGCGCGGCGCGCGCAGCAGGGGTGGCGGTGGTGGCCGAGATGGGGCTTGACCCCGGCATCGATCACATGATGGCGCATGATCTGGTTGCGGCCTACCGTGCCAGCCCGGCTTATGACGTGGCCAACGCGCTTTCCTTCACCTCGTTCTGCGGCGGCATTCCGGCGCGGCCAAATGCGTTTCGCTACAAGTTCAGCTGGTCGCCGCTCGGGGTGCTCAAGGCGCTGCGGTCGCCGTCGCGCTCGATTCGACATTTCACCGAGCTTGCAGTGGCGCGGCCTTGGGATGCGGTGACGCGCATTGAAGCACCGTTGCCGGTGCCCGAGACCTTCGAGGTTTACCCCAACCGCGACAGCCTGCCCTTCATCGCCGAATATGGCTTTGATCGCGCATGGCGGGTCAAGGATTTCGTACGCGGCACAATACGGCCGCTGGGCTGGGCCGACGCCTGGGCGCCAGTGTTCGCCGAACTCGAATCGCTGAGCGGCGCGCAAGGCGAGGCCCGCCTGCGCGTGCTTTCAAACGAGCTTTGGGCGAAAAATGCCTATGCGCCGGGCGAGCCTGACCGGGTGGTGCTGGTGGTGGCGCTAAAGGCCGAGCGTGACGGCACCGTGGTCTGGCACCAAAGCTGGGCGCTTGACGCCACCGGAGACATGCGCGGCAGCGCGATGGCGCGGCTGGTTTCGGGGCCTGCCGCGATGGCTGCCGAATCATTGCTGCTACGCGAGTTTCCCGCCGGGGTGCATGGCGTGCCAGCCGACCCGAGGCTGGTTGCGCGCTGGCTGGGGCAGGTGCAGCCTCTGGCACAGTATCTGGCACGGCGCGACCACCTTCAGGTGGACCGCAGAACCCCCTCTTCCGCGTCTTCAAGCGAAACACCAAGCGCGTTCAGCCCGTCTTCGAGGTAATCGGCCAGCATCGGCATGCCCATCAGGTAATCTTCGGTCGGCGCGGTGGCCTCAGCCTTGGCCGTGGCAATCGCCTCGGCAATCTCTTCGGCGTCAAAGGTTTCGCGCCCGACCCACATCACCGCCACCAGGCTTGCCTGTTCATCATCGTTAAGGTTGGCGATGAAGGCGCGAAGGTCTGCGGCCGCGGCACTGCCGTAGCCTTCGGCGTCAGCAAAGCCACCAAAATCGGCTTCCATCTCGCGGGCGCGGATGATGACATGGGCGACCTTGTCGGGCGTAATCTGCAGCATCGGGGCCTCCGTTCGCCATCAGTGTTGAGGAAAGCGGGCCGCAGCGCAAGCGACGCAAGCGCGCACCCTCAGGGCAGCGGCACGGGCGGCACGATTGCGGGGTCGGTTTCGGGTGCAAGTTCCTCGAAGTCGAAGTTGTCAAGGCGGCGCGCGCGTTTGCCAGACTTCTCGGCGGAAATCTTGATGTCTTCAATATCCTTGGCGGCCTGCCCAAAGTGCCGGTCAAGGCTTTCGACCCGCACCCCGAGCCGCTCGACATCGGCATAAAGCAGACCCAGTTCCTTGCGGATCGCGCCGGCCTGTTCACGCATTCGTGCGTCTTTCAGCACCGCGCGCATGGTGTTGAGCACGGCCATGCAGGTGGTGGGGGAAACAATCCAGATCTTGACGCCGAACCCCTCGCGCACAAGTTCGGGGAAATTGGCGTGCAATTCGGCATAGACCGCCTCGGAGGGCAGGAACATCAGCGCGCCATCGGCGGTTTCGCCCTCGATCACATAGCGCTCGGAAATGGCGCGGATATGGGCGCGCACGGCCACCCGCATCGCGCGCTGCGCCTCAAGTGTCTGGCCGGGGTTTTCGGCGCGGCGCAGCGCCTCATAGGCCTCCAGTGGAAATTTCGAATCGATGACAATCGGGCCGGGCGGGTTTGGCAGATGGATCAGGCAATCGGCGCGCCGCCCGTTCGAAAGCGTGGCCTGCATGGTGTAGGCATCGGGCGGCAGCGCCTTTTGCACGATGTCGTGCAGCTGAATCTCGCCAAAAGCGCCACGGGTTTGCTTGTTCGACAGGATGTCCTGCAGGCTGAGCACATTGCCCGACAGTTTTTCAATATTGGCCTGCGCCTTGTCGATCGTTTCCAGCCGTTGCTGCAATTCGCCAAGGCTGCGCGCGGTGCGGGTAGCGGTGCCGTGCAGGCTTTCGGTCATGCCCCGGCTCACCTCGGCCAACCGCTGTTCCATCAGCCCCAAAAGCCGCGTCTGCGCCACCGCCTGCGCTTCGGAAACGTGGTGCAGACCCCCCGCAAGCTGTTGCTGGCCATCGGAGATTGCCTGCACACGTTGGCCAAGCGCCAGCATCGGCTGCACCAGTTGCGATGCACGCCCCGAGGCGCGCAGGGTCAGCACCAGCAGCACCAGCACCAGCATCACCACTGCGGCGCCACCCAAGGCGGCCAACACCACCGGGTCTTGCAGATCAAGCGTGGTTTCACCGATGCGGATCATCTGCGCCCGAACAGCCGCTCGATATCGGCCAGCTTGAGGTCAACGTAGGTGGGGCGCCCGTGGTTGCACTGGCCCGAATTGGGCGTTGCCTCCATTTCGCGCAAGAGCGCGTTCATCTCTTCAACCCGCATCTGGCGACCCGACCGCACCGAGCCGTGGCAGGCCATGCGGCTTAGCACCGCGTCGATACGCGCGCCAAGGCGCTGGCTGTCGCCAAGGTCGGCCAGCTCATCAAGAATATCGCGCAGCAAGGCCGCCGCGCTGATCTGCCCCAGCACTGCAGGCGTTTCGCGCACCGCCACGGCAGCGCCGCCGAACGGTTCGATGCCAAGGCCAAGGCGCGCAAGCTCGGGCGCAAGGTCCATCAGCCGCGCGGCATCAGCCGCTGAAAGCTCGACGATTTCGGGAATCAGCAGCGCCTGCGCCGCCACGCCGTTCTCGGCCATCTGGCGCTTGAGCCGTTCATAGACCAGACGTTCATGCGCGGCGTGCTGATCGACAATCACCATGCCATCGGCGGTTTGCGCGACGATCCAGTTTTCGTGCAGTTGCGCGCGCGCGGCACCCAGCGGGAAATCGACAGCTTCCGGCGTGGGTTCTGGCGCGGCGGCAAAGGGCGCCGGAGCCTCGGCAAAGATCGGGGCCTGCCATGCGTAAGCGCTGCGGATGGCGCCGCCCGTAGGGCGATCCATCTGATAGACGCGCGGGCCTTCGGGGCGCATGGCACCCAGGGTCTCGCCCGCAACGGTGGTGCTGGCGCGATGCCCTGCCCCGGCCAACGCGTGCCGCAGCGCCGAAACGATCAGCCCGCGCGCAAGGGCGGGGTCACGAAACCGCACCTCGGCCTTGGCGGGGTGCACGTTGACATCGACCAGCTCCGGGTCGCAGGCTAGGTTTAGCACCGCTGCCGGGTGCCTGTCGCGGCTAAGCACATCCATGTAAGCGGCGCGCAACGCCCCGATCAGCAGCTTGTCGCGCACGGGCCGCCCGTTGACGAACAGGAATTGTTCCACCGCAGCACCGCGCGAATAGGTTGGCAGCGCCGCGAAACCGGTCAGGTGCAACCCTTCGCGCGTCGCATCAATCGGCAGCGCGTTGTCGGCAAAATCTCGCCCCAAAACGCGGGCCAGCCGTTCAGAAAGCGCGCCGAACAGATCGCCCTGTTCGGCATCGGCGCGCAGGATTTCGCGCGATTGGCCACCCGAAGCGTCTGTCAGCGTGAACCCGACATGGGGCGCGGCCATCGCAAGGCGGCGCATCACATCGACGATTGCCTGCGCCTCGGCGCGGTCGGTGCGCAGAAACTTGAGCCGCGCCGGGGTGGCGTGGAAGAGGTCGCGCAACTCGACCACCGTGCCCCGGTTCAGCGCGGCGGGGCGCACCGGGGCGATGATGCCGCCTGTCACCGTGATCTGCGCGCCCTCGAACCCCTCGGCCCGGCTGCTGATGGCAAGGCGCCCCACCGCACCCAGACTTGGCAGCGCCTCGCCGCGAAAGCCGAATGAGTGGATGTTGAGCAGGTCCGACCCGTCGATCTTTGACGTCGCGTGCCGCGACAGCGCCAGCGGCAGGTCATCGGCGGTCATGCCACAGCCGTCATCCGCGACCCGGACCAGCGTCTTGCCTCCGTCGGCGTAGGTCACATCTACCCGCCGGGCGCCCGCATCCAGCGCGTTCTCGACCAGTTCCTTCACTGCCGAGGCAGGCCGTTCGACCACCTCGCCCGCCGCGATGCGGTTGGCGGCATCCTCGCTAAGCTGGCGAATGACGGGGCGCTGCAGGGCACCTATGTTGGGGCTTTCGGCGTTCATGCCACTAGGGTTAGCACGAAGCACGAACGAGGGCCATTGATTCGGGCGCTATTGCGCCAGCCCCACCGGCTGCCCCACCACGACAAAGCGCAGCGCATCCGCATTGAGTAGCCGCTCTGCCACCCGCCTGATGTCGTCCAGCGTCACCGCCTCGACCCGCGCATTGCGGGTGTTGATGTAATCGCGCGGCAGGCCCTGGTGCTGCATGCCAACCAGAATGCTGGCGATGCGCCCGTTGCCGTCAAAGCGCAGCGGGTAGGCGCCGGTCAGGTAGGTCTTGGCGGCTGTCAGCTCGGCCTCACTGGCGCCCTCGCGCGCCATCCGCCCCCATTCTTCGCGCGTCACCGCAATCGCTTCGGCCACCTTTTCATTGGCCGAGGCAAAATAGCCCTGCCAGGTTTCCGACCGGTCACGCGGCACGAGGAATGACGAGATGCCATAGCTCAGACCGCGTTTTTCGCGCACCTCGGTCATCAAGCGCGAGCCGATGCCACTGCCCATGATCTGGTCGATCAGATAGGCCGCAAAATAGTCAGGGTCGGTGATCGGCAGCCCGACCTGACCAAAAAGCACGATCGACTGGGGCCCGGCGAAATCAACCACGCTCACCCCGCCGGTCAGCCCGAGATCGGCGCGCGGCGGCATCGGCGCGCCAGCTTCGGGAAGGCCCGCAAGCAGCGTATCGAGCAGCGCGCCAAGCGCTTCGGGCGTAATGTCGCCCACCGCCGCAATTCGGATACGGTCGCGTGCCATCACCCGCGCGCGGGCTTCAAACATGTCGGCCTGCGTCAGCGCCACCACGCTTTCGCGGGTGCCGTGCAGCGCACTGCCATAGGGGTGCTCGCCCCACGCCGCCCGTGCGAAGGTTTCAGTGGCAATCGCTTCGGGGTCGCGGCTGTCGGCGTCGATGATAGAGAGCACCTGCCCCCGCACCCGCTCCAGCGCGTCCGCATCAAAGCGTGTCTCGATCAGCGCCGCGCGCAGCAAGGCCACAGACGCATCGCGGTTTTCGGTCAGCATCCGCGCCGAGACCGACAGCAGATCATCGCCCACGTCAAAGCGGAATTCGGCCGCCAGCGCCTCGGCTTCTTCAGCAAAGCCCTGCGCATCAAGGATGCCCGCACCCTCTTCCAAAAGCCCGGTCATCAGATGGATCGCACCGCGCTTGCCGGGGGCATCAAGGCTCGCCCCGCCCGCAAAACGAATCTCAAGCGCGACAAAGGGAATTTCGTGGTTTTCCACAAGCCACGCGGTCAGCCCGCCGGGCGACGTGACCTCGGCAATCTCGACCACGGCCCGCGCCGGGGCAGCAAGGCCGACCATCAGCGCGAAAGCTGCAATCACACGGATCATGGCAACACCCCTTCGCTTTCGGGCCGCATCAGCCAGGCGGTAACCGCGTTCTTGCGCTGAAACACGGCCTGCGCGGCGGCCATGACATCGGCCTCCGTCACGGCGCGCAGGGCGTCGGGCCAGCTTTCGACGTCGGCAACGGTCAGCCCGCTGGTCAGCGCTTCGCCATATCGGCGCGCCAAACTTTGCACGTTGTCGCGTTCGTAAATCTCGTTTGCGCCGATCAGGCTGCGGATGCGCGCGAATTGCGCTGGGTCAGGCCCGTCGCGCAGAAATGCCGCAAGGGTTTCATCCAGCTCCGCCTCGGCCTCGGCAAGGCTGACATCGGCGGCCGGAATGACCCTGAGCGAGAAGGTTGTGGCATCAAGGCTCATGCCGTCATACCCGGCGCTGGCAGCAATCGCCTTGCCCGATCCGAACACCAGCGCGCGGCCAAGAACCGATGTGGCCGGGTTGCCGCCCAGTAGCTCGGCCAACACCGTAAGCGCGGCCGCCTGCGTCTGGTCGCCCGCATCCCGTTCGGGCGCAAGGTAGCTGCGCGTCACATAGGGGCGCTGCACGCGCGGGTCGGCGAACGTCAGCCGCCGCTCGGCCAGATGCGGGGGTTCGGTCACGCGCTGGCGCGGGGCAAGCCCTTCGGTCGGGGCCAATGGGCCGTAGTAAAGCCGCGCCAACCGTTCGACCTCGGCGGGGGTCACATCGCCCGCCACCACCAGAACCGCGTTGTTGGGCGCGTAATAGCGGCGATACCATTCCAGCGCATCTTCGCGGGTCAGCGCTTCCATCTCGTGCCGCCAGCCGATGATCGGTGTGCCGTAGGGGTGGTTAAGGTATTGCGCCGCGCGCATCTGCTCGCCCAGAAGCGCGCCGGGGTTGCTGTCGGTGCGTTGGTTGCGCTCTTCGATGATCACCTGCAATTCAGTCGCCCAGTCCGCCTCGGACAGCACGAGATCGCGCATCCGGTCGGCCTCCATCCGCATCACCAGTTCCAGCCGGTCGGCGGCGATACGCTGAAAATAGGCGGTGTAGTCCTGCGAGGTGAACGCGTTGTCCGACCCGCCGTTGGCCTCGACCGTGGCCGACAATTCGCCGGGGCCAAGGTCATCGGTGCCCTTGAACATCAGGTGTTCCAGAAAATGCGCCACCCCCGAGGTGCCGCGCGGCTCATCGGCGGCCCCGGCACGGTACCAGACCATGTGCACCACCACCGGCGCGCGGTGATCTTCAATCACCACTGCCTGCAAACCGTTTTCCAGCGAGAATTGGCTGACCCCCCCCGCCGCTGCGGGCAATGCCGCCATCGCCAGTGACAGGCCAAGCCAAATGCGGGCACCAAACATGCGCAACCTCCGGTTTCTTATACTGAAGCTACGCGATCGGCTGCGCACGGCAACCCCGCCCGCGCGCAATGACGCCATGGTGATCAGCGCGCGAGAAGCGCAGGCTCGGGCGGCGCGCCAACGGTGCGGATGCCAAGTTTGCGCCAACGCTCGATCTCGGCGGCCTGATCAAGCGACATCGGCAGATAAGACTGGAAATAGACGTTCACATTGAACAGCCGCTCCAGCAGCTTGCCGTTGTTCTTGCGGCGGTATTCGAGATCTTCGGCAGCCAGCACGGCGCGAATGTCTGCCGCCGGGCCGAATTGCGCAACATGCGCCATCAGGCCCGCATCAGCGGCAGGCACGCCGCGGCTTGCCAAAGCGGCGCGGTTGCCGCCCAGCGCCGCCACGGCATCGGCCTCGGGTGTCGGGTCGGTCAGGTTGCTGCCACCCGGCGTGGGCGCGGGCAAGGCAGCAAGGTTGGCGGGCATCTGCAGCGGTTTGGTCGGAAGAATCGAGAACTCATCGGGGCCGCTGGTGCCAGCGCGCACGTTCATCAGCTGCGGCTCCTTGTCGCTGCCACAAGCGCCAAGCGCCAGCATTGCCGCCAGCACCAGCCCGATCTTGCCGATTCCCGCCTGCATGAAGCGCTCCCTGATCATTCGCCCATGTCTTAGCGCAACTCCTTGCGCGCGTCACGAGGCTTCTGCCCACCCCCGGCGAAGGCCACCAGCCCCAGCGCCCCCGCGAAAATCGCCACATCGGCCACATTGAACGACCACGGGTTGGCAATTCCCGGCGCCGACATGTTGATGAAATCGGCCACCGCGCCATACATGACCCGGTCAACCACATTGCCAAGCGCGCCGCCCACCAGCAGCCCCGCCGCCACCTGCACGCGGCGGCTTTGCGGCTCGCGCGCGACCCACCACCAGACCCATGCGGCAATTGCCACCGCGACCGCCACCAGCACCCAGCGCATCACGCCGGCATCATTGGCAAAAAGCCCGAAGTTCACGCCCCGGTTCCACGCCATGCGAAATGTCAGCCACGGCGGCGCCACCGCGATCACTTGCCGCGAGACAAGGTCAAGCCCCTGCACCACGGCGAATTTGCTGGCCTGATCGACCAGCAGCACCGCCGCCGCCACCCAGCCCGCGCGCCGCATGCGACTAGTGCCGGAAATGGCGTTGGCCGGTAAAGACCATCGCCAGCCCCAGTTCATCGGCCGCCGCAATCACCTCGGCGTCGCGCATCGACCCGCCGGGCTGGATGATTGCGGTTGCCCCCGCCTCGGCGGCGGTTATCAGCCCATCGGCAAAGGGGAAAAACGCATCCGATGCTACCGCCGAGCCGCGTGTAAGTGGCGCGGGCAAGCCCATCGCCTCGGCCATGTCGCGCGCCTTGAGCGCGGCAATGCGGGTGCTGTCTACCCGGCTCATCTGGCCCGCGCCCACGCCCACCGTGGCACCATCCTTTACATAGATGATGGCGTTAGATTTCACATGCTTGGCCACGGTCCAGGCAAACATCAGATCGCGCAGTTCGGCCTCTGTCGGAGCGCGCTTCGTCACCACCTTCAGATCGGCGGGCGCCACATGCCCGGTATCCTTGTCCTGCACCAGAAACCCGCCCGCAACCTGGCGGAAACTTAGCACCGGCACCATTGGGTCGGGCAGGGCATCGGTGGTCAGCAGCCGCAGGTTTTTCTTGGCGGCGAAGATTTTCCGGGCGCCATCGTCGGCCCCCGGCGCGATGACGACCTCGGTGAAGATCTTGCAGATCTCCTCGGCGGTCTCGGCATCAAGCGGGCGGTTGAGCGCCACGATACCGCCAAAGGCCGAAGTGCGGTCGCAATCATAGGCGCGCCGGTAGGCGTCAATCAGGCTCGCCCCTTGCGCCACGCCGCAGGGGTTGGCGTGCTTGATGATGGCGCAGGCAGGGGCGCCGCCCGCAAACTCGGCCACCAGTTCAAAGGCCGCGTCGGTATCGTTGATGTTGTTGTAGCTCAGCTCTTTGCCCTGCCACTGGCGCGCGGTGGCAACGCCGGGGCGGTTTGAGCCATCGGTGTAAAAGGCCGCCGATTGATGCGGGTTTTCGCCGTAGCGAAGGCTCTGGGCGAGGGTTCCCGCGAAGGCGCGCCGTCGCGGCGCGGCCTCGCCAATCGCACCGGCCATCCAGGTCGAAACGGCGGCGTCATAAGCGGCGGTGCGGGCATAGGCGATTTGCGCCTGCCGCTGACGGAAGGCGAGCGAGGTCTGAATGCCGTGCGCGTCCATTTCCGCCAGAACCGCGCCATAATCCTGCACATCGACCACCACGGCAACAAAAGCGTGGTTCTTGGCCGCAGCGCGGATCATCGCCGGGCCGCCGATATCAATGTTTTCGATGCAGTCGGCATAGGGCGCGCCCTTCGCCACCGTCGCCTCGAACGGGTAGAGGTTGACCACCAGCAGATCAATCGGCTCGATCCCATGCGCGGCCATCGCCACCAGATGCTCGTCATCGTCGCGCAGCGCCAGCAGGCCGCCATGCACCGCCGGGTGCAGCGTCTTGACGCGGCCATCCATCATCTCGGGGTACCCCGTCAGCTCGGCCACATCACGCACATCAAGGCCCGCCGCGCGCAAGGCGCCTGCGGTGCCCCCGGTTGAAATCAGCTCAATATCGCGCGCCGCAAGGGCGCGGGCGAAATCCACCAACCCGGTCTTGTCGGAAACCGAAATCAGTGCGCGGCGGAGGGGAACGAGGTTGGTCACGGGGGCAGGGTCCTTTGGTCTAATCGTCGTTCAAGGGGTCGTCGCGCTCCAGATCGCGCAGCACGGACGGGGTATCCTGAGCTTTCGCCAAGGTCCAGCCGATCTGGCAGGCATAATCGAGCACAAGCCCTGAAAGCACAATCTGACGGCTGGCGCGCGGGCGCAAACGGCCCTTTTCGAGGTAAACCGACGGCTCAAGTGTCATCACGGCCTCGGCTTCGGGGCGAAAGATCCAGATCTCGCCGCTTTTCAGCGCGAGCGACACGGCGGTGCCGCCAAGGTCCAGCGCGGCATCAACCTCGGGGTGCAAGTGAAAGCGGATGTCGAAGGCCACGCCCTCATGCCGCGACCGGCGCATCACGGTATCGAACCGCCTGCGGTGGGCCGCGCTCATCGCGCCAAGCGTATCGGCACCGGCCAGAACGCGGCCGTCGAGCGTTAGTTCCAGTTCGCGCACATGGGTCAGGCCGTGGGTGGTGACATAACCATCATGGCCAAACAGCAACCGCGATCCGCCAGCGCTGACCTCTGATTTTACCCAGACATCGCGTGGCGCATCCGCCAGCACCTCGGCACCGCCGCCGATCAGCCCCGCGGGCGCCAGCCGCGATGACGAATAACCGCGGATGCAGAGTGTCGAATGGCTGGGCGTGGCCCGCCCCGCGCGGCGCCAATCTGGCCCGAAGGCCGCGCCCGAGCCGCAGTTCACCACCAGCGGGCGGCGCCCCGACGTCAGCTCAAGCGCCAGTGTCGAGGCATGCGCATTGGCCGACGCGCGCCCCGAAGGCGGCGCGGCGGCATCGACGATAACCGTAGTTCGCCCCCCGTGCAGCCGCACGAAGCCCATGGCCGGGCCATCGGCGGGCAACGCGCGCACCCCCGCGCTTGCCAACGCCTGATCAAGCCGCCCCTCGATGCCGCGCCCGCCGCCGTGAAACCGCGCCAGCCCGCCATCGGCGTGGCGCAGCGCGCGCAGCGTGGGCGCAATGCGGGCGATGGCGGCCAGATGCGACGGGTGCGGGCTGCGCCCTGCCTCGCCCAGCGCAGCCGTGGCCCAGGTCAGCAAGGTGAAGACTTCTAGCAACTCTTCGGGGTTGCGGGTCGGTATGCCGCCATGCGCATCTATCTGCGCCTCGCATTCGCGCGCCAGTGCGGCAGCGGCGCGGGGCACATACCGCTCCATTCCGGTCAGCGCGAGGCCCGCATAAATCAGCCCGGTCAGCGCCTCGAACCGTGCAACACCGGGGCTTGCCGCACGCCAGCGCCGCGCCAGAAACAGCGTTTGCTGCGCCAGACTGCGGAAATAGGCGTCCGCCGCCACCCGGTCGCGGCCATTGAGCAACAGAATTGCGTGGTTGATCCAGCGGATCAGCCGCCGCCCGGCCAGATCGGGGGTCCAGCCGGGCCCCCGCCCGCCGCCATAGCACGCGATCCAGCCAAAAACCCAATCTTGCGCCCGTTCGCGCGCCACCGAGTCACCAAGTGCCGCGAGATCGTCGAGCCACGCGCAGCCATGCAATGAAGCTTCAAACGCGGGGTCCGGCATCGGCAGATCCCAGATCGGCACGCCCGGCCCTTCAATCAGGAATCCCGCGAAAAGAAAGTTGCCCGCGACGAGTTGCCGACCGCGCGCCTGGCTGCCGATCGTGCGCGGCTCTGGCTGGCTGACAAAGCCGGTGGCAGGTCGCGCGCGCCCCGCGCGCAGCGCGGCAAGCCGGTTGGACATGCGATAGGCGGCGCGGGCAAACCTGCCCGGTGCCGTGTCTGCGCCGCCCTGCCGTTCGTCCATGCCTGCCATCCCGTCGGCCACCGTTTCCGTGCCCTCACGCGTGCTTCCATCACACAGCCGCACCTTAGCCACCGGCCCCGGCACTGTCACCGCACATTCGGGCGGCGCCGCGTCACGTCCGCAGTTGCGCGATGTAGAACCCGTCCATGCCGCCTGCCGCAGGCCAGTAATCAGGCCGCAGCCGCAACCCGCCCTCGGCCCCGATCCAGCCGGGGTCTACCCCCGGCAACGCCAACGGCGCAGGGGTAACGCCAAGGCCGGGGTGGCGTGCCAGTGCGGCCACCACCTGCGCCTCGCCCTCTTCGGGCAGCAGCGAGCAGGTGGCATAGACCAGCCGCCCGCCGGGCTTTAGAAATCCCAGCGCCCGGTCGAGCAGCGCCGCCTGCAAGGCATAAAGCCCGCGCAGGGTAGCGGGGTCGCGGGAATAGGGCAGATCCGGGTGGCGCCGGATGGTTCCGGTCGAGGAACAGGGCGCATCAAGCAGCACCGCATCAAACGGCGCCTCGGGTGCCCAGCTCAAGGCGTCGGCCACCACCAGATCGGCTTCAAGCTTGCAGCGCGCAAGGTTTTCGCGCAGCCGCTCCATGCGCGGCCCGGAAATATCGAGCGCCGTAACCGCTGCCCCCGCCGCCGCCAGTTGCAGAGTCTTGCCGCCGGGCGCCGCACAAAGGTCAAGCACGCGCTCGCCCGCCGCAGGCGCCAGAACCCGCGCCGCCAACGCCGCCGCCGCATCCTGCACCCACCATTCGCCTTCGGCAAAGCCCGGAAGGTCGCTGACCTGCCCATGCTGGCCCGCCAGCCGCACCGATCCGGTTGGCAGCGCCGCCCCCCCCACGGCAGCCGCGAGCGCCGCCGCATCGCCCGATTTCGGCGTCAGGTCGAGCGGCGCGCCACGCAGATGCGCCGCCTCCATCGCCATTACCGCGCGTTTGCCCCAGGCGTTCATCAGCCGCCCGCGCAGCCAGGCAGGCAGCGCGGGTGCGGGCAGCACTGCCCAGACTTCGGGCGCGGTCGTCGCGACCTTGCGCAGAACGGCGTTCACAAGCCCCGCGAGGCTTTCGCCGCGCGCGCCGCCCGCGCGCGTCAGCGTGACCGCCGCATCGACCACACCATGCCCCGCCGCGCGCTCTTCCAGCAGCTCAACTGTGGCAAGCCGCAGCAGCGCCAGCACCTCGGGCGGTGGCGCCCTTCGCAGATGCGCCTTTAGCACGGTATCGGCACGGGCCAGATGGCGCAGCGTGGTCGCTGC
>JAHYIZ010000029.1 GCA_019429405.1 Paracoccaceae bacterium
CGCTCGCTTCGGGGGCAGCGACCGCTGCGCGCGCTTCAGGAGCGGCAGGCTCGGCAACCGCCACGCTCACCTCGGGCGCGGCAACCGCTGCGCTCGCCTCGGGGGCGGCGGGCTCGACCACCGCAGCGCTCGCCTCGGGCGCAGCGGGTTCTGCCACCGCCACGCTCGCTTCAGGAGCGGCGGGTTCTGTCACCGTAACGCTCGCCTCGGGGGCGGTGGGCTCAGCAACCGCCACGCTCGACTCGGGCGCAGCGGGCTCGGCCACCGTAACGCTTGCAACAGGGGCGGCAGGCTCGGCCACGCCGGGTTGCGGGCCATCGGGCTGCGGGCCGGGCCTGCTCAGCATCCAGCCGCCAAGCCCCAGCGCCACCACCACGGCAGCGGCAAGTGCCCCCAATAGCGCGCCGCGCCCCTTGGCGGCCCCGTCTGCCGCCGCTGCCACCGGCGTTTCGCCGCCGTTCGTGTTGCCGTCGCTCATACCTGCCCCCAGATCCGGTCCCGACACCCCGCCGCAACCGCTTGAGCCTCTGTAGCAAGACCGTTACCAAGGCTCAAGAAATGCCGACGCCCAGACCGCCGACCTTCCGTTTGCGCGGCATCACGGCAACGAAAGGAAACCCGATGTCCCTGCCCCGCCCCTCGGTTTGTGTCTATTGCGGCGCGCGTGCGGGTGCCCGCCCGGCCTATGGCGCCGCCGCACAGGCCACGGGCAGCATGCTGGCCGCGCGGGGCTGGCGGCTGGTCTACGGCGCGGGCGACGTCGGGCTCATGGGCGAAGTGGCGCGCGCCGCCATCGCGGCGGGCGGGCTGACCTTTGGCGTGATCCCGGCGCATCTCTTTGCGCGCGAAGTGGGCAAGCGCGACCTCTCGACCTTCATCATCACCGAAGACATGCACGAGCGCAAAAAGGTGATGTACATGAACTCGGACGCGATCGTCGTGCTGCCCGGCGGCGCGGGCTCGCTTGACGAGTTGTTCGAGGTGCTGACATGGCGCCAGATCGGGCTGCACACTAAGCCAATTTTCCTTTTGGATACAGAAGGCTACTGGCAACCTCTGCTGGCGCTTCTGCGCCATCTGGTGGCCGAAGGCTTTGCTGAAGCAAGCCTGCTTGAATATGTCGAACCGCTGCCCGATGTGGCAGCCCTTGAAGCGCGCCTCGCCACGGCTTTCGGCTGATGCGGCAGCCGGTGCGGGGGGCGTTGCCCCCCAAGGCCGCGCAGCCTATGCCTCCGCAGTATTTGGGCAGTGAAGAAACCCGCTTCTTCTTTGCGTAAATACCCCCGGGGTGCGGGGGCGGGCCCCCGCTACTCTGCCGCCCGCGCGCTGGGATTGTTGGGGTGCGTGGTCCAGTTGGCATAGGCTTCGACGGGCCGCCCGGTGCGTTTGTCCACCTCGCCCAGGGCAAGCTCGCGCATCGTGATGCAGCCTTCCACCGGGCAGACATCGACGCAGAGGTTGCAGGCCACGCATTCCTCTTCTTTTACGGTGAACACCCGGTCGTCGCTCATCGCGATGGCCTGGTGGCTGGTGTCTTCGCAGGCGGCATAGCATCGCCCGCACTTGATGCAATCGGTCTGGTTGATGACGGCCTTGGTGACGTAGTTGAGGTTCAGATGCTGCCAATCGGTGACATTGGGCACGGCGCGGCCCACGAGGTCGGCCAGCGCGATGCCCTTTTCGTCAAGGTATTGCGAAAGGCCCGAGATCATCTCTTCGACGATCTTGAACCCATAGGTCATCGCCGCCGTGCAGACCTGCACGTTACCCGCGCCAAGTGCGAGAAACTCGGCCGCGTCGCGCCATGTGGTAACGCCACCGATGCCGGATATCGGCAGGGCGCGGGTGGCCGGGCTGCGCGCGATCTCGGCCACCATGTTCAGCGCGATCGGCTTGACCGCCGGGCCGCAATAGCCGCCATGCGTGCCCTTGCCATCAAGCGTGGGTTCGGGGGCGAAGAGGTCGAGATCGACAGAGGTGATCGAGTTGATGGTGTTGATCAGGCTGACCGCATCGGCGCCGCCGCGCAGCGCCGCCTCAGCGGGTTTGCGGATGTCGGCGATGTTTGGGGTCAGTTTCACGATCACCGGCATGCGCGAGTTCTGCTTGCACCAGCGGGTGACCATTTCGATATATTCGGGCACCTGCCCCACGGCGCTGCCCATGCCGCGTTCGGCCATGCCGTGCGGGCAGCCGAAGTTGAGTTCCACCCCGTCGGCCTCGGTTTCCTCGACCCGCTTCAGGATCGCCTTCCAGCTCTCCTCGTCGCAGGGCACCATCAGGCTGACCACCAGCGCGCGGTCACGCCATGCGCGCTTGACCTGGGTGATTTCGCGCAGGTTCACCTCCAGCGGGCGGTCGGTGATCAGCTCAATGTTGTTCAGCCCCAAGAGGCGGCGGTCGGCGCCCCAGATCGCGCCGTAGCGCGGGCCGTTGACGTTGACAATCGGCGGGCCGTCTTCGCCGAGCGTCTTCCAGACGACGCCGCCCCAGCCCGCCTTGTAGGCGCGCACGACGTTCACTTCCTTGTCGGTGGGCGGCGCCGAGGCCAGCCAGAACGGGTTGGGCGAACGGATGCCGACAAACGTACTGCTCAGATCTGCCATCTCAGGCCCCCATCAGGTTCGCGTGAATATCCATTGCCGCATCGCGGCCTTCGGCCACGGCGGTTACGGTCAGATCGTCACCGCCCGCCGCACAGTCGCCGCCCGCCCAGACATTCGGCAGGCTGGTGCGGCCCGGCCCGCTGACCGCGATCTTGCGCCCGTCGAGCGCCAACGACGCGGGCGCACCGCCCAGCGACTGGCCGATGGCGGTGAAAAGCTGGTCGGCCTTCAGGCGGAAAGTCTGGCCCGTTACCTCCAGCCCCTTGGCGCCAGCCCTTGTATAGGCGAACTCGACCTCGCGCACCGCACCGGCGCCGTGGATGGCAACGGGGGCGGCGCTGAGGATGATCTTTACACCCGATGCGGTCGCATGGTCCTGTTCATGGCGACTCGCCGGCATTTCGGCTTGCGTGCGGCGGTAGACGATGGTCACATTTTCGGCGCCAAGCAGTTTTGATTGCACCGCCGCATCCACCGCCGTCATGCCGCCGCCGATTACCACTACATCGCGCCCGACCGGCAGGCGCGCAAGGTCGCTGGCCTGACGCAACTCGCGGATGAAATCGGTCGCGGGCAGCACCTGATCGAGGTTTTCGCCCGCGAGACCCAGCGCGTTGACCCCGGCAAGGCCCAGCCCCAGAAAGACCGCGTCATGCACCGCGCGCAGCTCATCAAGGTTGCCGTCGCGCCCAAGCGCCCAGCCGTTCAGCACCGCGATGCCGCCGATCTGCAGCAGCCATTTCACTTCGGCCTGCGCAAACCCGCCCGGCACCTTGTAGGCGGCAAGCCCGTATTCGTTCAGCCCCCCCGCCTTGGGCCTTGCGTCATAAAGCGTGACCGCGTGGCCCAGCATTGCCAGCCGATGCGCGGCGGCCAGCCCCGCAGGGCCCGCGCCCACCACGGCCACCTTGCGCCCGGTGGCGGCGGCGCGGGCAAAGGGGTGGGTGCCGCTGGCCATCGCGGTGTCGGTGGCAAAGCGTTGCAGGGCGCCAATTTCGACCGGCTTGCCCTCGGCGGCCTCGCGCACGCAGGCGCCTTCGCAGAGGTTTTCGGTCGGGCAGACGCGGGCGCAAGTGCCACCGAGAATGTTTTGCGCAAAGATCGTGCGCGCCGCTGCCTCAGGCGTGCCGGTGGCGATCTGGCGGATGAACAGCGGAATGTCGATTGCCGTGGGACAAGCGGTGATGCAGGGCGCATCGTGGCAGAAATAGCAGCGGTCCGCCGCCACCCGCGCCTCATGCACGCCAAGCGGCGGCGCCACATCGGCAAAATTGGCGGCGAGAACTGCGGCATCGAGCCGCCCGGCCACGACGCCGGGGGTAAGCGGGGTATTGGTCACGAGGGGCCTCCCTGACTGGCCTGATTTTGGTCAGGCTGCCACAGAGACATTATTTTATCAAATGGTAAAATGTGCCGCAGTGCGGCGCGGCGCCTGTGTGCCTGCGCTTTGCAGCAAGCCGCGCGCGCCGCCACTGCGCCCCACCGCCAGCGCCGCGCTGGCGGCGCCTGCATCAAGGCAGGCGGCAAGCGCGCCGCCGCCCAGCCAGGCGTCCAGAAAACCCGCGTTGAAGGCATCGCCCGCGCCGACCGTATCGACCACATGCGCCGCCTGCGCGGGGCGGCGCAGCGCGGCAGCGCCCCGGATCGCTTCGGCACCCGCCGCGCCATCCTTGATCACTACCAGCGGCGCATGGTCGGCAAGCGGCGCCTGGCGGGCCAGCGCTTCGGCCTCAGCACGATTGGGCAGGAATACATCGACCCCCGCCAGCAGTGCAGCAAGGTCGGGTCGGGCCAGAACCGCCGCGTCCCAGGCGCAATCTGCCGAAACGGTCAGCCCGGAAGCGCGCGCCTGCGCAACCACCCACGGGGCCTCGGCCAGTGTCGCCAGCTCGCCCAAATGCAGGTGGCGATAGCGCCCCGACTCGATTGCCGCGGCAAGTGTGGCAGGCACGGCCGCACCGGTGCGGCGGGTGACAAAGGCGCGCTCACCTTCGACGATCATCGCAACCGTCACTTGCGGCTCGGCACCCGGCGCGGCGGTGGTGCAGGCGGAAAGGTCAATACCCGAAGCCGCCAACTCAGCCGCAATGGCCGCGCCAAATGGCGCCGCAGGAAGCACCGAGGCAAGCCCCGCCGGGCGCCCGCGCGCCACAAGGTAGGCCGCCGTGATATAGGCGCCGCCCCCGGCCGCGAGGGTCAGCGCGTCGGCATAGACCTCGCTGCCGGGAACAGGCAGGGCCGCAAGGCCGCCCATGACAATGTCGCAATAAAGCCTGCCGGTACAAAGCACGCCTTCGGGCCTTGTGCCTGCCTTCACCGCAGCGCCTCGCCGCTGGGGGCAAAAAAGTGCATGTTGGCGGTGTCGGCGGCCAGATACACGCGCGCGCCCACCGGCGGCGGCGCGCGGCCATCGGCACGCGCAATCACATCGCGCCCGCCGATGTCGATATGCGCCAGCGTTTCAGCGCCAAGCGGTTCGAGCACGTTCACGACGCCTTCAAACAGCGCGGGCTCGGCGCTGACGCGAAGATCATCGGGGCGGATGCCCACCGTCACCGCGGCGCCATCGGGCAGCGGCAGCGCCACCGCGACGCGGCGCCCGGCAACGGCAATTTCGCCGCCCGAATAGACCCCGTCGAGCAGGTTCATGGAAGGCGCGCCGATGAACTGCGCCACGAACACGTTGGCGGGCTGGTGGAACACCTCGGCCGGGGTGCCGACCTGCTGGATGTGCCCGTCTTTCATGATCACGATGCGGTCGGCCATGGTCATCGCTTCGACCTGATCATGGGTAACGAAGATGATCGTGGTGCCGACGCGCTGGTGCAGCTTCTTGATCTCAAGCCGCATCTGGGTGCGCAGCTGCGCATCGAGGTTCGAAAGCGGCTCGTCAAACAAGAACACCGCCGGGTCGCGCACCATGGCACGGCCAATTGCCACGCGCTGGCGCTGCCCGCCCGAAAGCTGCGCCGGTTTGCGGTCAAGGTAATCGGTCATCGACAAGATCGCCGCGACCTCGTTGATGCGCTTTTCCTTGTCGGCCTTGGGCAGTTTTGAGGTGCGCAGGCCAAAACCGATGTTCTTGCGCACGCTCATATGCGGGTAGATCGCGTAATTCTGGAACACCATAGCGATGTTGCGGTCTTTCGGTTCAAGGTGGTTCACCACCCGCTCGCCGATCACGATCTCGCCGCCGCTGACCTCTTCCAGCCCCGCGATCATGCGCAAGGTGGTGGATTTGCCGCACCCCGAAGGGCCGACGAACACCACGAATTCACCGTCTGCCACATCAAGATTGATGCCGTGCAGCACTTCGGTCTTGCCATAGGCCTTGACCAGATTTTGAATGGATACGGTGGCCATGGGTTACTCCGGTTGCAGGGCGGCAAAGGCGGCGTCACGCGCGGCCTCGGCGGTGCGGATGCGGGTTTGGCGGGTGGCGAGGGTGGCGCCAAGGGCCGCCGCCTCGGCGGCATAGGCAGCAAGGGCGGCTTCCATCGGCTCGGGCGCGGGGCCGCCGTAGCGCGCGCGCAGCGCCACGAAGCGGGCGGGGCTAACGGCCTCGGCGTAGGCCGGCGCGCTGAGCGCCGGGTCGCGCCCGGTTTCGGCGTGAAAGGCCTTGGCAAAGGCCGTATAGCCCGCCCCCAGCGGCTGCGCCGCGGCAATCACCGCGCGGGCGGTCTGGGCGGCAACCTCATGCGCCTGCCGAAAGCTCAGCCCTTCGCTGCGCACCAGCGTATCGGCCAGTTCGGTCACGGTCACGCAGGCGGCATCCATATTGGCCGCGACCCGGTCGGCGCGCACCGAACATGCCGGTATCAGCGCGGCCAGCAGCGAAAGCACCCGCGCGCCAGAATCAAACGCCGCGTAGCCTGCCACCTGCACCTCGCCCTCGCTGTCGTTCATGTCGGTGAAGGGGGTGTTGTGCATCGTGTTCACCACCGCATCGCACCGCCCCACGGTCATGCTGGCAAGGTGGCGCAGGTGTTCGATCGGCACCGGGTTGCGCTTTTGCGGCATGATTGAGGAGATTTGCACGAAGCTGTTGGGCACATAGAGCTGGCCCACCTCAAACGCGGTCCAGAATTGCAGGTCTTGCACCAGTCGTCCCAAATGCAGGAACATCAGCTTGATGGCCGAATACAGCCCGGTAACGTAATCAACCGATGCGATGCATCCATAGGAATTGCGCAAGGGCGCGGTAAAACCCAGCAGTTCCGCCATGCGGTGCCGGTCGATGGCAAAGCCCGAGGTGGTGATGGCGGCGGCCCCCATCGGGCAATGGTCAAGCGCCTCGCGCGCCGCCGAAAGCCGCGCAATGTCGCGCAAGAGCACCTCGATGGCGGCGCCAAGATAATGGCCAAAGGTAGAGGGCTGCGCCGGTTGGCCGTGGGTATAGGCCACGATCAGCGTATCACGCTCGCGCAGCGCCGTGGCAATCAGCGCCTCGGCCAGCGCCAGCGCCTGCGCCATGAGCGTATCGGCGCGCCCACGCAGCACCATCTTGAACACGGTGTGGTCCATGTCATTGCGCGACCGCGCGGTGTGCAGCGCGCCTGCAACGTCGGGCCCAAGCCGCCGCTTCAGTTCCGCCTCGACGAGGAAAAAATAATCCTCATGCACGCCGGTGTAGGTAATCGACGGCAGGTCAAGCTCGGCGTCGATTGCCGCCAGCGCGCCGGCCAGCGCACCTGCCACGTTGCGCGGCAAGATGCCGGTTTCGGCCAGCATCACCAGATGCGCGCGGTTGATGGCGCGCACCGGGCCTGCGTAGTGTTCCTTGGCGGCGTCGAACAGCGGCGCCAGCACGGTTTCGCGGTAAACCGGATCGGGAAACTTCGTGGTGTCGGTCATCCCTTCAACCCCGCCATGGCAATGCCCCGGATGATGTAGCGCTGAAAGATCAGGAACACGATCAGCGTGGGAATGGTGGCCAGCGCTGCGCCGGTCATGATCAGTTCCCAGTCGACCGTCTGTTCGACCGAGAAGGTCGTCAGCCCCACCGGCAGGGTGTAAAGTTCCTGACTGTTGGTGACGATCAAGGGCCAGATGAAGGCGGTCCAGTTGCCAAGGAAGATGAAGATCGCCAGCGCCGACAGCGCGGGTGTGACCATCGGCAGCGCCACCGACCACCAGATCTGAAACTCGTTCAGCCCGTCGATCCGCGCCGCTTCCAGAAAGTCATCGGGCACGGTCTCAAAAAACTGTTTCATCAGGAAGGTGCCGAACGCCGTCATCATGCCGGGGAACATGATGCCCCAGTAGGTATCGAGCCAGCCAAAGGTGCGCGACATGAGATACCACGGGATCACCAGCATCTCGGTCGGGATCATCAGCGTCGAAAGGATCGCGATGAACACGATGTAGCGGCCGCGAAAGCGGAACTTGCAAAGCGCGTAGCCCACCAGCGCGTCAAAGAACACCGCCGAAACCGTGGTGCAGGTGGCGACGATGAACGAGTTCAGAAACCAGCGGTAAAAGCGCCCGTCCGACAGCACATAGGTATAGTTTTCGGCCGTCGGTTCCTTCGGGATGATGTTCAGGTTGTACATCTCGTAAGGGTATTTGAATGAGGCCGACAGCATGTAGACGATCGGCATCACCATGACGATGGCGCCCATCGCAAGCAGCGTCCAGCGGATGACCGCGGCGGGGTCGCGGGGGCCACGGGCGCTGGCGCGCGCGCGCAAAAGCGCATCGGCCGAGGCGCGGATCTGGGTGTCAGCCATCAGCGGTCCCTCATCAGATAAAGCTGCAACAGGCTGACGGTCAGCAGGATGGTGAACAGCACCACCGTCTGCGCCGCCGCATAGCCCATGTCAAAGCTGGAAAACGCGGTCTGATAGATCATCAGCACCAGCGGCTTGGTGCTGTCGAGCGGGCCGCCGGGGTTGTTGGTGGTCATGTTGAAGACCTGATCGAAGATCCGCAGAAAGCTGATCGACGAGAACACCACCAGAAACACGATCGTGGGCTTCAAGAGCGGCAGCGTGATTTCGCGCAGGATGGTCCAGTTTGACACCCCGTCAATGCGCGCCGCCTCGTAAAAGCTGGTGGGAATCGCGCGCAGGCCGGCCATGAAGATGATGATCTGAAACCCCAGCCCCGCCCAGATCGCCGGCAGCAGAATCGAGGGCAGCGCGTTGGTGGTCGAATTTAGGAAGGCAATCTGCTGGAACCCCAGCGAGGCGATGAAATTGTTGAACAGCCCGATCGGTACCGGCTGGTAGAACCAGCGCCAGACCCACGCCATCGCCACGGTCGAGGTCAGGAATGGCAGAAAGTAAAGCGCGCGCAGGGTGCTGTGCAAAAAGCGCACCCTGTCGAGATGGTAGGCAATGACAAAGCTGATGACGAGCGAGGCCGGGGTGCCAAGGATCAGGTAAACGAAGGTGTTGCGAAACACCTTCCAGAACACCGGGTCATTGTAAAGCTTGACGTAATTGTCAAACCCGACCCAGTTGCGCGCACCCAGCATGTTCCATTTCTGAAAGCTCAGCACGATGGCGTTGCCGGTGGGATAAAACCGGATCACCACATAAAAGAGCACCGGCAAAGCCAGAAAGGCCCAAGCCCAGACCACCTGTTTCTGGCTGATCGAAAGGTTTCGGTAAAACTTCATGCGGCCCCCCGTTGGCAAGTTTTGCGCGCCCGGCGCCCGGCCGCGCGAAAAGCGGGCCCCGTTGCCAGGGCCCACCTGTCAGGGGTTACTTCTTGTAGTAGCTGTCGAGCAGCGCCTGTTCGGCAGCCGCGGCGGCCGCGAGGCTGTCTGCCGCGCTTTGACCTTGCAGGAAGATCCGGCTGACAGCATCGACCAGCACCTGACGCTGACCGGACTCGTCGGCAAAGATCGTCGCGTGGCCGTAGCCCAGACCCTTGATGAAGGGGCCAAAGACCGGGTCGGCGATGTTCGCGTCGGTCAGCGCCGCCGAGGGCTTGGCGGGCAGCTCGCCCACCGTATCAAGCCAGATCTGCATCGCCTCGTCGGAGGTGATGTAATCCATGAACTTCACCGCCGCGTCGTATTTTTCGCCCTGCGCCTTGGTGGTGATCGCGTTCACCCAATAGCTCGCGTAGTTCGATTGCACGCCGGTCGGCCCCGCCGGAAGCTCGGCCACGCCCCATTCCAGCCCGCGCGTATCTTTCAGCGCGCCAATGCGGAACGAGCCGTCGATGTGCATGCCCGCACGGCCTGCCTTGAACGCCGCCTGCGGCTCGTCCATGAAGGTTGACGAGGTGACACCCAGCGTCTGTTCAAGGCTGGTGTAGAATTCCAGCGCCGCGACCCCTTCGGGGGTGTTGTAAGTCACGGTGCGGTAATCGTCGGTATAGGGCACGGCGCCGAACTGGCGCAGCAGCACTTCGCGGAACCACTGGTGGTCTTGCGCGGTCATGCCCGAGGTGATGCCTTCCACGGTAATGTTGCCCGCGCCGTCCTTCTTGGTGATCTTCGCCGCGATCTCGACCATCTCTGCCAATGTCGTCGGCGGAGCAGTTACTCCGGCCTCGGCAAAGAGCCGCGTGTTGTAAAACAGCGCCAGCGAGCGCACGGCGGTGGGCAACGCCATGTATTTGCCGTCGATCTTCATCGCCTGCACCATCGGGAAGAACTCCGATTCAATGCGCGCGGCGGGGAAGGTGGCTTCGGGCAGCGGCTGGATCAGCTCGGCCTGCACATAGTCATTGAGCCAGCCGTAGAACAGCTGCACCACGTCCGGCCCCTCGCCCGCCGGAATCGCGGCGGCAACCTTGGTGCGATAGTCGGCATAGGGGAAGGTCGATTGCTTGACCGTGATGCCGGGGTTGGCGGCCTCGAAATTGGCGATGAGCTTGTCCATCGCAGTGATGCGGGCATCAAAGATATACTGCCAGTATTCGATCTCTACCGCACTGGCAGCACCCGCCGACACCATGGCGACAAGGCTGGTCGTGGCGGCAAGCGCAAAGGTTCTGATGGCTTTCATGGTCGTCCTCTCTGTTAGGCGGTGCGTGTCGCTGCACCGCGTTTTCCTCCTGCCCCCTTGTGCCAGCCGAAGCTGGCGGGGTTCTTTCCTGCGAACGAGTGTTGACGGCTTCGGTTCAAAGATCAATAGTTAATTCAAACCGTTTGAGTTAAGGAAACAGGGTGATTCATCGCCGCGGCCATATCGCCGGAGCAAACTCCGAGCGCGCCAAGGCGCACAACCGCCGGGTGGTGCTGGCGTATGTGCAGCGCAGCGACAGCGCGGGCCGGGCCGAAATCGCGCGCGCCTGCGGGCTGAGCACGCAGACCGTCTCCAATCTGATCGCCGAGCTGGAGGCCGAAGGGCTGGTACTTGCGGCGGGGCGGCGGCGCGCGGCGCGCGGTCAGCCGCCGGTGGTCTATACCTTCAACCCCGATGCCGCAGCTGCCCTTGGCTTTGAGGTGCGCCCCGACGCGCTGGTGATGGTGCTGAGCAACCTCGGCGGCGTTGTTCTGGCCAGCCGTCAGGTGGCACTGGCAAGCGCCGAGCCTGCAAGCGTTTTTGTACAGATGGCGCGGCTTGCATCCGAGGCGCAGCGCGCCGCGCCACAGCACCGGCTGATCGGCGCGGGTCTGGTGATCCCCGGTCCGTTCGGGGTTGAGGGCCTGAGTGCGGCGGGCGCCACCGTGCTGCCCGGCTGGCGCGCCGAGACCGCCGCCGCAGGCGCCGCCGAAGCGCTTGGCCTGCCGGTGCTGCTGGAAAAAGATGCAACCGCCGCCGCCATCGCCGAGCGCATGGCGGGGGCGGCGCAGGGGCTCGACAATTTCTGTTACCTCTATTTTGGCACCGGCCTTGGCCTTGGCGTGATCGCGCAGGGGCTGCCGCAGCGCGGCGCCTTTGGCAATGCCGGCGAAGTGGGGCATGTGGTGGTGCGCCCCGGCGGGCTGCCCTGCGATTGCCACAACCGGGGATGCCTTGAACAATACGCAAGCCGCATGGCGCTCTCGCGCTATCTTGCCGGGCGCGGGCTGCTTGCGGGCGCGGACAGCCCCGATGCGGCGGCGCTGACGCTGCTCGCCTCGGCTGATGCCGGGCTGTCGGGGTGGCTTGATGAGGCGGCATCGGCGCTGTCGCAGGCGGTGGGTCTGCTGGAAAACCTCTTTGACCCGCAAGTGGTGATTCTGGGCGGCGCGCTGCCCGATGCGCTGCTTGATGACCTCATTCGCCGCCTCGATCTGCCGCCCGGTTCGGTGGCACGGCGCGCATCTCGGCAAATGCCGCGCGTGCTGCGCGGTGCCTCTGGCCCGACCACTGCGGCGCTTGGCGCGGCCGCGCTGGTGATCCACGATACCGTCACGCCGCGCCTCGACACCGCCCCCTGAAGCCCGTTTCACGAAAGGCCCGCCGATGCCGATGACCGATGCCGCCCGTATTGCCGCCCAACGCACCGCCCCTGCGGGGCTGATGCTCTGGCGCGCCCTGCAACCGCTACGCGGCCTTGCGCGCTTCATGAACACCGGCGCGCACCCCGATGATGAAACCTCGGGCATGCTGGCGGCTCTGGCGTTGCGCGACGGGCTTTCGATTGCCTACGCCTGCTCGACCCGTGGCGAGGGTGGCCAGAACGACCTTGGCCGCGAGGCTGGCGCCGACCTTGGCACCCTGCGCACCGCCGAAATGGAGCGCGCCTGCGATGTGCTGGGGCTGAGCATGTATTGGCTTTCGACCGGGCCTGATGACCCGATCACCGATTTCGGCTTTTCCAAATCGGGGGTCGAGACCCTGGGCAAATGGGGCCACGCGCGCACCCTGCGCCGCCTGGTCGAGATCATCCGCGCCGACCGCCCCGACATCATCTGCCCGACCTTCCTCGACATTCCCGGCCAGCACGGTCACCACCGCGCCATGACGCAGGCGGCGCATGAGGCGATGGCCGCCGCCGCCGACCCCGGTTTTGAGGCCGAGGGCGACCCTTGGACGGTTTCCAAGCTCTATCTGCCCGCATGGTCCGGGGCCGGCGACGCCTATGATGATGATCTGCCGCCGCCGCCCGAAACGGTGCGGGTGTCGGGCGCCGGGCGCGAGGCAATTTCGGGCTGGACATGGGAAGAGATCGGCCAGCAGGCGCGGGTGTTTCATGCCACGCAAGGCATGGGGCGCTGGCTTGGCGGCGCCGAAAGTGCGGGCTGGCCGCTGCATCTGGCGCAAAGCCGCGTGGGCGATGACCACGGCGCGCTGACCGACAACCTGCCCGCCCGCTTTGCCGATCTGGCGCCCGGCCTGCCCGCCGCCGCGGCACTCGACGCCGCGCTTGCGCGCACGGTGGCGGCCTACCCCGAGTCTGTCGCGGTGCTGCAAGCCGCCGATGCAGCCCTTGCAGCGCTGCGCGAGGCGCGCGCCCTCTGCCCGCCCGCACTGGCCGATGCGCTGCTGCACCGGCTTGCACGCAAAGAGCGTGAACTGGCGCGGGTAATCCTGCTTGCCTCCGGCATCCGCGCCGAGGGGCGGCTTGCCGCCGACCACGCCCGCCCCGGTGAAACCCTGGCCGCCACGCTCGCGCTGCATGTGCCGCAAGGCCCGGTTGCGGCACGGCTTGGCTGGCAGGTGCCGCCGGGTTGGGCCGCAACCGACAATGCCATCACCCTTGCCGCCGACGCCGCCGAAGCCGACCCCTACCCCACCAGCTACCACCCCGGCCAGCCGCGCGGCCCGGTGGCGCTGCGCCTGACGCTGACCACGGCGGCGCAGGAACTCGTGCTTGCGCTGCCCGCCGAGCGCCCGCTGCTGGTTCTGCCGCGCGTCGAGGCTCGGGTAGAACCTGCCGCGCATATCTTCAACCGCCTCAGCCCGCGCCCGCTGCCGCTGCGGCTGACCGAGGGCGCGAGCCTCGATCTGCCCGAAGGCTGGCGGATGGAAGGCGCGGGTGCAAGTGCTCTGCTGCATGTTCCCGCCAGCGCCGCCGCCGGGGTCACCCTGTTGCCGCTGCGCGTCGGCGGCGCGGCTGCGCGCAGCGTGACCCGCATCGAATACCCCCACACCGGCCCGCTGCTCCGCTCGGTGCCGGCACAGCTCCGCCTTTGTGTAGCCGACGTGGCGCTGGCGCCGGCGCGCATCGGCTATGTCGGCGGCGGCAACGACCGGGTGGACCACTGGCTGCGCGCGATTGGCGCCGATGTGACCAGCCTTGAGGATGGCGCGCTGACCCCGGCGGGGCTGGCTGGGCTCGACACGCTGGTGATCGGCATTTTCGCGCTAAAAACCCGGCCCCGGCTGGCGGCGCTGATGCCGCAGGTGCACGATTGGGTGCGCGCGGGGGGCAACCTCGTGACGCTCTATCACCGCCCGTGGGATAACTGGTCGCCCGAGACCACGCCGCCCGCGCGGCTTGAAATCGGCAAGCCCTCGCTGCGCTGGCGCGTTACCGATGAGGACGCCACAGTGCGCCATCTTCTGCCCGACCACCCGCTTCTGACCGGGCCAAACCGGATCGGCCCCGAAGACTGGCAAGGCTGGGTCAAAGAGCGTGGCCTCTATTTTGCCAAAAGCTGGGATGGCGCCTATCAGCCGCTGCTTGAAATGGCCGACCCCGACGAGGCGCCGCACCGAGGCGCGCTTTTGTCGGCACAGATCGGCGCCGGGCGGCACACCCATTGCGCGCTGATCGTGCATCTGCAGATGGAAGCGCTGGTGCCCGGCGGCTTCCGGCTGATGGCCAACCTCTGCGCCCCGGCGCGATGAGCGACACCCTGCCCGACGCCAGCGGCCCCGCGCGCGACAATCTGCGCGGGGCGGCGTGGCTGTTGGCCGATATGTCGCTGAATATCTGGGCGCTGGCGATCGTCAAGGCGATGGGGCTGGGGCTGCCCGCCGTGCAGATCGTGTTTTTGCGCGCGCTGACCGGCCTTGTGCTGCTGGTGCCCTTCGTGCTGCGGGGCCGCACCGCGCTGCGCCTGCGCCAGCCGGGGTTGCACGGCCTTCGCGTGGCGCTAAGCACGCTGACGCTGACCACCAGCTTTTACGCCGTGGCGCATGTGCCGCTGGCGCTGTTCACAGCGGTCAATTTCACTCGGCCGCTGCTGTTGATGGCAATGGCGGCGGCACTTCTGGGCGAGCGCATCCGCCCCCGGCAATGGCTGGCCGGGGTGGTGGGGCTGGCGGGCGTGCTGATCGCGCTGCGCCCCGGCGACCTTGCCGCCAGCGCCGGGCTGGTGGCGCTGATTGCCACCGTCATCACCGGCACCGGCGCGGTGATCGTGACGCGCCGGATGCGCGCCGAGGCGCCGCTGATGATGATGCTGGTCTATACCGGCGGGCTCGCGGCGCTCAGCGCGCTGCCCGCGCTTTGGGTCTGGCAACCCGTCGGCACCAGCTGGCCGCTGCTGCTGATGGTCGGGGTCTTTGCACAAGCGGCGCAATTCTGCTTTTTGCGTGCGCAGTTCTGGGGCGATGCGGGGGTGCTGGGGCCGCTTGGCTACGCCTCGCTGGTGCTTTCGGCCGGGGTGGGCTGGTTCGTGTTTTCTGAGGCACCGACGCTGGAGCTTGCACTTGGCGCGGCGCTGATCGTGGCGGCGACGCTCTTTGCCAACCGCGCCCAAAAGTAGCGGGCGCGCCCTGCACCGGCGAGACCCGCACAATTAACCCGATGGTCATGATCGCCTTTCTTGCCTCGCCCCGGCCGCGCCGCTATGGTCGGGCATGATCACGCAGAAGATGAAATACGCGCTTAAAGCGCTGATGGTGTTGGGCGATGAACGCGCCACGACCGGTGGCGCGCTGCGCATCGAAGATATCGCGCAGCGCTCGGGCGCGCCCAAGCGGTTTTTGGAACATATCCTGCTCGACATCCGCAACGCCGGTATCATCGCCTCAACGCGCGGGCGCTCGGGCGGCTATGTGCTGATCAAGGAGCCGCGGCAGGTTTCAGTGCCCGAACTTCTGCGCCTGATCGACGGCCCGATCGCGCCTCTGCCCTGCCTTTCGCGCAAGGCCTACCAGCGCTGCGATGATTGCGAAGATGAGGCAAGCTGCCGGATCCGCAGGGTCTTTGCCGAAGTGTTCTGGAGCTATCTGGTTCTGATCGAATCGCTGACGCTGGAAGATATGCTGCGCCACGCGCCGGTTGCCGCGCGGATGCTGGGGCAGCCCGAAAGCACAGCCGCCACGGGCCTGTGATTCCTGTCACCTGAAACGTATTCCGAATAGTGCGGCGCGGTTTCGCGGTGCATCATAGAATAATTTTCCCCCAACCCCCCTGATTTCGCCACAACAATTTCATTGATAAAGACGACTTTCTCTGTCGTGATATGCAGGAAGGGCCAGATCGGCCTGCCACCGACAGGAGAACGCGATGTTCAAGACAATCTACATTTCCGGCCATATCACCGCGCAAGGCAATCTTGTTTCCAGCCACCCCGATGGGCAGGTCACCATTTCAACCGGCAACCAGCGGCTGACCGGCTGGCCGGTAGCGCGGCTCTTGCGCGGCGCGCTTGGCGCGTTTGCTCTTGCCGCGTTGTCGTTGACCGCCGCTCCTTCGGTGCAAGCCGAGACCCTGCTCAACGTCAGCTATGACCCGACGCGCGAGCTTTACCGCGAATACAACGAGGCCTTCAGCGCATGGTGGGTTGCGCAGGGCAACGCGGCGCCGACCATCGAGGTCAGCCATGGCGGTTCAGGCAGTCAGGCCCGCTCGGTGATCGACGGGCTGGGGGCGCAGGTCGTCACACTGGCGCTCGCGTCTGACATCAACAAGATCGCCGCAGCCGGCAAGCTGCCGGAAAACTGGCAAGCGCTGCTGCCGCACAATTCGTCGCCCTATACCTCGACCATCATCTTTCTGGTCCGTGAAGGTAACCCCAAGGGCCTGAAAGACTGGGGCGATCTGGTGGCCGAAGGGGTCGAGGTCATCACCCCGAACCCGAAAACCTCGGGCGGCGCGCGCTGGAACTATCTGGCGGCCTGGGCCTGGGCCGAAAAGAACGGCCAGAACCCGCAGGAATTTGTGGGCAGACTTTTCAAGAACGTGCCGGTGCTCGACAGCGGCGCGCGCGGATCAACCACCACATTCGCGCAACGCGGCATCGGCGACGTGCTTCTGGCCTGGGAGAACGAAGCCTACCTTGCGCTGAAAGAGCTGGGCGAAGACCGGTTCGACATCGTGGTGCCCTCGGTTTCGGTTCTGGCCGAACCCCCGGTCGCGCTGGTCGAGGCCAACATCAAGACCGATGAACAGCGCAAGCTGGCCGAGGCCTATCTGAACCACCTTTATTCGCCCGAAGCGCAGGCGCTGGCCTTCAAGCACTTCTACCGCGCCTGGGATGCCTCAGCGGCCAGCCCCGAAGATGTGGCGCGCTTTCCGGCGCTTGAACTGGTGGGCATCGACCATTTCGGCGGCTGGGCCAAGGCGCAACCCGAACACTTCGGCGATGGCGGCATCTTCGACCAGATCTACGTCGCCAAGTGAGGTCACGCGATGGGCAGACCCCTGATCCACCGATCCCCCATGCCCGGCCTCGGGCTGAGCATGGGCATCACCATAACGATGCTGTCACTGGTCGTGCTTTTGCCCATCGGCGCCCTTCTTTGGAAGGGCGCCAGTTTTGGCCTTGGCAATATCTGGGAAACGGTCAACCGGCCAAGGGTCTGGGCGGCGCTTTACCTGTCGTTCCGCTTGTCGCTGTTAGCGGCGCTGTTCAACCTTGTGTTCGGCGTCGTGCTGGCCTGGGTGCTGGCGCGCTACCGCTTTGCGGGGCGCCGCATTCTCGATGCCACGGTCGATCTGCCCTTCGCGCTGCCAACGGCGGTGGCGGGCATCGCGCTGGCCGCGCTTTATGCCCCCAATGGCGCCTTCGGTTCACTGGCCAAGGAACTGGGCTTCACGATCGCCTATACGCAATGGGGCATTTTCATCGCGCTGATCTTTGTCGGCCTGCCCTTTGTGACCCGCACCGTGCAGCCGGTGGTCGAAGAGATCGAGCGCGAGGTTGAAGAGGTCTCGGCCACGCTTGGCGCGAGCCGGCTTTACACCATCATGCGGGTGATCATGCCGATGCTCACCCCGGCGGCGCTGACCGGCTTTGCGCTGGCGCTGGCGCGCGCGGTGGGGGAATACGGCTCGGTCATCTTCATCGCGGGCAACATTCCGCTGCGCACCGAAATCGCGCCGCTCTTGATCGTGATCCAGCTGGAAGAGTTCAACTATGACGCCGCCAGCGCGATCGGCATCGCCATGCTGCTGATTTCCTTCGCGATGCTGCTGGCGATCAACCTCATTCAGGTCTGGAGCCGCCGGAGGATAGGCTATGTCTGACACCCCCCTTGCCCCGCTGCAGTTTCGCTCCGCGATTGCAGAACCACGTGCCGCGCGTTGGGCGCTGATCGGCATCGTCGTGCTCGGGCTTGGCGTGCTGCTGTTTGCGCCGCTGATCGCGGTCTTTGCCGAGGCCCTTACCAGGGGCTGGGCGGCGGCACTGGCCAGCCTTGGCAACCGCGACGCGCGCGCCGCGATCAAGCTTACGCTGACAATCGCCGCCATTTCGGTGCCGCTCAACGCCGCCTTCGGCATCGCGGCGGCGTGGTTCATCACCAAGTTCGACTTTCGCGGCAAGGCGTTCCTCATCACGCTGATCGACCTGCCCTTTTCGGTCTCTCCGGTGGTGGCGGGGCTTTGCATCGTGCTGATGTTCGGCGCCAACTCGGCGCTTGGCGGCTGGCTGGTCGCGTCGGGCTATCCGGTCGTGTTTGCGCTGCCGGGCATCGTGTTGGCCACGGTGTTCGTGACCTTTCCCTTCGTGGCGCGCGAGCTCATTCCGGTGATGGTCGAACAGGGCCGCGCCGAAGAAGAGGCGGCGCTGACGCTGGGCGCCTCGGGCGCGCGCACCTTTCTGACCGTGACCCTGCCCAACATCCGCTGGGCGCTGCTTTATGGCGTGCTCTTGTGCAACGCCCGCGCGATGGGCGAATTTGGCGCGGTGGCGGTGGTTTCAGGCAAGATCCGGGGCCAGACCGCCAGCATCCCGATTACCATCGAGATGCTTTACAACGAATACCTTTCGGTCGCGGCCTTCAGCCTTGCCGCCCTGCTGGCCATGCTCGGCCTCATTACGCTTCTGCTCAAAACCATATTGGAACTGCGCCATGCCGACCAGATCGCCGCGACGTACCATCACTAGAGAGGGTCCCATGCATATCGAAATCGACGAAATCTCAAAAGCGTTCGGCACCACGGCGGCGCTGCACCCGGTTTCGCTGTCGATCCCGTCAGGGGCGCTGGTGGCGCTGCTTGGCCCCTCCGGGTCTGGCAAGACCACGCTTTTGCGCATTCTGGGCGGGCTGGAGTTTCCGTCCTCGGGGCGGGTGCTGTTTGATGGCCACGATGCCACCGGGCTGAGCGTGCAGGAACGGCGCGCCGGGTTCGTGTTTCAGTCTTACGCGCTCTTTCGCCATATGACGGTGTTTGAAAACATCGCCTACGGCCTGCGCGCGCGCCCCCGCGCCCTGCGCCCGACGCGCGCCGAAATCACCCGCCGCGTGACCAAATTGCTCGACCTGATCCAGCTGCCCGACATCGGCCCGCGCTACCCTTCACAACTGTCGGGCGGCCAGCGCCAGCGCGTGGCCCTGGCCCGCGCGCTGGCGATCGAGCCGCGCATGCTGCTGCTTGATGAACCCTTCGGCGCGCTCGATGCCAAGGTGCGCAAGGAGCTGCGCAGCGGCCTGCGCGAAATCCATGACGAGACCGGGCTGACCACGGTTTTCGTGACCCACGATCAGGATGAGGCAATGGAACTGGCCGATTTCGTGGTGGTGATGTCGATGGGCCGGATCGAGCAGATCGGCAAGCCGCAAGACATCCGCGCCCGGCCCGCCACCGCCTTCGTGCGCGAATTCATCTCGGGCTGAAGCGGCCTATTTGATCAGCGCCTGTAGCTCGCGAAAGGCGGGGTGGTTGGCATCGCCCAGCCATTCGAACAGCACCATCTCGGTGCTGACAATCTCGGCGCCGTGGCGGGCCATGCGCGCCAGCGCAAGGCGGCAGTTTTCGGGGTCGCGTGACCCCACCGCATCGGCCACCACATAGACCTTGCGGCCCGCCGCGATCAGCCCCAGCACGGTTTGCAGCACGCAGACATGCGCCTCGCAGCCCGCCACCACCGTCGCACGATCAGGGGCAAGCCGCGCCGCCAGCCCCGGCGCGCGGCACGCATCGAAGCTCATCTTCTCGGCCAACTCGCCCGGCGCAGGCGCAAGCGCGGGCGCCGTGGCGCCCAGCCCGCGCGGGTTCTGTTCGGTGAACAGCACCGGCACCGCCAGCCTGCGCGCTGCCGTGACCAGACGCCCCGCATTGCGCAAAACGGCATCGCCCCCCGCAATCGCGGGCATCAGACGCGCCTGAAGGTCGATCACCATCAGCGCAGAGCGTGCCACATCAAGCGTCAGCATCGCGCCCCCCTCAGCCGCATTTCGAATGGCCGCAATCGGCGCAGGTCATGCAGCCCTCGATCATCCGCAGCGCATAGGCGCCACAATGCGGGCAGGCGGGGGCGCGCGGCGTGCCATCGGCGGCCAGTGCGACCGCGCGCGGGTCCGATTTCAGGCCCATGCCCTCGCCATCGATGAAACCGATCTCGATCAGGTGGCGCTCGATCACGCCGCCAATGGCGGCCAGAATCGAGGGCACATAGCGCCCCTCCATCCACGCCCCGCCGCGCGGGTCGAACACCGCCTTCAACTCTTCCACCACGAAAGACACATCGCCACCACGCCGGAACACCGCCGAAATCATCCGCGTCAGTGCCACCGTCCAGGCGAAATGCTCCATGTTCTTGGAGTTGATGAACACCTCGAAGGGCCGCCGGTGCCCGCCATGCACGATGTCGTTGACCGTTATGTAGATCGCGTGTTCTGACCCTGGCCATTTCAGCTTGTAGGTGGCGCCTTCCAGCGCCGCCGGGCGGCCGAGCGGCTCGGTCAGATACACCACCTCGGCGCCGCTGTCGCGCTCGGGCGCCTTTTCGGCATCCTCGCTGACGGTCAACACCGACCCCGTTACCGCGTTCGGGCGGTAGGTGGTGCAGCCTTTGCAGCCCGCATCCCACGCCGCCATGTAAACCTGCTGGAACTCGTCAAACGAGATTTCAGCGGGGCAGTTGATGGTTTTGGAAATGCTGCTGTCGACCCATTTCTGCGCCGCCGCCTGCATCCGCACATGGTCGAGCGGCGGCAGCGTTTGCGCGTTCTCGAAATAGTCGGGCAAGGGCGCATCGCCGCGCAGATCGCGCCACATCTGCACCGCGTAATCGACCACCTCTTCCTCGCTGCGGCTGCCATCGGGCTGCAGCACCTTGCGCGTGTAACCATAGGCAAACACCGGCTCGATGCCGGAGCTGACGTTGCCGGCATAAAGGCTGATGGTGCCGGTCGGGGCGACCGAGGTCAGGTGGCTGTTGCGAATGCCGTGCCGCGCGATGGCCGCGCGCACATCCGCGTCCATCGCCGCCATAGTGCCCGAGGCAAGGAACTTGTCGGCGTCAAACAGGGGAAATGCCCCTTTTTCACGCGCAAGATCGACCGAGGCGAGATAGGCCGCGCGGGCGATGGCGTGCATCCAGTCTTCGGTCTGCGCGGCCGCCGCCTCTGACCCATAGCGCAGCCCGAGCATCAACAGCGCATCGGCAAGCCCGGTCACGCCAAGCCCGATCCGCCGCTTGGCCCGCGCCTCGGCCTCTTGCTGCGGCAAGGGAAAGCGGCTGGCGTCAACCACGTTGTCCATCATCCGCACCGCCACCCGCACGAGGCGGTCAAGCGCTGCGGCATCGAGTTCCGCCGCCGCCCCGAACGGCGCTGTCACCAGACGGGCAAGGTTGATGCTGCCCAGAAGGCAGGCGCCATAGGGCGGCAAAGGCTGTTCACCACAGGGGTTGGTGGCGGCAATGGTCTCGCAATAGCCAAGGTTGTTGGCGGCATTGATCCGGTCGATAAAAATCACCCCCGGCTCGGCGAAATCATAGGTGGCGCGCATGATCCGCGCCCACAGGTCGCGCGCGTTCGCAGTTTGGTAAACCTTGCCGCCAAAACGCAAATCCCACGGCCCGTCAGCCTTGACGGCAGCCATGAAATCATCGGTCACCAGCACCGAAAGGTTGAACATGCGCAGCCGCGCCGCATCCTGCTTGGCGGCGATGAAAGCCTCGATATCGGGGTGGTCGCAGCGCATCGTCGCCATCATCGCGCCGCGCCGGCTGCCCGCGCTCATGATGGTGCGGCACATCGCGTCCCACACATCCATGAAGCTGAGCGGCCCCGAGGCATCTGCCGCCACCCCCTTCACCTCTGCGCCACGCGGGCGGATGGTGGAAAAATCATAGCCGATGCCGCCGCCTTGCTGCATCGTCAGCGCGGCCTCCTTGAGCATATCGAAGATGCCGCCCATCGAATCGGGGATCGTGCCCATCACGAAGCAGTTGAACAGCGTCACCGACCGCCCGGTGCCAGCGCCCGCGATGATCCGCCCCGCGGGCAGGAATTTGAAATCCTCCAGCGCCTCGTAAAACCGCCCCTCCCACAGCTCCGGCTCTGCCTCGCCTGCGGCCAAGGCCCGCGCCACGCGGCGCCAGCTATCCTCAACCGTCAGGTCAAGCGGCGCGCCATCGGCGGCCTTGAGGCGGTATTTCATGTCCCAGATCTGTTCGGCGATAGGGGCGGCAAAGCGGGGCATGGGCTGGCTCCGTCATAGGGGGCAATGCGGGCTGAAAGGGCGATCACGATACGCTTGCAGCACGGCCCGGTCAACGTTGCCTTGGCCTCCTATGACACTATATACGGGGCATCGGGGGGGCAAATGGCCGAGATGGTGCATCTGATAAAGCTTTGCGTGGGGGCCGAAGGGGTCGAAGACCTGCTCGCATGGCAGCGCGCGCGCTTTGGCACCGGCAACGCCGAGCACGTCACCCGGATGTGGCCCAAACGCGAGGCCGAATTGCTGGCGGGCGGCTCGCTTTACTGGGTGTTCAAGGGCGCCGTGCTGGCGCGCCAGCGCCTTTTAGGGCTTGAGGAGCGGCGCGGCGCCGACGGTATTCTGCGCTGCGCGCTCCTCCTCGCGCCGGATGTGGTGCGCACCGAGGCCCAGCCGCGCCGCCCGTTTCAGGGCTGGCGCTACCTCAAAGGCGCCGACGCGCCGCGCGACCTGCCGCAGGGGCGCGACCACGCCGACCCGCTGCCGCGCGATCTGCTTGATGCCATGTCGGTCATCGGCCTGCGCTGACCGGCGTCTTCTTTGCTGAAATACCCCGGGGGGAAGGCCGCAAGGCCGGGGGGGCAGCGCCCCCCTCTTGCCGCTACCACTCGCCGTCAAGCAGCCGCCGCATCGCGACCCGCCAGCTTGGCGGCACCACGAAATGCCCCTGCGCCAGAAAGCTCTGGACCTCGAAAATCGCGACTGGGCTGTTGACGATCATGGTATGCCCCACCGGCAGCACGAGATGGTCGTTCATCCCGTCTACGCGCGTGCTCTCGACGCTGACCAGCCCATCATTTTCGCCCGGTATCAGCAGCGCGGTCAGCGGGTTGTTGGGGTCGTTCCCGGCAATCACGCCCAGCTCGAACGCAACGCCCGGCAGCTGCGCGGCAATGGCCCCGTCGCTGGTGCCCAGCTGAATCGCCGAAGGCCCGCGCAGCCACGCCAGCGTATCCGACCGCGTCAGAATATCCGCCAGTTCCGAACCCTGATTGGGCGGGGCCAACATTACCGCGCGGCCAATGCGTGCGGTGTTCTCGCCTTTCAGCGCCCAGACCCGCAGCAAGATGCCGCCCATCGAATGCGTGACGAAATCAACCGATTCCGGTTCGCGGCATTCGGCCACGGCGGCATCGACATATCCGACCAGATCCTGCAGCGGCGCCTTGTCGGTCGGGTAGGCCGAGTTCACCACCTGATAGCCCTGACGGCTCAGCACACCTTGCAACAGCAAAAGCGATTTGTCTGACCGGCCAAGCCCGTGCAGCAAGATCACGCAGCGCGCCTCGGCCACACTGGCGGTGGCGAGCAACAGCATCAGGGCAAGCGGCAAACGGTTCAGCATCGCTCGCATGTAGGCACTGCCACTGGCAGATTCCAGTGTGCGCCGGTCAGGCGCGCGAATACATGCCCTCGTAGATCGGCACCAGCGTTTCGGTTTCAAACAGCGATGACACGCTGGTGCCGTTCCAGATATTCAGCACCGCTTGCGCGAACATTGGCGCCACCGGCACGATGCGAATATTGGGGCAGTCGCGCACCGGCGCGGTCGGCTCGATCGAATCGGTGATCACCAGCGATTTCATCACCGAATTCTTGATGCGCTCGACTGCGGGCCCTGAAAGCACCCCGTGCGTGATGTAGCTGTGCACCTCGGTCGCGCCGTGCTGCACCAGCACCTCGGCGGCTTTGCAAAGCGTCCCCGCCGTGTCGCAGATGTCATCGACGATGATGCATTTCTTGCCCGTCACATCGCCGATCACCGTCATTTCGGCCACTTCACCGGCCTTCTCGCGGCGCTTGTCGACGATCGCCAGCGGCGCGCCGATACGCTGCGCCAGATCGCGCGCCCGCGCCACGCCACCAACATCAGGCGAAATCACCATCACATCGGCCAACTGCCCCGCAAAATGGTGCTTGATATCCAGCCCGAACACCGGCGAGGCGTAGAGGTTGTCCACCGGAATATCAAAAAACCCCTGAATCTGCGCCGCATGCAGATCGAGCGTCAAAACCCTGTCCACCCCCGCCTCGGTCAGGAGGTTTGCGACCAGTTTGGCGCTGATTGGCGTGCGCGCCTTGGCGCGGCGGTCCTGGCGGGCGTAGCCGAAATAGGGGATCACCGCGGTAATGCGCGCCGCCGAAGACCGGCGCAGCGCGTCGGCCATGATCAGAAGTTCCATCAGGTTGTCGTTGGCCGGGTTTGAGGTCGGCTGGATGACGTACATATCTTCGCCGCGCACATTCTCGAACACCTCGACGAAAATCTCGCCATCGTTGAAGCGTTCCACCCGCGCTTCGACCAGCCCCACATTCATGCCCCGGTGCATCGACATCCGCCGCGCGATGGCCGTGGCCAGGGGTCGGTTGGCGTTGCCGGAGATAAGTTTGGGTTCGGTCATGGCGGGCATGGGGCAGCTCCTGAGGGGCGGTCAGGGCGGGCGCAGCGCCGCCGGCTGACGGGATTCGGGCGATTGCGCCTGCCTTAGCACCGGGCTAGCCTGCCCGCAAACGCAAGCGACAAGGGGGGGGCGCGAGATGGCGCATATCGACTACTTTTTTACCGTGATTTCGCCCTGGACCTATCTTGCAGGCGGGCGGCTGGAAGAGATCGCAGCGCGCCATGGCGCAGATGTACACTATCACCCGCTCGATGTGGTGGCGCTGTTCGCACGCACCGGGGGCACCGCGCCAGCCGCGCGCCACCCCTCGCGCCAGCAATACCGCGCGCAGGATCTGACCCGCTGGGCAGCACGGCTCGGGATGCCCTTTAACCTCAAGCCCGCGCATGTGCCAACCAACCCCGCACCCGCCGCCTACGCGATCAT
This sequence comes from Paracoccaceae bacterium, assembly GCA_019429405.1. Classification (GTDB taxonomy): domain Bacteria; phylum Pseudomonadota; class Alphaproteobacteria; order Rhodobacterales; family Rhodobacteraceae; genus UBA6213. The sequence continues at coordinate 25,112 of JAHYIZ010000029.1, forward strand.
CGCGGCACAGGCAGCGCGGGCCAAAGGTGCTGCGGGCGATCTTGGCGGCCTCGTGCAGGGCTTTCTGCGCGCCGCATGGGCCGAGCAAAAAGACGTGGCCGACGATGCTGTGATCCGCGAGCAGCTTGCCGCGCACGGCTTTGACCCCGGCCTTGCCGACAGCGGCCTGTTCCTCGGCGCCGAAACCTACGCGCGCAACCTTGAAATCGCGGTCGAACGCGGCGTGTTCGGTGCGCCCTTTTATATCGTGCGAGAAACCGATGCGCGGTTCTGGGGGCAGGACCGGCTGGAGCTGCTTGACGAGCATCTGGCGGGGCTTTGATGCCAATCGAGATGCGGGCGGGGCATCCGACCTTCTGGCAGGTGTTTGGCGCGGGGGCCCGCCCTGCCCTTGCGATTCACTGCACACTCGCCCATTCGGGCGCCTGGGCGGGCGTGGCGGCACGGCTGCCCGAGCTCACGCTCACCGCCTTTGACATGCCGGGCCACGGCCAGAGCGGCTCTTGGGCGGGCAGCGATTACCACGGCGATGTCACCCGCATCGCCGCCAGCTTCATCACCCGCCCGCTGGATCTGATCGGTCATTCCTTCGGCGCCTCGGTGGCGCTGCGCCTTGCCGTGGCAGCACCCGAGGCCATCCGCAGCCTGACGCTGATAGAGCCGGTGCTCTTCGTCGCCGCCGCGGGCACGCCCGAGTTTGCCGCACAACTGGCTGATAACGAACGGCTTCGCGCGATGCTTGCGGCGGGCGATGCCGAAGAAGCCGCGCGTGGGTTTATCGGCCAATGGGGCGCGGGGCAGCCGTGGAGAAAGCTCGATGCGCGCACCCGCACCACCTTTGCCGCGCAGATGCCGCTGGTGCTGGCCGGGGGCGAGGCCAGTTTTGCTGATACCGCCCGCATCCTGCGCGAGGGAGGGCTTGAGGGCATCGACGCCCCGGTGATGCTGATCCGGGGCGCTGAAAGCCCGCCCATCATGGCGTCTATTTGCGAGGCCATCGCGGCGCGCCTGCCCGATGTCGGCGTGGCGGTGGTGCCGGGGGCGGGGCACATGCTGCCCGTCACCCATGCGCCGCAGGTGGCAGACCTGATCAGCCTGAACCTCAGCCGCGAATAAGGTTCAAGAAGGCCTCCACATCGGCCTCGGTCGTGGACCAGCTGCACACCAGCCGCGCCGCCAGCGGCGCCCCGCCCGGCCCCTCAAGCGACTGATCGAACGGCCAGAGGTAATAAGCCGCCCCGCCCGCATGCGCGCGCCGGTGACCGTCGCGCGCAAAACTGGCAAAGACCGCGTTCGCCTCGGTCGGGTGCACCAGTGCAGCACCCGGCACAGTCAGAATGCCCGCCGAAAGCCGCGCGGCAGCGGCGTTGGCCGCAGCGGCAAGGCGCAACCACAGCCCGCCCTCAAGATAGGCCAGCATCTGCGCCGACAGGAACCGGTGCTTTGAAAACAGATGCCCGCCGCGCTTGCGCCGCAGCTCGAACTCCCAGGCTTTCGCGGGGTCGAAGATGATCACCGCCTCAACGCCCATGCAGCCATTCTTGGTGCCGCCGAACGACAGCACATCAACCCCCGCGCGCCAAGTCATCTCGGCCGGGCTGGCGCCGGTCGCCACAATCGCATTGGCAAAGCGCGCGCCATCCATGTGCACCGGCAAGCCGTAAGCCTTGGCCACATCGCAAAGCGCCACTACCTCGGCAGGGGTATAGACGGTGCCGTGTTCGGTGGTGTTGGTCAGGCTGACCATGCCGCGCTGCACGTTGTGCACACCTGACCGCCCGGTGAAAGAAATGGCCTGCGCGAGCGCTTCAGGTGTCATCTTTGCGTGCTCGCCATCGACCAGCACCAGTTTCGAGCCGCCGGTGTAGAATTCAGGCGCGCCGCATTCATCCTCTTCGATATGGGCGTTGCGGTGGCAAAAGATCGCGCCCCATGGCGGCGTCAGAATGGCGCAGGAAAGCGCATTGGCAGTGGTGCCGGTGGCAACAAGGTAGACCGCCGCGTCAGGCGCCTCAAACACCGCCCGCAACCGCGCCCGCACCTGCTCCATGATCGGATCGTTGCCATAGGGCATGGCATAGCCGGTATTGGCGGCGGCCACTGCGGCCATAATCTCTGGGGCGGCGGCAGACGTATTGTCAGAGGCAAAAAACATTCACAGATCCTCGATGATATAGGATTCCCAGTCAGCCTCGGGAATATCGGTTTCCGACACCGTCCAGCCGCGCACCGATTGCCCTGCGGCGTGCACGCTTTCCGGGTCGCCGGTCAAAAGCGGGTGCCAGTCTGGCAAGGGCTTGCCAAAAAAGCGCAGCCGATACGCGCAGGTCGAGGGCATCCAGTAGGCGCCCGCCTTGATGCTTGCTGGCGTCATGCGCACGCACTCGGGCACAAACTGGTGGCGGTTTTCGTAAGATGTGCAGCGGCAGGTTGCGCCATCAAGCAAGCGGCAGGCAACGCGGGTAAACGCCAGCTCGCCGTCATCCTCGAACTCTAGCTTGTTGAGGCAGCATTTGCCGCAGCCATCGCAAAGCGCCTCCCATTCGGGGGCGGTCAGCTTGCCAAGGGGCAATTCCCAGAAGCGGGGGCGAGTGGGCGGCGTCATGGCGCGCAAGCTGACCGAAAGCCGGGCATTTGGAAAGGCCTCACAGCGCGGTCAGGCACGATCGCGCGGCGGCGCAATCAGCCTCGATCTGGCGCGTGAGGGCATCGAGACTGGCAAACTTGGCCTCGGGGCGCAGAAAGTCGATCAGCGCAACCGAAAGGTGGTGGCCGTAAAGATCGCCCGAGAAATCGAAAAGATAGGTTTCAAGGTTCGGTGCGTTTTCGCCAAACATCGGGCGCACGCCAAGGCTTGCCACGCCGTCATAGCTGCCCGCCTGCGGACCTGAACGCACTTCGACCCGCACCGCATAGACGCCCAGACGCGGCAGGTGCAGACCCGTAATGCCCATGTTCGCGGTCGGATAACCCAACTCGCGCCCGCGTTTGGCACCATGTTCGACCGCGCCCTCGATCCGGTGCCAGTGGCCCAGCATGGCCGCCGCATCGCGCGGGCGGCCCTCGCCGAGCGCCGTGCGGATCGCGGTTGAAGACACTTCGACCCCCTCGATCTGCAAGATCGGCGCCACGCTTACGCCAAAGCCGCAGCCCTCGCCCAGCCTTGCCAGCGACAAAGCGGTGCCGGTGCGGCCCTTGCCAAAGCGAAAATCGGTGCCGACGGTCACATGCGCCACCCCCAGCCCCGCACAAAGAACATCCTGCGCGAAAACCTCGGCGCTCATCGAGGCCAAGGCGGCATCGAAGCGCAGCTGATAAAGCCGCGCAACGCCCAGCTTTTCCAGCCGATGCGCGCGCGCCTCGGCGTTCATCAGCCGAAATGGCGGCGTGGCCGGGGCAAAGAAGGCGCGCGGATGCGGCTCAAAAGTGACAATGCCAAGCGGCGCGGGCTGTGCCGCAGCCAGCGCGATAACCGAACGGTGGCCAAGATGCACGCCATCGAAATTGCCCATCGCAACCGAAGCGCCGCGCAGCGCCGGGCCCAACCCTTGCCATTTGGTGATGGTTTGCATCGTCCCCGCTTCGCGCATCTGCGGCGGGGTGGCCCGCCTCGGTCAGTCGAACTTGTGGCTGGGCGCCAACACCAGCGCTTCGCCCTTCAGCACCACCGTATCGCCCACGAGGCAGAGGGTTTCAAGCGTGACGCGGCGCCGCGCATGGTCGATCGCCAGCACCCGGACTTCGGCACGCACCAGATCGCCCGGCCGCACAGGCGCCATGAACCGCAACGATTGCCCGAGGTAGACCGAACCATGGCCCGGCAACTGCTCGCCGATCACCGCAGAAATCAGCGCCGCAGTCAGCATGCCATGCGCAATGCGGCCCTCGAAGATCGTATCCTGAGCGTAAGCGTCATCGAGATGCACCGGGTTGCGGTCGGTCGAAACCTCGGCAAAAAGCGCAATGTCATGGTCGGTGACGCGCTTTTGCAAGCCCCGTGTCATGCCGATTTCGATATCTTCGATAAAGATCGTGCCGCGCGGCAGATTGTCGAGCATCATCGCGCTCTCCAAGGTTCATGTTGCAGTGCAGCATAACGACGGCGCGGCGGTCGCGCAAGTGGGCGCGCAACTTGTTATCCTATTTAGTCGGATTTTCGCAACTATGTTACCGTCGCGACTGCCGTGGGCGCTGCCGGGGGGCCGTCTGCCCCCCTGACGGCGCAGCCCCCAAGGCGGGGCCTGCGCCGCCTCCCCCCGAGGATATTTGCACCAAGGCAAGCCGCAGAAGGTGGCCAGCTTGCGGATTTTACATCTGCGATTTCCGTGCTTTAGCGCTCAGGCGAGGAAGGCCTGGGCGTATTGCGGCGCAGCCTTTTGCGCGGCAAGCCAAGCCTCTAGCAGGGCCGGATCGGGCCTTGCGGGGTCCGGCCCGAACTGGTCGGCGGCAAGCCCGCCGGTGATGAAAAGCGCGTCAATCCCCTCGCCCGCCGCGCCGGCAATGTCGGTGCCGATACCATCGCCGATTGCCAGCACCCGGCCTTCGTCCACGCCGCCAAGTGCCGCAAGCCGGCGCATCGCCAGATCGTAGATCGGCGGGTGCGGCTTGCCGAAATAGAGCGCGGTGCCGCCCATTTCCTCGTAAAGCGCCGCGAGCGCCCCGGCGCAGTAAATGCGCGCGGAACCCATATCAACCACCAGATCCGGGTTTGCGCAAAGCATTGGCAGACCGAGTGTTTTTGCCATAAGCAGGTGGGCGCGATAGTCTTCGGGCACCTCGGTCAGCTCATCAAACGGGCCGGTGCAGACGATCGCGTCGGCCTGTTCCAGCGGCACCCGTTCAATCGGCGCGGCGTCGGCCCATTCGGGGGGGATCTCGGTGAAAAAACCTTCGTCCTTGGCCGGCCCAAGGTGCCAGACGCGGCGGCCCACCGCCCCCGCAAAGAGCGCGTCCCGCGCCGCGTCACCCGATGAGACCACCGCATCCCAGGCGTCGCGCGGTACCCCCATGCGGCCCAGCCCCTCAATCACAAAGCGCGCGGGGCGCGGGGCGTTGGTCAGCAGCACCACGCGGCCACCCTGCGCGCGAAATTGCTGCAATGCAGCAATGGCGGCGGGAAACGGTGCCACACCGTTGTGCACGCAGCCCCAGAGGTCGCAGAAGACCGCGTCATAGAGCTGCGAAATCTCGGCCAGTGCGGTGATGATGCGGGTCATGGGGCGTCTCATGTTTTGGCCGTTGTGACCGGGCTTGCGGCAAAAGGAAAGAGGGGTGCGGCAAAGACACCGCTTGCCACGCCATTTGCAGCAACATATATCGCTTCGCGCATATGATGCGCGGACATGCGCGGACACATGATGGAAAGGCGCGGGCCATGAACGCTATCACCAAGCGGCAGTTTCTCACTTTCGGGCTTGGTGCGCTTGCGCTCGGCGGCGCGGGCTATGGCTGGATTTTGCGCTCGGGCGCGCAAGCGACTCCCGGCTTTGAGCGTATGGAAATGACGGTGGCCCAGATGCAGGCGTCAAACGCGCTGATTGTCGATATCCGCAGGCCCGATGAATGGCTCGATACCGGCGTGATCGACAGCGCGCGGCTTGTCACCTTTGTCAGCCCGCAGAGCTTTCTTGATGTGATCGGCCCCGAGATTGCCGACGGGCGCGACCTCGTTCTGATCTGCCGCTCGGGCAACCGCAGCTCACTCGCGGCCGAGGCGCTTGCGGGGATGATCCCGAACCGGATCATTTCGATTGATGGCGGCATGAGCCAGCAGATCGCGCAGGGCTACCAGACCGTGCGCCCCGATTGCGCGACCTGCTAAAAAAAAGCCCCGCCGAAATGCTTCGACGGGGCGCATTGTCGGTTACGCTTATAGTTTCAGCGCCGGGATGATCTGTTTCTTGCGGCTCATGATGCCGGGCAGCAGCACCGTATCGCCCGCGACCTTGCAGCCGAACGAGGCTTCGGCGATCTGCGCCACCAGCGCGTTGGGCACCAGCAGCGTTGCCTCTTCGCGCAGAATATCGACCACGAACAACAGCACCTGATCGGCACCATCGGCGGCGGCAACGCCCGGCATGGCCGCCATCAGCGCCACCTTACGGTCAAGCACCGCCTTGGGCGAGGTGGTCTCCAACACCGAGATGCGCAGCTGTTTGCCCGCGACATCGTATTCCTTGCTGTCCATGCGCAGCAGCGCGGTCTCGGAAAACGCGGAGACATCGGACTTTGCCGCGAAAAGCTCTTCGGCATAGTCCGGGATCGAGATGCCAAGCCCGGCCGCGAGGTCTTCGGCCACGGCACGGTCATGCGCGGTGGTGGTGGGGCTGCGGAATTCGAGCGTGTCCGACAGAATGCACGACAGCATCGCGCAGCGGATCGGCTCGGGCATCTTTGCGGTATCGTCGCCCATCAGATCGTAAAGCACCGTAGCGGTGCAGGCGAGCGGGCGAATCGTCACCTCGATCGGGCCTTTGGTCTTGATCCCGCCGGCCAGCAAGTGGTGGTCGATAATGCCGATCACGTCGGCCTCGTTGATTGAGGGCGGCAGCTCGGCGGGGTTGTTGGTATCGACGATCACCACCTTTTCGCCCGGCGCCACATCGGCGATGATTTCGGGCTTTTCGATTTCCCAGCGCGCAAGCACGAAGGCGGCCTCGGTGTTGGGCTCACCCAGCAGCACGGCGCGGGCGGGGGTGCCCTTGACCTCATTCAGATACCAGGCCCAGATGATGGGCGAGCAGGTGGCGTCGGTATCGGGCGATTTGTGACCAAGAACGGTAATCATGATGTGCCTCGCATGGGTGAATTTGCCGCCTTATAAGCGCTGGCGCGGGGCTTGTCACTTGCCGCAATGCAGCATTCAGCGGGCAATCGGCAGCCGCGTCAGCGTGAAACCTTCGGCCTCCAGCAGCGCCAGCAGCCCCTCCTGCCCCGGCAGGTGCAGCGCGCCTGCCGCCACCAGCACCGGCCCACGCACGGCGGCGGCAAGAATGGGCGCGATCCAGGCGCGGTTGCGCCGCGCGATCAGCAGCTCTTCCGAAAGCGCGATCTGCGCTTCGACCACGGCTGCCGCCATGCCGGAATTGGTCAGCGCGTCGTGGCGGGTGAACTCCCAGATCAGGCGCGTTTCCTCAGCGAAATAGGCATCTGCCAGCGTGGCGGTATAGTCGTCGGCGGCCTCGGCGGTCAGCAGCGCTGCCCGGATCAGGTCGATCTGGTCGCCATCGGGGATCAGGTCGAACAGCGTCAGCGCCGCGTCATAGGGCTCCATCGCCTGCACCGGCAGCCCGCGCGCCTCGGCCGCCTCGATCAGTTGCCCGTCGAGCCCCTCGCGCCCCGCGGCCACTTCGCCCAGCGCGCAGGGCGAAAGCGACAGGGTCATGGCGGCATACCAGGGCTTGAACTTGGCGGCGAGAAAGCCGGGCACGCCGCGCGCGCGCATCGCGGCGGCAAGGCGCAGCCATTCAGGCTCGGCCATGCGTTCGGGCAGGGTCGGGCCGGAGGGCACGAAGAAAAGATCAAGCCGCTCAGACATTGCCTTTTGCAGCAGTGCCTGTTCGTGTGGCCCGGCCTCGACCAGCAGCGTGCGCGCGCCCGCCAGCGCTGGCTGCAGCGCGGCCAGCGTGGTGGCGTGGCGCGGGTCATCAAAATGGAAGGTACCGACCAGCGCAATGCGTTCCAGCCCCCGCTCTGCTTGCCAGAATATACCCTCGGCATAGGGCGCAACCGCCGCGCGATGGCGCAATTCGGCGCGGGTTTCGGGGGCGAGCGCGTCAAAGAGGTTGGCGCCCACGCAGGCCGCGCGCGCAGGCGCGCTTGCCAGCAGGCAGGCGGCAACAAGGGCGAGTGCGCGCAGCATGTCGCTCAGAACATCCCCGGCACCACAAGGTCAGGCGGGCGGTGGCCATCGGCAAAGGTCTTGATGTTGACGATTACCTTTTCGCCCATTTCAACCCGGCCTTCCAGCGTCGCCGAGCCCATGTGCGGCAGCAGCACCACATTGGGCAACTCGCGCAGACGCGGGTTGATCTCGTGGCCATGTTCAAACACATCAAGCCCCGCCCCGGCAATTTCGCCTGCCCGCAACATCCGGGTAAGGGCGTTTTCGTCAATCACCTCGCCGCGCGAGGTGTTGACGATGACGGCGGCGGGTTTCATCAGCTTCAGCCGCCGCGCGTTCATCAGATGGAAGGTCGAGGGCGTGTGTGGGCAGTTGATCGACAGAATGTCCATCCGCGCCACCATCTGGTCGAGGCTGTCCCAGTATGTCGCCTCCAGCTCGGCCTCGATCTCGGGGCGCAGGCGTTTGCGGTTGTGGTAATGCACCTGAAGCCCGAATGCCCGCGCGCGCCGCGCCACCGCCTGCCCGATCCGGCCCATGCCCAGAATGCCCAGCCGCTTGCCGCCTACCCGTGTGCCCATGAAGCCGGTGGGCGACCAACCCTGCCAATCGCCCGCCTGCATCACCGCCAGCCCCTCTGGCATGCGCCGCATGACGGCGAGGATCAGCGCCAGCACCATGTCGGCGGTGTCGTCGGTCATCACGCCGGGGGTGTTGGAAACCAGCACCCCGCGCTGGCGCGCGCTGGTGAAGTCGATGTGATCTACGCCGGCGCCATAGTTCGCGATCAGTTTCAGCTTTGGCCCAGCCTGCGCCAGCATCGCGGCGTCGATATGGTCGGTGATGCAGGGCACCACCACATCGGTGCGGCGCATCGCGGCACTCAGCGCCTCGCGGTCCATGCGCGCGTCGGTTTCGTTCAGCTCGACGTCGAACAATTCCTTCATCCGGGTCTCGACAACCTCGGGCAACCGTCGCGTCACGACAACACTCAGCCTTGGTGCAGGCATGGCGACCCTCCTCTTGCTTTGCAAAACCTCGCTCCTCGGTGCAAAGTGACGCGCAACGGGGCAAGGCACAAGGCCCTGCGGGCGCGGCATAACCGCTGCGCGCAAAAAGACGAGGCGGCGAGGCAGTTTGCGGGGGTTTTCAATGGCCAGAGGCTTGGGCAGCGTGGTGGCGCTGGCGATGTGGGCTTTGCTTGCGGCGGGTCCGGGTGCGGCGCAACAGCCAGCGCCCGAACCCGAAACCGCGCGCGGGCCGGTGACCAACCTGCCGCTGCCACGCTACGTTTCGCTGAAAAGCTCTGAGGGCAACGCAAGGCGCGGCCCGTCGCTTTCGCATCGCATCGACTGGGTGTTTCGCCACAACGGCATGCCATTGCGCGTGACCGCCGAATACGGCCACTGGCGCCGGGTGGAAGACCGCGACGGGGCAGGCGGCTGGGTGCATTATTCGCTGCTTTCGGGGGTGCGCATGGTGGCCCTGACCGCCGAGCAGGATCTGCGCATGCGCCCCGACCCCAGCGCAACGGCGCTTGCGCGCGCCGAAGCGGGGGCGATTGCGCGGCTGGGCGAATGCCTGCCCGACTGGTGCCGCATCTCGGCACCCGGCGCGCAGGGCTGGGTGCCGAAATCCGCGATCTGGGGCGTAGACGCCGCCGAGCTGCGCGACTAGCGCGGCAAAGCGCCACTGGCCAAGCCTGCCCGCGCGCATTATGGGGGGCGCGCAACCGGGGCCCACAGGGGGTGGCAGATGGCACGCGATTCGCATCAGCTTCTCAACCTTTCGGGCGGGGTGGCATCAGTTTCAGTGGCCCTCGCGCTGGTGGCGCTGAAGGCCTGGGCGCTGCACCAGACCGGCTCGCTCGCCATCGCCGCCTCGCTGACAGACAGCGCGATGGATCTGCTGGTGTCGCTCGGCGGCCTTACCGCCATCATCTACGCCGCGCGCCCGCCCGATGATGACCACGCCTTTGGCCATACTTCAGCCGAAGATCTCGCGGCACTCGGGCAATCGGTCATCATCCTCGCCTCGGCCATGGCGATCGGCTGGGCGGCGGTGTCGCGGCTTCTGGCCGAGGCCCCTGCCCCGCTTGCCGCCGAACGCACCGGCATCGCGGTCATGCTTGCCTCAGTGGCGCTAACCGGGGCGCTGGTCGGCTGGCAGCGCTATGTGGCGCGGCGCACGGGCAACCGGGTGGTCGCCGCCGATTCGCTGCATTATGTCGGCGACCTCATGCCCACGCTCGGCGCCATTGTCGCGCTGATCGCTTCGGCGCTCTGGGGTATCGGCGGCATTGACAGCATCGTGGCGCTGGCGGCGGCACTTTTCATGGCCACGGGCGCCGCCCGGATCGGGGTTGCGGCCTGGCATGCGCTGATGGACCGCACCGCCGACCCCGCGCTGGTCGAAAGCATTGCCGCCATCGCGCGCGACTGGCCCGGAGTGCGCGGGTTTCACGACCTCAAGACCCGCACCGCAGGCTCAAAGGTCTTCGTGCACCTGCATATCGAGCTTGACGGCGAGCAATCCTTGCGTGAGGCGCACACCATTGCCGCCGCCCTGAAACGCCAAATTCGCGCCGCCTACCCGCAGACCGATGTGATCATTCATCAGGATGTCGCGGCTCGTTAAGGTTCTGCCCGTGTTCTGTCCAAGGTGCGCCGCGCAGCGGCACGGCGGCGCGCAAAACACCTTGTCGGCCTGCGCATTCAGCGCTAACACTTGGCAATCTGAAGGCAGGGGCGCAGATGCTCGATGACGGTTCCAGCCCCCTCGGGGCGCTTCGCTACCTCGCCCGGTCCGAGGGCGTGTTGGGCATCATCACCCAGACCGAAGGCGCGGCCTACCGCGAACCCGGCGCGGTCATGGCATTCGGGCGTGATGGGGCGCGGGTGGGGTCGCTTTCGTCCGGCTGCATTGAAGATGACCTTTGGGAACACGCGCAGCGGGCACTGGCGCAGGGCCTGCCGGTGGCATTGCGCTATGGCACGGGGTCGGCCTTTTTCGATCTGCAGCTGCCGTGCGGCGGCGGCATGTCGGTGCTGCTGGTGCCGCGCCCGGACCGCGCAATCCTGACCGAGGCGCTGGCGCAGACGCGCGCGCGCCAGCCAGCGCGGCTGACCATCAATACCGCAACCGGCGCGCTGAGCCTGGGCGAAGGCGAGGGTTTCGCGCTCGAGTTGCGGCCCGAACTGCGCTTCATGGTGTTCGGGCAGGGGATCGAGGCACAGGTATTCGCCCGCCTCGCGGGGGGTGCCGGGTTTGAGGTCGATCTTTTCGGCCGTGATTTTCCAAGCGGCGGCATCGGTGGGCGCGGCAATGTGCGGCTGCATGTGATCGACAGCTTTCGCGGCTTTCAGCCGCCGCAACCCGACCGCTGGGCCGCCGTGACCCTGTTCTTTCACAGCCACGACCATGAGGCGGGCATACTGGCGCAGCTTTTGGGGTCTGAGGCGTTCTATATCGGCGCGCAGGGCAGCCGCCGCGCCAAGGACCGCCTCTTGGCCGAACTGCGCGCGGTCGGCCTTGCCGAACCCCTGCTGGCGCGGTTTCGTGACAGGTTCGGCCTGATCCCCTCATGCCGCGACCCGCGCACGCTGGCGGTTTCGGTGCTGGCCGACGTGCTGGGCGCAGCCGCCAAGCCCCCAGCACCCGACGCATAGGCCCACCCGCGCCGGGGCAAAGTCGGCTGGACAGCCCGCCCCCGACGGCGCAGCATGGGCGCCATGGGCAATGTGCTGATCCTGATCCCGGCGGCTGGGGCCGCAGCGCGCATGCGCGGCCCCGACAAGCTGGCGCTTTGCGTCGGCGGGCAGCCGATGCTGACGCATGCCGCCGCCATTGCCACGCAGACCGGACGCGCGGTTCTGGTCACGTTGCGGGCAGGCGACAGCGCGCGGCGGGCCTTGCTGGCCGGGCAAAGCGTGAGCATTGCCGAACTGGCCGACGCCGGCGAGGGCATGTCAGCCTCACTGCGCGAAGGCGCGCGGCAGGCAACTGCGCACGGCGCCGCCGCGCTGATGGTTGTGCCCGCGGATCTGCCGTGGCTGACCCTTGCCGACCTGCAAGCAGCCCTTGCGGCATGGGCCGAGCGGCCGGGCGAGGCTTTGCGCGGCACCGCGCAAAACGGCACCCCCGGCCACCCGGTCATGCTGCCCGCAGGCGTTTTCGCGCAGCTTCTGGCGCTCAGTGGAGACATCGGCGCGCGCTCGGTGCTGGCGCGGGTCGGGGCGCGGCTCCTGCCGCTGCCGGGCCGGCACGCGGTCGCCGACATCGACACCCCCGAAGACTATGCCGCCGCGCTGCAAGGCCCGGTGGCGCCGAAGTGAAACCGCGACCAAGCCGATGAAAGCGCGCCGAAGGTGGCCATTGAGGCTGCATATGCCACGATTCGCCCCGGCCCTGTGCCCGCGCCGCGCCGATCAGGTCGCGCCGACGTGAAACCCGGCCTTCAGTCGCGCGCCGGGGTGCGGTGCCCGGCACCGCAATGCGGGCAGTCGGGGTTTCTCGCCACGGCGATAACGCGGCTTTCGCCCCAGAGCGCATCATGAATGACCAGCCGCCCGCGCAAGCTCTGCCCCGCCCCGGTGATCTCCTTGATCGCCTCGGTCGCCATCATCGCCCCCACCACGCCGGGCAGCGCCCCCACCACCCCCGCCTCGGCGCAACTGGGCGCCAGCCCCGGCGCAGGCGCCTCGGGGAACACGCAGGCATAGCAGGGCGCGCCGCGGGCGGGGTCATAAAGGCTCAGCTGCCCCTCCCATTGCGTGATCGCACCCGAAAGCAAGGGCTTGGCCGCAGCCACGCAGGCGTCGTTCAAAAGGTATCGGGTGGCAAAATTGTCGGAACCGTCAAGGATCAGATCGTAGCCCGCCAGCAGCCCCGCCACGTTTTCAGCACCCAGCCGCAGCGGATGCGCGCGCACCTCGATGAACGGGTTGAGCGCCCTCATCGCCAGTTCGGCCGAGCGCACCTTGGCCATGCCGATGCGGGCGTCGGTGTGGATGACCTGCCGTTGCAGGTTTGAATTCGACACTGCGTCGTCATCAACCACCCCGATTGTGCCCACCCCCGCCGCCGCGAGATAAAGCAGCACCGGCGAGCCGAGCCCGCCTGCCCCCACCACCAGCACCC
>JAHYIZ010000004.1 GCA_019429405.1 Paracoccaceae bacterium
CATAGGCCTTGAAGTCACCAAAATACTTGGTGATCGCCGCCGTCAGCGTCGTCTTGCCGTGGTCAACGTGGCCAATCGTGCCAATGTTGATATGCGGCTTGTTACGTTCAAACTTTGCCTTTGCCATCGCGGCGCCTCATGCGTAAGGGGGCCTGCGGCGGCCCGGTGGAAACTTGCGCGCTTGCCTATTGGGAAAGCGGGGGAAAATCAAGCCCGCTTCGGCCCCGCCCCAGCGTCAGCAAAACCGGTTGTCACGTGGAAAGCCGCGCGGCGCCATGCGGCCTGCGGTGGCGCGTTTGGCCAGCCATTCGCCAAGGTCGGTCTCGGTGCGGGTGCGCCCGGCCGGGTCTTTCCATGTCAGCCCATCTGCAAGGCGGAAGGTGGTGGCATCGCAAAGCCCGCCATCCTTGAACTTTTGCAGCCGCACCCCCTTGCCGCGCGCCATCTCGGGCAATTCGGCCAGCGGGAACACCAGCAGTTTGCGGTTTTCACCGACCACCGCCACGGTATCGCCCGCGACCTTGCGGCAGACCTGTGTGCGCGCGCTGCCCGAAAGGTTCAGCACCTGCTTGCCCGTCCGCGTCTGTGCGAGCAGTTCTTCCGACGCGACCAGGAATCCGTTTCCGTCCGAAGATGCCACGAGGTATTTCTCACCCGCCCGGAACAGCACCATCTCGACGATTTCGGCCTCGTTTGGCAGGTCGAGCATCAGCCGCAGCGGTTCGCCCATGCCGCGCCCGCCGGGCAGGTTTGCGCCCAAGAGCGTGTAGAAGCGGCCATTCGAAGCGGCGAGCAGGATGCGGTCGGTGGTTTCGGCCAGCAGCGTAAAGCGCGCCTCGTCGCCATCCTTGAACTTCAGCTCGGTGCCCGGCGTCTGGTGCCCCTTCATCGCGCGCACCCAGCCCATTTTTGAGACGATCACGGTAATCGGCTCGCGCTCGATCATCGCCTCGATCGGCACCTCGGCCACTTCGCCGGCCTCGGCAAAGCCGGTGCGCCGCGCGCCGCCGGGGGCGGTCTTGCCAAAGGCCTTGCGCACCTCGCCCAGTTGCCGGGTGATGGCCTTCCACTGACCGGCGGGGCTTGCAAGCAGGTCTTCCAGCCCAGCGCGTTCAAGCATCAGCGCATCACGCTCGCGCACGAGTTCCATTTCCTCAAGCTTGCGCAGGCTGCGCAGCCGCATGTTGAGGATCGCCTCGGCCTGCACGTCGCTCAGCTCAAACTCGGCCATCAACACCGACTTCGGCTCATCCTCATAGCGGATGATCGCAATCACCCGGTCAAGGTTGAGGTAGGCGATGATGTAGCCTTCGAGCACCTCAAGCCGCGCATCGATCTTTTCCACGCGGTGCTGGCTGCGGCGCAGCAACACCTCGCGGCGGTGGTCAAGAAACGCCCGCAGCACCTCTTTGAGGCTGCACACCTTGGGCACGCGACCGTCAATCAACACGTTCATGTTGAGCGAAAACCGGGTTTCGAGGTCAGAATTGCGAAACAGCATGCCCATCAGCATTTCGGGGTCAACCGTGCGGGCGCGGGGTTCCAGAATGATGCGAATGTCGTCGGCGGATTCGTCGCGCACGTCGGCCAGCGCGGGCACTTTTTTTGTCTGGATCAGCTCGGCCAGCCGTTCGATCAGCTTCGATTTCTGCACCTGAAACGGAATTTCGCTGACGACAATCTGCCAGGTGCCACGGCCCATGTCTTCGACCGACCAGCGCGCGCGCAGCCGGAACGCGCCGCGCCCGGTGCGGTAGGCCTCAAGGATGTTTTCGCGCGGCTCTACCAGCACACCGCCGGTGGGAAAATCGGGGCCGGGCACCAGTGCCACCAGCGCGTCATCGCTGGCCTCGGGGGTCTTGATCAACAGCAGGCAGGCCTCGATCAACTCATCAAGGTTGTGCGGTGGAATGTTGGTCGCCATGCCCACGGCAATGCCGCTGGCGCCATTGGCCAGAAGGTTCGGGAAGGCGGCGGGTAGCACGATCGGTTCTTCCAGCGTGCCATCGTAGTTGGGCCTGTAATCAACCGCGTTTTCCGCCAGGCCTTCGAGCAGCGATTCCGATGGGGCAGCAAGGCGGGCTTCGGTATAGCGCGCGGCGGCGGGGTTATCGCCATCGATGTTGCCAAAGTTGCCCTGACCATCAACCAGCGGGTAGCGCATGTTGAAGTCTTGCGCCAAGCGCGCCATCGCATCGTAAATGGCGACGTCGCCATGCGGGTGATAGTTGCCCATCACATCGCCGGAAATCTTGGCCGACTTGCGAAAGCCCCCGGTCGATGTCAGCTTCAGCTCGCGCATCGCGAACAGAATGCGCCTGTGCACCGGCTTGAGGCCATCACGCGCGTCGGGCAGGGCGCGGTGCATGATGGTGGAAAGCGCATAGGTCAGATACCGCTCGCCGATGGCGCGGCTCAGCGGTTCGGAATGGGTGCTGGCGGTGGGGGGAACATTCGGTTCGCTCATGACCCGCTGATGTAATGCGCGCGGCGGCGCCGGTCCAGCGCGATTTGCCACAAGGGGTGGTTGCATGGGCGCCCGAAACCCCCTAGCCCTGCGCAAAACGGGGGTTTGCGATGAAATCCATTCTGATCACCGGCTGTTCTTCGGGTATCGGCTATGATGCGGCCCATGGGCTGAAGCGCGCGGGCTGGCGGGTGTTTGCCACCTGTCGGCGCGAGGCTGATTGTGCGCGGCTGCGTGGCGAGGGGCTTGAAAGCTTTTTGCTTGATGTGGACAGCAGCGAAAGCATTGCAACGGGTGTGAATGAGGCGCTGGCGCGCACCGGCGGCACGCTTGACGCGCTTTACAACAACGCGGCCTTCGCCTGCCCCGGCGCGGTCGAAGACCTGCCCCGTGGCGCATTGCGCGAGATCTTCGAGACCAATGTGTTCGGCCTGCATGAGCTGACGTGCCGTGTCATTCCGGTGATGCGCGCGCAGGGGCATGGCAGGATCGTCAACTGTTCCTCGGTGCTCGGCATTGTCGGCATTCGCTGGCGCGGCGCCTATGCCGCCACCAAATTCGCGCTGGAAGGGCTGACCGACATCTTGCGGATCGAAATGGCCGACACCCCGATCAAGATCATCCTGATCGAGCCCGGCCCCATCGCAAGCCGCATCCGCGCAAATTCCATTCCGCATTTTGAACGCTGGATAAACTGGCGCGCCTCGCCGCGCCGGGCAGAGTATGAGGCGGGCCTGCTTAAGCGCCTATATGAAGGCGGCAAGCCCGACTACTGGCAGCTGCCGCCCTCAGCCGTCACCGCCAAGTTGTTACGCGCGCTCGAAAGCAAGAACCCTCGGCCCCGTTATTATATCACCACGCCCACCTATGTTTCGGGCATTGCGCGGCGGCTGCTGCCCACCCGCTTACTTGATCGGGCTGTAGGCGGGCGCTGAAATATCGGTTCGCTTTTTGGCGCGGCAGGGCTACATCTGGGCAGAGACCAAGGGGGATATCATGCGTTTTGGCGCAACGGAAATCGTCACTGTCGCTGCGGTGCTGGCGGTGCTGGCAGTGTTGGCGTTCGGCCTTGGCGGGTTTGCGCGCGGCGCCGACCCCAAGACCGCAAATCGCCGCATGTGGTGGCGCGTGATCGCGCAAGCGGTGGCGGTGGCGCTGATCCTGTTCACCGTCTGGCTACGGGGGAGGGGCTGACATGGTCGTTCTAAACCGCATCTACACACGCACCGGAGACGCCGGTGAAACCGCGCTTTCTGATGGCACCCGCGTGGCCAAACACGCGCCCCGCGTGGCTGCCTACGGCACGGTCGATGAAACCAACGCCACGCTTGGCCTTGCGCGGCTGCATGCAACGGGCGAGATCGACGCGCAGCTTGCCCGCATCCAGAATGACCTCTTTGACCTTGGCGCCGACCTCGCCCGCCCCGATATGGAGCGCGACGGCGAGGCAGGCTACCCGGTGCTACGCGTCAGCCCGGCGCAGGTGACGCGGCTGGAAACCGAGATTGACGCCATGATCGCCCGGCTGGAACCGCTGCGCAGCTTCATCTTGCCCGGTGGCTCGGCGCTCTCGGCCTATCTCCACCTCTGCCGCACCGTGTGCCGGCGCGCCGAGCGCTGCACGGTCGAGCTTGCCACAATGGAATCGGTCAACGAGGCGGCGGTGAAATATCTCAATCGCCTTTCGGACTGGTTCTTTGTCGCTGCCCGGATCGCCAACGACGAAGGCCGCGCCGACGTGCTCTGGGTGCCGGGCGCCAATCGTTAGCGCCACCTTGTGCAAAACGTGACGTTCGCGCGCGCCGGGGTGGTGATTTTGGGCTGTTCCTGCCGGGCATGAGCGGGTAACAAAATTGCCGAACGCTGGTTCGCCGCCTCTGGGGTGGCTGCAATACAAAAGGGAGACCCTCGCCAATGAAGGTTCTGGTGCCTGTAAAGCGCGTGATCGACTACAACGTGAAAGTTCGCGTGAAGGCGGACGGTTCGGGCGTCGATCTTGCCAACGTCAAGATGTCGATGAACCCGTTTGACGAGATCGCGGTGGAAGAGGCGATCCGGCTGCGCGAAAAGGGCGTGGCCTCAGAAATCGTCGTGGTGTCGATCGGCGTAAAACAGGCGCAGGAAACCTTGCGCACCGCGCTGGCTATGGGGGCTGACCGCGCCATCCTGATCGTCGCCGCTGACGATGTGCACCAGGATATCGAGCCGCTCGCGGTGGCCAAACTGCTTGCCGCTGTGGTGGCCGAAGAACAACCGGGCCTCATCATCGCGGGCAAACAGGCCATCGACAATGACATGAACGCGACCGGGCAGATGCTGGCCGCCCTTCTGGGCTGGAGCCAGGCGACCTTCGCCAGCGAGATTGCCATCGAGGGCGACAAGGCCGTTGTCACGCGTGAGGTTGACGGCGGCTTGCAGACCATTTCGGTTGCCCTGCCCGCGATCATCACCGCCGATCTGCGCCTGAATGAACCGCGCTACGCGAGCCTTCCCAACATCATGAAGGCCAAGAAAAAGCAGCTCGACGAAAAGACCGCCGCCGATTACGGCGTTGATGTAACGCCGCGTCTTCAGGTGGTGAAGACCGTTGAACCGGCGGGCCGCAAGGCGGGGGTCAAGGTGGCCTCGGTTGATGCGCTGATTGCCAAACTCAAAGACGAAGCGGGGGTGCTCTGATGGCCGTTCTTCTTCTTGCCGACGTGAACGACGGCACGCTTGCGGCCGATGCGGTTGCCAAGACCCTGTCAGCCGTCAAGGCGCTTGGTGACGTGCATGTGCTGGTCGCGGGCGCTGGTGGTGATGCCGCCGCAGCCGAAGCCGCCAAACTTGACGGTGTCGCCAAGGTGCTGTTTGCCGCCGATCACGCCTATGACCATGGGCTAGCGGAACCCACCGCAGCGCTGATCGTGTCGCTTGCTGGCGAGTATGACCACATCTGCGGCGCGGCAACGGCGTTCAACAAGAACGTTTTGCCCCGTGTGGCCGCGCTGCTTGATGTCATGGTCGTCTCGGAGGTGACGGCCGTCATTGACGCAGACACGTTTGAGCGCCCGATCTATGCCGGGAACGCCGTTCAAACTGTGAAATCGGTTGATGCAAAAAAGGTGTTCACCGTCCGCACCGCGAATTTCTCGGTCGTGGCCGGGGGCGGCTCGGCGGCGGTTTCACCCGTGTCCGGGCCCGCCGATGCCGGTCTTTCCACGTGGGTCGAAGACAAGGTTGCGGCCTCTGACCGGCCCGAACTGACCTCGGCCAAGATCGTGGTTTCGGGCGGGCGTGGTGTCGGCTCGGAAAAGAGCTTCGCGCTTATCGTTGATCTCGCCGACAAGCTTGGCGCGGCGGTGGGTGCCAGCCGCGCGGCGGTTGACAGCGGCTACGCCCCGAACGACTGGCAAGTGGGGCAGACCGGCAAGGTCGTGGCACCTGCGCTCTACGTCGCCGTCGGCATTTCGGGCGCAATCCAGCACCTTGCCGGGATGAAGGATTCCAAGGTCATCGTGGCGATCAACAAGGACGAGGAAGCACCCATTTTCCAAGTCGCCGACTACGGGCTGGTTGCCGACCTCTTTCAGGCCGTGCCGGAACTGATCAGCAAACTCTGACGGAAGCCGGGGCGTCGATCGTTCATGCGAAAAGCGGCCGTGTCGCGAAGGTGGTAGCAGTTTGAAGGTGACGTAATCTCCGGGTGCACAAAATAACCCAACCCGGAGCACGTCGCCAACGAATTTCCACGACGTTCGAGCCGCCACCCTTGGCGGGTGAGAGCCATTCGGTCTGCTCGGCCGTTGGGCATGGTGGACGGCGCTCTGGGCCTATGCCGCGGCGGTGTTGGTCACTGCGCGGACCGCGCCCAAGGCCCTGCGGTGAAGAGCAGGCCGCCGGTGTGGCCGGGGGTCAGCGCGGAAGATTTTCGACAAAACGGAAACTTCCGCATCTGCGTAAACGGCTTGTTAACCGATTCACCCCCAGATTGAGCGGGCGAATGAGGCGGAGGGTCGGATGGAAAGCGGTTTGTTTGCTCTTCCCACCCCCTTCACCCCACCCACCACGGAAGAAGATGAACTCGCGGCGCTTCGCCTCATTCGCTCCCGCAGGGTTGGCCCTGTAACCTATTTCAGACTGCTTGCCGAATACGGCTCTGCGCAGGCGGCACTCGCCGCACTGCCCGAGGTGGCGCGGGCGGCCGGGGTTGCGGGCTATGCGCCGTGCCCCAAACCCGTGGCGCTTGCGGAACTGCGCGCGGGTCGGCGCACTGGGGCGCGGCTGATATGCCACGGCCAGCCCAGCTACCCAGCCACCCTCGCTGAAATTCCGGATGCGCCACCGGCCCTGTGGGCGCAGGGCGACGTGGCTTTGCTTTCGCGGCCAATGGTGGCTCTGGTGGGCGCGCGCAATGCCTCGTCGCTCGGCTTGCGGATGGCGCGCAAACTGGCTGAGGGGCTGGGTGCGGCGGGCCTTGTTGTGGTTTCGGGCCTCGCGCGCGGGATCGATGCGGCGGCGCATTCCGCCGCGATCGACACCGGCACCATCGCGGCGCTTGCGGGCGGGATTGACGTGATTTACCCGCTCGAAAACGCCGACTTGGCCCAGGCGATTGCGGCTCGCGGTTTGCTGCTTTCCGAGCAACCGATGGGGCTTGATCCGCAGGCGCGCCACTTTCCGATGCGCAACCGAATCATCTCGGGACTGGTGCGGCTGGTGGTGGTGGTCGAGGCGGCGGGCAGTTCGGGCAGCCTGATCACCGCGCGGCTGGCGCTCGATCAGGGGCGTGAGGTTATGGCGGTGCCGGGCCACCCGCTTGATGCCCGCGCGGCGGGCTGCAACGCGCTGATCCGCGATGGCGCGGTGCTGGTGCGCAGCCCAGAGGATGTGCTGGCGTTGCTCGACGGGTTGCCGGGGCGTCGCGACGCGGTTGCGGATGCCGGAGCAGGTGCCTGTGTTGACGGCACCGCTACCGCAGGCGCCACACCGCGCGGCCCGGCCGTGCCGCTGCAGGCAACCATTCTGGATCGGCTCGGGCCGAGCCCGCTGGCCGAAGACCAGCTGATCCGCGACCTCGCGCTACCTGCCAGCCAGATCGCGCCGGAATTGCTGGCACTGGAAATCGAGGGCCGGATCGAACGCCAGCCCGGCGGCATGCTTGCGCGCGTGGTGTAGCGGGCGGCGGCGCGCCGATGCGATGTCGTTCTTTTCCAGAGGTCCGGCTTCGGGCGCGAAATGCCTGGGCGGTCCGGGTTGGCAGTCTAGCTAATTCCGGGCTCGACCTGTCAGCGGGCGGCTGTTGCGGCCTGCGGTTGCCGCCAGCCTGTCCGGGGGCGTCCAGTCAGCGGCGCCGCGAGAGCAGGTATTCCGTGACGTAGAGCGTGATAATAGCGGCAAGGCCGACCAGGGCGACCTTTGCGACATCGCCCAGCGCCGTTGCGCGCAGCGCCAGCCCCGCGACAAGGGCAGCGGCCAGCGCGGCGGCGTAGGGCAACTGGCGGCGCATCCGGTTTCTCCTGCCGTTGGGTGACGGCGCATCTTCGCCCCTGTCGGAGCGTCGATCAAGCCCCCGCCGGGGCGGGTGGGCTGGCCAGATCCACGATTTCAGCCATGATTCGGTTCAACTCAAAATCCTTGGGGGTGTAAACGCGCGCCACGCCGAAGCCGCGCAGCTTTTCGGCATCTTCTTCGGGGATGATGCCGCCCACCACCACCGGCACCGCGCCAAGGCCCGCCGCGCGCATGCGCGCCATCACCTCTTCGATCAGCGGCAGGTGGCTGCCCGACAGGATCGACAGGCCGACCACATGTGCGCGGTCTTCTAGTGCCCGCGCCACGATCTGCTCTGGGGTCAGGCGGATGCCTTCGTAGGTAATGTCCATGCCACAATCGCGGGCACGAAAGGCGATCTGCTCGGCGCCGTTCGAGTGGCCATCAAGCCCCGGCTTGCCGACCACGAACTTGAGCCTGCGCCCCAGGCGCGCGCTGGCTGCATCGACCGCATCGCGCAGCGTTTCCAGCCCTTCAGTGCGGTTTGATGGCGCGGCCGAAACACCGGTCGGCCCCCGGTATTCGCCATGCACCGCGCGCATCACGCCAGCCCATTCGCCCGTAGTAGCCCCGGCCTTTGCCGCCGCTACCGAAGCGGGCAAGATATTTTGCCCCGCAGTCGCTGCCGCCCGAAGGGCGGCCAGCGCTGCGGCCACCGCGCCAGCGTCGCGCCCCGCGCGCCAAGCATTCAGCCGCGCCACCTGATCGGCCTCGACCCCCGGATCGACGATCAGAATGCCACCATCGCCCGCCGTCAGCGGCGAGGGCTCTGCCTCGGTCCAGCGGTTGACGCCGACCACCACGGTCTCGCCCGCCTCGATCCGCGCGAGGCGTTCGGCGTTAGCCTCGACCAGCCGCCGCTTCATGTAATCAATCGCGGCAATCGCCCCACCCATCGCATCAAGCGTGGCGAGCTCATCGCGCGCGCCTGCCTTCAGCGCCTCGACCTTGGCCGCGATCGCCGGGTTGCCGTCAAAGAGGTCGCCGTATTCCAGCAGGTCGGTTTCATAGGCGAGGATTTGCTGCATCCGCAGCGACCATTGCTGGTCCCACGGGCGCGGCAGGCCCAGCGCCTCGTTCCATGCGGGCAGTTGCACGGCGCGGGCACGGGCGTTCTTCGACAGCGTCACCGCGAGCATTTCCAGCAAGATGCGGTAAACGTTGTTTTCGGGCTGCTGTTCGGTCAGGCCAAGGCTGTTGACCTGCACACCATAGCGAAAGCGGCGGTAGCGTTCCTCGGTTATGCCATATCGGTCGCGGCAGATCTCATCCCAAAGTTCGGTAAAGGCGCGCATCTTGCACAGCTCGGTGACAAAGCGGATACCGGCGTTCACGAAAAACGAAATGCGCCCGACCATGGCGGGAAATGCCTCGGCCGCCACCTTGCCGCGCAGGTCATCAAGCACCGCAATGGCTGTGGCCAGTGCATAGGCCAGCTCCTGCTCGGGCGTCGCCCCGGCCTCTTGCAGGTGGTAGGAACAGACATTCATCGGGTTCCATTTGGGCATATGTTCGGCGGTGTAGGCGGCCACATCGGTGATCAGGCGCAGGCTGGCCTTGGGCGGGCAAATATAGGTGCCGCGCGAGAGGTATTCCTTGATGATGTCGTTTTGCACGGTGCCTTGCAGTGCGGTCACGTCGGCGCCCTGTTCCTCGGCCACAGCGATGTAAAGCGCCAGCAGCCACGGCGCGGTGGCATTGATCGTCATCGATGTGTTCATCTGATCGAGTGGGATGCCGTCAAACAGCGCGCGCATGTCGCCCAGATGGCAGACCGGCACGCCTACCTTGCCAACTTCGCCGCGCGCCAGCACATGGTCGCTGTCGTAGCCGGTCTGGGTCGGCAGGTCGAAGGCGACCGAAAGCCCGGTTTGCCCACGCGCGAGGTTAGCGCGGTAAAGCGCGTTTGACGCATGCGCGGTCGAATGCCCCGCATAGGTGCGAAACAGCCACGGGGCGTCTTTGCGCGCGGCGGGGGTGGTCATGGCGGCCTCCGGTTCATGTCGCAAGAAAGTTGCGGTTGACGCTGGTTTAGGCGAAAGATTGTGTCTCTGTCAATTCGCCGCGCCGCAGCGAGATGCGTTGCGCTGCGGCAGGGGATTTATGTTGCAAATTATCGTGAGCAGGCAAATTCTGCCAGCATGGGCGTAGGGGTAGCGCCCTGGCCTTGGCGCGGGGATTGGCGCGCTGCAAGATATTGAGGGGTCTGATCATGCTACATCGTTCCATGCTGCGTTTAGGGGTTGCCGCCGCGCTGATGGCGGCCACCGCACTTCCCGCCGCCGCGCTCGACCGTCGGGTGAGGATCGTCAACAACACCGGCTATACGATTGTCGAGTTCTATGGCTCGCATACCGATGCGCGCAGCTGGCAAGAAGACATTCTGGGCCGCGACGTGCTGCCCTCGGGGTCTTCGGTGAACATCAATTTTGACGATGGCACCGGCTACTGCATCTTCGATTTCAAGGCGGTTTTCAGCGACGGCGACGTTTTGACCAAATACGGGGTCAACGTGTGCGAGATCGGCACCTACACCTACCACTGATCTTTGCCCCGAAGGCCGAGGGCCGGGTGCGCCAGCGCCCACCCTGCTTTGCGTTCGTGAAGTCATAAAATTACAAAATAACCACGTCAGGCATTGCATTATTGCGCGGGCAACCGTATTCCCTGTGCAAACGCCCCGATTCTGCGCTGCGGCATTGCCCGCGCGCACCTGCCGCAGGAGTGACGCATGGCTCTCGACCCCAAACCCGAAATCGCCCCTTACGACGCGCTGCGGAAAGACCTTTACGAGATCGGCGAGATGCCCCCGTTGGGGCATGTTCCGGCCAAGATGTATGCCTGGGCGATCCGGCGTGAGCGCCACGGCGAGCCGGAACGCGCGATGCAGGTCGAGGTGGTCGATACCTGGCAGGTCGACAGCCACGAGGTGCTGGTGATGGTGATGGCCGCCGGGGTTAACTACAATGGCGTCTGGGCCGGGCTTGGCACCCCTGTCAGCCCGTTTGACGGCCATAAGCAGCCCTATCACATTGCCGGGTCTGATGCCTCGGGGATCATCTGGGCGGTGGGCGACAAGGTCAAACGCTGGAAGGTGGGCGACGAGGTCGTGATCCACTGCAATCAGGATGATGGCGACGACGAGGAATGCAACGGCGGCGACCCGATGTTCAGCCCCAGCCAGCGGATCTGGGGCTATGAAACGCCCGACGGAAGTTTTGCGCAGTTCACGCGTGTGCAGGCGCAGCAGTTGATGGCGCGGCCGCGCCATCTGACGTGGGAAGAATCGGCTTGCTACACACTGACGCTGGCCACCGCCTACCGCATGTTGTTCGGCCACCGCCCGCATGTGCTCAAACCCGGCGACAATGTGCTGGTGTGGGGCGCCTCGGGGGGGCTGGGGTCATTCGCGATTCAGCTGATAAACGCCGCCGGAGCCAACGCGATCGGCGTGATTTCCGAAGAGGACAAGCGCCAGTTTGTGATGGATATGGGCGCCAAGGGCGTGATCAACCGCAAGAATTTCAGTTGCTGGGGGCAGATGCCGAAAGTGGGCACCCCCGAATATGCCGCATGGTTCAAGGAAACCCGCAAGTTCGGCGCCGCGATCTGGGAAATCACCGGCAAGGGCAACAATGTGGACATGGTGTTTGAACACCCCGGCGAGGCGACATTTCCGGTTTCGGTATTCGTGGTCAAGCGCGGCGGCATGGTGGTGATCTGCGCCGGCACCACGGGCTACAACCTGACCTTCGACGTGCGTTACCTCTGGATGCACCAGAAGCGTGTGCAGGGCAGCCATTTTGCAAACCTCAAGCAGGCGAGTGCTGCCAACAAGCTGATGCTGGAGCGGCGGCTGGACCCGGCGATGAGCGAGGTCTTCCCCTGGGCCGAAATACCGGCGGCGCATACCAAGATGTACAAGAACCTGCATAAACCGGGCAACATGGCGGTGCTGGTGCAGGCACCGCGCCCCGGCCTGCGCACCTTTGAAGATGCGCTGGAGGCGGGGCAAGAGCAGCTCTGACACGCGCCCTGATAAGTCGCCCACGCGATTGTGAATATGGCATGTGCGGGCGTGCCGTTGCGGGCGGCGCCCCTGCCGGTCCGCGTTGGCGCAGTTAATTATATGACGATAATAGATATTTCTTTCGATGCGGCAGGGCCGGGCGTGGCCGCGCGCCGCCGCGCCGCTGCCCTGCGCGCATTTGGCACTTGATTTGGGTCATGTTCCGGGTTGAACGCTTCGCCTAGGTCAGCGCCATCATCTGGCGCACGCGCCGCAGCAAATTGCCCGGCCGGGCGCCTGACAGCCGAAACCAGGCGATTGAGGAAAAAGAACATGACGATTGCAACCAATGACGCAAAATCGGCTGGCGTGACCCCGCCGAAATCCGGGAAACCCGGTTTTGGCAAGGCGGTTCTGCTTGCCGTAACACTTGTTGTGACGCTTATTCTGGCCTCGGGTTGGCTGGTCATGCCCTATTTCTTCGAGGGCAAGACGATCCTGACCGACATCTCGGAACAGGTTTCCTCGGGGCGCTCGGCGCAGCAGCGCACGCTTGGCCAGTTCATGACGCGCGCGCATAACGCGATCAGTGAAGATGGCGGGCAGGGGTTCGACGTCGATGCCATGTATGCCTCGCCCACCTATTTTGAGCGCACCAGTTCCGCCAAGGTGCGCGAGCGGTACGAACTCGACAAGAACATCGTGTTCTTTGTCAATGAGGTCACCCATATCGATCTGTTGAATCAGGAACTGCCGCGGTTTGAGTTGCAGGTGGACGGGGTGCCCTATGAGCCGATCTTTCTTGATGGCCCGGTCTTTACCGACCACCACCGCACCACCGATGTGCGCTTTGCCCTGCAAGATGCGGCGGGCAACGACATCATCACCGATGCCACGAAAGAGCTGAAGCTTCTGGTCTGGAACAAATATGACGCCGAAGACGCGCCGCGCTCGCTGGTCTGGAACCTGCCGATCGAATACCCGGCGGCTGAAAACGTGCTGTCGTCGCCGACGCTGATTGCGGCACTTTCGGCGGGGCTGCTGTCGGCCACGCTGACGCCCTGCCTGCTGCAACTGCTGATCGTCTACATGGCGACGCTGACCGGGCTGAGTGCCGAGCAGATGTCGCGCGGCGATTCGGTGCCTGCGGTCACGCGGCGGCGGATGATTCTGATCGCCTTGACGTTTGTGGCGGGGTTCACGGCCTTCTACACCTTTGCGGGCGCGGTGATCGGCTATGCCGGGCGTTCGGCGCAGATCATCTTCGATTCCGCCAGCCGCGAAATGGCTGTGGGAACCGGCATTCTGGTGATCGTCATGGGTCTCTGGATGGGGATCAAGTCGCGCGCGCCGCTGGTATGCCGGATGCCGATGCCCAAGCAGGTCAGCGGCGGTGACAGCGGCGGTTATGTGCGCTCTTTCCTGCTTTCGGTCGGCTTCTCTCTGGGCTGCATGGTCTGCTTTTCGGGCGCCATCGTGGCCACGCTGCTGGTCTATGTCGGCATGCTCGGCTCGGCCACGGTGGGTGCCACGATCCTGTTCGTGTTCTCGATGGGGGTGGCGATTCCCTTCCTTGCCGCCGCTTTCTTCCTGTCGCGCACGATGAGCGCGATGCAGTGGCTCAGCCGCTACACGCCGCAGATCGGATTTGTCAGCATGGTCGTGATCGTCGCATTTGGTCTGGTGCTGGTGACCGATAACTTCCACACGGTCAGCGACATCATCTACCCGTGGCTTGGGCTGAACTGATCGGTCGGGGCGCAACTTCAAAACGCAAGAAAAGGAAAATGGCAATGAACGGCAAGGTTCTTGCGGGAATTGTGGTGGTCGCGTTGGCCGCAGCCGCTGCGGCGGGGTATTACTATTTCGCCGCGCCCAAAGCGGTGACGCTGGGCGACATCAAGCAATATGTCTTCGTTCAAAGCACGACCAAGCCCGAAATCGCGGTGATCGACGTGACCAAGGATGAACTGGTGACGCGCCTGCAACTTTCCCTGGTGCCCGACGATCTGCTGGTCGCCAAGGAACCCGAGCGCGTGATCTATTCGAACCGCGCCAGCAAAACGGTGCATGTCTACGATATTGCGACCCAGGCTGACGAGGCGGTGCTGACCTTACCGTTCAGCCCCGATACGTTGGTGCTCAGCCCTGACAGCCTGCTCTTGGTGGTTACCGACAGCACCACCGGCCAGCTTGGCATCATCAACCTTGATGACAACACCATCGCGCGGGTGCTGGAGCAGACCTTTACCCGGCCAAGCGCAGTCGCGTTTTCGGCGGATTCGATGCAGGTGCACCTTACCGACAGTGTGAAGGGCCAGATCGTGACCGTGGACGTGCTGTCGGGCTATGTGCTGGACCCGATCCAGATGTCGCTGGCCGTTGACCCTGCGCAAACGCCAAAAGGCGATGAGATGAGCGCGCTGACGCGCACGCCGAATTCACTTTTCGGGCTGGTGACCCTGAAGGCCGAGGGGCATCTTTCTGTCGTCAACATGCGGCAGTGGGCCGAGGAGTATCGGTTGCAGGTGGGCAAGGGTGCTTCGCGCGCCTATGGCACCGCCGATGGTGTCTTCATGATGGTCGGCAATGACATCGACCGCACGGTTACCGTGATTTCCACCGATCCTTGGCAAGAGGTCGCCACGCTGCCGGGGGTTGGCGGTGTCACCTCGATTTCTACCGGATTCTTCGAGACGCTGGCTTTCGTCGTGTCGAATACAGAGAACAAGGTGGCGGTGATCGATCTGGAAAAGTTGGAGACGGTCGCGTTTCTTGATCTGCCGGGCGGGCCGGCCGAGGGCATTGCCGATGCCGACGGCAAGAAGCTCTATGTGCCGCTGCACGATTCGGGCGGGTTGGCGGTGATCGACATCTACAACAAGACGGTGCACAAGATCATTGCGAACGTCACCGATGCGCCTTGGGGTGTGGCGATGGCGGCCACCAACAATTACTGCCACTGACAGTTTGGCAAGCTGAAATGAACCGGGGCGTCGGCGGGTGCCGGCGCCCATTTTTCATGCGTGCTGCCCGCGAATCGGGCAAGTAGCGATGTTTGCGCTCGCAGATCAAAGATATGTGCAGCCTGCGTCAAAATGGCCAACCGATCACGCCGCCGCGAGCACCTAAACTTGATCTATGTCATATAGTCGTGACCCCAATGCCTCTAGGTTCCGCCCAGACGTCAGTACAGTCGGTTGACGCACAGCCTTCTGTGTCTGGCGCATTTTGAGAGGATCAACCCATGAAACTTCGTGCTACTTCCTTTGCTTTGCTTGCGGGCGCTTCGATGTTCGCGATGGCGTCTGCCGCCAGCGCCGACACCGCCGACATCCCCGGCTATGCCGAGGCCGTCGCCGCCGCGCAAAGCGGCGCCGCTGCTGCCTGGGCCAATGCTGAATCCGATCGTGGCGGCCTCTACCTGGTCGCCCAATTCGATTCGTCGGGCCCCGATGCCTGGGACCCGGTTGCCCACCCGCTGATCTACGCGACCTCGGAATCGCACGCCAACCCGAACCCGAACAAGGCGCTTGCGGGTGGCTGGGGCGGCTTCCAGCTGATCGACGCGATGACCAAGGAAAACGTCTACGGCTTCGTCGGCGTCCAAACCGAGAAGACCTCGAAACTGCGCGGCGCGCCGCACGGTGTGGCGCTGTCGCCCGACGGCAAATGGGCCTACATCGGCTGGTCGGAAGTTGCCAACCCCGACGACGCCAGCGTGAACGCGTTCTCGTCCGTGGCCAACCCTTCGGCGACCGGCTTCGCGTCTTACGTCGCCGTCGTGAACGTTCGCACGATGAAGATCGACAAGCTGATGGTGCAAGAATCGCGCTTCCGCGGCGCCCCGCGCGCCCAGCGTCTGCACCACATCCAGTCGTGGACCGACGTTGACGGCAACGATCGCGTGGTTCTGCAGTGGGGCTTTGGCGCTGACGGCGGCCCGCACCATATCCTCGACCCGAAAGACAACAACCGCGTCGCGCGTTCGATCACCTACGAAGACGTGCAGGTTATGGGTCACCCGTTCACCACGCCTTCGCCCGATGGCAAGACGCTCTATGTCTCGATCGGCTCGCCTGAAATCCGTGACGCCGATTCGCACCACGCGGCGGGCATTGCCAAGGTCAACCTCGACACCGGCGCCGTGAAGAACATCATGGGCTTCGGCAACCACCCGATCGGCATCACCCACACCGAAGATGGCAAGTTCACCTATGTCATCGACGGCCACGGCTCGATGGTGTTCAAGCTTGATGACGAAAACAACAAAATCGTTGGCCGCACCTCGGCTGGCGTTGGCGGCCCCTACGGGATCTGCATGAACTGGGATGAAACCCTGGGCTTCGCGGTCGGCAAGGGCGAAGGCTCGCACAACATCGGTTCGGTGCTGGGTGTGCTCGACCTCAAGACCTTCACCCCGAAGCGCGCTGGCCTGTTCCAGCAGCCGATCTTCCTCGGCGGTTCGGCCAACTCGGTTGACCACTGCATCCTGCATCCCGATCCGGCTGTGAACGAACTCTGGATTTCGAACATGAACGGCTGGGAAACCATCGTTCTTGATCTGAACACCATGGCCCCGAAAGCCTGGATCCCGACGGCGCACGGCGGCGACACCCACTCGGGCGGCTTCTACCGCTTTGACGGCTGGAATGCCCGCGTCGAATCCGACATGGGCGGCGTGAAATCGGAAGAAATGCGCGAACTGGTTCGCGCCGCGAAAGCCGCAGCGAAGTAAGCCGCGCCTGAGCGACTACCGAAACGACATGGCCCGCAGCATCGCAAGGTGCTGCGGGCATCTTTCACCGGGGCCGGATCGCCGGGCGGTGTGCAGAGCGGGGCAGGATCATGCCTCACATCTGCCCGACTGCCCGTTTGGCCCGCTTTCAATTTTCGAGGTGGCTGCTATGGTTCCGCCAAAGTGATGAACCGGGTCACCACCAAGCGAGGGAACTGATGCAGCAGCACAAGAAATACGAGTGGCATGTGCCTTTCATGAAAACCGGCATGGCGGCAGTCGTGGCCTTGACCCTGGGCAGCGGCGGCGCCTTGGCGCAATCCGCCCCGGCGGTGCTTTTTCCCGAGATGAACGAGCAGGAGCTTCGCGGCAAGCATATCTATGACGAATCGGCGGGCGATGTCGGGTGCCAGATGTGCCACGGTCCGCTCGGCAACGGCTCGATCGAACAGGGTGCGCCGGGGATCAAGGGTGTCTTGCGGTCCGCATTCGACAGCGCGCTGTCGGGTGCCGTTCCGATGATGGAGTTCTTCACGCTGAACGGAAAAGAGCAGGACGATGTCTTTGCCTACCTTCAGGTGCTGAGCAAGGTCGAGGTGCTGACCTACGACCCCGAGGCGACCGAGGGCCAGAAGATCTACGAGGAGCTCGCAGGCGGTGTTGGCTGCCAGGCCTGCCACGGCATGGATGCGGCGGGCATCATCGGCCCCGATATTCGCGGCAAGGACCCGGTCGCGATCATGGCAGCTATGAAGGCCGTGCCCGACATGGGCATTATCGAGCTGACCGAAGCGCAAGTTGACCAGGTCGCAGCCTACCTGCGCCAGCTGCACGAAGCAGAATCGCACTAGGCCAGAGTACAACAGATTCGGGCGCGCGGTTCCCTCAAGCGGATCTGCGCGCCTGAAACATTAGCGCACGCACTTGTGAAGCTCGCGCAGACGACCCTATATCATTGTTTTATCTAATGTAATATTGCGAGTGGCGAAAACATATATGTTGCCTGCGACATTCCCGCGCGTTGGCAGGGGGCGCATTTGATGCAATATCTGCACTGTGCCCGCCGCAATGACTGGCAGCACCCGTGAGGGGTGGTGGCGGGCCGGGTTCGGGAGCGGCGCTTGCCCCGCCCTGAGGCGCCAGGGACGATCAGAAAGACCCGAAGCCCAAGCCGGGTTAGGGCCAGAAAAAGGTGGAACGCACGATGATTTATAACGCAAAGATTGCCGCTGCACTGGTCGGCATGTTCGCGCTGGCGACACCGGCGCTTGCCCAGGCGCCCGAGCTGACTGCGGATGAAGCTGCGGGCAAGGTGATTTTTGAGGAGACCGCAGGCGGCGTCGGCTGCGCCTCGTGCCACGGCATGAAAGGCCAAGGCGACATCGGCCCCGCGATTGCGGGCCAGACTGTCGAGAACATCAAGCTGCAGATGGAAACCAACGAAAACATGGGTTTCATCGAGCTGACCGATGATGAATTGACGCAGGTCGAGGCCTATCTGGCCGTGCTCAACCGCTAGGGCGCACTCGCGCAAACCTCTGGCTTCAGCCGCCGTGGCGCTTCGCCGCAGGCGGCTGAAGTTTTTCTGGCAGGGCAAAACACCCGTTCACCTGCGCCCCGCAATCGCGTAGTCTGGCCGCCAGCGTCCCCGACCCGTTACGGAGATCTCGATGCGCCATCGCCCCGTGCCCCCCGTATTGGCCACGCTGGCCCTGACCCTGACCCTTGCGCTCGCGGCGCCCGCCGCTGCGCGCGAGATCAGGTTGACCACCACCTTGGCGCGCAACTTCATCGGCGGTGCCTATGCGGCGGTCTATCTGGTCGATGCCGAGGGTAAATACGTCCAGACGCTGCATGTGTTCGGCTACAACACCCGTTATTATTCGCATTTCCGCAATTGGTGGCGCGCGACCGATCAGGCCGGGGCAGACCGCGCCGCCGAAGTTGATGGCAAATCGGGCGCCAGTGTGCGGCGCGGCGAGGTGGCGGAACTGACGCTTGATCTGGCGGACGAGCTTTTCGACGCGGGATTTGTGCTGCGCATCGACAGCACGCTTTATGAGGGGCGCGACTACGGCACCGACGCCGAGGTACCTCTGGCCGCAGCTTCGGCCGGGGTGGAGGTGGACGGGCGCGGCTACGTCAAAAGCCTTCGGTTCGACCTCTAGGCGGGGCCGGGCAGCACATGCAGCGCAGGCTTCACGCGGTTTTGGGGGTTGCTGCGGCGCTATTGCTGGTGGCGCTGGCGGTCTCGGGGGCGCTGCTGGCGCCCGGCCCGGCCTATGACCGCGCGCAGGTTTCGGTGCCGCCGCGCGGCGCGGTGCGTGTGGCTGACCTCGCCGCGGCGGTGGTGGCGCGCTACCCCATGGCGGAACAGATCAGCCGCAAGCCCTCTGGCCGGGTGGTGGTCGATTATACCGAGGGTGATGAGCCGCTGAGCATGACGGTTGACCCGATGACGGCCGAACCGATTTCGCGCTATGCGCCGTCGGCTTTTACCACCCGTGTCGGCGATCTTCACCGCGCCTTCGGGATGGGCGACGCGCGCCTTGGGCACGGGCTTGCGGGCCTTGGCGCGGTGGCGCTAGTGCTGGTGGCGCTGTCGGGGTTCAGGCTTCTTGTCACCCGCATGGGCGGGCTGCGAATGCTGCGCGCGCCAGTGCGCGGCACACCGCTGCAACGGCTGCATGTGGTCTTGAGCCGGTCGAGCTTTCTGGCGCTGCTGCTGCTGGCGCTAAGCGGCGGATACATGTCCGCCGCCTTCTTCGGCCTGCTTCCGAGCGGAATGGAGGCGCAGCCCGGCTACCCCGCAACGCTCGGCGGCACGGCGCCGCTGCCGGTGGACCAGATGCCGGCGTTGCAGGCGGTCGACCTGCGCGATCTGCGCAAGCTGGTCTTCCCCTATGACGGCGACCCGACCGAGCCTTATGAGCTGCTGACCAGCACTGGCGCAGGTTTCATTGATCAGGCAAGCGGCGAAGTGGTTTCGTGGTTGCCGCATTCGGGCGCGCGGCGCGCCTATGCGGTGGTGCTGGCGCTGCACACCGGGCAGGGTCTCTGGTGGCTGGCGCTGCTGACCGGGGCGGCGGCGCTGGCAGTTCCGCCACTTGCCTTTTCGGGGGTGGTGCTGTGGTGGCGGCGGCGGCGCGCGCGCCCGCGCATTCGGCGCAACGTGGCGCTGGCCAATGCCGATACGGTCATTCTGGTCGGGTCTGAGGGCAACTCGACCTGGGGCTTTGCCTATACGCTGCAAAACGCGCTGACGGCGGCGGGGCATTTTGTGCATGTGGCCGAGATGAACCAGCTTTCGGCGGCGCATTGCGGTGATCGGCGGATGTTCATTCTGACCGCGACCTATGGCGATGGCGCGGCCCCTGCCACCGCGCGCAGGTTCCTTGAGGTATTGCCCAAGCTTCGGGCAACGCCAAAGCGTGGCGTGACGTTGTTGGGCTTTGGCGACCGCGATTTTGGCCATTTCTGCTATTTCGCGGTTGAGGTCGAGGCGGCGCTGATTGCCAAGGGTTGGCCGATCTTTTCGCACCTCGAAACCATCAACCGCGAATCGCCGCAGGAGTTCGCGCGATGGGGCGATGCCATTGCGCCGCATTTGGGGCATGAGTTGCGGCTGGTGCATATTGCCGAAACGCCGCGCCGCCAGCCGTTCGAGCTGATCTCACGGCAGGATTACGGCGCCGACGTGGGCGCGCCCTCGGCAATCATGCGCTTTGGCGCGCCGCCCGATGCGCGACAGGGCTTTTGGCAAAAGCTGACCGGGCGCGCCGCGCTGCCCTATTTTGAGGCGGGCGATCTGATTGGCATCGTGCCACCGGGTTCCAACATGCCGCGCTATTATTCGATCGGCTCGGCCTCGGCGGATGGCTTTCTGGAGTTTTCGGTGCGTGAGCATGAACACGGGCTGTGTTCGCGATTTCTGCACGGGCTGAAACCGGGCGACCGGATTTCGGCCTTTGTGCGGCCCAACCCCGAATTCCGGCTCGATGCCGGGCGCAACCCGGTGATCATGGTGGGCGCGGGCTGCGGTGTGGGGCCGCTGGCCGGGTTCATCCGCGCCAACAAGGCGCGACGCCCGATGCGTCTCTACTTTGGCGCGCGCGACCCGGATTCGGATTTTCTCTACCGCGCCGAAATGATGCAGTGGCTTTCCGAGGGCAAGTTGGGCGCGCTGGTCACCGCCTTCAGCCGCAGCTCTGAAAAGGCCTATCTGCAAGACAAACTGCGCGCCGATGCCGAGGTGCTGCGTACCATGGTCAAGGCGGGCGCGCAGGTAATGGTGGTGGGCAGCCGCGAAATGGCGCGCGATGTGATGGCGGCGATGGATGATGTACTGGCGCCGGTCGGTCTATCGGCCGCCAAGCTGAAAGCCGATGGCCGCTATGTCGAAGACATCTACTGAACGCGTCACCCTGCGCGGCCCGGCGATGGCGGCGGAATGGACTGCGGTTTGCCATGGCGTCTGGCCGGGGCTGCGTGCGGCGCTGGCGACGGCGGTCGAGGATGTCGAACAGCAGATGTCGAACTGGCGGCAGGGGTCTGACCTCAATCGGCTGAACGCGGCGGCGCCCGGCGCATGGGTGGCGCTGCCCGCCGATCTGATGGCGGTGCTGGCGATGGGGTTGGAAATTGGCGCGGCGTCGGGTGGTGCGTTCGACATGGCGCTGGGCGATCTGGTGGCGGCGTGGGGTTTTGGCCCGCCTGCGCGGCGCCCCGATGAGGCCGCGATTCGTGCGTTGACTGGGCGCCCCCGCCGCCCTTGTGCCGAGGTGCTGCAACTTGGCGCGGGGTGCGCGCGGCGGCTGGAAGCGGTGCGGTTCGATCTGTCGGGCATCGCCAAAGGGTTTGGCGTTGATGCTTTGGCGCGGGTGATGGCGGCGTGGGGCATTGCCGACTACCTTGTGGGCATTGACGGCGAAATGCGCGCGGGCGGCACCAAGCCCGGCGGTGTGCCGTGGAGCGTGGCAATTGAGGCGCCCGATTATGACGCGCCGGGGGTTGCTGGCACGGTGGCGCTGCACGACCGCGCCATTGCCACCTCTGGCGACACGCGCAATTTCGTGCGCGTCGGCACCGCGCGGGTGGGCCATACCATGCACCCCGCCCGCGCCGCACCGCTGCAAAACGGGGTCGCGGCGGTCAGCGTGCTGGCCGCGACCTGTGCTGCGGCCGATGCCTGGGCCACGGCGCTGATGGTGCTTGGCGAGCAAGCCGGGGCGGCGCTGGCACAGCGGCAGGGGCTGGATGCGCTGTTTCAGATGCGCGTGGGCAAGGGGTTGCGGCGCATCGGGGTCGGGCTTTTTGCCTGACCCTTTTCGCTTTGCGCCTGCGTTGCGCCACAGTTAGGGTCCGCGCCATGAGCCTTGCCCCCGCCTTGCAGTTTTCGCACGATCAGGCCGACGCCTGGGACCAGATCGCCGAGGCGCTTGGGGCGGCGGGAGTGGACCTTCTCAATGGCACGCTGACGCCTGAGGGCGGCAGCCGCCGGGTGCTGGCGGTGGTGGGCAAGGCCGGGTCGGGCAAGACCATGCTCTTGGCCGAGCTTTGCAAGGCGCTGGCCGCCGCCGGGGTCGATACCGTTTCGGGCGATTGGGAGGGGCGGCGGCGCAAAGACCGGCGCACACTGGCGATACTCGCCCCCACCAACAAGGCGGCATCAGTGCTGCGCGGGCGCGGCGTGCCCGCCACGACCATTCACCGCATTCTCTACACCCCCGTTTACGACCCGCAATATGAACGCAT
The DNA here is from genome assembly GCA_019429405.1 of Paracoccaceae bacterium. Classification (GTDB taxonomy): domain Bacteria; phylum Pseudomonadota; class Alphaproteobacteria; order Rhodobacterales; family Rhodobacteraceae; genus UBA6213. The sequence goes on from JAHYIZ010000004.1 coordinate 22,501, forward strand.
TGCGGAATGGCTGGCCGGGCAGGGCACCCGGCCTGTGGTAGAAGGTTTGGGCGAGGCGGCGCTTGACCGTGCCAAGGCGTTTTACGATGTGGTGAAGTCTATCCCCGGCGCGCTGGCGGCGGCGGGGCTGCGCGGCAGCGATTTCATCAAGGGCTGGAAGCGGCGCGATGAGCCGCTCGATATCGGGCTGGTCGATGAGGCTTCGATGCTCGATGAGCGCCAATTCGACGACCTGCGCGAGATTTTCCCGACCCTGATCATCTTTGGCGACCCGGCGCAGTTGGCGCCGGTGGGGCAATCAGGCGAGATGGTGTTTGACCGGTTGGGCGATGGCCGCAGGCTCGATCTGACGCGCATTCACCGGCAGGCGCAGGATAACCCCATTCTGGACCTCGCACATGCGCTTGGCGATGAAAACATCGGCTTTGAGGCGTTTGAGCGGATGGTGGAAGTGGCCGCGCGGCGCGACCCCCGCGTGGTCTGGGCCGAAAGGGTGGAGTGTGACCTGATGGCGCGCAGCCCGGTGCTGGTCTGGCGCAATGTCACCCGCGTGCGGCTGATCGCGGCCTTTCGCGCGGCACACGGCGCCCCGGCAGATGCGCTGCTGCCGGGCGAGCCGCTCATCTGCGATGGCATCGAGCTGCCCTTGAAGCACCGCAAGAAGCGGATTGACCTTGAGGCGCGCGGGCTGATCAAGGGCGCGCAGGTGATCTATCTTGGCCCCGGCACCAAGCCTGGTTTCTCGCGCCTGCATGTGATGGGCGCGGAAGACCCGAGGCTTTCGGCGGCCTCGATCATCAAGATCGAAATCCCCGATAGTGACGAGCCGTTCATTCCCTTTGCCGCGCGCATGGGGGCGGCATTTCTGCATGGCGCGGCGGTCACCATCCACAAGGCGCAGGGCAGCCAGTGGGACAGTGTGCAGGTCTTCGCCCCCGATCTATACGCCGCCGCACGGGCAGGGCGGATCGAGGCGGGAATCCCGCTTTGGAAGCGGCTGGCCTATGTCGCGATTACGCGGGCCGAAAACCGCCTGCTCTGGGTGGTGCGCAACCGCCTTGCGCGGCCTACGGCGCCCTTGGGTGTCGATGATTTGCCGCGCGGCGGGGCGGCGCTGGTGCTGGGGGCGGGCGCGGACGACGGCTGAGCGCTGTCAGCTGCCGCCGCGCTGGCCGTAATATAGCCCCACCACATGCTCGGCCTCGGCAAAGAACAGCCAGCGCGCGGCCAGTGCGCCGGGCAGATGCAGCGCGGTCGCCAGCACCACGGTTAGCGGCCCCGGCGGCAGGCCAAGCACCACGGCCAGCGGCGCCACCACCGCAAGCCCGAAGGCAATGGCGCGCAGCTTTTGCGCGTGCTTGCGCGCGACGATGTAGATCATCTCGCGCATCAGGTAGTTCGGCCCGGTGTGTGGCTGCTCGAACACCCGCACGGTGCCGATTGTGCCAAGCCCTGTGGCTGAACCGATGCTGGCCCCCACTGCTGCAAAGCGCCCGTCGCCAATGCGCCAGTGTGCGGTCAGCAGGGCGCCCAGAACCACCAGCATAACCGCAGCCCAAAGCCGATTGCCCGCCAGTATCGCGCCCCCGGCCAGCGCGAAGAACTGGAACATGACAGGCGTGCCCCAGTGGTTCCAGCGCGGCACAGTCTTTAGCTGTGCGTAGATCATCGAGGTGGTGAAAACGGTGGCAAGGCACATCACCGCCCCCGCCAAACCCCATGCGCGCGGCCAGCCAAGGCCGAGCCAGTCCGACAGCGCCATGGGCGCGAGGAACACGAGTGTTGCCACCGAGGCCCATGCCTCGCGGCTCAGCCAGCTGCTGCGCCACTGGCTAAAGGCTCGCAGCGCACGCTGCGGGTTGCCAAGGTGAAAGGCCGAGGCCAGAAGCCCGACAACCGCCAGCCCGTAGCCGATAAACCAAAGCGCGAAGGCGGCCCAGCCGCTGGCGCCAACCAGCCCAGCGGCAAGGAATGCAAGAAACCCGAACCCCAGCCCCGAAAGCACCGTGAACAGAATGACCGAGGGCGCGGGGTGCATCAGATCTTGCCCAACATGCGGTCAAGCCACCCGGCAAGCCCGGTGGTGGCAAGATCAACCAGTGGCGCCAGCGGCGTGTTGGCCGCTTGGTCTTTGCGGCGCGGCGGCAGGTAGCGGTTGACCGGCGCGGTGCCCATTTCGGGCATCAGCGCCACGCCGCCACGGTCGCGCGAAAGGCGGCTGACATTGCTTTCGGGGTCGGCAAAATCGCCAAAATGGCGCGCCCCGGTGGGGCAGGTGCGCACGCAGGCGGGTTCGCGGTCAGCCTCGGGCAGGGTGTCGTTATAGATCCGGTCAATGCAGAGCGTGCATTTCTTCATCACCCCCGCCGCCGCATCCATCTCGCGCGCGCCGTAGGGACAGGCCCATGCGCAAAGGCCGCAGCCGATGCAGGCATCTTCATTCACCAGCACGATGCCGTCTTCGGTGCGTTTGTAGCTGGCCCCGGTCGGGCACACGGTCACGCAGGGCGCGTTATCGCAATGCAGGCATGAGCGGGGAAAGTTGATGATCTGCGGTGGGGTGTCGGCGGGTGTCACCTCATAGGAATGCACCCGGTTGAGGAAGGTGCCCGAAGGCTCGGCGCCGTAGGGGTCTTGGTCTGACAGGGGGGCGCCGTAGCCCTGATCGTTCCAGCCCTTGCAGGCGGTCACGCAGGCCTGACAGCCAACGCAAGTGTCAAGGTCGATAACCAGACCCAGCTTCTTGTCGGTTTTGGCGGGCAGGCAGGTCATGCGCGCGCGCCCCCTTTGGGCACCACGCGCGGGATCGGCGCAAAGGCGGGTTCGGCGTGGTCGCGCGGCCCCACCCGTTCGATGCGCACGCGCAGATCGAACCACGCCGCCTGCCCGGTGACGGGGTCCGAGTTCGACCAGCGTCGGCCGTCGCCCCGCTCGGGCAGCAGTTCGGAAATCAGATGGTTGAGCAAGAACCCTTCTTTCGCCTCGGGCGCGCCGTTATCAAGTGCCCATGCCGCGCGGCGCTTGCCGATCGCATTCCAGGTCCAGACGGTGTGTTCGTTCAGCGCCGCCATATGCGCCACCGGAACCACAATCTCGCCGCTGGGGCTGGTGACGCGGGCATAATCGCCGGCTTCAAACCCATGTTCCGCCCAGACTTTGGTGGGCAGATACAGGAAATTGCGCCCCCGGATCTGGCGCAGCCAGGCGTTTTGCGCGCCCCAGGAATGATACATGTCCATTGGCCGTTGCGTCAGCGCGTGCAGCGGGTAGGCGGTGGCGGTTTCCTCGCCAAACGGCGGATACCAGATCGGAAGCGGGTCCATCGCCTCTGCCAGCTGCGCGCGCAAATGTTCGGGCGGCTGCGCGGGCCCGTGCCCCTCGGCGGCCAGCTGAAAGCGGCGCATCGGTTCGGACCAGAGCGCGAACAGATAGGGCTTCGGCGCGTCAAAGAACCCGGTCTTCACCGCCCATTCCTGATAGGCGGCGTTCCATGGTTTGTAAAACGCCGCCTCGGCAGGCACATGCGCCTGGTAGAACCCGCCGTTTTCGATGTAGCGGGCAAGCTGGTCGGGGTTTGGCGCGCCGCGCCCCTCTTGCGCCCCATCGGCCCCGCGCCAGCCGATCAGCGGCCCGATGCCGGGGCGGCGCTGATGGTGCACGATGTAATCGGCGTAGTTGGCGTATTTCGGGCTGCCATCCTCGGCCACCATGCCGGGCAGGCCCAGCCGCGCGCCAAGGTCAAGAAGCACCGACTGAAAGCCGCGCACGTCGCGATCGGGCGCGATGACCGGCCAGCGGATACTGTCGCCCGCCGCATCGGGTTCAGAAATCGGGCGGTCGAGCAGGCTGATACAGTCGTGCCGTTCCAGATAGGTGGTGTCAGGCAGGATCAGATCGGAATAGGCGACCATCTCGCTGGCGTAGGCATCAGAATAGATGATGTGGGGGATCACATATTCGCCGTCGGCGCGCCTGTCGGTCAGCATCTCCATCACCCGCGCGGTGTTCATCGACGAATTCCACGCCATGTTGGCCATATAGAGAAAGAGCGTGTCGATCGGGTAGGGGTCGCCCGCGTGGGCGTTGGAAATGACCATGTGCATCAGGCCATGCGCCGAAAACGGGTTTTCCCAGGTAAATGCCTTGTCGATGCGGGCGGGGGTGCCATCGCGGGTAAGCGCCAGATGTTCGGGCCCGCGCACATAGCCCAGCACCGGGCCGGGCAGCGGGGTGCCGGGCCGGGCGGCAAAGTGCGGCACCGCATGCGCTTCAACCGGCTTGGGGTAGGGCGGTTTCAGCCGGTAGCCGCCCGGCACCTCGACCGACCCGAGGATAATCTGCAACAGGTGCAGCGCGCGGGCGGTCTGAAAGCCGTTGGAGTGGGCCGAAATGCCGCGCATCGCATGAAACGAAACCGGGCGGCCGGTCATTCCGGCGTGGCGGATACCGCGAAAATCGGTCCAGGGCTGGGCGACATCGATCGCCTCGTCAAAGGCCACGCGGGCCAGTTCGGCAGCCAACGACCGGATGCGCGGGGCGGCAATGCCGCAGCGCGCCGCCACCGCCTCGGGCGCGTATTCGGGGGCGAGGTAACGCTCTGCCATGTGCTGAAACACGGTTCGGTTACCCGCCCATGTGGCCCCCAGATCGGGTTCTACCCCGGCGCTATCCCAAGGCGCCGGTGCGCCGGTGCGCCGGTCGATGACGATCGGCGTGCCATCGCCATTGCGTGCCAACAGACCCTTTTCGGGGCCCTCGGCGGCGTTGACCAGCAAGGGCGCGTTGGTGAACCGCGCCAGATAGGAATGGTCAATCTTGCCCGCCTCGAACAGGCAATGAATCAGCGCGAGGATGAAAAGGCCATCGGTGCCGGGCGTGATGCCATACCAGTCATCGGCGATGGCATTGTAGCCGGTGCGGATCGGGTTCACCCCCACCACCCTCGCGCCCCGCGCCTTGAGCTTGCCCAGCCCGATCTTGATCGGGTTGCTGTCGTGATCTTCGGCCACGCCAAAGAGCACGAACAGCTTGGTGCGGTCCCAATCGGGTTGTCCAAATTCCCAGAACGCGCCGCCAATGGTGTAGATGCCCGCCGCCGCCATGTTGACCGAGCAAAAGCCGCCATGCGCCGCGTAATTGGGGGTGCCAAAGGCCTGCGCCCACCAGCCTGTCAGCGATTGTGATTGGTCGCGCCCGGTGAAAAAGGCAAGCTTTTCGGGCGCGGTTTCGCGCAGCGGCTGCATCCAGGCCACCGCCAGTGCCAGCGCCTCATCCCAGCTGATCGGCACAAACGCGCCCGACCCGCGCGGCCCGACCCGCTTCATCGGTTGGCGCAACCGGCTAGGCGCGGTGATCTGCATGATGCCGCTGGCGCCCTTGGCGCAGAGAACGCCCTTGTTCACCGGGTGGTCGCGGTTGCCCTCGATGTAACTCACGCGGCCATCGCGCAGATGCACGTTGATGCCGCAACGGCAGGCGCACATGTAGCAGGTGGTCTGGCGCATGTCGTCCGATACGGCGCCTGATCGCGAAACGGTCGGCTGGGTCATTTGAAAGCCTCGGAAATGAAATCAGTTTTCGGCAATCCGTGAAACCCCGCTTCGTTCGCCGAGCATCCTATGCACATTTGCATCAAGGTGGCAGCGCAGATTGACTACAGGCGGAATTTAAGAGGATTCATTCCTGGGCTGGTCCGGCGGCGCAAGAAACTTACCCCCCGGAATGCCCCGGCGTGACGTGGATATTTGTGCCAAGGCAAGCGGCAGGGGTTTTCGCCGCCGCACCGCGCGGCTAGAGTTTGACACAAGACAACAGGAGGCCGCGATGCGCTGCGTGTTCGTTCAGGTAAGGTGCCAGCCCGGCAAGACCTATGAGGTGGCCGACGCCATCTATGACCGCGAGGTGGTGAGCGAGCTATACTCGACCTCGGGCGATTATGACCTGCTTGCCAAGGTTTATGTGCCCGATGACGCCGACGTGGGGCATTTTCTGACCGAGGCGCTGTTTGACATTCCGGGCATTAGCCGGACGCTCACGACGATGACATTCAAGGCGTTCTGAGGTTCAGGGGCGCAAAAAGCGGAACGCCGCCGAGGCCGCCCAGCCCGCCGCCACCGCGATAAAGAGCGAGAGAAGCCCATAGACCAGCGGGTTTTGCCGCGAGAGCACAAAGATCATGCGCTCGATACCGACCTTGTGCACCGGCAATGCCGCGCGGTGGGCGTCAATCACGATGCCGCCCCGCAGCAGGAAGATGCGGGTCTTGTAGTCGCCCTCGACGAGGTTGGCGGGTAGCCGGAAGTCGGCGCGAAAGAGCGTACCCTCGACCAGTGTGACCGCGCCTTCGGCAAGCGAATATTGCCCCTCGGCCGCACGGATGCGCAGCAGGGCCTCGGTAAAGGGGCGCGCGTCTTCAACCTCAAGCGGGCCGGAAAAGGCGCGCACCGCAAGCGGCACCGAAATGCGCTGGCGCACGTCTTCGGCGGGGTCGAGAATTTCGGCCAGCGGGGCGGTGCTGGCCACCGCATAATAGCTTGGCGTCGCCGCCACGCCGACCTTTTCGGTATTTATCCAGATGCCCGCTTCACGGTTCTTCTTGCGGATCGTCACGGCGCCAGAGGGCCCTTCTAGCGTTACGATCACATGCAGCGGCGGCCCATCGGGTTCGGGCGCATCGCGCCGCACCGCGCCGTAGATCAGCACTTCCGAGCCGTCAAAGCGCGCGGTAATGCCGATCTCGTCAAGCGAAAGCCCGGCCACCACGGTTTCGGCGCGCGCGGGAAGCGCGCCAAGCAGCAGCATGAGGGCAAGCAGGCGGATCATCGCAGCACCGTGGTGTGAAGCGAGTAAAGCTCAGCCGGGGTCAACAGCAGATCGAGCGCCAGCTTGGCCGCGACGGCCAGCACCAGCGCGGCCAGCAGAATGCGCAATTGTTCGGCCTTCAGACGCCCCGATAGCCGGGTGCCGATCTGCGCCCCCACCACGCCGCCCAAAATCAGCAGCAACGCCAGCACCACATCGACCGATTGGTTGGTGATCGCATGCGCCATGGTGGTGAAGGCCGAGACGAAGATGACCTGAAAGAGCGACGTTCCGATCACCACCTTGGTGGGCATGCCCAGAAGGTAGATCATCGCGGGCACCATGATGAAACCGCCGCCGACCCCCATGATCGCCGCCAGCACGCCCACGATGAACCCCACCGCCACCGGCGGAATGACCGAGATGTAAAGGCCTGAGGCGCGGAATTTCATCTTCAGCGGCAGGTTGTGCACCCAGTGGTGCTGGTGGCGTTTGGCACGGGGGCCGCCGGGGCGGCGGGCGCGGCGCCATGCGCGCACCCCTTCTTGTGCCATCAAAAGGCCGATGAAGCCCAAGAACAGCACATAGGAAAGTTGCACCACAAGGTCGATCTGGCCCAGCGCCTGCAACCAGTTGAAGGCAAAGATGCCGGCGCCCGCCCCCGCCACGCCGCCCACCAGCAGCACCATTCCCATCGGAATATCGACCGATTTGCGCTTGAGATGCGCGAGCACCCCGGAAACCGACGAGGCCACGACCTGATTTGATCCGGTCGCCACCGCCACGCCGGGCGGGATGCCGATGAAGAACAGCAAGGGCGTGATCAAGAACCCGCCGCCGACCCCGAACAGGCCCGACAGCACGCCGACCACGCCGCCCAAGCCCAAGAGCAGCAGCGCGTTGACGGCAACCTCGGCGATGGGCAGATAAATCAGCATTCTTCGGTCTGTGCGGCTCGTTGGGGGAAACCTTGCGCCCGTCACCGGGCGCTGTCAAACCCCGCTGGGGGTCAGGCGAGGTCGCGCAGGTATCTTCGCAAAACACGTTCCAGTTTTGCCGCACCCAGCGGCGCCATGGCCTTGGTGTGTTCGTGGCTGATCGCCTCTGCCGACATCCCAGCGCCCATGTTGGTCACCACTGAAACGGCGGCGACGCGCAGCCCGAGAAAGCGCGCAAGGATCACTTCGGGCACAGTCGACATGCCCACGGCATCAGCGCCCAGAACCTTGGCGGCCCTAATTTCGGCAGGGGTTTCAAACGAGGGGCCGGAAAACCAGCAGTAGACGCCTTCGGGCAGGTCTACCCCTTCGGCCTTGGCAGCGGCGCGCAGGGCGGCACGCAGCCTTCGGTCGTGCGCCTCGGTCATCGGCACGAAACGGGCATCATCGGCCTCGCCAATCAGCGGGTTGGCGCCGGAAAGGTTGATGTGGTCGTTCAGCAGCATCAGGCCGCCCGGTGGAATATCGGGGCGCAGGCTGCCGGCCGCGTTGGTCAGCAGCACGCAATCAGTGCCAAGCGCTTTCAGCACTTCGAGCGGCAGGCGCATTTCGGCGGGGTTGCCGCGTTCGTAGTAATGCGCGCGCCCGCCGAACACCGCCACGCGCACGCCCTCCAGATCGCCGATTACCAGCTTGGGGTTGTGCCCCGAAACCCCGGCATGCGGAAAGCCCGGCAGGTCGGCATAGTCGATGGCCACACCCTGCACCGCCCCGGCAAGATGCCCGAGGCCGGAACCAAGGATCAGCCCCAACCGGGGCGGTTCGGACCCGGCGCGGGCGCGGATGAGGGCGGTAAGCTCAGCGCTCTTTGACATAGGCTTCTCCTCCGGCGCGCGGCGGGGTGGCCTTGCCGATGAACCCGGCCAGAATGACCACGGTCAGAATATAGGGCAGCGCCTGCATGAACTGCACCGGCACCACAAAGAGGCCGACGTCAATGTTCTGAAACCGGATTGCCACCGCCTCCAGCAAGCCGAAAAGCATGGTTGCGCCCAGTGCCCGCCATGGCCGCCAGTTGGCGAAGATGAGGGCGGCCAGCGCGATGAAGCCCTTGCCCGCCGTCATCTCTTTGCCAAAGCCCGCCGAGGGGGCAGAGGTGGCAAGATAGGCCCCTGCGATGCCGCACAAGAGGCCCGCCATCGCTACCGCCGTATAGCGCAACCGTACCACTGAAATGCCCGCAGTATCAACCGATTCAGGGTTTTCGCCCACCGCGCGCAGGCGCAACCCGAAGCGGGTGCGAAACAGCAGCCACCATGTCAGCGGCACGCAGGCGAAGGCGATATAAACCAGAATCGTGTGGCCCGAGATCAGGTCATGGTAGATCGGCCCGAACACAGGCACCCCGGCCAGCGCATCGGCGCCCGGCAGGGTGATCGATTCGAAGCGCGCGTCGCCCTTGATCGGCGGCGTGCGACCGCCAAGGTGAAACCAGCGCTGGCCGATCAGCACCGTCAGCCCCGAGGCCAGAAAGTTGATCGCCACGCCCGAAATCAGCTGGTTGCCGCGAAAGGTGATCGAGGCGATGCCGTGGATGATGGCCAACGACAGCGACCCGCCAATGCCCGCGATCAGCCCCAGCCAGGCCGAACCGGTAATCGAGGCCACGGCACCCGCAAAGAACGCGGCCATCAGCATCTTGCCTTCAAGCCCGATGTCGAACACGCCCGAGCGTTCCGAATAAAGCCCGGCGAGGCAGGCCAACAGCAGAGGCACGCCAAGGCGCACGCCAGAGTCGAGCACTTGTAGCAGCGTTGAAAGGTCCATCAGGCTGCCCTCCTGCGCGCGAGGCCAAAGGCCCAGGCCACCGCCATGCGCATCATGTTATCAAGCGCCCCGGTGAAGAGGATCACCAGCGCCTGCACCACTGTGCGCAATTCGATCGGAATCGAGGTCCAGAGCCCAAGCTCGGCGCCGCCCTGATAGAGAAAGCCGAACAGGAGCGCTGCAAGGAACACCCCGAACGGGTGGTTGCGCCCCATCAGCGCCACGGCAATGCCGATGAACCCGGCGCCCTCAACCGCGTTCAGCACCAGCCGTTCGGCCTCGCCCATGACGTTGTTGATGGCCATCATGCCCGACAGGCCACCCGAAATCAGCATCACATACATCGTAATGCGAAACGGCGAGATGCCCGCGTAAACCGCGGCCGATTCCGATTTGCCAAATGCCCGGATCGCATAGCCAAGGCGCGAGCGGAACATGAGATACCAGACCGCCACGCAGGCCGCGAGTGCAATGAACAGCGTGATGTTTGCCGGGGTGTTCTTGTCGAAATAGCTGCCGATCAGCGGCAGATCGTGAAGCGTGGGCAGATGCGCGCCCTTGGGGAAACGGGCGGTGGCGGGGTCCATGCTGCCTTTGGGGCGCAGGATGTTGACCAGCACATAATTCAGCACCGCCGCGCCGATGAAGTTGAACATCATCGTGGTAATCACGATGTGGCTGCCGCGCCGTGCCTGCAACCACGCCGGAATAGCGGCCCATGCTGCGCCAAACACCACCGCCCCCAGCATCGCCGCAGGCAACGCCAGCGACCAGTGCGGCCACGGCACCGCCAGCGCCACCACCGCCACGCCAAGCCCGCCGAGCATCGCCTGCCCCTCGCCGCCAATGTTGAACAGGCTGGCGCGAAACGCGATGGAAACCGCAAGCCCGGTGAACATGAAGTTTGTGGCGTAATAGAGCGTGTAGCCCCAGCCGTAGGCCGACCCCAGCGCCCCATCGACCATGATTTTCAGCGCTTCCCAAGGGTTTTCGCCAATGTAGACGATGACCAGCGCCGAGATTGCAAAGGCCGCGATAACGCTCATCAGTGGAATCAGCACCACGTCGGCCCATGGTGGAAGTTTATGCATCACGCGGCCTCTCCGCCAACACCTGCCATCAGAAGGCCCAATTCGCGCTGGTTGGTCTCATCCGGGTTGCGCTCGCCCATGATGCGGCCATCGAACATCACCGCGATACGGTCTGACACGCTGAGAATCTCATCAAGTTCGACACTGACCAACAGCACCGCCTTGCCCGCATCGCGCAGCGCGATGATCTGCTTGTGGATGAACTCGATCGCGCCGATATCGACGCCGCGCGTAGGCTGGCCCACCAGCAACAGGTCGGGGTTGCGCTCGATCTCGCGCGCCAGCACCAGTTTTTGCTGGTTGCCGCCCGAGAAACTCTTGGCCGGAAGCATCGGGTTGGGCGGGCGCACGTCGAACCGCTCCATCTTTTTCGCCGCCTCGGCAATGATGCCCGCGTTATCCATCAAGATCGCGTTCGACTGGTATTCCGGCGCATTGTGGTAGCCGAAGACCAGATTTTCCCAAGCGGTGAAATCCATGATCAGGCCAAGGTGCTGGCGGTCTTCGGGCACATGCGCAATGCCGCGCGCGCGCCGGGTCTGGCCATCGGAATGGCGCCCGCCAAGGTCGATCTCCACCCCGTTGATGCGCACGGTGCCGGTCGCCTTCTGAAACCCCCCGAGAACTTTCAACAGCTCTGACTGGCCATTGCCCGATACGCCCGCAATGCCGAAAATCTCGCCCGCGCGGACCGTAAAGCTGATGCCCTTCACGCGTTCCACGCCGTCGGCATCGACCACGCGCAGGTTTTCCACCTCAAGCACATTGGCGCCGGGGGCGGCCTCGCCCTTTTGCACATCGAGCAGCACCTTGCGGCCCACCATCAGCTCGGCCAGCGCCTCGGGGCTGGTTTCGCTGGTCTTGACGGTCGCTGTCATCTCGCCGCGCCGCATGACGCTGACGGTATCGGTAATCTCCATGATCTCGCGTAGCTTGTGGGTGATCAGGATGATGGTCTTGCCCTGTTCGCGCAGGTTTCGCAGAATGCGAAACAGATGGTCGGCCTCGTCGGGCGTCAGCACCCCGGTCGGCTCATCCAGAATCAGCACCGCGGCATGGCGGTAGAGCGCCTTGAGAATTTCGACCCGCTGCAACTGCCCGACCGAAAGATCTTCGATCAGCGCGTCGGGGTCCACCTCAAGCGAGTATTCGCGCGCCAGCTCTTGCAGCGCTGTGCGGGCCTTGGCCAGTGACGGGCGCAGCAACATGCCGTCTTCGACGCCCAGAATGACATTTTCCAGCACCGTAAAGTTCTGCACCAGCTTGAAGTGCTGAAACACCATGCCGATGCCCGCGCGGATCGCGGCCTGGCTGTCGTGAATGATGGTGGGCACGCCGCCGATAAGAATCTCGCCAGCGTCGGCCTTGTAGAACCCGTAAAGGATCGACATCAGCGTCGATTTACCCGCGCCGTTTTCCCCGATGATGCCATGGATCGTGCCCGGCATCACCCGAATGGATATGTCTTTATTCGCTTGCACCGGCCCGAAGGCCTTGGAAATGCTGCGCAGTTCGATGGCGGGGGCGGCAGTTTCCTGCCGCCCCGAAGGTTGAGCCAGCGCCATGGCCGATCAGTTGACCGGGCAGGTGTTGTCGCTCATGTAGTCGTGCACGACGATCTCGCCCGAGATGATCTTGGCGGCGGCGGCTTCGACCGCGGCCAGCATGTCGGCGGAGACGAGTGCGGCGTTGTTTTCGTCCATCGCGAAGCCAACGCCACCGGCGGCAAGGTCCATCACGTTGATGCCGGTTTCCAGATCGGCGCCTGACATGAAGGCGTCATAGACCGCGTTATCGACGCGCTTGAGCATGGATGTCAGCACCTTGCCCGGTTGCAGGTGGTTCTGGTTGCTGTCCACGCCGATCGACAGGATGCCCGCATCGGCTGCCGCTTGCAGCACGCCGATACCGGTGCCGCCCGCCGCCGCATAGATCACGTCCGCGCCCTGGCTGGCCTGCGAGTTGGCCAGCTCGGCGCCTTTGACCGGGTCATTCCACGCGGTGGGCGTGGTGCCGGTCATGTTCTGGATGACCTTGGCTGCCGGGTTGGCCGCAACCACACCCTGCGCATAGCCGCAGCCGAATTTGCGGATCAGCGGAATGTCCATGCCACCGATGAACCCGACTGTGCCCGACTTCGATGCCATCGCAGCCATCACGCCGACGAGGTAGGACCCCTGTTCCTCGGTGAACACCACCGAGCGCACGTTGGGCTGGTCAACCACCATGTCGATAATGGCAAACTTGGTGTTCGGGTAATCGGGAGCCACCGCGTTGAGCACGTCGCCGAAGGCAAAACCGGTCATCACGACCGGGTTGGCGCCGGTTTCGGCCAGCCGACGAAGCGCCTGTTCGCGCTGCGCTTCGGACTGCATCTCAAGTTCCTTGTAGCTGCCGCCGGTCTCGGCTTTCCAGCGCTCGGCCCCGCCAAAGGCCGCCTCGTTGAAGGATTTGTCAAATTTGCCGCCAAGATCGTAGATCAGTGCCGGCTCGGCCGTGGCAGCGCCTGCACAAAGCGCCAGCGTGGCTGCCGCGCCAAGGAACTGTTTCATGAGTGTCATTGGTGTCTCCCGGTCTGTTGCGCGCCGCCCGCTTGGGAGGACGCCTGTTGGCGGGCGAAATGCCCGCAGACCAGATGATTAGGGCGAGTTGCGGCGGGGCGGTCAATAGCAAACTCGCGCCGCGCTGCGGCTCAGGGGGTGGCAAACGCGCGCGCCAGCACCAGCGCATCATCCGTGCCGCTGCCGGGCAGCTGGTAGTAGCCGCGCCTGCGCCCCGCCTCGCGCCAACCCGCGGCGGCATAGAGCGCGCGGGCGGGGGCATTTGCAGCGGCGACTTCCAGATAGGCCACCCCGGCGCCCTCGGCCTGCGCCGCCGCTTCGAATGCCGCCAGAAGCGCGCGCCCCAGCCCCTGGCGCCGCAGCGCGGGGGCGACCGCAAGTGTCAGCAGTTCGGCTTCGCCCGCCGCCGCCCGCCCCAGCACAAAGCCGCGCGAATCGCCCAAGAGGAAGACACCGGGCAACACCAGCAGGCTGGCGAACTCCGCTGCGCTCCACGGTCGGGGAGTGGTAAAACATGCCGCGTGCAGAGCCGCCAAGGCTGCGGGTGTCATGCCAGAATCACCGGGAGCGGCTCGCTGGGCAGTGCGGCATCGGCACCGCGCAGATAGAGCGGCGCCGGTCGCGGCTGCGGCGTATCGCGCCGCGCCGCAGCAATGCGCGCGATTGCCTCGGGCAGCGGCATCGCGGCCGTCAGTACTCGCGCGCCCGGAACGAGTGCCGCCAGTGCCAAAGCGCCCGATCCGGTCAGCGCACCGGCGCCGCGTGCCGCCAGCGCAGCCAGCGTGGTCAGCATCGCAGCCCCGTCAGGCCCGAAATCCTGCGCGTAAACCTCGGCGCGCCTTGCATCCATCACCACCCGCAAGGGCCTTGGCAGCCCCAGCGCCGCCGCCTCAAGCGCGCTTACCCCCAGCGCTGGCACCCCCAGCGAAAGCGCCAGCCCGCGCGCCGCCGCTACTGATATGCGCACGCCGGTAAAGTTGCCCGGCCCCACGCCGACGCCGATGGCCGCAAGGTCGCGCCAGACCGCGCCATGGCGCGCCAGCATCTCTTGCAGCATCGGCATCAGGCGCTCGGCCTGCCCCTTGGCCATGTCTTCAACGCGGCATTCCAGCACCGTGTCGCCGTGCAGCAAAGCGGCCGCGCAATGCGCGGCCGATGTGTCGAATGCCAGTATCAGCGGCTCAGAGCGCAACGGGGCGCACCTCGCTCACCTCCGGAATGTAATGGCGCAGCAGGTTCTCGATGCCCATCTTCAGCGTCATCGTGCTCGACGGGCAGCCCGCGCAGGCGCCTTGCATGTGCAGGTAGACCACGCCCCGCTCAAAGCCATGAAACGTGATGTCGCCGCCATCCTGCGCCACCGCCGGGCGCACCCGCGTATCGAGTAATTCCTTGATCTGCGCCACGATCGCGCCATCGGGGCCGTCATGCCCCGCGTGGCCACCCGCCGCGCGCACCGCCCCTTCCATCACCGGCGCGCCCGATTGGAAATGCTCCATGATGGCGCCCAGAATGGCAGGTTTCACATGGTCCCACAGCACTTCATCGGTCTTGGTGACGGTGATGAAATCCGAGCCCAGAAATACCCCCGCCACCCCGGCTTGCGCAAAGATGCGCCGGGCGAGCGGGGATGCTTCGGCGGCGGCTGCGGCGGGGAAATCGGCGGTGCCGGTTTCTAGCACGGTCATGCCGGGCAGAAACTTCAGCGTTGCCGGGTTTGGGGTCGTCTCGGTCTGAATGAACATGCGCATCTCCGGGGTTCAGCCCACCATATGCGCTTCCCAAGTGTTTTCGTCAAGTTTGCGCCCCGTCAATTCCTGCAGCGCTGCACCTGCAAAATGCGCCCCCCTTGGCCGCGCCGTTCGGGTCAGGTGATTTCCTCAAGCCGCTCTCTTGCCAAATCGCCCGGCACAATGGTCAGCGGGCAGGGTAGGCTTGCCGCGTTGCGCGACAAATGGGTGACCAGCGGCCCCGGCCCCGCCTTGTCGGCCCCCGCGCCCAGCACCAGCACCCCGATCTGCGGGTCTTCGCGGATTGCGGCGAGGATCTCGGCGGCGGGTTCGCCTTCGCGGATGATCAGCTCGGGCATGATGCCCTGCTTGTCGCGCATCCATTTGGCGAAAACCTCGAAATGCGCCTCAATGCGCTCGCGCGCCTCATCGCGCATGATCTCGGCAACGCCGATCCAGTGCTGGTATTCCTCGGGCGGAATCACCGACAGAATCGTCACCCCCGCGCCGGTGCGCGCCGCGCGAAGCGCTGCAAAGCGCATCGCGTTCAAACACTCGCGGGTGTCATCAAGCACCACCAGAAACTTGCGCATCAGGCCCCCCTCAGGTCGGCGCGATCATGGCCAGATCAACCGTATTTGGCAACCGTGCCAGCCACCAAATCATGCCGCCGAATGCGCGAAGTCCCAGTAAAGCGCGCGCGCCCGTTTCGTGACCGGCCCGTGCTCGTAGCTCACCTCGTCAAACGCCCGCACCGGCGTGACCTTGGCAAAGTTGCCCGACAGGAACACTTCGTCGGCGGCGCGGAAATCTTCAATCGTCAGCACCGCCTCGCGCACTTCGATGCCATCAGCGCGCAGGTTGGCGATGTGGCGCGCCCGCGTGATGCCGGAAAGGAAGGTGCCGTTGGCAATCGGCGTAAAGACCACGCCATCGCGCACCATGAACACATTGGCGGTGGCGGTTTCGGCCACATTGCCCATCGCGTCGCACACCAGCGCATTGCCAAAGCCCTTGCGCTGCGCCTCAACCAGCATGCGCGCGTTGTTGGGGTAAAGGCAGCCCGCCTTGGCGTTGCACACGTTGTCGGCCAGCACCGGGCGGCGGAACTGGGTGGTGGTCAGCGTCGTGGTGGCCTCGGGCGCCGGCATCGGCACCTGCTCAAGGCAGAGCGCAAAGCCCGTGACCCCCTCCATCGGCGCCACGCCAAGGTCAGAGCCGTGAATCGCCCAATACATCGGCCGCACATAGACCGCAGCACCCTCGGCGTAGCGCGCCAGCCCCTCGCGTGCCATCGCCACCATTTCGGCGGTCTCGACCGTGGGCGTGATCATCAGCGCCACGGCCGAGCGGTTGACGCGGGCGCAATGCGCCTCAAGGTCGGGGGCGACGCCCTCGAAGTAACGCGCCCCGTCGAACACGGACGACCCTTGCCAGATGCCATGATCGGCGGCGCGCATCACCGCTACGTCGCCCTCGTGCCAGCGCCCGTCGAACCAGGTGCGGATATGCGTTCCGAATGCCATCAGCGGCTCTCCCTCTCTTGCGGCGTGGACTTAATCACTTTGCGGCGGCGTGGTCCAGCGGGCACCCCTTCGGCGCCAGCGCGCGTCGGGGAAGAGCTCAGATCTTGAGCTTCTTGAAGATCGGCTCGGGCACCATGCGGATGATCAGCATGATCCAGCGCCAGAAGGACGGCGCGTAGATCACGTTGCGCCTTTTGCGCGCGGCTTTCAGTATGGCGCGGGCGACCGCCTCGGGCGGGGCCACCAGAAACATGCCGGGCAGGCCCCATGTCATCGCGGTATCGACAAAGCCGGGCTTGACCGTGACCACATGCGCCCCCGCCCGCGCCAGCCGGTTGCCCAGGCCTGAAAGATAGGTGTGAAACGCCGCCTTGGATGCGCCATAGGCGTAATTGCCCAGCCGTCCCCGGTCGCCCGCCACCGAGCCTACACCGACAATGGTGCCACCGCCGCGCGCCTCAAGCATCGGCGCCAGAAGATGCAGAAACTCGGCGGGACCGGTGAAGTTGTCGGCCAGCATGCCGCCGATCAGCGCCGGGTTGGTGTCGATCTCGGCTTGGGGCGGCATCGATCCGGTGAAAACGGCGGCGTTCAGCTCGCCCTCTTCGCCGCTCGCACGCGCCAGAAGCGGCGCGAAGGTGGCGGGGTCGCGTGCGTCAAAAGCCACCGCCTCGGCCATGCGCGCGCCGCGCAGGCGGCAGTCGGCAGCGATCAGCGCCAGCTCGTTCGTGTCACGGCCCGCCAGCAACAAGCCCGCGCCCTGCGCGGCCAGCGCCCGCGCGGTAGCGCGCGCCATGGCAGAGGTGGCACCAAGAATGATCCATGTCGTATCCATCATGCCGCACTCCTCAGCCCAAGCCTGCGCACCAGGTCGGTGATCAGGTTCCCGTCGGGATCAGCCTTGCGCACCTCGTCGCGCCATTCGGACAATTCGGGGTACATGGCGCGCATGGCGGTACCTTCGGCGAGGCTGTCCTTGGCGAAATAGAGCCGCCCCCCCGCCTCGACCGCACGCCCCGCAAGCCGCCGGATCAGCGCGCGCGCCGCGTCGCGGTTGGGAAAGTCGATGGCAAGCGTGTAGCCCTCCATCGGAAAGCTCATGTACCCGGCGCGCCCCGGCCCCATGCGTTTGAGCACCGCCAGCGGCGAGCACAGGCCCGAGCCCGCAATTTCCTCCAGCATCTCGCGCAACGCTGGCGCCGATGCCAGCGGCACCACGCATTGAAATTGATGAAACCCGCGTCGCCCGTAGAGCCGGTTCCATTCAAGGATCTTGTCGAGCGGAAAGAAGAAGGCGCCGACCGGCTTTACGCTGGTGCGCCCGCGCGCCGGAACCCGGCGGTAATAGACCTCGTTGAAGGCCCGCACGATGGGCGCCGACAGCGCGAAATGCGGCGCGTTCATCGGCACCGTGGCAACCGGGATGTGGTCTTTCACCAGCCCCGTGCTCGATTCTGCCTCTTCGACAATGCCCCGGCCGAGGGCTTCGCCCTTCGCGGTGCCGTCGATCCAGCCAACGGTGTAGGTCGCGGTGGAATTGTCGAGCATCGCAAGGTGTTCGTCCCAGTTTTCGGCCCGCCGCTCGGTCACCATCATCGCGGCGCCCTTGCAGGGCACCATTTGCAGGCTGGCCGATACGATCACCCCGGTCTGGCCAAGGCCCCCGGCGGTGGCACGAAACAAGGGGGTGCCTGCAGCGACCTCGACCAGTTCACCCCGCATGAGCAAGGTCAGCCGCGTGACATGCTGGGCAAAACTGCCGGCATTGTGGTGGTTCTTGCCGTGCACATCCTGCGCGATGCAGCCGCCGATGGTGGCAAAGCCGGTGCCCGGCATCACGGCGGGCAACCAGCCCATGGGCGCAAACAGCGCTGCCAGATCGCCGATGCGCACCCCGGCCTCGGCTTCCAGCAGGCCGGTGGCGGGGTCGAACGCGATCAGCCGGTCAAGCCGCGTCATGTCGATGGCCCGGCCACCGCCGTTGGTGACCGCATCGCCATAGCTGCGGCGCAGGCCAAAGGCGGGGGCAGGGGGAAGTGCCAAAAGGTCGCCCCGCCGCTCTGGCCGGGCCAGCTCGCCTGTAACCTTCAAGGCCCGGCCCCAGCCAGAATATTCGAGCGTCTTCCAGATCATGTCTTGCCCCTTAACGAAATGCGTTCGGCCAACGGAAAGACTGCAAGCCCGATGGCAATGGCGAACCACAGTGTTGTTACCCGGATCACGGCGGTGGCGGCAAGCGCCACCTCCATCGGCACCCCGTCAAGCGCCAGCAGTGCCACCATCGCCGCCTCGGCGCCGCCAAGCCCCCCCGGTGCCCCGGTCAGGCCCCCGGCGAGCGAGGCGAACAGAAAGATCGCCAGCGCCTTCCAAAGCCCCACATCGGCGCCCATCCAGCCCAACAGCAGGTGGAAGGCATAGCCTTCGGCGCCCCAGCCGATGAGGCCAAGGCCAAGTGCTGCCAGCATGGTGGGGGTGTGGCTGAACCGCGCAAGGCTGCGCGCGGCGGCGCGGCCGCGGGCAAAGCCGCGCGCGAAACGCCCGGTGGCGCGGTGTGCCAGCGTCAGTGCGCCCGCCAGCAGGCGCGGCCGGGTCACGATCACTCCGGCGCCAAACGCCAGCACCACCACCGGAAATGCCCCCGTGATGCCCTTGGCCGCAAGCGATACCGAAACGCCCAGCAACAGGGCCATCGCCAGCAGGTCATAGGCGCGGTCCATCAGCACCAACGGTGCGGACCGCGCAAACGGCCAGCCCGCCTCGCGCCCGATCCAGCGCATTCGCACCAATTCACCCACCCGCCCCGGTGTCACGCTCATCGCAAAACCGCCGAGGAAGTGGCGCAGACTGGCCGCTAGGCCCAAAGGCAGGCCAAGGCGGCGCGCGAACAGGTGCCAGCGCAGGCCGCGCAACAGGTAATTGGCCGTCGACAGCGCCAGCAGCGCGGCCATTTGCAAAGCCGTCAGTCTGGCAATCTGCGCCCATGTCTCGCGCCAGCCGGTGGCGGTGGCAAGCCCCGCAAGGCCAAAGGCGACCAGCGCCAGAAGCCCGACCAAAAGCGCGCGGTCACGCCAGCGGCGGCGTGCGGTGGGTGGGGGGGCCAAGGGGGCGCTGCGCATGGTCATTACCGCGCGTTTAGCGACGGATTGGGGCAAGAATATGAAGCTGTTTCCAAAATGAAAACAGTGAAAACGCGCGCCATCGAAAAGGGCGGCCCCGGCACGCCGCTTCCATTCCAATTGCCGCGCTCAGTCGACCAGCGTTGCTTCGGTTGCGGCACGCAGTTCGGCCTCGGTCACGCCATCGGCCAGTTCGACAATCTTCAGCCCACCCGGCACCACGTCGAGCACCCCGAGGTTGGTGATGATGCGGTGCACGCAGGCCTTGCCGGTCAGCGGCAGGGTGCATTCATGCAGCACCTTCGAGTCGCCGTGCTTGTTGGTGTGGTCCATCACCACCACAACGCGCTTGACGCCCGCGACCAGATCCATCGCGCCGCCCATGCCCTTTACGAGCTTGCCGGGGATCATCCAGTTTGCAAGATCGCCGTTTTCGCTCACTTCCATAGCGCCCAGAATTGCCATGGCAATCTTGCCGCCACGGATCATGGCAAAACTTTGCGCAGAATCGAAATAGGCCGAATGCGGCAATTCGCTGATGGTTTGCTTGCCAGCGTTGATCAGGTCGGCATCTTCCTCGCCCGCCAGGGGGAAAGGCCCGATGCCCAGCATGCCGTTTTCCGATTGCAGGGTTACGGTCATGCCTTCTGGAATGTAGTTGGCCACCAGCGTCGGAATGCCGATGCCGAGGTTCACATACATCCCGTCTTGCAGTTCTTTTGCCGCCCGCGCGGCCAGTTGGTTGCGATCCCAGGGCATGTCAGGCGCTCCTTACCGTGCGTTGCTCGATGCGTTTCTCGTGCTGGCCCTGAATGATGCGGTGCACATAGATGCCGGGCAGGTGGATGCAGTCGGGGTTGAGGCTACCCACCGGCACGATCTCTTCGACCTCGGCCACGCAAACGCGGCCGCAGGTGGCGGCGGGCACGTTGAAGTTGCGCGCGGTCTTGCGGAAGATCAGGTTGCCGCTGGTGTCGGCCTTCCACGCTTTGACGATGGCAAGGTCGGTGACAATGCCGGTTTCCAGAATATAGGTCTCGCCGCCGAAATCCTTGTGCTCCTTGCCCTCGGCAATCACGGTGCCAACGCCGGTCTTGGTGTAAAAGCCCGGAATGCCCGCGCCGCCCGCCCGCATCCGCTCGGCCAGCGTGCCTTGCGGGTTGAACTCCAGCTCCAGCTCGCCGCTTAGGAACTGGCGCATGAATTCGGCATTTTCACCCACATAGGACGACTGCATCTTTTTGATCTGCTTGGTGGCAAGCAGCACCCCAAGCCCGAAATCATCGACCCCGCAGTTGTTCGAGGCAATGGTGATGTCGCGTGTGCCCGCTTGCTTGATCGCGGCAATCAGCAATTCTGGAATGCCGCAGAGGCCGAAACCCCCGGCGGCAATCGACATGCCGTCATGTAACAGCCCTTCGAGCGCCGCGCTGGCGCTGGCATAGACCTTCTTCATCGAATACTCCCCCCAAGACCCGGTCGGTGAAGTTGTGACGCCGGGCGAGCGCCCTGTCAATTGCCGCGGCGCGGCAATCGGGGCACCAAATGCCGCAAACCAACGCTGCGCGGGCTTGCACTTGCAGCGGGTCTGCGTGATCTTGCAGATCAAGAGGGGATGGTTCGGTGCGTGTATTGCTCGCGGTATTCTGTCTAATCGCTCTGGCTGGCTGCGCCGCCGACCGTGGGTTTCAGACCATGTCGGCACAGGGCGAGGGGGCCGGGAGGCACGCCCACGCGCGGCTTTATCTTTCGGCATCCGGCCCGGCCGCCGGCGCCATGTCGTTTCGCTTTTCCGGGCTCGACGCCAGCCGCCGCTCGATCGCGCTCTATTCGATTGCCAACGGGGAGCTGACGATCGAGGGCACCTGCGACGGCCCGGTGCTGGTGAGTCATGAAACCAACCCTGACTTCGTTGCGCGCAGATATGCGGCGGGCGAGGGTTTTGCGGAAACGCTGGCGCACCGGTCGCGCGGCGATGTCTGGCTGGAACCAGCGGCCGAAACGCGGCGCTGCACCTTGTCGGTCACGCCGCAACGGGCACCCGCCTATGCGATCACGCTTGAGCGCGAGGACTTGGCAGACCCGGCGCTGGCGCTGTTCGATGCGCGCCGCGATACCTGCCGCCTGCCCGACCCGGCGCGGCTTTCACCGCTGGAACGGGTGTTCTATGCGCCGCGCAGCCTGTCGATGAGCTGCGAGATGGCGACCGGCACGCCGCGGCTTCTGGGCGATGCGATTGAAGCCTTCAACGCCAAGGTCGAGGCCCTGACAGGGTCGCGGATTTCGCAAGCGGCGCTCGATGCGGGCGACCCGACCGCGCCGATTGATTTTTCGCGCGCGCCAAAGCTCGATTACATCTGGCTCTCATACCTCAACCTTCGCGCCGACTACTCGGGCTACATGATCTCGCGGATGCTTGAATATCATGCGGCGCGCGGCACCACGGTGCGAATCCTGCTGACCGATATGCTGATGCTGCCGCTCGACCGCGCGCTTCTCGAAAATCTCGCGGCGCGCTACCCGAACCTGCAGTTGCAGATGTTTCGATGGGAATCCGATCGTGCGCCCGGTTTCGATAACCCGCTGCACAGCATCCACCGCGACCAGCACATCAAGGTTTTCGCAACCCTCGCGCGTGACCCGTCGCGCTCGCGCCTGCTTATGGGTGGGCGCAACCTGCATGACCCGTTCGTCTTCGATACGCCGCGCGATCTGTCGGCCTTTCCGTTCTTGCGGAACTACGACGCCAGAAAGCAGCTGACGCTGAGCTTTTTTGTGGCCTACGAGGATTTCGAGATCGAGTTTTCGGGCGATGCCACGGTGCGCAACATCGCGGCGCATATGGCAAGCTTCTGGCACCGCGACCATGACAGCCAGTTGCCGCGAACCTTCAGCGAGAACGCGCCCGGCGGGGTGGCGCGCGGCGGCATGCGGCATTTCATTTCGGTGCCCTATGCTGACGGGCACGCGCAGCAAGACCTGTTTGTCGAGCTGATAGATGCCGCGCGCGAAAGCATCGTGTTTACCGCGCCCTTCCTTAATCTGCCGACCGCGCTTGATGCCGCGTTCCGCAGGGCACAGGCGCGCGGTGTTGAGGTGCGCGTTATCGCGCGCATGGATATAGAAGAGCCGGCGGGCGTATTTTCCGCCTCGCTCAACAGACTGTTTTTTGAGGAATACGCGAACCTTTACGACATCATCGGCTATGATCCGTCGCAGCGCAGTCTGCACACAAAAATCTATGTGTTTGACCGGCAACTGGCGGTGGTAACCTCGACCAACGTCAACCAGCGCAGCTTTTTGCACGACACCGAGGATGGTGTGATGATACTCGACCCCGCACTGGTAGCGCGGCTGGAACAGGTGGTGGCCGCCTACGCCACGCGCGGCGTGGCACAGGGAACGGCGGTCAAGGTGCCGCTGGTATTGCGCGCACTGTTGCTGATACCCGGCGTGCGGCGCATCTTTTAGCGCCTGCGCCGATGCGTTCAGCTGTCGCTGTCGGCGGTCACCGGGGTGACGATGGCGCCAAGCAATTCTGGCAGATCTATGACCCCCAGCGTCTTGCCGCTGCGCCCGACGACATGCGCCGACGTGGCGCCTGCGTTGGTCATTCTGCGCGCGACCTTCTCCAACACCAGATAGCCCTGCACCGTCATTTCAGGCAGGACTTCGCCCGGTTTGCGCGCCCGCGCGATGGTTGCGGCGCGGATGACCCGGCCCCGGTTAACATCGCGCACAAACGAGGCAACGTAGTCGTTGGCGGGGCCAAGCACGATATCCTGCCCGGTGCCAACCTGTTCCAGCGCGCCGTCGCGCAGGATGGCGATCTTGTCGCCCAGCCGCAGCGCTTCATCGAGGTCATGCGTGATGAAGACGATGGTCTTGTGCAGCTCTTCCTGCAATTCCAGCAAGATCGCCTGCATATCCATGCGGATCAGAGGATCAAGCGCCGAAAACGCCTCGTCCATCAGCAGAATGTCGGCGTCGTTGGCGAGCGCCCGCGCCAGACCCACGCGCTGCTGCATACCGCCCGAAAGCTGCGCCGGGTAGTGGCGCGCGAAGCCCTTGAGGCCGACCCGCTCGATCCAGTGCTTGGCCATCGGCTCGCTTTTCGCATGTGCGATGCCCTGAATGTCGAGCCCGTAGCGGACGTTTTCCAGCACCGTGCGGTGCGGCAGCAGCGCGAAACGCTGAAACACCATCGCGGTTTTCAGCCGGCGAAAGCGGCGAAGCTCGGCGGGTGACATGCGGCAGACATCGGCGCCGTCATAGAGCACCTCGCCAACGGTCGGCTCTATCAGGCCGTTGATGTGGCGGATCAGCGTTGATTTGCCCGAGCCGGAAAGGCCCATGATCACCGTGATCTTGCCGCCCGGCATGGTCAGGTTGATGTTCTGAAGGCCCAGCACATGGCGGTGCTTTCGGTTCAGATCATCCTTGCTCATCCCGGCCTTGACGGCGGCAATGTGGCGTTTGGCGTCGGGGCCGAAGATCTTGTAAAGATCGCGGATCTCGATGCCCGCGCGCTCAGCTTCGTCATCGGGATCGGGGGCGGCGGCGGTCTGTGCCATGGTGCTTGTCATCTCATCCATGCCCTGCCTCCCGGTGTTTTTGCAACCGCTTGCCAAAGGCCTGGCTGGTGCGGTCAAAGATGATGGCAATCGCGACCAGCGCAAAGCCATTCAGAAAGCCGATCGTGAAGAACTGGTTGTTGATCGCCTGCAACACGTTGCGGCCAAGCCCGCCGACCCCCACCATCGAGGCCACCACCACCATTGCCAGCGACATCATGATGGTCTGGTTGACCCCGGTCATGATCGTGGGCAGCGCCAGCGGCAGTTGCACATTGACCAGCTTTTGTGTGCGCGATGACCCGAAGGCATCCGCCGCCTCGGTCACTTCCGGGTCAACCAGCCGGATGCCGAGGTTGGTCAGCCGGATCATCGGCGGCACTGCATAGATTACCACCGCGATCATCCCCGGCACCTTGCCGATGCCAAAGATCACCACCACCGGGATCAGGTAGACAAAGCTGGGCAAGGTCTGCATCACGTCGAGCACCGGGTTTACGACGCTTTGCACCCGGTCAGACCGCGCGGTGACAATGCCGACCGGCAGCCCCAGCGCAACCGCGAATATGGTGCACACCGTAACCATTGCCAGCGTTACCATCGTATCGGCCCAAAGCCCGACCCAGCCGATGGCCAGCATCGCCAGCGCCGCGCCGAGCACGGTCTTCCAGTTTCGGCTTGCGGCCCAGACCACAACCAGCAGCACCGCCAGCACGACCACCCAGGGGGCGCCTACAAAACTGCGCTCAAGCATGTTGAGGAAACTTTGCAGCGGCGCCGTGGTGGCGTCGATCACATCGGACCATTCGCGCACCAGCCCGCGAAAGCCGGTGTCGATGGTGCGGCGCATCTCGCGCATGGTGGTGGTATCAATTGCGGGAAAGGTGCAGATCACCTCGGGCAGTCCCCAGCACGTTGTTGCCATCGGGGGTTCCTTTTCGGGCCGTTCAGTTGCCGCGCCACGCCGGCGCGCCATGGCACAGGGCGGGAAAATGCGTCCCGCCCTGTGCGCCTGTCATGCGCTTAGAGTGCGCCCTGCACCTTGTCGGCAACTTCGGGCGAAAGCCACGCGCGCCACATGTCGCCGTAGTTTTCGAGGAAGTAATAGGCCGCGTCTTCATTGGTGCCCTGGTTTTCGTCCATCCACGCAAGCACCTGGCCGACGGTCTGGTTGCTCCATTTGCGGGTCTGAATGTAATCCATCGCCACGCCGGCCTTTTCGGCAAAGCTGTCGGTTACGACCGTAAAGACATCCGACACCGGGTAGGTGTTGATCTTTGGGTCGGGGCAATCGGGCTGCGAGGTGCAGCGGTCGAATTCCGCCTTGTCGAGCGGCACGCCGAAATCAAGCCGCACCATTTCGTATTTTCCCAGAATCGCGGTTGGCGCCCAGTAATAGCCAAGCCAGCCCTGCTTGCGCTCATAGGCGCCGGCGATCGAGCCATCAAGCCCGGCGGCCGATCCGGTATCGACCAGATCAAAGCCCTTTTCGCCTGCGTTCAGCGCGCGATAAAGGTTTTCGGTCGTGATCTGGCAGTTCCAGCCCGAGGGGCAGTTGTGCACGGCGCCACGGCTGGCGTCTTCGGGTGCGGGGAACAGGTCGGGGCGTTCCAGCGCGGCCTGCACCGTGGTGATCTCGGGGTGCGCGTCAACGATGTATTTGGGCACCCACCAGCCTTCGACCCCGCCATCCTGCAGCATCGGCGCGGCAATCACCATGCGGCCTTCGGCAACGGCGGCATCAAGCGCGATCCGCACCGCGTTGACCCAAAGCTCGGGCGCCATGTCGGGTTCGCCCTTTTCGTTCATCGAGGTAAAGGTGGGCATGGTGTCGCCAGTCACCAGTTCGACGTCACAGCCATACCCTGCCTCAAGAATGATCTTGTCGACTTGCGCTGCCACACCGGCCGAAGCCCAGTTCATTTCCGAAATCGAAACCCGCCCGCATTCTTCCTGCGCCAGCGCCGGTGCGGCGGCAGTGCAGAGAATTGCGGCAAGCCAGGTTGAAGCGTTGAGCTTAACCATGTGCTGTCTCCTTGGTTTGCGGTGAAAATTTTCATGGCCACAGGTGCACCGCATTCACCTATGGGCCCGATTGCTGTTTTTTCCCCGAACCATTGCCCCCCAACGGGGCGCCAGGGCTTGCGTCGGACAAACAGGGCGCGAGCGCGCAGGCGTCACGCGTCAGGGCGCCCCTTGCGGACGTCCAATTCCGACATTTGGTGTCGTAAACGTGTAATGCGAGAAAAGCAACCCTGCCGTGAAAATCGGCGGGGCGCTCAGGTCTCGGCGGCCTTGGGTTTGGCTACCGTTTTTGGTTTGGCCGCCGCCTTGGGTTTGGCTACCGCCTTCGGCTTTGCTGCCGCCTTCGGCTTTGCTGCCGCCTTCGGCTTTGCTGCCGCCTTCGGCTTTGCTGCCGCCTTCGGCTTTGCTGCGGCCTTCCGCTTTGCAGCCGCCTTGGGCTTGGTCGCCTTGCCCTTGCCACCCTTCGCCGCGCGCTCGGCCAAAAGCGGAAGCGCCTCGGCCAGCGTCAGCGCTTCTGGCACCATATCATTGGGCACCGTGGCGTTGATCTTGCCCCACTTCACATAAGGCCCGTAGCGCCCCGGCATCACCACCACCGCGCCGCCCTCGGGGTGCTCTCCCAATTCGGCCAGCGCTGCCGTGGCCGCGCCACGCCCCGGCCCTCGCGCCGCCTTTTGCGCCAGCACTTCGATGGCGCGGTTCATGCCGATGGTGAAGACCTCGTCGGCGTCCTTGAGGTTGGCATAGGTGCTGCCGTGCTTGATGTAGGGGCCATAACGCCCGATTGCCGCCTCGATAAGCACGCCGTCCTCGGGGTGGTTACCAACCGCGCGCGGCAGGTTGAGCAGCGCCAGCGCCCGCTCCAGATCAATGCCTTCTGGCGACCAGCCTTTGGGAAGGCTGGCGCGCGGCGGTTTGGGCATCTCTTCGGTGGCCTCGCCGCGCTGAACGTAGGGGCCAAAGCGCCCGGCGCGCAAGGTGATCGGTTCGCCCGCATCTTCGCCCAGAACCTTGCCGTCGATCGCTGCCGCTTCGCCATTCGGCGCCGAAAGCGGGCGGGTATAGCGGCACTCGGGGTAGCTGGAGCATCCGATGAACGCCCCGCCCGACCGCGCGGTGCGCAAGCTCAGCCGGCCCTTGCCGCAATTCGGGCACAGCCTCGGGTCGCCGCCATCTTCACGCAGCGGGTAGAGATGCGGGCTGAGCACGTCGTCGATCTTTTCCAGCACCTCGCTCATGCGCAGTTCGGCGGTGCCCGCCAGCGCCGCCGAAAAATCACGCCAGAAGTGCGCCAGAACCTCTCGGTAATCGCGCGAGCCTGCCGAGATGTCATCAAGCTGGTCTTCAAGGTCGGCGGTGAAATCGTATTCGACGTATTTGCCAAAGTAGTTGGTCAGAAATGCTGTCACCAGCCGCCCGGTATCGGCGGCGGCAAGGCGGTTCTTGTCACGGGTCACATAGCCACGATCCTGAATCGTGGTGACGATGCTGGCGTAGGTCGAGGGGCGGCCGATGCCCAGCTCCTCCATCCGCTTGACCAGCGTGGCTTCGGTGTAGCGCGGCGGGGGTTGGGTGAAGTGCTGCTCGGGTGTCACCGAGCGCTTTGCGGCCGCCTCGCCCGCCACGATCACCGGCAGGCGGGTGCCGTCTTCGCCCTCGTCGTCATCGCGGCCCTGGTCGTAGACTTTCAGGAAGCCGTCAAACAGCACGACCTGGCCCGTCGCGCGCAGTTCCACCTCGCCGTCGGCGCTGGCAACATCGACTGTGGTACGCTCCAGCCGTGCCGCGGCCATCTGGCTGGCAATCGTGCGCTTCCAGATCAGCTCATAGAGGCGGCGCTGGTCGGCCTCGAGATGCAGTTTCTCGGGCGAAGCGGCCATGTCGGTGGGGCGGATGCATTCATGCGCTTCCTGCGCGTTCTTGGCCTTGTTCTTGTACATGCGCGGGCTGGCAGGCACATAGGCCTCGCCAAAGCGGCGCTTGATTTCATCGCGCGCGGCCATCACCGCTTCGGGCGCCATGTCGATGCCGTCGGTACGCATGTAGGTGATGTGCCCGGCCTCATAGAGCCTTTGTGCGGCACTCATGCAGGCCTTGGCGCCCATGCCCATCTTGCGGCTGGCTTCTTGCTGCAGCGTCGAGGTCATGAACGGCGCCCAGGGGTTGCGCGCGGCGGGCTTGGCTTCGACCGATTTCACGGTGAAGGTGCGCGAGTTGACCGCCTGCACCGCCAGTTCGGCCTCGGCGGCACTGCCGATGTCGAACTTGTCGAGCTTGCGCCCGCCGAGCACGGTCAGTCGCGCGTCATACTCCTGCCCGGCAGGGGAGGCGAAAACGGCGCCCACGCTCCAGTATTCGCGGGCGCGGAAGGCCTCGATCTCCATTTCGCGCTCGACGATCAGCCGCAGGCAGACCGATTGCACGCGCCCGGCGGATTTCGCGCCCGGCAGCTTGCGCCAGAGCACCGGCGAAAGGTTGAAACCTACGAGGTAATCAAGCGCGCGGCGCGCCAGATAGGCCTCGACCAGCGCGGTATCAACCTCGCGCGGGTGCGCCATCGCCTCGGTCACCGCCGCCTTGGTGATCGCGTTGAAGGTAACGCGGCTGACGGTCTTGCCCTTTTTCAGTGCGCTTGCCAGAACCTGCTGCAGATGCCACGAAATCGCCTCGCCCTCGCGGTCGGGGTCGGTTGCGAGGATCAGCGCATCGTCGGTTTTCAGCGCTTCGGTAATGGCGCGAATGTGCTTGCGGCTTTCGGGCGCCACTTCCCACTGCATCGCAAAATCCGCATTGGTATCGACCGAGCCATCCTTGGCAGGCAGATCGCGGACATGGCCATAGGAGGCGAGCACGGTGTAATCCGAGCCGAGGTACTTGTTGATTGTCTTGGCCTTGGCTGGGGATTCAACGACGACAACGGCCATGGCTACCTCTGGCTAGATCGGGCAAAGCGCTTTGGGCGCGGAACATGGGGGGCGTCAAGGGGCAATGTCAATGCGCCATCGCCACCGCAGCAGTTGACGCGGGCGCGCCAGGGTGGCCCAATGGCGACAACAGCATAGGGGGCAGCAATGCGTTTGGCGATGGTGGCGGCGGGGCTGGTAGCGGTTTTGGCGGGGGCGGCTTCGGCGCAAGGCTGGGTCACGCCCGCACGCGGTACGGCCACCCGCGCCGCGTTGATGGATGCCATCCGCCCGCATGCCGAATGGATGCTGGGCGCCCCGGTCGAATTCGTGGTAAACGAGTTGCGGCTGTCTGGCGACCGTGCATTCGCCATGCTGGAGGCGCAGCGCCCCGGCGGCAGTGTAATTGACGTGCTGCAAACGCCGATGGTCGAACGTGGCGAGTTTGACCCCTACATCGCTGACACCCCGCATATCGAGGTGCTCTACGTCAAGTCGGGCGACACCTGGGTGGCGCTGCACTGGGCGATTGGCGCCACCGATGTGTGGTATGCATGGGAACCGCTCTGCGCCCCGTTCCGCGCGTTGATCCCCGAGGTCTGCCCCTACTGAGCCTGCTTCAGGTCAAATATCCCCGCCGGAGGCGTCGTCTTGCGCCCAAGGTTCCCTGCGACTAGTCTGAGCGCCCCATCGGAGCCCGACCATGAACCGCACCGACGCGCAGCCCTCTGCCGGGCGCGACACCACCAGATGGCAAATGACCGCCATAGCCGATCTCGACTCGCTTGACTTCGATGCGATCATTGACGTGCGCAGCCCCGCCGAGTTCGCCGAAGACCATGTGCCCGGTGCGATCAATCTGCCGGTGCTGAGCGACGCCGAACGCGCCCTTGTCGGAACCATCTACAAGCAGGTTTCGGCGTTCGATGCGCGCAAGACCGGCGCCGCGCTGGTGGCGCGCAATGCGGCGGTGCATCTCGAAGGGCCGCTCGCCGGGCTCAAGGGCGGCTGGCGCCCGCTTGTCTATTGCTGGCGCGGTGGGCAGCGGTCAGGCTCGTTCGCCTCGATCCTGTCGCAGGTCGGCTGGCGGGTCACGCTGCTGGAAGGCGGCTACAAAAGCTGGCGCAGGCTGGTGGTGGCCGAGGTGCAGGAAACCCCGGTGCGCCCGCCAGTGGTCGTGCTCGACGGCAACACCGGCAGTGCCAAGACCGACGTGCTGGCGGCGGTGGCGGCGGCGGGCGGGCAGGTGATCGACCTTGAGGGGCTGGCCAACCACCGTGGATCGTTGTTCGGGGCGATGCCGGGCGGGCAGCCCAGCCAGAAGGCGTTTGAGGGGCGGCTGGCGCGGGTGCTGGCGCGGCTTGACCCCGCGCGCCCGGTGCTGGTCGAGGCCGAAAGCAGCCGTGTGGGCGATCTGATCGTGCCGCGCAAGCTTTGGGCGGCGATGTGCGCCGCACCCCGTGTGCGGCTGGCGGTGCCGCTGGCGGCGCGGGCCGAATACCTTGCGCGCGCCTATGCCGGGGTGGCGGCCGAGCCGGGGCGGCTGGTGGACACGATCACCCGGATGCACCGTCTGCACCCGGCGGAGATCATCGCAGAATGGCTGGCGCTTGCCGAAGCGGGCGCGCATGAGGCGCTGGCCGCCGCGCTGATGGCTGAACACTATGACCCGCGATATGCCCGCCAGCGCGCGCGCCACGCGGTTGCGGGCGAGATCGAGCTGGCTGCTGGGCGGCTCGCGCCCGACGATCTGCCCGTCATCGCCCGGAAGGTGATGGCGGCGGCGGGGATGTAGCGGGCGGAGAGATCAGCGCAGTCGGGCGCGCTTGCGGGGCCGGTGCCGGGGGCCAGCCCCCGGACCCCCGGGGTATTTGTGCGTTGAAGATGGTGTGGCGCCGGTGGGGCGCACTTCAGACCACGGTCAAATGTGGGGAGCCCGCGGTCAGCGTGCCGATGATCGCCGCTTCGGCACCGCAATCAAGGAGTGCCTGTAAGGTGCGCGTGGCCGCCTCGGCGGGCACCGACGCCAAAAGGCCGCCCGCTGTCTGCGGGTCAGCCAGCAGCGCGGTATGCGGCCCCGGTGGCGCGGTCATCCGTTCTGAGAGTGCCGCGAGGTTGGCAGGCAGCAGCGACGATGCATGCCCCGCCTCGGCCAGCGCTAGCGCGCCCGGCAATAGCGGCACCGCAGCGAGTTCCAACCGCGCGCCCAGCCCCGAGGCGTCAAGCATGCCCAGCAGGTGCCCGGCCAGCCCGAAGCCGGTGACATCGGTCATCGCGTGGGCAACGGGCGCCAGAATTGCCGCTTCTGCCGTTTGGGCGCGGCACATCGAGTCCAGCGCGGCGGCCACCGCCCGGCCCGGCGCCTGACCGATCATCTCGGCGGCCAGCACCACGCCGGTGCCGATCGGCTTGGTCAGGATCAGCACATCCCCCGCCAGCGCCCCGGCCTGCCCCAGTGCAGCACCGTTGCACAGGCCCGTTGCGGTGAAGCCGAGTGTCAGTTCGGCCCCGGTTGCGGTGTGGCCGCCGGCCAGATCGGCACCTGCTTCAGCGCAAACACCGGCTGCGGCGGCGAGGATTTCGGTCAGGCTGCGTGCCTGCAATTCCTCTGACATCGGCGGCAACGTGACCTGTGCCAGCATCGCCTGTGGTGCCGCGCCCATAGCCCAGACATCGCCAAGCGCATGCACGGCGGCAATGCGCGCCGCCAGCCACGGGTCGGGGGTGAAGGCGCGCATATGGTCGGTGGTGATGACCTGCGCCCCCGTGCCGCAGCGCAGCACCGCCGCATCATCGCCAGCGCCCGCCAGCACATCGGCGCGCTGTGGCGCGGGCAGCGTGGCAAGTGCTGCGCGCAACACCTGCCCGCCCATCTTGCCGCCGCAGCCACCGCAAAGCGGCTTGCCGCCCGCCAGCGCCACGCGCACGCCATCGGCCACATGGGCGGGCACCGGCGGCGCGGGCATTGCGGGCAGATCATGCACCTTGGCCATGAACCGCAGGTCGATCCGCTGTTTCCAGCGCCAGAGCCAGCGGCCATGCAGAGGCAGCTGCCATTTGTCGGCCACCGCCGTGCCGCCACCCGCGAAGATCAGCTTGAGGTAATCGCGCTGCGGCGTATAGGGCAGCATCTTGCCGCCGGTCAGCGCCGCGCGCAGGTTGGCCAGCAGCACTGGCGCCTGGCGCACTGCGTAGACCCCGGCCTTGGGGCGCGGGGCAAAGCCCATATGCGCAATGTCACCTGCCGCGAAAATCAGCGGGTCGGTCAGGGTCTGCAGGGTGGGGCCGATGTGCACGAAGCCTTTTTCCAGAGCCAGCCCAGTGTCGGCCAGCCAACCTTGCGGCCTTGTGGCGGCGCTGCCGATGATGAAATCGGCCTCAACCACGCGCCCGTCGGCCAGATGCACTGCCCCCGGCCCCACCCGCACCGCGCCTGAACCACGCAGAATTCTGGCGCCCGCCGCCTCGATCTGGGCGCAAAGCCGGTGCCGTGCGCCACGCCCGAGCAGCGACAACGGCACCCCGGCCTCGATCACGCTGACATCAGCGGCAGCCCCCAGCCGTTCGCAAGCGGCCAGTGCCAGCTCTACCCCGGCCACGCCGCCGCCGATTACCGCCACCCGGCCCCGGTTCTGCCCCGCCGCGACGCTTTGTGCGAAGGCTTGCCAGCGGTCGGCAAAATCGTCGAGTGGCTTGACCGGCACCGCATGTTCGGCAAAGCCCGCAAGCATCGGCATTTCGGACGATATGCCGATGTCGATCGAGGCCACGTCATAGGCCACGGCGCCGCGCCCTTCGACCTGCACCATGCGCGCCGCGCGGTCGATGCCGCTGGCGCGCCCGAGGATGAGGCGCGCACCTGCGTGCCGGGCCAGCTTTGCCAGATCAAGCTCCAGCGCCGCACGCGGGTAGACACCTGCCACATGGCCTGGCAACATGCCCGAATAGGCGGCCGTGGCGGTGGGCGAGATCAGCGTAAGGCGGGCACCGGGCAGCGGGTTCATGCCCCACATCCGCAGCACTAGCGCATGTGTGTGTCCGCCGCCGATCAGCACGAGGTCACGGGTCAGGGGCAGGGGGTGTTGCATGGGCGCTCCGGGGGTTGGCGCGCGCCGGGTGGCGCGGGCGGGTCGACACTAACGATGGCGCCGGGCGATGCAACCGCCGCTGGGATCGGGCGCGCAGACGTGATCGTAGAATGTTGCCAAAAACTGCGTAATCATGGTTTGACATATCGATCACGATGTATATTACATGCCGCATGATAGTTGGCAGCGGAGTCTGTAGATGATCACGTCGGCCCAGATCAGGGCAGCGCGCGCGCTGCTTGGTATCGACCAGAGGCGGCTGGCGGCGCTGGCCGAGGTTTCGGTGCCCACCATTCAGCGGATGGAATCGAGCGCGGGCAACGTGCGCGGCTGGGTTGGCAGCCTGACCAAAGTCGTTGAGGCGTTGAACCGTGCGGGGGTCGAGCTGATCGCCGAGGGCACCGCGAGTGCTCCGGCGGGCCGCGGCGTGCGCTTGCGCGCGCCCGAGTCGAAAGCGGAGGGCGGCAATGTCCGCAGTTGACCTGTCGCTATATTGCGTCGCGGCGCTGCTGGCGCTCGGTCTGGCAGCCATAGCGCTGCGCCGCTCTGCGGCGATTTCGGCGCTGGTCTATTTTGGTTCGGCGCTGCTCAGTCTGGTGCTGGCGGGCGCGGGCGTGGCGGTGCTGGCGGGAGCGGCCGAGATTACCGGCCGCGTGCTGCCTGTCGGCCTGCCGTGGCTCGGGTCGCATTGGCGGATAGATGCACTGTCGGCCTTTTTCCTGCTGGTGGTCGGTTTTGGCGGCGCGGCAGCCAGCGTCTATGCCGTGGGCTATGGGCGCCATGAATCCGAGCCGCAGCGGGTGTTGCCTTTCTACCCGGCCTTTCTGGGCGCGATGGCGCTGGTAGTGATGGCGAATGACGCCTTTTCCTTCCTGCTTTCGTGGGAAGTGATGTCGCTTTTGTCCTGGGCGCTGGTGATGGCGCATCACCGTGCGGCGGGCACGCAACACGCGGGCTATGTCTACCTTGTAATGGCGGGTTTCGGCACGATGGCGCTGCTGCTGGCCTTTGGTCTTCTGGCTGGAAGTGCTGGGGATTATGCCTTTGAGGCGATGCGCGCTGCCGCCCGCTCGCCCGCGATGGCGGCGGTGATACTGGCGCTGATGCTGGTCGGGGCGGGGTCAAAGGCGGGGCTGGTGCCGCTGCATGTCTGGCTGCCGCTGGCGCACCCCGCCGCCCCCAGCCACGTTTCGGCATTGATGAGCGGGGTCATGACCAAGGTCGCGCTCTACGGCCTGATCCGCGTGGTGTTCGACCTTGTCGGGCCGCTGGAGTGGTGGGCAAGCCCGGCGGTGATCGTGCTGGGCGCGGGCACGGCGGTGCTGGGCATCCTCAACGCGCTCGTGGCCAGCGACATCAAGAAGATCCTCGCCTATTCGACCATCGAGAACATCGGGGTTATAGTTGCGGCCCTTGGCCTTGCGCTAGCCTTTCGTGCCAATGGCATGGCCGCCACATCAGCGCTGGCATTTTCCGCCGCGCTGTTCCACATCGTCAACCATGCCGCATTCAAAAGCCTGTTGTTCATGGGTGCGGGCAATGTGCTGGTGGCCACCGGCCAACGCGAGCTGGATGTGCTGGGTGGGCTGATCCACCGGATGCCGGTCACAGCGTTTCTGGTGCTGGTGGGGGCTCTGGCGATTTCGGCACTGCCGCCGCTGAACGGGTTTGCCTCGGAATGGCTGCTGTTTCAGTCAGTGCTGAAAAGCCCGGAACTGCCGCAGGCGGGCCTGCAGATCATCGTGCCCGCTGCGGGCGCCATGCTGGCGCTGGCGGCGGCGCTGGCGGCGGCGGCCTTTGTGCGGCTTTACGGGGTGGGCTTTTTGGGCCGCCCGCGCAGCGACGTCGCGGCGAAAGCGATCGAGGTTGACCGCTTTGCGCTGGCCGCGATGGGCGCGCTGGCGCTGGTCTGCGTGCTTGCGGGGATCTTTCCCGGCGTGATGCTCGACCTGATGGCACCCGCCGCTGAGGCGATGGTGAACGGGCGGCTGCCGGTGCAGGCCGATGAAGCCTGGCAAACGCTGGTGCCGATTGCCGAGACGCGCAGCACCTACAGCGGGCTGCTGGTGTTCCTGTTCATCGTGTTTTCGGCCACCTCGTCGGCGTGGCTGGTGCACCGCCTCGCCTCGCGCCGCCTGCGTCGGGGCCCGGCGTGGGACTGCGGCTTTCCTTCGAATATCGCCAACACGCAATACGGCGCGGGCAGTT
The DNA here is from genome assembly GCA_019429405.1 of Paracoccaceae bacterium. Classification (GTDB taxonomy): domain Bacteria; phylum Pseudomonadota; class Alphaproteobacteria; order Rhodobacterales; family Rhodobacteraceae; genus UBA6213. Next base: position 57,889 of record JAHYIZ010000004.1, read on the forward strand.
TTGTGCAGCCTCTGCGCCGGGTGCTGGGCACCATTCTGCTTGGCGCGCGCGAAGAGGTGGCCATGCCGCCGCCGGGCGACAATCGCCCGGCACGGCTGCTCGTGACTCTGCGTGACGTGATCTGGGATGGCGGCTATCTGCGGCTTGCGGCGCTTATCAACAGCGCTGCCACACAGATGAACCGGCTGCAGTTCCTGACAATCCGCCGCTACCTGAGCCTTGTCGTTGGGTCGCTCGTATCCTTGCTTCTGGTGCTGACGATATGGAATTGATCTTCGGTCTTCTCGTTCAGGGCGCCCAGATGGCGCTGGTGGTGGCGCTCGCGCCGGCGCTGGTGGGGCTGGTGCGCAAGGTCAGGGCGCGGATGCTGCGGCGGCGGGGGGCCTCAATCTTGCAGCCATACCGCGATATTCTGCGGCTGATGCGCAAAGAGGTAGTGCTGGCCGAAAACGCCTCGTGGCTGTTTCGCGTGGTGCCCTACATGGTGTTTGCCGCCACCTGGGTGGCGGCGGCGCTGGTGCCGACCTTTGCCACCGGGCTGCAATTCAACTGGACCGCAGACCTCATCGCCATTGTCGCCTTGCTGGGGTCGGCACGGTTCTTTCTGGCGCTGGCCGGCATGGATGTGGGCACTTCTTTTGGCGGCATCGGTGCCAGCCGCGAAATGATGATTGCTGCGATGGCCGAGCCTGCCTTGCTGCTGGCTGCCTTCTCGGTGTCTTTGGTGGCGGGGTCCACGCAGCTTTCGACCGTTGCCGCCTTCATGGCGACCGAAGATGTGGGCCTGCGGGTCTCGCTTGGGCTTGCACTGGTGGCGCTGGTGATCGTGGCGCTTGCCGAAAACGCGCGCATCCCGGTTGATAACCCCACCACCCACCTTGAACTGACAATGGTGCACGAGGCGATGGTGCTGGAGTATTCGGGCCGCCACCTTGCGATGATCGAGATCGCGGCGGCGCTGAAGCTCTTGCTCTACATCTCGCTGATTGGCTGCATCTTCGTGCCCTGGGGCATCGCCAGCGGCGGTTCGGGTGTTGCGGCCTACCCACTGTCGCTTGCCTTCTACCTTGGCAAGCTGGCGGTCGGTGGCGTGCTGCTGGGCGTTTTCGAGGTGTCGATTGCCAAGATGCGGGTGTTCCGGGTGCCCGATTTCCTCGGTGCCGCGTTGATGCTCGGGCTGCTTGGCATGCTGCTGTTGTTCGTATCGCGGAGTCTTTGATGGATCGCATCGCCTTTGACATCGCGCATTTGCTGGCGGGCGGGCTGGTGCTTGTCAGCTTCATGATGATCTATCAGGATCGGCTCTACGCGCTGCTCAACGTATTCGCGCTGCACGCGGTCCTGCTGTCGCTTTCGGTCTCGTGGCAAGCCTATACGCAGCATGCGCCGCACCTTTATGTCACCGCCGCGATTGCGCTGATCTTCAAGGCAATTGTCATTCCGGGTGTGCTGCACCGGATCATCCGCCAAATGGGCATTCACCGTGAGGTCGAAAAGGTGGTGGGGGTGGGCGTTACCATGCTGGCAGGCATGGGGCTTGTGGCGATGTCGATCGTGCTGATGCTGGGTCTGACCGAGGCCGCCGATGCCTTTGCGCGGGAAGACCTCGCGTTTGCGCTGTCGGTGGTGCTGCTTGGCCTCTTGATGATGGTCACACGCCGTAACGCGGTCAGTCAGGTGGTGGGGTTCATGTCGCTGGAAAATGGCCTGATCCTCGCTGCAACCGGCGCCAAGGGCATGCCGCTGGTGGTGGAAATCAGCGTTGCGTTCTCGGTTCTGATCGCCTTCATCGTCATCGGAGTGTTCCTGTTCCGCATCCGTGAGCGGTTCGACACCGTCGACGACGTAGCGCTGGAAGACTATCGCGGAGAAGTGGAATGATCGGGCTTTTCGCCAACCCCGCCCATGTCATTCTGGTGATACCAGCGGTTTTTGCGGTGCTGCTGGCGGTGCTGCCGGGGTATCGTTTGACCGCGCGACTGAACGTGCTGGCAAGCCTGCTGACGTTGATCGCGGCACTTTCGCTGTTTGTGGTGCCACGCGCGGCCCCCGGCGCTTTCCTACTGGTCGATGACCTCAACATCGTCTTCGTGGTGCTCAACACCTTTGTCGGCTTCACCGCCGCCGCCTTTTCGGCCAGTTACATCAGCCACGAGATCGAGACCGGCAAACTGACGCCTGCCTATGTGCGGTTCTACCACGGTATGTACCAGCTGATGATGTTCGGCATGAACCTTGCGCTTTTGTCCAACAACATCGGGTTGATGTGGGTGGCGATCGAGGTGGCGACACTGACCACCGTGCTGATGGTCGGCATCTACCGCACCCATGCGGCGCTCGAGGCGGCGTGGAAATACTTCATTCTTGGTTCGGTCGGCATCGCGCTGGCGCTGTTCGGTACCATTCTCGTCTATCTGGCCGCACAGCCGGTGCTGGGCGAGGGCGAGGCGGCGATGATCTGGTCCAACCTGATCGTGCGCGCGGCCGAGTTTGACCCCAAGATCCTGAACCTTGCCTTTGTGTTCCTGCTGCTGGGCTATGGCACCAAGGTCGGTCTTGCGCCGCTGCATGCCTGGCTGCCCGATGCCCACGCCGAGGGGCCGACGCCGATTTCGGCAGTGCTCTCGGGCCTGCTGCTCAACGTCGCGCTTTACGCGGTGCTGCGCTTCAAGATGCTGATTGCAACCCACCCCGAGGCATTGGCACCGGGGCCGCTGATGGTCGCGATGGGCCTTTTGTCGGTGATCTTCGCCGCCTTCATGCTTTATCGGCGGCGCGACATCAAACGGCTGTTCGCCTATTCGTCAATCGAGCATATGGGCATCATCGTGTTCGCCTTTGGCATGGGCGGGCCGCTGGCAAACTTCGCCGGGCTTTTGCACATGGTCATGCACAGCCTCACCAAGTCGGCCATCTTCTATTCGGTCGGCCATGTCGCGCAGATCAAGGGCACGCAGAAGATCGAGGGCATCCGCGGGTTGACACAAAGCCACCCGGTGCTGGGCTGGGGCCTTGCGCTTGGCGTGCTGGCGATTGCGGGCATGCCGCCCTTCGGGGTGTTCATGAGCGAATTCCTGATCGTGACCTCGACCTTTGCGCGCGAACCGCTGCTGGCGCTGCTGCTGGTATTTGGTCTGCTGGTTGCGTTTGGCGCGCTTCTGATGCGCCTTGCGGGCTTCATCTTTGGCGAGCCGACCGGCAAGGTCGGCCCCGCCGAGGCATCGTTTGTGCCACTTTACGCGCATCTGGCGCTGGTGCTGGCGGCGGGCATCTATCTGCCCGGCCCGGTGGTGGCGTGGTTCCAATCCGTTGCGGCGTTGTTGGGCTAGGGGGCAGGCATGGAACATCGCACACCAGCAGCACCACAGCCCTTCCGCAGCCAACCGATGCTGCGCCAGACCGTGTCCGCCACCGAATGGGAACTGGCGGCGGTCGAGGCGGCGCGCGGGCGGTTTGAACTGCTCGGCCTCTGGGCAACCGACGATGCCGCGCACATGGCGCTGCGGCAGGCAGACACCGGCCTGATTGACATTCTCAGCTACCCGCTCGCCGAACGGCACTTTCCTTCGGTCGCAGCACAGCACCCCGCCGCGCAGCGGCTGGAGCGGGCCATGGTCGACCTGCACGGCCATATCGCTGATGGCTTGCCTGACACCCGCGCATGGCTTGACCATGGCCGATGGGGCATGACCGCACCACTGGGTGCCGCCGCGCCGGGGCCAGACTTGCCTCCCTATGCCTTTTTGCCCGTTGAAGGCGAAAGCCTGCATCAGGTCGCGGTCGGCCCGGTGCATGCGGGCATCATCGAGCCGGGGCATTTCCGGTTTACCGCGCAGGGCGAAACCGTGGTTCGGCTGGAAGAACGTCTGGGCTACACGCACAAGGGCGTCGATGCGCTGATGCGCGGCGCGAGCGTGGCACGCGGCGCAGAGCTGGCGGGCCGGGTTTCGGGTGACAGCACCGTGGCCTACGCATGGGCCTATGCGCAGGCGGTCGAGTCGGCACTTGGCACCGAAGTGCCTGCGCGCGCGCTTTGTCTGCGCGCCATCATGGCCGAGCTGGAGCGGTTGGCGAACCATTTGGGCGACATTGGTGGAATCTGCAACGACGCTGCCTTTGCGATGATGCCGGCGCAAACCGGCGTGCTGCGCGAAGAGGTGCTGCGCTGCGCCGCCGCAGCCTTCGGCCACCGCTTCATGCGCGACCGGATTGTGCCGGGCGGCGTGACGCAGGATATCGACGCGCGCGGCATCGGCCTGATTGCGGCGTTGAACAGGCGCCTGCGCGACCGCTTCCCGCAGCTTGTCGTGCTTTACGACAACACCCCCTCGCTTCTCGCCCGTACCGTGTCAACGGGGTATCTTGCCCCCGATCTGGCGCGCCGGTTTGCTGCCGGGGGGCATGTGGGCCGCGCTTCGGGCCGCGACTTTGACACCCGGCGGGACTGCGCCTACGCGCCCTATGACGATCTGACTTTCACGGTTCCGCAGCGCAGCGACGGCGATGTGAACGCCCGCATCTGGATTCGCATTCGCGAAGTGGAACAAAGCCTTGCGCTGATCGAGCAATGCCTTGCTCGGCTGCCCGAGGGCCCGGTCCTTGCGGCGCCCACGCCTGCAGGCGAGGCGCGCGAAGGGCTGGGGCTGGTTGAAAGTTTCCGCGGCGATGTGCTTGTCTGGCTGGCGCTGTCTGCAGACGGCACGATTGCGAGGTGCCACCTGCGCGACCCCTCGTGGTTTCAATGGCCGCTGCTTGAGGCGGTGATCGAAGGCAACATCATCGCCGATTTTCCGCTCTGCAACAAATCCTTCAACTGCTCATACTCGGGGCACGACCTTTAAGGGGGGGTAATGCGCAAGTTTCTACTCGAAGGGGTGCTGCGGAAGCCGTTGACCGAGGCGGCACCGACCGACCCCGAAATTGCGGCTCTGGCGTTGGCCACGGGCCAGGCGGCGCGCCGCAGGCTTGGCCGGTCGCTTTCGATCCGGCAGGTGGATGCCGGGTCGTGCAACGGCTGCGAGCTGGAAATTCAGGCGCTTGGCAATGCGTTTTACGACATGGAGCGGTTCGGCCTGCATTTTGTCGCCTCGCCGCGCCATGCCGATGTGCTGCTGGTCACCGGCCCGGTCACCAAGAACATGGCCGAGGCGCTGCGCCGCACCTATGCCGCAACGCCCGACCCGAAATGGGTCATCGCGGTTGGCGATTGCGGCCGCGACGGGGGCTGCTTTGCGGGGTCTTACGCGGTCGAGGGCGGGGTTTCGGCGGTGGTGCCGGTTGACCTTGTCATCCCCGGCTGCCCGCCCGAACCGAAGGCGTTGCTGACCGGGCTGCTTGCCCTGCTCGACGAAGTCGGGGGCAAGGCCTAGCGGCCAAGCGGCGCGATCAGGGGGCGGCCTTCCAGCATGGTTTCCATCGAAAAGAACCCTGTCACCTTTTCCAGATCGAGAGTGCCAATCAGCGCCTGATAGACGCGGTCGTAACCTGCCATGCCGTTGGTCACGATCTTGAGCAGATAGTCCCAGTCGCCGCCGATCCGGTGCAACTCGACAATTTCGGGGATTGCCTCGACCCGCTGGCGGAAGATCCGCGCCCAGTCGGCGTTGTGGTGGCGGGTGCGCACCATCATGAAAACCGTCAGGTCGAGCCCCAGCGCTTTCGCGTCGATCCGCGCGGTTGTGCCCTGCAGCACGCCCAGGTCGGTCAGCCGCTGCACCCGCCGCCAACAGGCGTTCTGCGACAGCCCTACCCGCTCGGCCAGCGCGCGCTGCGACAAAGACCCGTCGCGCTGCAACGCGGCAATGATCGCTTGGTCAATTCTATCCATTTATGGCCTCTGCGCTGCGCGTATGATAGAAAATTAGGCTGTATAGTAGCTCATATGTGCGCATTTTCGCAGACAGTATAGGTCAAACTCCGCGCATACCAACAGCCGAAAGCCCAGCATGACCAGCCAAGCCCCCTTTCTCGCGCGTTTTCGAGCCAGCCTTGGCGCGGGCGACGTGCCAGCCGCACTTCATGCGCAGCTTATTGGCAGCGATCTGGAGATCGAAGGCCCGTTCGGCCCGCAGCAAATGCTTTACGCAGACTACGTCGCTTCGGGCCGCGCGCTTGACTGCATTGAACAGGCAATGCTGCGCGAGGTCTTGCCGGTCTACGCCAACAGCCACACCGAAGCCTCGTATTGCGGCGCCCGGATCAGCGCCTTGCGGCGCGAGGCGCGCGCGCGCATCGGTGCGCTTTGCGGCGCGGGCGCCGATCACGCGGTGATCTTTGCCGGTTCGGGCGCGACAGCGGGCCTGAACCGGCTGGTGCACCTTCTGGGTGTGCGGGCTGCGGTGGCCTCGGGGCAGGGCGCCACCGTGATCTTGGGCCCCTACGAGCATCATTCCAACATACTTCCTTGGCGCGAAAGCGGCGCCGAGGTGGTGGAAATTGCCGAAGCGCCGGGCGGCGGGCCGGATATGGCCGCGCTAGATGCAGCACTGGCGCGGGCGCGCGGGCTGGTGATCGGCAGCTTTTCGGCGGCCTCGAATGTGACGGGTATCCTCACCGATGTCATCGCCGTGACGCGCACGCTCAAGGCCGCGGGCGCGCTGGCGGTCTGGGACTATGCGGGCGGCGGCCCCTATCTGCCGGTCGCCATGCAGCCGGCGCCGGGGCTGCACATCGACGCGCTTGCTACCTCGCCGCACAAATTCGTTGGTGGGCCGGGTGCTTCGGGCCTGCTGATCCTGCGCCGCGATGCGGTGGCGACCGAGGTGCCCACGTTCCCTGGCGGTGGCACCGTGCGCTTTGTTTCGCCCGATTCCCACGACTACCTGACCGATGTGGTCGAGCGCGAAGAGGCGGGTACGCCGAACATTCTTGGAGATATCCGGGCGGGGCTGGCATTTGAGGTGAAAGACGCCATCGGCCAGCCTGAAATTGACCGCCGCAACGCAGCGCTTGCCGCGCGCGGCCTTGCCGCCTTTGCCGCGACGCCCCGGCTGCAATTGCTGGGCAACACCGCCTGCCCGCGGCTGCCAATCTTTTCGTTTCTGGTGCGGGATGGTGCGGGCGGCTATGTTCAGCCGCAACTTGCGACGCGCATGCTCAGCGACGGCTTCGGCATTCAGGCGCGCGGCGGCTGCGCCTGCGCCGGGCCCTATGGCCACCGCCTGCTAGGCATTGACGCCGCCGCCTCGCGTGCCATGCAGGCCGCGATTCTGGCAGGCAACGAGGTTGAAAAGCCCGGCTTCGTGCGCCTGAACCTGAGCTATCTGATGACCGAGGCCGATGTAGAGCGCGTGCTTGCGGCCCTGCGCGCGCTGCCCGACTTCATCGACCGCCACGCGCACCGCTACGTCTGGAACCCGGCGGCCGGCGTGTTTGACCCGGTTTGAGGCCCGCGGGGTGGCGCCGAGGCGGAAAGAGCGCCAGCCGGATCAGGGGGGAAATGGTGGCGAGGGGGGGACTCGAACCCCCGACCCCGTGATTATGAGTCACGTGCTCTAACCAGCTGAGCTACCTAGCCACTTGGCGCGGTGGGTAGTGCGGGCGCGCGGGGTCGTCAAGAGGAAACTCGGGCTGGCGGGCGCGCGCGGCCTTGACGGGGGTGCGGCGCGGCACCAGCATGGCCGCAACCAGCCAGAGGTCCCCTGCATGCCCGCCACACCCTACGATCTTTTCATCATCGGCGGCGGCGTGAATGGCTGCGGCATCGCACGCGACGCGGCGGGGCGGGGCCTAAGCGTGGCGCTGGCCGAAATGGGCGACCTCGCGCAGGGCACCTCATCAGCCTCGACCAAGCTCTTTCACGGCGGCTTGCGCTATCTGGAATACCTTGAGCTGCGGCTGGTCCATGAGGCGCTGGCGGAGCGCGAGGTGCTACTGGTGGCGATGCCGCACATCAGCTGGCCGATGCGCTTTGTGCTGCCCACGCATCCCTCGATGCGCTTTGCCGGTGGCACCCCGATTTCAACGCTGCTGGGGTTCGTGATGCCCTGGATGCGGGGGCGGCGCCCGGCTTGGGTGATCCGCGCCGGGCTGTTTCTCTATGACCATATGGGCGGGCGCAAAATTCTGCCCGGCACCCGCAAGGTCGACCTGCGGACCGACCCGGCAGGGGCACCGCTGAACCCGAAGTTCACCGATGCGTTCGAGTATTCCGATTGCTGGGTGGACGATTCGCGCCTTGTGGTGCTGAACGCGCGCGATGCGGCGGCGCGCGGGGCGCGGGTAATGGTGCGCACCCGTGTAACCCATGCGGCGCGCGAGGGCGATGTGTGGCGCATTGTCACCGAGGGCGAGGGCGGGCGCGTTGAACACCTCGCCCGCGCGCTGGTCAATGCTGCGGGGCCTTGGGTGGCCGAGGTGATGGGCGGCGCGCTGGGGGTGCAGTCGGGCGAGGGCGTGCGGCTGGTGCGCGGCAGCCATATCGTGACGCGGCGCCTGTTTGACCACGACCGCGCCTATTTCTTTCAGGGTGAAGACGGGCGCATCGTCTTTGCGCTGCCTTATGAGCAAGACTTTACCCTGATCGGCACCACCGACCTTGATTATGAGGGCGACCCTGGTTCTGCGGCTTGCACCGAGGCAGAACAGGAATATCTCTGCGCCTTCGCCTCAAAATACTTCGCGCGGCCGATCGCGCGCGACCAGATTGTCTGGACCTATTCCGGCGTGCGCCCGCTCTATGATGACGGCGCCAAATCGGCGACGCAGGCCACGCGCGACTACGTGCTCTCGCTCAATACCGCCGAAGGCGCGCCCCTGCTCAACGTCTTTGGCGGCAAGATCACCACCTATCGCAGGCTGGCCGAGGCGGCGCTTGCCAAGCTGGCACCACACATGGGCGGCATGGCGGGCAACTGGACCGCGCGGGTGCCGCTGCCGGGGGGCGACTTTGCGCATGACGGGGCGGCAGCGCTGGCCGCAGCCCTTGTGGCCGACTACCCGTTCATCGGCCCCGCGTGGGCCGCGCGCCTCGTGCGCGCTTACGGCACCGAGGCACGCGAGGTGCTGGGTGCGGCCCGAACCGCAGCCGATCTCGGGCGCGACTTTGGCGCGACCTTGACCGAGGCCGAAGTGCGCTGGCTGATGCGGCACGAATTTGCGCGCACTGCGCCCGATGTGCTCTGGCGGCGCTCGAAACTGGGGCTGCGGCTGGCGCCCGATGAGGTGGCCGCGCTGGAAGCGTTCATGGCGGTGACATGAGGGGCGGCGTGGCGGGCCATGTGCTGGCGATAGATCAGGGCACCACCTCAAGCCGTGCAATGCTGTTTGATGCCGCCCTCGCGGTGCGTGGCGTGGCGCAGCAGGAGTTTGCGCAGCACTACCCCGCACCGGGCTGGGTCGAGCATGACCCCGAGGATTTGTGGAATACCGTGGTTGCCTGTGTTCGGCAGGTTCTGGCCAAAGCCGGGCTAAAGGCCGCCGATGTCGCCGCCATCGGCATCACCAACCAGCGCGAAACCACCGTGGTCTGGGACCGCGCCACCGGGCGCGCGGTGCACAACGCCATCGTCTGGCAAGACCGCCGCACTGCGCCCTTGTGCGACACCTTGCGCGCCGAGGGGCTGCAACCCGAGGTGCGTGCCAAGACCGGGCTGCTGCTCGACCCCTACTTTTCGGCCACCAAGCTGGCGTGGGTGCTCGACACCGTGCCGGGCGCGCGCGCACGGGCGTCGGCGGGGGAACTGGCGTTCGGCTCTGTGGACAGCTTTCTGATCTGGCGGCTGACCGGCGGGCGGGTGCACGCAACCGATGCCACCAACGCCGCGCGCACGATGCTTTACGACATCCGGGCCGGGCGCTGGGACGAAGCCCTGTGCGCGCGCCTCGGGGTGCCAATGGCGATGCTACCCGAGGTGCGCGATTGCGCCGCCGATTTTGGCGTGACCGAGCCCGAGCTTTTCGGCGGCGCAATTGCGATTTGCGGTGTTGCAGGCGATCAGCAGGCGGCGACGGTGGGGCAGGCGTGCTTTCAGCCGGGAATGCTGAAGGCGACCTATGGCACCGGCTGCTTTGCGCTCTTGAATACCGGCGCGGAACTGGTCGAAAGCCGCAACCGCCTGTTGGGCACCATCGCCTACCGACTCTCTGGCAAGACGACCTACGCGCTGGAAGGCTCGATCTTCGTGGCGGGTGCGGCGGTGCAATGGCTGCGCGATGGCATGAAGCTGATTGAAACGGCAGCTGAGACGCAAGCGCTTGCCGCAGCTGCCGACACGGCGCAGGAACTGGTGCTGGTGCCGGCCTTCACCGGGCTTGGCGCGCCGCACTGGTCGCCCGACGCGCGCGGTGCGCTGTTTGGTCTGACGCGCAATTCGGGCGCCGCCGAGCTTGCCCGCGCCGCGCTTGAAAGCGTCGGCTACCAGACCCGCGATCTGCTGGAGGCAATGCGCGCCGATTGGGGCGCCGAAGCACGGGCGGTGCTGCGTGTCGATGGCGGCATGACCGCATCAGATTGGACGATGCAGTTTCTTGCCGATATTCTGGGCGCCCCGGTGGACCGGCCCGATGTGCTTGAAACCACGGCACTCGGCGTGGCGTGGCTGGCAGGCATGCAGGCGGGCATCTGCGCCGGGCAAGACGAGTTCGCCCGCACATGGGCCGCCGAACGGCGCTTTGCACCTTCAATGCCCGAGCCAGACCGGGCCCGCAAATACGCCCGCTGGCAGCGCGCCGTGGCGGCGACGCTGGCGTTTTGAGGTGCCGCCTTCTGGCGTCTTCAACGTGGAAATACGCCGGGGGTCCGGGGGCGGCGCCCCCGGCCTTGCCCGCGGCACGCGCCGGGGGTTTCACACCCCCGGACCCCCGCGGGGTATTTTTGCATCGGAGAAGCGCGAAACGGGCCTTGCGAACCGGGGCCGGGGGCTTTCGCCGCCTGCTGCACTGTGGCAGGGTCGCGCCGCAATTGCGGCCCGGCGCCGCGCAAGCGGAGAATGAGATGAAGCGGATGCGACTTGGTCGGGGCGGCCCCGAGGTTTCGGCGATCTGTCTGGGCAGCATGACCTGGGGCAGCCAGAATTCCGAGGCCGAGGGCCACGCGCAGATTGACCGCGCGCTGGCGCGGGGGGTCAATTTCATCGACACCGCCGAAATGTATCCGGTGAACCCGGTGCGGGCCGAGACCGTGGGGCGCACCGAGGAAATCATCGGCAGGTGGGTCGCACATAGCGGGCGCAGGAGCGAGGTGGTGCTGGCGACCAAGCTGACCGGCGAGGGGTCGAGCGCGGTGCGGGGTGGTGCGCCGATCAGCCCGGCGGCGATCCGGGCGGGGGTTGAGGCGTCGTTGCGGCGCCTGCGCACCGACCATATCGAGCTTTACCAGTTTCACTGGCCGAACCGGGGCAGCTACGCCTTTCGCCAGCAGTGGTCGTTTGACCCTTCGGGGCAGAACCGCGAAGAAAATCTGGCCGACATGCGCGCCTGCCTTGCGACGATTGGCGAGATGCAGGCCGAGGGCAAGATCGGGCATTTCGGGCTATCGAACGAATCCGCCTGGGGCATGGCGCAGTGGCTCATGCTGGCCGAGGCTGGGGTGGGGCCTCGGGCGCTTTCCATTCAGAATGAATACTCGTTGCTCGCCCGCCACTACGATACCGATCTGGCGGAGTTGGGCGTGAATGAGGAGGTGGCGCTTTTGGCTTATTCGCCGCTGGCGGCGGGGCTCTTGACCGGCAAATACGCGCCCGATGAACCGCCGCCGCCCGGTTCGCGCCGCGCCGTGCATGCGCATCTGGGCGGGCGGGTGACGCCACGGGTCTGGGGCGCGATCGATGCCTACAGGGCGATTGCGCACGCCGCCGGGATCGACCCGGTGCAAATGGCGATTGCCTGGGTGATGCAGCGGCCGTTTCCGGTGCTGCCGATCATCGGGGCGACCAGCGTTGTGCAGCTTGATCTGGCACTTGGGGCGGCCGATCTGGCCTTGACCGCCGATGTGATTGCCGAAATTGACCGCGCCCACAAGGCGCATCCGATGCCGTTTTAGGGGGCCAGATGCGGGTTGCGGCGCCCTTGGGTCTGGTGCTGGCGCTTTTGGCGCTGGCAAGCTGCACGCCGGGGGCGGCGCCCGATCTGCCGCCGGTCGGTGTGGCAGCGGTTGCGGCGCAGCGGGCCGCCTGCGAGGCGCGGGGGGGCAATTTTCGAGCGCTCGGCGCCAGCCTGTCGTTTTGTCAGAGCCAGACGGGTGATGCGGGCAAGGCCTGCACCAGTTCCCGCGATTGCGAGGGGGCTTGCCTTGCGCGATCACGCAGTTGCGCGCCGCTGACGCCGCTTCCCGGCTGCAACGAGGTGCTGACCTCGGGCGGGCAGGTGGTGACCGAATGTCTGCAATGATTCGCCTTTGCGTGCTGGCGCTGGCGCTGGCACTTGCGCTTGGCGCCTGCGCGCCCGCGGCCCCCGCGCGCCGTGACCCGGCAGTGCGGATCGCATCGGTGATGGCGTTTGACGCGGCGCAGTTTGCCGGGCGCTGGCAAGTGGCGCAAAGCCACACACCCGGTTGCGCCGGTGCCGCGATGGACTGGGCTTTGCAAGGGCGCGGCTTTGCGCTGACCGGGGTTGATTGCACGGGTGTTGCGCCCGCGCCGCTTGCGTCGGTGGCGCGGGTGACCGGGCCGGGGGCGCGGATCGACGCGGGGCGGGGCTTTGGCGGCGATCCGGTCTGGGTGCTCTGGGTCGATCAGGATTACCGCGTGGCGGTGCTTGGCACGCCTTCGGGGCGCTGGGCGATGATCATCGCGCGCCCCGGTGCGGCGCGCGCCGATCTGCTGGCGGCGGCGCGCGACGTGGCGGCCTTCAACGGCTATGATCCGGCAGGGCTGGTGGCGCGATGAGCCTTTGGGTGCTGGTCACGCTGGCGGCGGCGCTGGTGCAGACGCTGCGCTTCATGCTGCAAAAACAGCTCAAGGGCGTGGGGCTTTCGACCGGCGGCGCCACCTTTTCACGATTTCTGTTCGGCGCGCCCCTGGCCGCTTTGGCGGCCGTTGTGACACTGGCCGTGCTGGCCGAGGCGCCGCCGCTGCCGGGGGCGCGGTTCTGGGCCTTCGCGCTGGCCGGGGGCGCTTCGCAGGTCGCGGCGACATTCCTGACGGTCGCGCTCTTCAGCTTGCGCAATTTTGCGGTCGGGGTAGCGTTCACCAAGACCGAAACGGTGCAGGTGGCGGCGTTTTCGGCGCTGGTGCTGGGCGAGGCGGTCAGCCCCTTGGGGTGGCTGGCGATTGGCGTCGGTTTTCTGGGCGTGCTGGCGCTGTCGCACCGCCCCGGCGGTGGCGGATTGTGGAGCCGCGCCGCGCTTTATGGCCTGCTGGCGGGTGGGCTATTTGGCATTTCGGCCATTGGTTACCGGGGCGCCACGCAGGAATTGCTGCCTTTGGGCTTTTTTGCCCGCGCCATCGTGACGCTGGCCTGTGTGACCTTTGCGCAGTCGATCGGCATGGCGGCCTATCTGCGGTTCCGCGAACCGGGCGAGCTTGGCCGCGTGGTGCGGGCGTGGCGGCGCACTATCTGGGTGGGGGTGACGGGGGTGGTTGGCTCGGCGGGTTGGTTTACTGCCTTCGCGCTGCAAAACGCAGCCTATGTGCGCGCCTTCGGGCAGGTGGAAATTGTCTTCACGCTGATCGTGTCGGCGCTGGTGTTTCATGAACGTTTGCGCGCGCGTGAGGGGCTGGGTATTGCGCTGGTGATGGCAAGCCTTGTAGGCATCTTGCTGGGGGCAGGGGCATGATCGGCATTGCGGTTCTGGTGGCGCCAAGCTTTTTGCTGATTGTCATCGGTTACGCGGCGCGGCGGCTGCTACCATCGGTCGAGTTCTGGACGCTGCTCGACAAGATGGTCTATTGGCTGCTGATTCCGGCGTTGTTTCTGGCCAAGATTTCGGCTGCCGATCTGGCCTCGTCGCCGCTGGGGGCTTTTGCGGCGCTTCTTTATGCCGGGTTTTTCGGGGCCACCGCCTTTGGCTGGCTGGTGCAGCGGCTGGCGCGGATGGAGCCTGCACAGGGCAGCAACGTGGTGCAGGGGTCGGGGCGGTTCAATACCTTTCTGGGGTTGGCAATTGCCGAGGCGCTTTACGGGCCCGCTGGGTTGCAGGCCGGGGTGCTGGGGTCGGCGCTTTTGGTGCCGGTGGTCAATGTGACGGTTGTCACGGTGCTTGCGGCGATGCTGGGCCGGGGTGGCAGCTCGCGGTTGCTGAGCACGTTAGGCGAGCTGGCGCGCAACCCGCTGATCCTTTCGATCCTCGCGGGTCTGGCGCTGAACCTTGCCGGGCTGCACCGGGTGCCGGTGTTGCATGACACTGCCGGCATGCTGGGGCAGGCGGCGCTGCCGATCATGTTGCTGGCGGTGGGGGCCAACCTGCAATTGCGCGGTGTTGGTGGGGCTTGGGCGCCGGTGGTGCTGGCGGCGCTGGGCAAAATGGCGGTGTTTCCGCTGCTTGTGCTGGCGGCGGCGGCTCTGGTGCAGCCGCCGCAGATCTTGGCGCAGGTGGCGATGATCTACGCGGTGCTGCCGACCGCGGCCTCGGCCTATACGCTGGCGCGCCAGATGGGCGGCGACGCCGGGTTGATGGCGGCGATGATTTCGGCGCAAACGGCGCTGGCGTTTGTCACCATTCCCGCAACGCTGGCGCTCGTGGGATGGCTTTACTGAAGCCTGCGAAAGGTGGACTGCGGCCCCGCATTATCAAAGAACGGCACGCTCTCGGGTTGCCGAATGGCGCCTTTGAACCGATCAAGCAGGGCCGCCACCTCGGCCAGCACCACCTCGGTGATGAACGGCAGATTGAGCCTGCGCGCCTCGGCCAGCGCCACCCAGTGCAGGTGCGAAAGCTCATCGCAGGCGCCGCTGAAATCTTCGGGGTCACCCTGCACCGCCGCGGCATCGGCCAGAAAGAAGCGTGCATCAAAGCGGCGCGGGCGCCCCGGCGGGGTAATGGCACGAAATACAAAGGTCAGCGCCGCAGCGGCGGGCACCATGCCGCTGGCGGCAAAGCCTTGCCAATCGGAAGGAACGCTGCCCTGCCATCGCCCCGGCGCCCCCAGCATCAGCCCGGTTTCCTCCCAAAGTTCGCGCACGGCGGCGGCGGCAAGCGCGCTGGCCAGCCCCTCGGGGGCGTGCTGGGCGAGGCGCGCGGCGCTGGCGGGGTCAAGCGGGGCGGCAAACGGCACGTTCCTGTCGCCCTCATCGACCGCGCCGCCGGGAAAGACGTATTTCGAAGGCATGAACGCCGCACCTGCACCGCGCATGCCCATCAGCACCTGCGGCCCGCCGGGTGCGCGCCGCACCAGAAGCACGCTCGCGGCATCGCGCAGGCGGGTCTTGTCGGCGGCAGCAGCCTTAGTCATCGGCCTTACCGGCGCCAAAGCCGTGCATGCGCCGCGACCATTGGATGCCGACCAGCATGCCCTTGAAGCGCGGCAAGAGCGCCAACGACAGCGCGACCGTGGCTGTGGCAAAAATTGTCATCAGCAACAGCGGCGTGGGCCGCCAATGCACGAACACCGCAAGAATTGCTGGCGCCATCAGGTGCCCGACGATCAGAATGGTCAGATAGGCCGGGCCATCATCGGCGCGCGCGTGCGACAGGTCTTCGCCGCAGACGGGGCAGGCCGGGCGCAACCGCAGGTAGCCTTGCAGCAAGTGGCCCTTGCCACAGTTTGGGCAGCGCCCGGCAAAGCCGCGCCGCAGGGCACGGCCCATCGGGCGATCGTCTTCGGGGGCCGTGATTGGCACGCTGAGATTTTGCATAGCCCCTTATTCCCGGAATTGCCGCCAGTGGAAAGCTATCATTTGCCGCTGCGACGGAAACCGGGCACCGCCGCGTTTCATTTGCATCAGGCGGTAGGAGAGCCGTCGGGAGAAGCAGGAGACGACGATGAAATACACAACCCTTATCACCACCGCCATTGTTGCGGCAGCGGGCCTTGCGGTTGCGATGCCGGTGCTGGCGCAGGTGGCGGCGCCCGCGATGCAGACAGCGCGGCATGCGCTGTTAGATTTCGCCACGCTTGATGCCGACGGCGACGGCAAGGTGACGATGGAAGAAATCACCGCCGCGCGCGATGCCGAGGCCAAGGCGCTTGATGCCAACGGCGATGGCACTATCGACGAGGCCGAGTTGCTCGCCTATCGCACCGCCCGGATCGAGGCGCGGGTGAAGGCCGAGTTCGCGGCGCTTGATACCGATGGTGATGGTGTGCTTTCGGCGGCTGAACTGGCCGCGCACCGCATTGTGCGTGCCAACCCGGCGCTGCCTCAGGCGATGTTCGACCGGCTTGATGCCGACAAGGACGGTGCCATCAGCCAGACCGAGTTCGACGCCGCCAAGGCGTTGGTGCAGAACCGTGGCGTGAACATGCGCGCGAACAACGACCGTGGCTACAAGATGCAGGGCAATACCCACAGCCAGCGCGGCGACCGCTTGCAGGCCCCGAGCCAGCGCAACTTGCGCGGCAATTTGCAGGGCGGCAACCAGAACACCGGGCGCGGCGGGCTGCCATTCTGGCGCCATTAAGAGGTGAATCGGCCTGCCCGGTGGTTCGCCACGGGGCAGGGTTTGCAAATGCGGCGCTCAGGCGGTAGGCCTCGGGGGCAATGTCGATGGCGTTTGACGCAAGTTCGCAAGCCTCGGATGAGGTACTTCTGGTCCTCTACGGCAATGGGGACCGTGCGGCTGCGCATGTGCTGGCACTTCGCTTCACACCGCTTGCATTGCGGGTTGCTGCGCGCATGCTGGGTGATCGGGCCGAGGCCGAGGACGTGGCGCAAGAGGCTATGTTACGGCTCTGGCGTGTCGCGCCCGAGTGGCGGCAGGGCGAGGCGCGGGTTTCGACATGGCTCTACCGGGTGGTGGCGAACCTGTGCACCGATCGGTTGCGCAAGCGCCGTGGCGTGGGGCTTGACGAGATCGCCGAGCCAGAGGACGGGGCACCGGGGGTGGTTGAGCGGATGATCGAGACCGACCGTGCCGCAGCGCTGCAGAGCGCGCTCGATACGCTGCCCGAGCGGCAGCGGCAGGCGGTGGTGCTGCGGCATCTCGAAGGGCTGACAAACCCCGAGATTGCCGCAGTGATGGATATCGGCGTCGAGGCCGTGGAGAGCCTGACGGCGCGAGGTAAACGGGCGCTGGCCGCGCTTCTGACTGGCCGGCGGGAAGAACTGGGGTATGGTCATGGCTGACAGGAAATTTGCACCGCAAGACCTTGACGTACTGTTTGCGCAGGCATGCAGTGAGGTGCCCGATCTGCCGCCCGGCCTGCTGGCGCGGGTGCTGGCCGATGCCGACGCCGAACTTGCGGCGCGCAGCCGCGCAGCACCCGCGCCAAGGCCGGTGCTGCGGTTGGGCATCATGGCCGAACTGCTGGCGCTGCTTGGCGGCTGGCGGGCGGTCAGCGGTCTTGCCACGGCGACGGTCGCCGGGGTCTGGATCGGCTTTTCAGGGCTGAGCGGCCTGCCTGATGCGGCGACCGCGCTGTTTGGCATGGCTGCGACCGAAACCCTTGCGTCCGTGAATTTGTTGCCCGGAGACGATGTGTTCGCGCTGGCGATGGGCTTGGAGGCCGTGGAATGACCGAAAACGATACTCTGCCGCAAGCCACTCCGACGCCGCTCCCGCCCCCGCCCCCGACGCCTCCCGCGCCCGCTGGGGCAAGCCGCTGGATGCGCGGGGCGCTGATCGCCTCGCTTACGGTGAATTTGCTGGTGCTGGGCATTGTTGCGGGCGGCGCGCTCAATATCGCGCAGCACGGGCCGCGCCAGGCGATCGCCGATATCACGCTTGGCACCTTTACCGAGGCACTTTCGGCCGAAGACCGCGAGGCGTTGCGAATGGCCGCCGAGGCCGAGAGCCTTGGCCTGCGCGAGATGAACCGCGCGGCCCGCGAAGATTATCTGCGCCTGATCGAGGCGGTTCGGGCCGAGCCATGGGATGATGCCGCCGCGCGGGCGGCGATTGCCGCCTACGGGGTGCGCACGCATGACCGGCTTGCCGCGGGCGAACGGCTGATGCTGCAACGGCTGTCCGCAATGGGTCCGCAAGGGCGCCGCGAATTTGCCGACCGGCTTGAGGAAACGCTGCGGCGTGGCTTTCGTGGTGCACGCCAGGGGGCGCCACGCGGAAACTGAGGCAGTCTAGCGGCCGCGGCAGCCGGGGCGGTAGTGTGGTGTTCCCGTGGCGGCTCAGGCCGCCGACGCGCTGATTGTCACCTTGTTACGCCCAAACGCCTTTGACCGCAAAAGCGCTCGGTCTGCCTCGTGCATCAGGTCGTCGATCTCGGGGTTTGTGGCGCCGCCGCCGCCCATTGCCATACCAATCGACACCGTCACCGGAATGCGGGTCACGCCGTCCACCAGTTCTACCGGCTTTTCCTCAACCTTGCGGCAAAGCCGCTCGGCTGCCAGCCGCGCGGCGTCAAGCGTGGTTTCGGGCATGGCCACCAGAAACTCCTCGCCGCCGATCCGCGCCACAAGATCGACCTCGCGCAGATTCGCGGTCAGGCGCCCGGCAATTTCGGCCAGCACCGCGTCGCCTGCGGCGTGGCCCCAAGTGTCGTTCACGGCTTTGAAGCGGTCGAGGTCAAGCACCATCACCGCAAATTGGCGCCCGGTTTCGCGCGCCCGCGCGGCCATTTGCAGCAGATGCGGCAGCGCGTAGCGGCGGTTGTAAAGCCCGGTCAGCGGGTCCGTTACCGCCAGCCGCAGCCCGTCGGCCACGCTGGCGCGCTGGCGGTCGGCCTGCGCCTTTCGCGCCAGTTGCGCGCGCAGCCGCAGCGCCGCCTCTTGTGCGTCTTCAACCCGCGAGAGATCGGCCGCCAGCAGGTCATTGGCGCCCAGATCGAGCGCTACCGCCGCCGTTTCGCGCAGGCCCTGGTCAAGGGCGATGCACACCGCCGCGTGGCGCGTGGTGGTGCGCGCGCGCAATTCAGACATCAGCCGCAGCCCGTCACCGGGGCGCGAGAGCGAGGCATCGATGATGAAGCCGTCCGGCACGTCTGGCCCGCTTGCCTCGGCCAGTGCCTCGTCGCGCGACATCACGCCAAGTTCCACATTGGCCAGATGCGGCGCCAGCGCGCGCCGCCAGCCCGCTGCCCGTTCCCGCGAGGCCCCCACCAGCGCTACCCGCGTGCGCGGCTCAAAGCTGGTCTGCCCGCCCTCGGCAAACCCGAGCGCGCGGCTGGTGCTTTCGCGCAGCCGCAATTCCTCGTTGGTTTCGCGCGCGCGCAGCAGGCTGCGCAGACGCGCCAGCAGCAGCAGCTCATCAATCGGTTTGGTTAGAAAATCGTCGGCCCCCGCTTGCAGTGCTGCCACCCGTGTTGCGGTGTCGGCGTTGGTGGTCAGCATGATGATGGGGGTTGTGCAGGTGGCAGGGTCAGCGCGCAAACGGCGGCAGACATCGACCCCGGTCATGTCGCGCAGCTGCATGTCGAGCAGTATAAGACCGGGCCGCTCGCTGCGCGCAAGGCGCAGCGCGGATTCGCCCGTCGCGCCCTGAATCGTTTCGTAGCAGGCGCCTGCGAGCTTTACCTTCAATACGATTCGATTTGTCGCAACGTCGTCCACGATCAGGATCTTTCCTGCCATGGCGTAGGCCTCTCCCTTTACTTCCGCTGTCTGTGTGGTCATCTTTTGTTTGAAAAGGTTAATAAACCCTTTCCGCAAACCTGAAGGAACGGGGATGAAGCGAGATTCAGCTGAAACGGTCGGCATTCAGGCGCTCGGCTGGCTCGCGGCGCAAGATGATCTTTTCGCGGCGTTTCTGGCGGCCAGCGGGGCGTCGGTGGCCGAGGTGCGCGCGCGCGCTGCCGACCCGGTGTTTCTGGCCGCGGTGCTTGATTTCCTGTTGCAGGACGATGCGCAGGTCCTGGCATTTGCAGCGGCCTCTGGCCTGGCGCCCGAGGCGGCCATGCAGGCGGCTGCGGTGCTGTCTGGCCCGGCAGGCGCGCATTGGACATGACCACGCGCAGGCGGCAAGGGCGCAGGGTGCGGGTGCGGGCGCGAACGGGGGCATGATGGCGCAACTGGCGGGAATTCTGTTCGACAAGGACGGCACGCTCTTTGACTTTCACGCGACATGGAGCGTTTGGGCGCAGGGCCTGCTTGAGGAACTCGCCGAGGGCGATGCGGTGTTGGCGCGGCATCTAGGCGTATCGATCGGCTACCGGTTTGCCGATGCGGCGGCGGGGGTGGCGGCGGGTTTCGTGCCTGCCAGCCCGGTCATCGCGGGCACCCCTGAGGTGATTGCCGCAGCCCTGATGCCGCATCTGCCGGGGCGCGACGGGGGCGCGCTGGTGGCGCTGATGAATGCGCGCGCGGCGCGGGCGCCGCAGGTGCCAGCGGTGCCGCTGCAACCTTTGCTTGGCGGCTTGCGCGACCGTGGCCTGCGTCTGGGCCTTGCCACCAACGATGCCGAGGCGCCCGCGCGCACGCATCTGGCAGCGGCGGGGGTGACGGAGCTTTTTGATTTCGTGGCGGGGTATGACTCGGGGCACGGCGCCAAGCCCGCGCCGGGGCAGCTTTTGGCCTTTGCGCGCGCCTTCGGCCTTGCGCCCGCTTCGGTGCTGATGGTGGGTGACAGCACGCATGACCTTGTGGCCGGGCGCCGCGCTGGCATGCGCACACTGGCGGTGCTGACCGGGCTTGCCACCGCAGCCGATCTGGCCCCCCATGCCGATGCCGTGCTGGCCGATATCGGCGCCATTCCTGATTGGCTCGACGGGCAAACCGTCTAAGCCGCACTGGCCTTTCGCACCGTGCACGGCTAGCCTGCAACCTGAATGTAGACGGAGTCGGGTGATGCTGAAGAACCGGGTGCTGCATGTCCTGCTGGGCTCGCTGGGCGGCCTTGCAGGCTGGGTGCTGGCCGAGGTGCTGGCCGACCGCCTTGATGCGCGAGCGGTGCTGTTTCTGGCGGTTCTCGGGGCGGTTGGCCTTGGCGGCGCGCTGGTGATGCTGGCCGAACTTGGGCCGCGACGGGTGGCCGTGGCGGCCGTTCTGCTTGCACCGCCCGTGGCGGCGCTTGCGGTTTGGGGGGCGATGCGTTTTGCCTCGGTGCCCGAATTCGTCGACTCTGGGCATCCGCTTGTCGCGCTGCTCGTTCTGGGCGGTATGCCGATACCCTTTGCGATGGCGCGCCTGCAGGCCGGGCGCTGGGGCTGGCTCGATTACGCGGCGCTGTATACCAATGCCTTGAACGCGGCCATGCGCATTGCCTCGGCGATTGCCTTTGCCGGTGCGGTCTGGCTGGTGCTGCTGCTGTCATCGGTGCTGCTGGATCTGGTCGGTGTGACGCAGTTGGGCGAGGCGCTGCGCGCACCCTTGACGATCTGGCTTCTGACCGGCGGCGCGCTAGGGCTGGGGCTTGCGGTGGTTGCCGAACTGGCCGATCTGCTCGCGCTCTACCTTCTGTTGCGGCTGTTGCGGTTCTTGCTGCCGGTGGTGCTTGCGGTGGTGGCGGTTTTTGTGGCGGTGCTGCCGCTGCGCGGTCTGTCTGAACTGTTCGGCAACATGTCCGCTGCGGCGGTTCTGATGGCGACGGCAGCGGGGGCGGTGGCGCTGATCTCGATCGCCGTCGATCAGGATGACGACGAGGCGGTCAGCGGTTGGTTTCTGCCTGAATGCGCGCGGTTGCTGGCAGTGTTGGTGCCGATCCTTGGCGGGCTTGCGGTCTGGGCGGTGGTGCTTCGGGTGCAACAATACGGCTGGACGCCGGGGCGGGTTGCTGCCGCCGTTGGTGCCGGGGTCAGCCTTGGATATGGCGTGTTCTACGCGCTGGCGGTGCTTAGCGGCGATCGCTGGATGGAGCGCATCCGGCGCGCCAATCTGGCAATGGCGCTGGTGCTGATCGCGCTGGCCGCGCTCTGGCTGACGCCGGTCTTGAATGCCGAGGCGCTTTCGGTGAACTCGCAGATGGCGCGCTTTGACGCCGGGCAAACGGGTGATGAGGCGTTGCCACTCTGGCAGATGGCGCATGAATGGGGCCTGCCGGGGCAGGGCGCGATTGCCAAGCTGCGCGCCCGCGCCGCTGCGCCGGGGCACGCGGCGCTGGCCCCCCGCATGGCGGCACTCGACGGCGCCCAATCCCGGCGTGAGTTTGAGCGTGCGAGCGAGGCGCCAGACGCCACGCTGGGGCGCGCGAACGAGGTTGCGGTGCTGCCTGCGGGGCAAACGATGTCTGAAGGCCTCTGGCAGGCGCTCGATAGTGACACGCGGGCATCAGTGCTCGATGGCTGCGCGCGCGGCACACCTGCGGGCCACCCCGGCTGCCTGCTGGTGCTGGCCGATCTGGTCGCCCCTTGGCCGGGCGATGAGGCGTTGTTCCTGTTTGGCGCGGGGCCGATCACGCTTGCAGGCGAAGCGCAAAGCTATCGGCGCGAGGGTGATGCGTGGCACCAGGCGGGTGATCTGCGGCTGATGGGAAATGCGCCGGGGGTGAACGCCGCCGAAGCGATCGACCGGCTGCACGCCGGGGGGGTGCAGCTGGTGCCCGCGGGGATTTCGGCGCTCGACATCGGTGGCCTGCCGTTGCTGCTGCGGCCCTGAGCGGGTTCGCAGTTCTTTAACACCGACTTGCTAGCCTTGGCCCTTATCTTGGGGTTTCGGCATGCACGGGCTTATCAACCGCTCTATTCAGCACTTTTTGTGCAAAACCTATGGCGCCGCGCTCTGGCAGGCGGTGGCCGAGGCCGCAAGTGTGCCTGCGGAGGGGTTTGAGGCGATGTTGCCCTATGACGACGCGCTGACCTTCGCCATGCTCGATGCCGCCGCCGGGCGCCTGAACAAACCGCGCGCCGCCTTGCTGGAAGATTGCGGCGCATTTCTGGTCAGCCTCGAACCGGTCAGGCGGCTGCTACGGTTCGGCGGCGTCGATTACGCCGATTTTCTTGCTTCGCTGAATGAACTGCCCGCGCGTGGCCGCATGGCGCTGCCCGAGCTTGACCTGCCAAGCTTGACCGTAACCGCAGAACCGGACGGGCAGCTTTTGCTGCGGGTGCAGGGGCAGGTGCCGGGCTGGGGGCTGGTGCTGGCCGGGCTGTTGCGCGCCGTGGCCGATGATTATGGCGCGTTGGCGCTGATCGACCGGGTGCCGCTGGATGACGAGCAGGACCTGGTCACGGTGCATCTGCTTGATGAAAGCCACGCCAGCGGCCGGCGCTTTGACCTCGCCTTGCCGGTGGCGTCATGACGCCGGGGCTACCGCAATCTCCGGTTGCCGAGGTGCCGGTTGCGGCGCTGGGGCGGCTGATGCCGATGTTCCTCTGGCTTGGCGCGCAGGGTGACATCCGCGCCGTCGGGCCAACGCTGGCCAAGGTATGCGGCGGCAACGCAGCGCTGGTCGGGCGGCCCTTTGGCGAGCATTTCTTGATCGCCAGCCCCCATCAGGCCAGTGCAGCCGACCCTATGCCCGACCTGGCGGGCAAGCGGTTGCATCTGGCATTGCGGCAAAAACCCGGCACCGGCTTGCGCGGGCTGGCGGTGCCGGTGGGCCCTGCGGCGCAAGGTGGCGTGCTGTTCAACCTTTCGTTCGGGGTCGGTATTAACGAGGCGGTGCGTGACCATGGCCTGACCGACACCGACTTTGCGCCGACCGAACTGGCGATGGAGTTGCTCTACCTGCAAGAGGCGAAGGCGGCGGTAATGTCCGAACTTCTTGCCCTCAACGCGCGGCTGCAGGCCGCACAGCGCGCGGCCGAGGCGCAGGCGCTCAGTGACCCGCTGACCGGGCTTGCAAACCGGCGCGCGCTGGAGCTTGAACTGGCCCGCACAGTTGCCGAAGCCGCGCGCGATGGCGCCGGTTTCGCGCTGGCACATATCGACCTCGACCATTTCAAGGCGGTCAATGATACCCACGGCCATGCGGCGGGCGACCGGGTGCTGGTCCATACCGCCAACATGCTGCGCGCCGAGGCGCGGCGCAGCGACCTTGTGGCGCGCGTGGGGGGCGATGAATTCGTTCTGCTGCTGCGCGGCGCGATCGAGCCTTTGGCGTTGCAGGCCTTGGGCGAGCGGGTCATTGCGCGGCTTGAAGTGCCAGTTGACTTTGAGGGCGCGCCCTGCCGGATATCGGCCAGCATCGGCATTGCGCTGTCGCATTGTTATGACCCGCCCGATGTAGACCGCATGGCCACCGATGCCGACGCGGCACTCTATGAGGCCAAGCGTTTTGGCCGTGGTCTCTGCATTGTGCGCAGCACCGGTGCGCGTGGCGGTGCACCTGCGCCAGCGGTGGCCACTGCGCCGCCACCCGCTGCGCCGCCACTTTCGGACTGAACATTTCCCCTGCCAAAGTCGCGCCCGATGCGCTAGGCAAAGGGCCATGAAAACGGGTTTTCCCATTGCTGCGCCGGGCATGGCGATCGGGCTGCTTGGCGGCTCGTTTGACCCCGCGCATGAAGGCCACGCCCACCTGACCCATGAGGCGCTAAAGCGCTTTCGGCTGGATCGGGTATGGTGGCTTGTCAGCCCCGGCAACCCGTTGAAAGCAGACGGCCCGGCGCCGCTTGCCGCGCGCCTTGCGCGCGCGCGCGCCGTGATGCGCGACCCTCGCGTGCAGGTGACTGACATCGAGGCGCAGCTTGGCACCCGCTACACCGCCGATACGCTGGCGCTATTGGCCGCACGCTACCCCGGCGTGCGGTTCGTCTGGTTGATGGGCGCCGACAATCTGGCCGATCTGCACCTCTGGCGCAATTGGCGCGGGATCATGGGCCAGGTGCCTGTGGGCGTGCTGGCGCGGCCCGGCCAACGGCTTGCGGCGCAATGCAGCCGTGCCGCGCGGGAGTTTGCCTTCGCAAGGCTCGCCGCCGCCGATGCGCCGATGCTGGCACAGCTTCGCCCGCCCGCGTGGTGTTACCTCGATATGCCGATGCTTGCGACGTCATCGTCAGATCTGCGCGCGCGCGGCCTCTGGCGCGGGGCGGCTTGATCAGCGCAGGCCGGGCAGGCTAGGCTGGCGGCATTCTACGAGGGCAATTGCATGCAGATCACACGGCGTTTCTTGTTGACCGGTGCTGCCGCCGGATTTGCGGCACCGGCATGGCCGGAAGCGCCAATCCGCTCGCCACTGCCGTTGCGGCGCCCCGCGACCGTGCTTGATGCGCGCGCGGCGCAGGCGAGCGAAGCGCTGGTCGCCGAGGCGCAATTGGGCGGCGAGGTCGGCTTTGCCGTGGCCGATCTGCGCACCGGGCACATCCTCGAATCGCGCAAACCGGCGCTGGCGCTGCCCGTCGCCAGCACCGCCAAGGTCGTCACTACGCTCTTCGCGCTCGACCGGCTGGGGCCGCAGCATCGCTTTGCGACCCGACTGCTCGCGACCGGGCCGGTGCTGGGTGGCCGAATCGAGGGTGATCTGGTGCTTGCCGGCGGGGGTGATGCGACGCTGCACACCGACCACCTCGCACAGATGGCCAAAGACCTGCGCGCCGCAGGCATCAACAGTGTCGCCGGGCGCTTTCTCGTCTGGGGCGGCATTTTGCCCTATGTTGCTGAAATTGCGCACGACCAGCCCGTTCATGCCGGCTACAACCCTGCCGTCAGCGGCCTTAACCTCAATTTCAACCGGGTCTATTTTGAATGGAAGGCGAACGGTACCGGCTATCAGACCTCGATGGATGCGCGGTCCGATACCGTGGTGCCGCGCGTCAACGTCGCGCAGATTTCGGTGGTGGCGCGCGATCTGCCGGTCTTCACCCACGATCTGCGCAACGGCCGCGAAGAATGGACCGTCGCTGCCACCGCGCTTGGCAAAGAGGGCGGCCGCTGGCTGCCGGTGCGCCACCCCGAGATTTACGCGGGCGATGTGTTCCGGACGCTGGCGCGCGCGCATGGCATCACGCTGCCCGTGCCCGAGCAGGTCGTGCAATTGCCCAGCGGGGATGCGCTGGTGCAGCACGACAGCGCCGATTTGACCGCAGTCCTGCGCGAAATGCTGCGCTATTCGACCAACATCACCGCCGAAGCGGTCGGCATGGCCGCCAGCGGCCTGCGCGGCGTGGGGGGCGGCGGCATTGCCGGCTCCGGTCGCGCGATGAGCGACTGGCTGGCCGCGCGCGGCATCGAAGGGACCCGGTTTGCCGGTCATTCCGGCTTGGGCGTCGACACCCGGCTCGGCGCTGGCGCCATGGTTTCGGTGCTGGCGCAACTTGGTCTGTCGGGGGGCCTGCGCCCGCTGCTGCGGCCATTCGCAATGCCCGAAATCGGTGGCAAGGCAAACCCGGTGCGGGCGCTGGCAAAGACCGGCACACTCAACTTCGTCTCAACCCTTGCAGGCTATCTGACCGCCCCCGGAGGCGGCGAGCTGGCCTTTGCTATTTTCACCGGAGACGAGGCGCGGCGCGCGGCGGCAGGCCAGGTTGAAGCGCCCCCCGGCGCGCGCGCCTGGGTTGGCCGCTCGAAAACCCTGCAGCAAAAGCTGATCGCGCGCTGGGCAGAGGTCTATGGCGGCTGAGCCCTCGGTGGCCGCGTTCCGCCGCAACCCAGGGCGCGGCCGCGCCCCTTTTTGCTCGCGCGCTGCCCTGCTTTGCCCGCAATGACTGGTAAGCCCGCCACAGCACCCCTATCTTGCCCGCCATAGGGAGACACACCGCCATGCACCGACCCGACCGCCTGCCCACTGCTGCCGAGGCCCTGCCAGGCCGCGCCATGCCGCTGCCGCTGACCGAACCGCACTTCCTTTCCGGCCTGCCGCTCGATGCGCCGGTGCCTGAAGGCATGCAGGTCGCGCTGTTCGGCATGGGTTGTTTCTGGGGCGTCGAGCGGGTGTTCTGGCAGTTGCCAGGGGTCTGGCTTACAGCTGTCGGCTACGCCGGCGGGCTGACCCCGAACCCGACCTACAAAGAGGTCTGCACTGGCCTGACAGGCCATAACGAGGTGGTGCGGGTGATCTTCGATCCGGCGCAAATCAGCTATGCAACGCTTCTGCAAACCTTCTGGGAAAACCACGATCCCACCCAGGGCATGCGCCAAGGCGGCGATCATGGCACGCAATACCGATCGGGCATCTACACATTCACCGATGCGCAACACGCCGCCGCCGCCGCCTCGCGCGCCGCCTATGCCGCGCGCCTCGCCGCCGCAGGATACGGCGCCATCACTACCGAAATTCTGCCTGCCCCCGCCTTCTACTTTGCCGAAGACTACCACCAGCAATACCTCGCCAAGAATCCGCGCGGCTATTGTGGTATCGCGGGCACCGGCGTTGCCTGCCCGATCGGCCTGCTGCTCTGATCTTCTTCTTTGCCCAAATACCCTCGGGGGGTGCGGGGGGCAGACGGCCCCCCGCCCTTGACGCCACCCCCCGTCCGCGCCTACTTGCGCCCACCTGCCAAGGAGCCGCCATGCCTACCTTTACCGCCTTTACAACCCTCGCCGCACGCGAACCCGCCGAAGCACTGGCCGAGACGCTCGAAGACCTCGACCCCGCGCCCTACGGCGTCGGCGTCGGCGAGATCGAAGACGGGTCGGGTCGCTGGGAGGTAGGCGCGTATTTTACCGAGAGCCCTGATGAGGTGGCGCTGGCGCTGTTTGCCGCGGCCTTCGATGCCGCCCCTTTTGCGGTTTCCGAGCTTCCCGAAACTGATTGGGTCGCACATGTACGGCGCGAACTGTCGCCAGTGGTCGCGGGCCGCTTTTTCGTTTACGGCGCGCATGATGCTGACAAGGTGCCAGCTGACGCAGTGCCGCTGCTGATCGAGGCGGCGATGGCCTTTGGCACTGGCCACCATGGCACCACGCTCGGTTGCCTGACCGCGCTTGATGCGCTCGACCGTGCCGGGGTGCGGGCGGGCAACGTGGCCGACATCGGTTGCGGCACGGCAGTGCTGGCGATGGCCGCGGCAAAAATCTGGCCGGGCCGGGTGCTCGCCTCAGACATTGACCCGGTGGCGGTCGATACCGCGCGGGCCAATACTGAGGCGAATGGCCTCGCAGGCCGGGTTGAGTGCCTTGAGGCCGCCGGTTTCGACCATCCCGCGCTTGTCGCCGCGGCGCCCTTCGACCTCGTCTTTGCCAATATCCTCAAGGGTCCGCTGGTAGCACTTGCCCCAGAAATGGCCACGCATGTTGCACCCGGCGGGCGGGTAATTCTGTCAGGCATCCTGAACGAACAAGGCGATGACGTGGTCGCGACCTACATTTCTTGTGGCTTTGCGCTGGGTTCCAGAAACGAATACGGCGATTGGACGACATTGGTTCTGACCCGCGAACAATAGGCGAATTTCCTGCGTCACTCTGCCGCAAAACCGTGGCATAATCCTTGTGCGTCACCCGCAAGCTTGGGTGACCGCGGAGAATGCCATGGTCGATCGCAACCTCGAAGACTTCTACGTGCGTCTCGGGCGCATTGAAAAGATCAACACCTCGGGTGGCGCCTTTGAGGCCGCGGGCACGCTTGGCCGTTCGCATTACGCCGCGATCAAGCGCCCACGCCGCCGGGCGCTCTGGCTGCGACCGCTGGTGGTGATCTTGCTGGCGTTTCTGGTCATGAAAGGCGGTTTGCATGCACAGCTTGGCAACGACCTTTATGATGAACGCCTCTCGGTGCTGACAAATGGCACCGTGGTTGAGCGTGCCGGAGCCTGGGTGCTTTCGGCCGATGCTCTGACGCTGGCAATTTCAGAAAAGATCCGCCCCTACCTGCGCTGAGGGTTCGGGCACAAAAAAAGGCCGCGCCGATCAGGTCGGCGCGGCCTTTTTGGCGGGCATTCCCGCAGCGGGTCGCAGCGGCTCAGAAGCGCGCGGCAACCCGGTCGATATCGCCACGGGTCAGGCCGATATCATCAAGTTCGCGGTCGGTCAGCTTGGCGAGTTCATTGCGGGTCATGCGCGTGTCGTTCCACGCAGCGATGGCACCAAAGAACCGCGCGGCGACTCCCGAGAAAGTGCCATGGGCAATTGCCGGGTTGGTGTTGTAGGCGGACATAACGGTTTCCCTTTTCATTCTGCTCATTTCGAAAGCATCGGGCCTTCGAAGCCGCACATAGGCTTGGCATATTCACAAGGCAAGCGCAGCCAGATCAGCCCCGGCATGCGTATTTTGCATGGCTTTGCAGTTGGTTAACCGATGCCTGACAATGCCCGGTGCACGCTGTCGAAATGTGTCGGCGGCACCGCAAAATGCTGCGTTTTGTTGCGACAGTTCCTGCAAAACGACAATTTTCTTGCTGCGCCGCAGCAATTTCGCTTCTGGCTTTGCGATGTTCGCTTTTCGTGCTACTGCGTGAAAAAAGCAACAGAGCAGGGCAACATGCGTGTTATCGGAATCGACCCCGGCCTTCGCAACCTCGGCTGGGGGGTGATCGAGATGGCGGGTTCGCGGCTTTCGCACATCGCCAACGGCATCATCCATTCCGAAGGCGACGATCTGGCGCAGCGGCTCTTGTCACTGCACAGTGCCCTGACCGAGGTGGTGGCGCGCTTTGCCCCTGAGGCGGCGGCAGTCGAACAGACATTCGTCAACAAGGATGCGGTGGCGACGCTCAAGCTCGGGCAGGCGCGCGGCATCGCCCTGCTGGTTCCAGCGCAGGCGGGGCTGACGGTGGGCGAATATGCCCCGAACGCGGTGAAAAAGGCGGTGGTCGGGGTGGGCCACGCCGACAAGGGGCAGGTGGCGCATATGGTGCGGTTTCAGCTTCCCGGCGTGGAGCTGGCTGGCCCCGACGCCGCTGATGCGCTGGCGGTGGCCATCTGCCATGCGCACCATCTGCAAAGCGCGGGCCGCATGGAGCGTGCCATGCGGGGCGCGGCATGATCGGGCGCCTCGCCGGCGTGATCCTGCACCGCGCCATGGATCAGGTGCTGATCGACGTGCGCGGCGTCGGCTACATCGTGCATGTCTCGTCGCGCACCGCCGCGGCCCTGCCGCCCGTGGGGCAGGCCACCGCACTTTATACCGAACTTCTGGTGCGCGAAGACCTGTTGCAGCTCTTTGGCTTCACGACCTTGCAGGAAAAGGAATGGCACCGCCTGCTGGTTTCGGTGCAGGGCGTGGGCGCCAAGGCGGCGCTTGCCATTCTGGGCACGCTTGGCCCCGATGCGCTGGGGCGCGCGATTGCGATGGGCGATTGGGCAAGCGTGCGCGCCGCCCCCGGCATCGGCCCCAAGCTGGCGCAGCGCGTGGTGCTGGAACTGAAGGGCAAGGCGCCCTCGGTCATGTCGATGGGCGGCGCGCTGAGCGTTGATCTGGCCGCGACCGACGAGGTGATCGAGGCCACCCCCGGCCCCCGCAAACCCGCCGTCGCGCCGCAACCCTCGGCCACTGTCGAGGCGATGTCGGCGCTGGCCAACCTTGGCTATGCGCCCACCGATGCCGCCGCCGCCGTGGCCGAAGCCTCAGCCAACCCCGACGCGGTCGACACCCCCCGGCTGATCCGCGCCGCGCTGCGGCTGCTGGCGCCCAAAGCCTGATCCCTACTCGTAAGCGTCGAAAAAACCCTTGGGCACCAGCAGGTTTTCGCGCCGCAGCGCCGCCACGTCGCGCTCGCCGCAGAGCGCCAGCGACACGTCAAGCTCGTTGCGGATAATCTCCAACGCCTTGGTCACCCCGGCTTGCCCCATGGCCCCCAGCCCGTAGCTGTAGGCGCGCCCGATGTAGGTGCCCCGCGCCCCCAGCGCCAAAGCCTTCAGCACATCCTGCCCGGATCGGATGCCGCTATCCATATGCACCTCGACGCGGTCCCCCACCGCCGCGACGATTTCGGGCAGCTTGCGAATGGCCGACAGCGCGCCATCAAGCTGGCGCCCGCCGTGGTTGGAAACGATGATGGCATCGGCGCCGAAATCGGTGGCAATGCGGGCATCTTCGGCGTCAAGAATACCCTTGAGGATGATCTTGCCGCCCCACTGGTCGCGAATGCGGGCGATCTTGGCCCAATCGAGCCGCGGGTCGAATTGTTCGCTGGTCCATGCGTTCAGCGACCCCATGTTGTCCACGCCCTTCGCGTGGCCCACGATATTGCCAAAGGTGCGGCTCTGCGCGCCCAGCATGCCGAGGCCCCAACGCCATTTGGTGGCAAGGTTGAGCATGGTTGAAAGGGTCAACTTGGGCGGCGCCGAAAGCCCGTTCTTCAAGTCCTTGTGCCGCTGCCCAAGGATTTGCAGATCAAGCGTCAGCACCAGCGCCGAACACCCCGCCTTTTTGGCGCGCGCGATCATGCCGTCAACGAAATCCTCATCGCGCATGACATAAAGCTGAAACCAGAACGGCTTTTGCGTTGCCGCCGCCACCTGTTCGACCGAGTTGATCGACATAGTGGAAAGCGTGAAGGGCACGCCAAACGCCTCTGCCGCGCGTGCCGCCTTGATCTCGCCATCCGCGCTTTGCATGCCGGTAAAGCCGACAGGGGCCAGCGCCACCGGCATTGTGACCGCCTGCCCGATCATCGTGCCCGCAAGGCTGCGGTTCGACATATCCACCGCCACCTTCTGCCGCAGCCGGATCTGCGCGAAATCCGAGGTGTTTTCGCGGAAGGTCTGTTCGGTGTAACTGCCGCTTTCGCAGTATTCGTAAAACATCCTCGGCGCGCGGCGCTTGTGCAGGCGTTTGAGGTCTTCGATGCAGGTAATGATCGGCATGCCGTGCCCCTTCCGCTAAATTGGTAAGGTTCGATTACCAATTATGCCGCGTTTGCGCAATGGTTTTACACTCTTGCTTTGGCTGACGGTTTTGTGCCTTATGAATAAAGTGTTGCCTTATGAACAAAACGAAGTGGAGCGTTAGTTGGACCCTGTACTGTTAGGTTTCGGGGGCGGTATGGTTGCGGCGATCGCCACGACGGCAGGGGCGATACCGGCGTTGATTGGCCGTTCAATGTCGCAACGCACGGGCGATACGATGCTTGGGTTTGCGGCGGGGGTCATGCTATCCGCATCGTATTTCTCGCTGATCCTGCCCGGTATCGCCGCCGCCGAGCTGTTGCACGGATCGCTGGTGCTGGCCGCGCTGATCGCCGGGGCGGGGATCAGCCTTGGGGCGGCCTTTGTTGCCTGGCTGAATGCCTCACTGCCACATGAACACTTTGCCACCGGGCGCGAAGGGGCCGATCCAAAAGCGCTTGCGCGCATCTGGCTGTTCGTGCTGGCAATCACCATCCACAATTTTCCCGAAGGCCTTTCCATCGGCGTTGCCTTCGGCGCGGGCGAATTGGCTAACGGCCTGTCGGTGATGACCGGCATTTCGTTGCAAGACATTCCCGAGGGGCTGGCGGTGGCAGTGGCGCTGATTGGCCAGGGCTATTCGCGCAAGCGCGCCTTCTTCGTGACCATGGCGACCGGGGCGGTTGAACCCGTAGGGGCGCTGATCGGCGCTGCGGCGGTTTCGGTTTCCGGCGCGCTGCTGCCATGGGGCCTGACATTCGCGGCGGGGGCGATGCTCTATATCATCAGCCACGAGATTTTGCCCGAAACGCACCGCAACGGGCACCAGAACCGCTCGACCGCAGGGTTGATCTTTGGCCTTGTTCTGATGATGGTGCTCGATGTGACGCTGGGCTGACCGAGGCCGAGGGCGCTGCCCCCGGCACCTTCACGCTCAGGCGCGATGCGCGCCTGCGCTGAGCGCGCTGACGCGGGCAAGCACCTCTGACACCGGCTTGCCGTCGCCAATCAGCTTGACGATGGCAGAACCGACCACGCAGCCATCGGCAACGCTGGCGATGGTTTGCGCGGCTTCGGGGGTGGTGATGCCGAAACCGACGATAACCGGCAGATCGGTAGAGGCCTTGATCCGGGCGACCTCGGGGCCGACATCGGCCGCCTGCGCTGCGGCGGCCCCGGTGATGCCCGTGACCGAAACGTAGTAGACGAAGCCAGAGGTGTTTTGCAGCACTTTGGGCAAGCGTTTTGCATCGGTCGTGGGGGTGGCGAGGCGGATGAAGTTGAGGCCCGCGGCCTGTGCGGGCAGGCACAGTTCGGCATCTTCCTCAGGCGGCAGATCAACCACGATCAGACCATCAACCCCGGCGGCCGCGGCCTCATCCAGAAACCGCGTCACGCCGCGTGCGTAGATCGGGTTGTAATAGCCCATCAGCACAATCGGAGTTTCGCCGTCATCCGCGCGAAAGTCGCGCACCATCTGCAGGGTCATGTCCATCTTGTGCCCGCCCGCAAGTGAGCGTTGCCCCGCCGC
Organism: Paracoccaceae bacterium; assembly: GCA_019429405.1. Classification (GTDB taxonomy): domain Bacteria; phylum Pseudomonadota; class Alphaproteobacteria; order Rhodobacterales; family Rhodobacteraceae; genus UBA6213. Next base: position 90,989 of record JAHYIZ010000004.1, read on the forward strand.
CTGAATCGTTGGGCCGTCGGCCATCGGGTCGGTGAAGGGCATGCCCAATTCGATGACGTCCACCCCCGCCGCAGGCATCCCGCGCATCACCGCCAGCGAGCCTGCCACATCGGGGTCACCGGCCATGATATAGGCCACGAATGCCTTGCGGTTCTGGCCGCGCAGGCGGGCAAAGGTGGCGTCGATTCTGGTCATGTCTGGCCCCGGTCTGGCTGTTGCCTGCCGGGTTTGCGACATGGAGCGAGGAAAATCAATGCCTCAGGCGGGCGCGGCCAAGCTGATCATCCAGTGTGTGCCGAACCGGTCCTTGACCATACCGAAGCCGGGCGAAAAGAAGCTGGGGCCAAAGGGCACGATTTCGGCGCCGCCCTTTACCAGCGCGTCGTGAATGCGCTTGCCCTCGTCGAAGGTCGCGGGTGTGGCCATCACGCTCATGCCGGCCTGTGCGTCGCCCGAGCCGGGCGGAAAGTCCGAGGCCATCAGCACCCCGCCTGCCGCCGAAAACTGCGCGTGCATCACCCGGTCTGAGGGCGCCGCCTCGGCGCCGGGCGCATCGGAATAGCGCATCATTTGCAGGTCGGTGGCGCCAAACAGATCGGCATAAAAGGCCATCGCCTCGGCGCAGGTGCCCTGAAAGTGGATATACGGCATGAATGGCATGAACGGCCCTCCCCGCGCGCCAGCATGCCACTGCGCCGCGGCGCCGAAAAGCCCCGCCTTGCCTTGTGGCGCCCCCCCGCTTATGTAGCGCCGAACCTTTCAAAGGGAGTGTCGGGCATGGGTTTCAAGATGGGCATCGTCGGGCTGCCGAACGTGGGCAAATCGACGCTTTTCAATGCGCTGACCCGAACCGCCGCGGCGCAGGCGGCAAACTTTCCCTTCTGCACGATCGAGCCGAATGTGGGCGAGGTGGCGGTGCCCGACCCGCGGCTGGAAAAGCTGGCGGCAATAGCGGGTTCCAAACAGATCATCCCGACCCGGATGACCTTTGTCGATATTGCGGGGCTGGTGAAGGGTGCCAGCAAAGGCGAGGGGCTGGGCAACCAGTTTCTGGCCACGATCCGCGAGGTTGATGCGGTGGCGCATGTCTTGCGCTGCTATGAAGATGCCGACGTGACCCATGTCGAGGGCCGGATCGACCCGGTGGCTGATGCCGAAACGATCGAGACCGAGCTGATGATAGCCGATATGGAATCGATTGAGCGCCGGCTGGCTGGGTTGCAACGCAAGATCAAGGGCGGCGACAAGGAGGCAGTCGATCAGGAACGGTTGCTGAAGGCGGCGATGGTGGCACTGGAGGCGGGGCGCCCGGCGCGAAGCGTGAAAGTGGCCGACGAGGACCGCCGCGCCTGGAGCTTGCTGCAATTGCTGACCGCCAAGCCTGTGCTCTATGTGTGCAATGTCGATGAGGCCGCAGCGGCCACCGGCAATGCCTACTCAGACCGGGTGGCTGAATTGGCGGCGCGTGAAGGCGCGGCTTCGGTGGTAATCTCGGCGCGGATCGAGGAAGAAATTGCGCAGCTGCCCGCCGCCGAGGCGACCGAGTTTCTTGAAGCGATGGGGCTGCATGAGGCGGGGCTTGACCGGCTGATCAGGGCCGGGCACGACCTGCTGGGGCTGCAAACCTATTTCACCGTGGGTCCCAAGGAAGCCCGCGCCTGGACGATACCCAAGGGCACGCCTGCGCCGCAGGCTGCCGGCGTGATCCATGGCGATTTTGAGCGCGGCTTCATCCGCGCTGAAACCATCGCCTATGAAGATTATATCGCGGGCAACGGCGAGGCAGGCGCGAAAGAGGCGGGGCGGTTCCGTATTGAGGGTAAGACCTATGTGGTGCAGGACGGCGACGTGCTGCATTTTCTGTTCAATGCCTGACGTCCGCGCGGGCATTTGGCCATGGCATTGAAAATGCAGGCTTAGCTCTCCACGCCTTCGCTATGTTCACGGGCGCGGCCTGACGCCGGTCCGGTCAGGCGGTGCCGTCGGTGTAGTCGGTGTAGTATCCGGCGTAGCGGTAGGATTTGGCGCTGCTTGGCTGGTGGTTCAGCGCGGCGATCACCTCGGTGCCGGGGTTCTTGGAATCGTTGAGAATGGCCATCGCGCTGCGCACGTCGCTTTGCCCGGTGACGCCGAAGCGGACCACCATCACCAGCGTATCGCCGTAACCCACGAGATAGCGGGCATCGACCACCGGCAACAGCGGCGGCGTATCAATAATCGTGATGTCGAAGGCGCTGCGCGCCATCTGCATCAGCGTGGCAAAGGCACCGCCGCCCAGCAATTGGTCGGTTTCGGCGTTTGCGCGCCCTGCGCCCAGTGCCAGCGACACCGTGCTGATCGAATCCTTCTCGATCAGTTCTTGGCCAAGGGCTTCGTCAGACGGGTTTTGCAGCCAGTCGGCAAGGCCATGCGCCGACTGGAAGCCGAGCAGCTTGTGCAGAGTCGGCTTGCGCAGATCGGCGTCGATCAGCAGAACGCGCCGATTGGCCTGCGCAAAGGCCCGCGCCAATGCCAGCGCAGTGGTGCTTTTACCCTCGGCCGGGATCGACGAGGTCACCACAATCACCCGCCCCTCTTTTGCACCGGCCTCTTCGCCTGGTGTGCGGGTGGCCCGAGCGGAAAGGTCAATCGTGGCGCGCAGCCGGCGGATCGATTCGGAATAGGGCGAGAGTGGGTCGGTGACGACCGCATCCGCGATGCTGCGCTGGGTTTCGTGTTTCAACGCGATCAGCGGAATCGCGGTGGCAACACGCGCATGCAGCACATCGCGCAACTGGTTTTCGGTGGTAATGCCGCCAATGTAATATTCGTTGAGGAAAGCCAGCCCGACACCCAGCCCAAGCCCGGCAACAAGCGCCAACGCCAGCACCATGCGCTTGTTGGGGTAGCTTGGCGCATTGGGCGGCAGCGCGGGCGAAACTACTCGGCTGTCGGCGATCTGCACCGCCGCTTGAATCTCGAGTTCGCGCATCCGCGACAGCAAGAGATTATACTGGCTGCGTGCAATCGTGGCCTCTTGCTGCAGCCCGTAAAGCTCGGTCAGGATCTGCGAGGGGATCGTGCCGCTAAGCAAGGTTTCGCGGATCTGGCCGCGCAGGTCCTGGGTCGATTGCGCCAGCGCCCCCGCCTCGCCTTCGACATTGGCGATGACCGCAGCGACACGCTCTTGCTGGCGGGCATCGAGCAGTTCCAGCGCCGCGCGCAGGTTGACATCATCGGCCGAGCCGATCGGCACCCCCTCAAGCTGGCGCTGCAATGCCTCGCGTTGGGTTTGCAGCGTGGCCAGCGCTGCATCGCCAAGCCCTGCGGACAGCGAAGCCCAATCGCGCGCCTGAAACTGGCCCCGAAGTTCCTGCACGCGCACTTCGGCGGCAAGGCGCTTGCCGTCGGTATTGGTCAGGGCAACCCGAAGCGCCTCGATATCGGCGCGCCCGCTTTCGGCCTCGATCCGGGCAAGGTTCGTGTCGATGAACCCGTCAATCGCGCCCTCGCTTTGCGACAGTGTCGACTGTGCGGCGGCGATCTGGCCTTGCAGCTTGTCGCGCGCGGCGAGCGACGCGGATATCTTGCTTTCGACCTGCGCCGAAATATAGGCTTGGGTCAGCGCGTTAGCCAGTGTCGCGGCGCGGTCTGGGCTTTCGGAACGCACCGAGACGCCAATCAGATATGTGATTCCGCGACGGCGGACCTCGACCGCGTTCATGAAGCCTACCAGCACCGATTTGACCAGCGTATCTCCATCGCCGTCTTGCTGGGGCACAAAGCCGAGCGCTTGCTTGACCTTGTCGCCAAGGCTGAGGTGGGGCCCGAATTCGGGGTCGGCGATCAGGTTTTCATTGCGCACCACGGCCAGCGCGACGCTTGGAGTGCGCAGGATTTCCACCTCGCTGTCAACGCGTGCATTCTCGCTGGCGCCCGAGATATTGGAGCTGTCGGAATAGACCAGAGACTTGCTGTTGGGATCGACAAGGACCAGCGCCGTGGCGGTATAGATCGGCCGCGCGGTGACCAGATAGGCGGCGGCGATTGCCAGCACGAGCATGGCGCTCAACCCGATCAGCCAGACCTGGCGCCGCAGCAGCGCCACGATGGCTTTGACGTCGATCTCCTGCTCGAGTTCCTGATTTTGCGAGGTCATATGAGCTGAACTAGGCTTTCTGCAATTTGTCGGTGCGCCGCAAAGGGGCCGGGCGCTAATGGCTCCTAGCAGCGACCGGACGCCATTTCCAGACTCTTTCACACGCGCGCGCGAAGGTGGCCCCTCAGTCGCCCGCTGCCAGAAAGACCGGTGCCAGCCCTTGCACAAGCCGCACCGCACTCAGCCGCCCGGTCACATAAGCGCCGGTATCGACGTTGATGCGCCAGTCGCGCTGGCTGGGCGCCGTGACCGGCATGTGCCCTTGCACCACCAGCCCGCCGGGTGCGAGGTCGGGAGGCGGGAGTGATTCGGGGTCGGCGAACCGCCGTGACCAAAGCAGAGTTTGGCGGTCTTGCTGGTCAAGCGGCTGCGCGGGGTCAACCCCGGCGTGGCACAGGTAATGCCGCCCGGCGTGAAGATAGAGCGGTAGGCCCGCGAGAAAATCGACGTGCTCTTGCGGGATGTGCGCCGCAATGCGCATCGCCAGCGCCTTGGGTGAAAGCGCGTGCAGCGCCGTGATATCGCGCGCGATCCCATATGAGGCAAGCATTTCGGCGCCACCATACGCAAGCCAGTCGGCCCGCGGGTCTGGGTCGCGCAGAAACTGCAAGGCCATGTCCTCGTGGTTGCCGAGCAGGCAGAGGCGGGTGGTGCCCATGGGGGCGGGCGCCAGCAGGTGATCGATCATGCCCGCACTGTCGGGGCCGCGGTCGATGATGTCGCCAAGCAGCACGATCAGCTTGGCGCCCGGCACCGCATCGGCGGCGATCCGTGCTTCCATGGCGCGATAGAGGTCAAGGCGCCCGTGCACATCGCCCACCGCGTAGATCGTGGGCAGCGGCGGATCAAGCATCATTCCGGACACGGCGGGCTGTGGCGCCGGGGCTGGCGGTCTGCGGCGAGTAAAGAGCCTGCGCACAAGCGCGCTCATTGCGCGGCGCCCGCTGCGGCCTCGGATGGTGAAGCGGGCACCGTGCGGCGTGCCACTCCAAGCGCCAGAATTGCAAGCAACAGAAACTGGTTGGCTTGCATCTCAAGGCTGAAATCGACCAGCGAGTGCACGCCGCCCACCAGCAGCGCCGCCAGCGCCGCAAGCACAAGTGCGACGTCATGGCGCCTGCGCCGCAGCACAGTGACGAGCCGGGTTGCAAGGCCCACTGCGGCGAGCATCGGCAGGGTGCCGAACACCACGCCCAGTTCAACCCAGAGCGCAAGATAGGTGGAATGGGTCTTGTCCCAGATCACTGCGGCAGAAACCGGGGCGTGGTGGAACAGCTCATAGGCCGGTTGAAAGGCGTCGAGACCATACCCGGCAAGCGGGCGCGCCGCGATCATCTCCAGCACCTGCGCGTAAAGGTCGAGCCGCGAGGCGGAGTTGGCCTCGATCAGAAGCGACCGCTCGACCACGCCGCCGCCCTGCACCAAAAGCACGACCCCGAACCCCGCCAGCGCCGCAAACCCGCCAAGCCAGCGCTTCACCGCAGCGTTTCGGCCTGCCGAAGATCCGCGCGGCAGCGCGACCCAGACCAGCACAAGGCCAAGCATGGTGGCGGCAAACCCCATCCGCGACTCGGTTGCCAAAAGCGCCAGAATGATGATCAGCCAGAGCACCCAGAACAACAGCGACGCGAGGTTTTCGGCGCTGGTCAGCCGGTTGCCCGCCGGGTGGCGCATGCGCGGCACTCGCGCGCGTTCAAGGATTAGCGCGAGCCCCAGCACTGCGCCCATGCCCAGAAAGGTCGCAAACGAGTTGCGGTTGATAAACGGGCCGGTGGCGGCGGTGAGGTAATTCAGCTTTTCGCCCCAGAAGAAACTGTTACCGAAAAAGCGAAGCGACATCAGGCCCCAAAGCGCATAGAAGGCGACGCCGAAAAACAGCGCCCAGCCGATGGCAAGCGCCCGGCCAAGCCGCGCCGAGGCTTCGAGCATGAGGACGAAGAACACCAGCATGGTCACACCGCGCAGCACGGCCAGGTAGCTGGCACCGGGCGCGAGGCTGAGGCTGGTGGGCCGGGGCGCGCCGGTGGCGGGCAGCGTGGTCAGCCAGCCCGGCAGCACAGGGGCGAGCGGTAGCGTCTGCACGAGCGCAAACAGCAGTGCCGCAACGACGAGCCAAAGCCACGGCTGCACCGTCGCCGCGCGAAAGCCGCGCACGACCGGCAACATTGCAATGGCGCCAAAGTAGACCGCCGCGCCGACGCCCATAAGCATCGCCCAAAGCATCCATGCTGCGCCCCGGTTTGACCCGACCGGCAGCGGCGCGAGCAGCACAAGTGCCACCAGCGCGAAGGCAAGAATAGTGTTGATGCGGCGGCGATGACGATCAGAGCCAGCGGCTTGCGGGGTGTTTGCACCACCCGAGACCGGGCGCAACCTTGGCGCCGCCTGCTGCTCGGTTGCCGCGCGCGTGGCGTCGGCTGCGGTCAGGAATGGGGGCAGGCCGGGGGTATTCATGCCGTCAACTGCCAGAGCGGCGCACGGCGGCGATGAAGGCGCGCTGTGCCGGTTCGGGTGCGCGCTCAATGGCCGTGGTGATGACTTCGCGCAGTTCGGGGTAGGCGGCATAGCGCCGCGCCAGCAGGGCGGTGCCGACACCGGTTTGCGCCAACACGGCGATATCCGCGGTGAAGGCATTGGCAAGGTCGGGCCCGGCGTCTGCGATGCGGTCGGCTACAAGGGCAAAGCGGCGCTGGGCAAGTTCGCCCTCATAGCCGCCGGTCGCCTGCGAAGAGACCACGGCTTGTGCAAATTCGGCGTCGGTGGCAGCACTTGCCGCAAGCGCCAAATGTGCCCAGGACGACACCGGGGCGCGCCGCAGTGCCGCCATGGCGAGATCATGGCAGCTTGCGGTAAGCGCGGTGCGCGTTTCCTGTGGCCGGAACATTGCCTGCGGGCTGCGCAGGATATCTTCGCAGGCGCGCAGCACGATTCGCTCTGCCCGAACCGAGGCGGGCAGTGCAACGCTGCCTTGGGCGAGTTCCAAAAGCTGATCGCTTACCGGCATGCGCGAGAACAGGACGGCCGCATATTCCGTGCGAAACTGCGGCAGTGCTGCAACAGCGAGGGCGAGGCTGCCCACTGCAGCCAGAATTGCGCCGGTTCGTAGGGTCATGGCTACCCTTGCCCACAAGAAAAAACAGAACTCATCGCACGCACCGATACAGCAATTGGCGCGTTCGCGCCGACACATGCATGCTGCGCCGCCGCTGTGCAAGTTTCAATTGTGCGGGCGGAAAGGTTCAGCGTATATTGCGCCCGAGTTCCGCATAACGGTACGATTTGAGGTCAGAAATGAAATTTTCCAGAATTGCCCTGTTCGCGATGCTTGCACTTGGAACCGCTGCACCGGCCCATGCGCAGGCGCCTGTTTTCGATGCCGCCAATGTAAGTGTCGGTTGCACGAACGGAAGTTGTGCCGCGGCAACTCAGGCCGCGATTGCGCAGATTACCGCCAGCGGGTTGACGGGGCGGGCCTATAGCGACCAGATCGCGCTTCTCGCCTCGGCTCTCTATGCATTGGTGCAGGGTGGGCAGGCTTCTTTGGCTGACGTTGGCGCAGCGCTGCGCGCGACTGCCGCCGCCTCGAACGATCCGGCGCAGGCCGATGCGATTGTGGCTGCTGCCGAAGCGGTGGAAAGCGGACGTGCCACGAACGGCACCGTGCCCGCGTTTGAAGCAAGCCCGAACTGAAACTGCAAAAATTGTCTGTTCGGCCAGCCCCCTGCGCGAGGCTGGCCGTTTTTTATTTCGCGGGCGGTGTTTGGCCTCGCTCTCTGCTGGGGGCTATTGCCGCGCCAGCCAGCCCGTCACAGCAGCGCGAACGCTTTCGGCACCGCGCGCCCTCGCCTCGTCGATCACATCTTTCAGGTCGAGCAGGCTGACCCGGCGGATCAGGTGTTTGACTGGGCCAATCGACGCGGGGCGCATGGAAAGCGTGCGCAGCCCCAGGGCGGCAAAGGTGACAGCTTCGATCGGGCGGCCGGCATCTTCGCCGCAAAAGCTTAGCGGCGTATCAGAGCGTGCGCAGCGGTCGATGATCTGTTCCAGCAACCCGAGGAAGGACGTGTCGAGGGTGTCGTAGCGCCGCCGTACACGTTCGTTTTCACGGTCGGCGGCGAAGAAGAATTGCTTGAGATCGTTGCCGCCGATCGAGATGAAATCAACCTCGTCAAAGAATTCCTGCGGCGCGAAGGCGAGGCTGGGGGTTTCCAGCATCGCGCCGACTTCGACCGCCGACGGCACGGTGCGGCCCGCTGCGGCTTCGCGCGTGACCTCATCCAGCAGGATCTTGCGGGCGGTCAGATACTCGCCCCGGTTTGCGATGAAGGGGAACATCACGGTCAGCGGGCGGCCATGGCTGGCGCGGATCATGGCCTGCAACTGCATGCGAAGAATGCCGGGTTTATCGAGCCCCAGCCGGATCGCGCGCCAGCCCATCGCGGGGTTCGGCTCGTCTTGCGGTTTCATGAAGGGCAAGACCTTGTCGGAGCCGATATCGAGGGTGCGAAACACCACCCGTTTGCCCGCTGCGGCATCCATGACGCGGGCATAGATGGCGGCAAGCTCGCCCCGGCGCGGCACCTGACTGCGGATCAGGAATTGCAGCTCGGTGCGAAAAAGGCCGACACCATCGGCGCCCGACCCGATCAGCGATGGCAGATCGGCCATCAGCCCGGCGTTCATGTGCAGCGCAATATGGGTGCCGCACGTGCCTGCGGCGGGCACGCCGCGCAGACTGGCGTAGCGGCTTTGCGCCTCGGCTTGCATCGCGATCTTGTCGCGAAAGGCGTGGGCGACGGTTTCCTCGGGGCGCAGGTGCACCAGCCCCTGATCGCCATCGACCAGAATCTGGTTGCCATTAAGCGCCTCGGTGGTGATGCGCTGGGCGTGGATGACCAGCGGAATCGCCAGCGCGCGGGCCACGATCGCTGCGTGGCTGCCGACCGAGCCTTCCTCCAGCACGACGCCGCGCAGTTTGCGGCCGTAATCCAAGAGTTCCGCCGGGCCGATGTTGCGCGCCACCAGCACCGGGTTATCGGGCATTTCGGCGCCGGTATCGCTGCCCTGCCCGGTCAGGATGCGCAGCAGGCGGTTGGAAAGGTCGTCAAGGTCATAAAGACGGTCGCGCAGGTAGGGGTCAGAGGCCTGTTCCAGCCGGGCGCGGGCCGAGGACTGTTCCTTTTCAACCGCCGCCTCGGCCGAAAGGCCGCGTGCGATGTCTTCCTCCATGCGCCGCATCCAGCCGCGCGAATTGGCGAACATGCGGTAGGTTTCAAGCACTTCCAGATGGTCGGCATCGGTGCTGAGCGCATTGGAAAGCATCCGGTCAACCGACTCGCGCAATTCGGCCACCGCAATCGCCAGCCGCGCGCTTTCCTTGTCGGGGTCGTCGCCCACCGGGTTGGTGACCACCACGCGCGGCTCGTGTAGCCAGACGCGACCCTCGGCGGCGCCTTCCTGCCCGGTGGCACCCCGAAACAGCACCGGGCGGGTATGCACCCGCGCCATCGCCTCGCCTTCGCCCAGAAAGGCGCCAAGCTCGGCCATTTCGGCCAGCACCATGGCGACAACTTCAAGCCCGTAGACCTCGTCCTCCGAAAACTGGCGCGTTTCGCGTGATTGCACCACCAGCACGCCCAGCTTTTCGCCGACGCGCTGGATCGGCACGCCCAAAAAACTTGAATACAGTTCTTCGCCGGTTTCGGGCATGTAGCGAAAGCCACGCTCGGCGGGGGCGTTGCCGGTGTTGACCGGCTGCCCGAAACGCGCAACACGGCCCACAAGGCCCTCGCCAAGCTTTAGCCGGGTCTGGTGCACCGAAGCGGCCTTCAGGCCTTCTGTCGCGCAAAGCTCCAGCGTCTCGGGGTCGCGGAACAGGTAGATCGAGCACACCTGCGTGCCCATTGAATGCGCGATCAGATGGGTGATGCGGTCAAGCCGTTCCTGCCCCTTGGCGGGGGTGGCAAGCGTGTCGCGCAGGCGCCGCAGCAACTTGCGGCTGTCACTTTCCGTGCGTTCGGGCATGGGTCGGTCCGATCTCGTTCTACCGCTTCTATAGGCGGGTCATCGGAGAATGTGGAAGGGAAATTCGCCCTGTGCTGGTGTCGCGGCGGCTGACTATCGCCGGAGCGCGGTGGATAAGTGCATCATCAGTTAGCGCCGCCACCATAAACAGCGCAAAATCGATACGCCGGGTGCGGTTGAGTGCCAGCAGGGGGTCGCCGACATGATCTGCCCAAAGCGGAAGGCCCTCGGCCGGGCCTTCTTCAAGATCGGAGCCGCGCACCACCGTCCAGGCCTTGTCCGAGGCGAAGATGAGCGCGCATGCGCGTTCCTGATCGCCGATGTCCGCCACCCGAAGGAACCGCACCAAGGGAGGTATCAGCGCCATTTCGATGCGCAGGCGGCGCGGATAGCGGTCTTGCCCGTCCATGCTGATGTGCCAGCCGCAGGAAAAGACCAGCCGCGCGCCGGGTTCAGCGTGGGCCAGTACCGCCTCGGCTGTGTGTGTGGCGTAGCCTTTGACCCCCAGGGAACCAGCACGCACAACACCCCGTCGCAGCCCTTGACCGCCGCAGCGACGACGGCAGCATCATCTGTGTGGCCGGGAAACAGCGTGATGCGGTCGGCAAGATCGGCCAGCTTGCAGACGCTTTTGGGGCGGCAGACGCCCTGCACCTGCCATCCGCGCGCCAGTGCGTGCGCTGCCATGTAACGCCCGAGCTTGCCCGAAATGCCGACGATGCAGATACGTTTCATGGCAGACACTCCGGCCTGCAACGCGCGGCTGCGGCGGCGCAGATTTTACGCCCGCCCCGGTGCAACTATAAGCCGCGCCCCTGTCTCAGGCGGCTTGGTCGAGCCCGAATGTATGGTGCAGCGCCTGCACCGCAAGTTCCATGTACTTCCGGTCAATCAGCACGGAAATCTTGATTTCCGATGTGGCGATGACCTTGATGTTGACATTTTCTGCCGCCAGCGCCTTGAACATTGCCGCCGCAACCCCGGCGTGGCTGCGCATGCCGATGCCCACCACCGAAACCTTGGCAACCTCGGTATCTTCGATCAGGTCCGCATAGCGGATGATGTCGGCGGCGCGTGCATCTTCCATCGCCTTGCGGGCGCGCAGCACCTGGTTGACCGGGCAGGAAAAGGTCATGTCGGTGACGGCGATTGATTTGCCGCCCTCGGTCTTTTCCGAAATGTTCTGCACGATCATGTCAACGTTCACGCCCGCGTCGGCCAGCGGGCCAAAGATGGCGGCGGCGATGCCGGGGCGGTCTTCGACGCTGAGCAGGGTCATTTTGGCCTCGTCGCGCGAATAGGCGACGCCAGAGACGACTTTCGATTCCATGATTTCATCCTCGTCGCAAACAAGTGTGCCAGAGTTTTCATCGGTGTCTTCAAAGGACGACAGCACCCTGAGCCGCACCTTGAAGCGCATCGCCAATTCCACCGACCGGGTTTGCAGCACCTTGGCGCCAAGCGAGGCCAGTTCGAGCATTTCCTCATAGGCGATGCGGTCGAGCTTGCGCGCCTTCGAGGTGATGCGCGGGTCGGTGGTGTAGACGCCGTCGACATCGGTGTAGATGTCGCAGCGCTCGGCGCCAAAGGCGGCGGCAAAGGCCACAGCGGTGGTATCTGACCCGCCGCGGCCCAGCGTCGTGATGCGGCCCTCGGCGGAAATGCCCTGAAAGCCCGCGACCACCGCCACCTTCATGCCCTCGGCAAATTTGGCGCCGATGTTGTCGCGTGGGATCGAAACGAACCGCGCCGCGGAATGCGCGCTGGTGGTGTTGATCGGCACCTGCCAGCCTTGCCAGCTGCGGGCGGGCACATCCATTTCCTGCAAGGTCAGCGCCATCAGCCCGGCGGTGACGTTTTCGCCCGAGGCGACCACGGCATCATATTCGCGTGCATCGAACAGCGGCGAGGTCTGTTCGACCCAGCCCACCAGTTCGTTGGTCTTGCCCGACATCGCCGAGACAATGACGATCACATCATAGCCGCGCTCTACCTCGCGCCTGACCTTTTCGGCCGCGTTTTTGATGCGCGCGAGGTCGGCCACCGATGTGCCGCCGAATTTCATTACCAGAAGCGGCATGGATACCCCCTGAAACCGCCCGCCCAAATTGCGCGTGTCTTATGCGCGCGCGGGGCCGGGGGCAAGGGGTTAGGGTGTGGCAAGGGCGGGGGGCCAGCCCCCCGCACCCCCCGGGGTATTTGGGCAAAGAAGAAGCGATCAGAACGGAATCGCTTCGCCGTCCCAACCCTCAAAGCATCCGGTGGTGCCAAGCGAAAGGGCGGCGAAACGGGCAGCAAGGCCCTCGGCAGAGGCAGCGGGCGTGATCTGGGCGCCCTTGCCGCCCATGTCGGTTTGCACCCAGCCGGGGTGGTAGATGCCCACCGCGATGCCTTCCGGCGCGAGGTCTACGGCAAGGTTGCGGCCAAGGTTCAGCGCCGCCGCCTTTGACGCGCGGTAGATGTAGGACCCACCCGGCGCGCGCGCTTGCGAGGCCATCTGCGAGGAGATGATCGCGATCTTGCCGTGCCCTGCGCGCAGGTTGGGCAGCAAGGCCTGAATTGTCAGGAACACCCCGGTCACGTTGGTGGCAAGCCCTGCCGCCCAAAGCGCCGACGGGTAGCCGCCATCGAGGCTTTGCCCCTTGTCGGGGTAGACGCCCGCATTGCAGACCAGAAGCGACAATGGCTTGCCAGCCATCCGCCGCGCCAGCCGGGCGTGGCTTTCGGGGTCGGTCACGTCCAGCCGTTCGAGCCCGGTGCCGGGTTTGCGCGCGGTGCCAAAAACCGCGTGCCCCTGGTTCCGGTAATGCGCCAGCAGTGCCGCGCCGATACCACGGTTGGCGCCGGTGATCAGAATGCTCATGTGCCCTCCCAAGGGGTTGATTTGCCCAAGTTTGCCGATTGCCGGGGCGCTGGCAAGGGGGCGCGGGTCAGTTGACCTTGCGGCGGGGCAGGAAGGGCAGCGGGGCCACTGGCACGCCGTCCTCCAGCAGCGCGCGCGCGTCATCAAACCGCGCTTCGCCGTGGATTGCGCGCTCGGGCAGGTTGCCTTCGTGCATGGCGCGCGCCTCGGCGGCGAAGTTGAGGCCGACGTAATCGGAATTGGTCTCGATATGCTGGCGCAGCGCCGCAATGGCCGCTTCGACCTCGCTCGCGGGGGCGCCGAGCGGACCTTCGGGGGCGACATCCGGCGCGGGTCGCGCCATCTGAACCGAAGGCGCCATCAATGACTTCTCTACCCGCGCCGAGCCACAGACGGCGCAGACCAGCCGCCCTTCGGCACGCAGCCGCTCAAACCCCTCTGCCGAAGGAAACCAGCTTTCAAAGCTGTGGTCTTTGTCGCATCTGAGCGTGTAGCGGATCATTTCCGGCCCCGGTCGGGCTGCAAGGCCCCTGTACAACAGTTATTCCACGGCAAGTGAAATGCAAGCGCCGCGCCGTGCAAATGCTTGAGAACAGATTTCAGAGGTGCGGGGGCTCGCCCCCGTGCGCGCGCGCTTGCCAGATGCGGATTTCCGGGGACTAATCGGCCCAGACATGGGGGGCGTGCATGGACAGCTTCGATTTCATCATCGTCGGCGCGGGTTCGGCTGGGGCGGTACTTGCGAACCGGCTCAGCGCGGATACGCGCAACCGGGTGCTGTTGCTCGAGGCGGGCGGGCGCGACACTTACCACTGGATCCACATCCCCGTGGGCTACCTTTACTGCATCGGCAACCCGCGTACCGACTGGTGTTTTACCACCGAACCCGAGGCGGGGCTGAACGGGCGCAGTCTGGGCTATCCGCGCGGCAAGGTGCTGGGCGGATGCTCCTCCATCAATGGCATGATCTACATGCGCGGGCAGGCGGCCGATTTCGATGGCTGGCGGCAGGCGGGCTGCACCGGCTGGGGTTGGGACGATGTGCTGCCGCTTTATCTTTCACAAGAAGACCACCACGCAGGCGCTGGCGAGCTGCACGGGGCGGGCGGCGAATGGCGGGTGGAACGGGCGCGGGTGCGCTGGCAGGTGCTTGACGCCTTTCTTGACGCGGCAGAGCAGGCGGGCATTCCCCGCACCGCTGATTTCAACCGGGGCGACAATGAGGGCGCGGGGTATTTCGAGGTCACGCAGCGGCGCGGCATCCGCTGGACCACCGCCAAAGCGTTTTTGAAACCCGTCATGGCGCGGCCGAATTTGCGGGTTCTGACCGGGGCGCAGGCCGAGCGGCTGTTGCTGGAGGGCGGCGAGGCGCGCGGCGTGGTGGTGCGCCACGAGGGGGTTTCCAAAACCTTCCGCGCCGCGCGCGAGGTGGTGCTGGCGGCGGGCGCAATCGGCACGCCGCAGCTGCTCGAACTTTCGGGCATTGGCCGGGGCGATGTGCTGGCGGCGAACGGCATTGCGCCCGTGGTCGAGGTGGCGGGCGTGGGCGAGAACTTGCAAGACCATCTGCAATTGCGCCTTGCCTTCAAGGTGCATGGGGTCAAAACCTTGAACACCCTTGCCAATTCGCTTTGGGGCAAGGCGGTGATCGCCGCCGAATACGCGCTGATGCGGACAGGGCCGATGTCGATGTCGCCCAGTCAGGCGGGTATCTTCACCCGCTCCGGCCCCGAAAAGGCGACCCCGGATCTGGAGTTTCACATCCAGCCGGTCAGTCTCGACAAGTTTGGCGAGCCGGTGCACCCGTTCCCCGCGATGACCGCCAGCGTGTGCAACCTGCGTCCGGAATCGCGCGGTTCTGTGCATCTGAAAGGGCCGGATTTTCGCGCCGCCCCGGCGATTGCGCCCAATTACCTTTCGACCGAGGCCGACCGTGCCGTGGCAGCCGCCTCGATCCGGCTCACCCGCCATATTGCCGCGCAGCCTGCCTTTCAGCGCTACCAGCCAGAAGAGTTCCGCCCCGGCCAGCAGTTTCAGACCGAGGCCGAACTGGTGCGGGCGGCGGGCGACATCGGCACCACGATTTTCCATCCGGTCGGTACCGCGCGGATGGGGGCCGATGCGGGCGCGGTGGTTGACCCGCGCCTGCGCGTGCGCGCGGTGGGCCGGCTGCGCATAGCAGACGCCTCGGTGATGCCCACGATCACTTCGGGCAACACCGCCGCGCCCACCATGATGATCGCTGAAAAGGCGGCGCGGATGATATTGGAAGAGGCGCGCGGATGACCCATTTGCCTTCACACTGCCAAACCGGCGCCGTTTACGCCGAGATTGCCGCTGATGCTTCGCCCGAGATCGCGGGCGTTGAGGGCGGTCAGGCACGCTGCCGCGCTTGGCCGCAGAGGCGATGAAGCAGACGCGGCTCTTGGTGAACAACCCCCGCCCCGTGATCGAGGCCGACGCGCTGGCGATCTACCGCGCTGCGTGGTGACCTCAGGCGGCACCGTCAAGCAGCGCCAGCGACGGAGTAAGGCTGAGAAGTTCAACCGAATAGGGGTGTTGGGGCGATGCGAAAAACGCTTCTGAAGGCCCTGCTTCGACGATGCGGCCCGATTTCAGCACCACGATATTGTCGGCCATCTGCCGCACCACCGCAAGATTGTGGCTGATGAACAGGATGGTCAGGCCAAAGCGCGCTTGCAGGTCTTTCAGAAGGTTCAGCACCTGCGCCTGGATAGAGACATCGAGCGCCGACGTGGGTTCGTCGCAGATCAGGAACGAGGGCCGCGCCAGCAGCGCGCGCGCCACCGCAATGCGCTGGCGCTGGCCGCCCGAAAACTGGTGCGGGTAGCGGTCAATTGCGTCGGGGGCAAGACCCACCAGCGCCAACATCGCCCCGGCAATGCGGCGGCGCTGCGCCGGGTCGCGTTCAATGCCGTAGAGTTTTAGCGGCTCGGCCAGTATCTCGCCGATGCGGTGGCGCGAGTTGAGGCTGGAATAGGGGTCTTGAAACACCATCTGAATGGCACGGCGCACCGGGTGGCTGCGCGCGCGCGCCCGGCCATAAGGCAGGCCCTCACCCGCAAAGCGCATCGCGCCCGCCGCAGGGTTCACAAGGCCCACGATGGCGCGCGCAAGGGTCGATTTGCCCGACCCGCTTTCACCCACCACCCCCAGCACACTGCCGGGTTGCACGGTCAGCGCAATATCGGACAGGGCGGCAAAGGGTTCAGGCGCGTGAAAGAGGCTGGTCCGGGTGCCCTTGAAGCGCACAGAAAGCCCCGAGATTTCAAGCACCGGGCCGGAATCGGCATGGCGCAGACCTGAAAGCAGCCAGTTTGCGGCATATTCGGCCTCGTCCGCCGCCTCGGGCGTTTCCGGCAGGTCGCCCTCGACCGCAGGCAGAAGGAAGCGTTCAAGCTTGCGGTCAATGCGCGGCACGGCGGCCATCAGCGCGCGGGTGTAGGGGTGGGTGGGGGCGCCCAGCACCTGCGCGGTGGCGCCCGCCTCCATCACCCTACCGCCGCGCAGCACGGTCACGCGGTCTGTGATTTCGGCAATCACGCCAATGTCGTGGGTGATGAGGATAAAGCCGATGCCACGGGTATCGGCGAGGCGGCGCAACAGCGCCAGCACCTGGCTTTGCACCGCCACATCAAGCGCGGTCGTGGGTTCGTCAGCAATGATCAGTTCGGGGTTGGTGCACAGCGCCAGCGCAATCACCACCCGCTGCCGCATACCGCCCGAGAACTGGTGCGGATAGGCGCCGATCCGGGCAGCGGCATTCTCGATGCCGATTTCCCCAAGCAGATCCAGCGCCCGAGCCCGTGCCGCCGCGCCGCCAATATCTTCATGTGCAAGGATCGTTTCAATCAACTGGTCCTCGATCGTCATCAAGGGGTTGAGGCTGGTTTGCGGGTCTTGAAAGATCATCGAGATGCGCTTGCCGCGAATGCGGTGCGCCTCGGCGGGGGTTAGCGCCCGCAGGTCGGTTTCGCCCAGCCGCAAGCTGCCCGCAGCAATCCGCCCCGGCGCCTGCAAAAGCCCGATCACCGCCGCGCCGATGGTCGATTTGCCAGCGCCGCTTTCGCCCACCAGCCCGTGAATCTCGCCCGGTGCCACGGTCATGGAAACGCCCTCAACGGCGGTGAACACGCCATGGCGGCCCGGAAATTCGACGGTGAGGTTTTCAACCACCAGCATCAGCGCAGCCTCGGGTTGAAGACTTCGCGCAGGAAATCGCCAAGCAGGTTGATCGACACCACCAGCGCCACCAGAAACAGGGTGGGTATCCACAAGATCCACCATTCGCCCGACAAGAGAAATTGCATGCCGATGCGAATGAGCGTGCCAAGCGAGGGGCTATCGGCGGGCAGGCCGATGCCAAGAAACGACAGCGTTGCCTCGAGCAGGATCGCGGCGGCCAGATCGACCGTCATGATCACCAGCAAAGGCCCGAGGATGTTGGGCAGAATGTGCCGCGCCATGATGCGCAGCGGGTGCTGGCCCATGATGATGGCCGCCTCGACATAATCCTTGCGCCGCTCAACAAACGTCGAGGCGCGGGCCGTGCGGGCAAAATTGACCCAGAGCGACAGCGCAATGGCCAGGATAAGAACCGGAATGCGCAGATCGTCGTGCAATTCGCGCGGCAGCACCCCGCGCGCGATGCCGTCGATCAACAGCGCGGTCAGAATGGCGGGCAGCGCCAGCTGTACGTCGGCCACGCGCATCACCACCGCATCGAACCGCCCGCCCCAATAGCCCGCCGCCACGCCAAGGCTGACGCCCAGCACCGAGGCAATCAGCATGGCCGAAAAGCCGATCAGCAGCGACAGCCGCGCGCCGTAGAGAATGGAAGAAACCATGTCGCGGCCCTGATCATCGGTGCCGAGCAAAAAGCGTGCATCGCCCCCCTGCCAAAGCGGCGGTAGAAGCCCGTCCATCAAATCGAAGGTGCGCAGATCATAGGGGTTTGAGGGTGCAAGCCACGGCGCCAGCAGCGCGCCGCCCAGTATCAGCACCGCCACCACCGCCGCCAACATGGCGGCAGGGCTGCGCCGGAACAGCCAGAACCCGTCGCTTTGCCAGAACCGCGCCCACATCATGCCGCCTCTTTCACGCGCAGGCGCGGGTCAATGGCAAGGTAAAGCAGATCGACCACGAGGTTGATGAGCACGAAGAAGAAGGCGATCACCACAAGGTAAACCCCCATCACCGGAATATCGACGAAGCGGATCGACTCGAGAAACAGCAGGCCCATGCCGGGCCATTGAAACACGCTCTCGGTCACAATCGAAAACGCGATCACGCCGCCGAATTGCAGCCCGATGATGGTGATGACCGGGATCATCGTGTTGCCAAGCGCGTGGCGATAGTGGAGCGCGCGCATCGGCAGCCCGCGTGCGGTGGCAAAGCGGATGAAATCAGTCCGCATCACCTCCATCATCTCGGCGCGCACAAGTCGCATGGTCAGTGTAAGTTGGTAGACCCCGAGCGTCAGCGCGGGCAGCACCAGCGCGCGCCAGCCATCGACCGTGAAAAGCGATGATCGCCACCAGCCGAACTGCACCGTGCCGCCGCGCCCGAAGGTGGGTAGCCAGCCCAGTTTCACGCCAAAGAGGAAGATCAGGAAGATGCCGATGACAAAGGTGGGTATCGACACCCCGACCAGTGTTGAAATGAGAATCGCCTGTGTCGCCGCCCCGCGTGGGCGCAGCGCCGTATAGACCCCCGCCGGAATGCCCACGATCAGCGATATCAGCAGCGCCACGGTGCCAAGCTCCAGCGTGGCGGGGATGCGCGACAGCAGCATTTCGCCAATCGGTTGCCGGGTGCGGTATGAAAAGCCGAAATCCCCCACCAGCATCTTGCCGGTGAAGCGGGCGAACTGCACGAGGAACGGGTCATTCAGCCCCAGATCCTCGCGCAGCCTTTCCTGATCGGCCAGCGTGGTTTCAACGCCGGTCATCTGGCTGATCGGGTCGCCCACAAACCGAAACAGCGCGAACGCCAGAAAGGCGACGGCCAGCATCACGAAAACGGACTGAATCAGCCGCTTCAAAATGAAATAGGCCATCGCCGGTCTTGCCTTATTGCACCGTAACCCAGCGCAACATGAAGAAGTTGTCGGGGCGTTGCGTCACGGTGACACTCTCTTTCATCGCCCAGATCAGCGGCTCGGTGTAAAGCGGCACATAGGCCGCCTCATCCTTCAGGATCGCCGCCACCTCGTCAAGCATCGCCTGCCGTTTGGCCAGATCGACCTCGCTCTGGATCAGCGGCAGCAACGCGTCGATGCGCGCGTTGGAATAGCCGCCGAAGTTCCATGTGCCCAGCGCCCCGTCGGGGGTTGCTGCAAGGAAGCGGATCGGGTGTTCGGCGTCAAACGTGCCCGGCGACCAGCCCAGCAGATACATGTCGTAGTTGCCGGCCCTGAGTTCGTCGAAATAGCCGCGCACGGGCATTGCGGTAAGCTTGGCGTTCAGCCCGACCTTGGCGAGCATCGACGCGGCGGCACGGCACACCGCCTCGTCGTTGATGTAGCGGTCGTTGGGGCACATCAGCCCGAACGAAAAGCCGTCTGCGTAGCCTGCCTCGGCAAGCGCCGCGCGTGCCGCGGCTTCGTCGAAGGCTGGCCGTGAGGTGTCGGCCTCAGAATAGCCCGAAAGCCCGGCGGGCAGCAGCTGATCGGCGGGCACCGCCTTGCCGCGCATCACCACGCGGTTGATGGTATCGACGTCGAGCGCCTGCGCTACGGCAGCGCGCACCCGCGCATCCTGGAACGGGTTCTTGCCGGTGGTTTCGTCAGAATAGGAAAGCGCGTCCTTGTTGTGCCCGAAACCGAAGAAGATGACGCGGGTTTCCAGCCCCGAAAGCACCTTGAACCCGGCGCGACCTTCAACCTGCTCGGCGTCCTGCAACGGGATCGGCGAGATGAAGTCGATCTCGCCGGAAAGCAGCGCGGCCAACCCGGTTGCGGCGTTGCCGATGGGGGTAAAGGTCGCCTCGGTCACATTGTCTTCGCGCGTGTCCCACCAGTCGGTGTTGGGCGCAAGCCGGGTTTCGATGCCAGGGTCGCGCTTGGCCAGCTTGAACGGGCCGGTGCCGTTGGTGTTGCGGGTGGCGAAGTTTTCGACATCGCGCGAGGGCGCCTCGGCGCCGTTCGCCATGGCCCAGCCACGGTCAAGGATCAGAAAGTTGGCGATGCTGTCCGGAAACAGCGGGTTTGGCGCCTTGGTGATGAAATCAATGGTGAAGTCATCAACGACCCGCACCGAAGCGACGGGCGCAAACCACGACCGCACGTCGGATGCCTCTGACGATGCGCGCTCATAGGAAAAGAGCACATCATCGGCGGTGAAATCGGCGCCATCCTGATATTTCACACCCTCGCGCAGATGAAAGCGCCAGCCGGTCTCCCCTCCGGTCAGCGGCTCCCATGAGGTGGCGAGCGACGGCTCAATCGCCATGTCGCGGCCACGGCGCACGAGGCCTTCATAGATGTTGTTCAGAAACGAGGTCACCGGGGCGGCGTTCACCGCGTGCGGGTCCATCGTCTGCGGGTCGGTAGTGGCGGCCCAGCGGAAAGTCGCGGCCTCGGCGGCAAGTGCCGTCGATAGCAAAAGCGCGGCTGACAGCGTCAGCCGCCTCAACGAATGTTTCGTCATCTTGTGGTGTTCCCTGTATTCAGACTCCCAGATTGCAGAATGCCCATTCTTGCGGCGCAGTCAAACAGATTGCAGTGCCCGCGATAGCGCAAACGCAGATTTGAAAGCCACGGCCCAAAATGGGCCTCTCTGGCAGGAGCCTGCTACTGGCGAAGCCCCGAGGCCGGAAAGTTTTCTCTCCGGCCCGATTGCATCGCTAGTGGCAGTAGTTGTTTGAGGCGGCCATGGCGGGGCTGCCCGGCGCGCTGGGGGTGCCCGTGATGATATGGCCGATCTTCTTGTTGTAGACGTCGATCAGCGCCAGCTTGCCGGTGCCACCGAGCGGCACATAGAGCTTCTTGCCGTCTTCATCGGCCACGGCCTGCCCCGGCAGCCCGTCAAGCGCCACCTCGCCCGCCAGTTCCAGCGTTTGCAGATCTATGATCACCGCCTTTTTCTCGTCGCGGCTGATGACATAGGCGAGGGTTTCGAAAAACCCGGTGGCAATCGAGGTGACTTCGCCGACGCCGGGCAGCGTGGCCTCGACCTCGAACATTTCTGTAGAGATCAGCGAGATGGTGCGCGAGCCAGTGTTCGCGACCAGCATGAACTGGCCATCGGCGGTGCCGTAGGCGCGCGAGGGTGCCGTGCCAAGCGTCAGGGTTTTGGTCACGGTCCAGTCGCGAAAGCTGATGACATACCCCTTGCCGCCAAGCGCATCGGTAACAAAGCCGCGCCGCCCGTCGGGGGTGCGGGTCAGTGCCGAAAGGTCGGCCGCGCCGGGCATCGCGCCCGCTTCGCGCAGCGAGAGCGGCGGCAGGGTCTCGCCGTTGCGCGCGTTGATCATCTTGATCTCGGCTTCGGCATCGTCGATCACGAACAGAACCACGCCATCGGCGTCAAAGGTCATTTTCGCGGGTGCATTCAGCCCGTCGATCACCGCGTTCAGCGTGCCATCGATGAAGTTGATCAGCCCGATCGTGCCGCCCTCGGTGTCTGCCACCGCAAGGCGTAGACCATCGGGCGAGAGCACCATCACATCGGGTGTCATCGGCAAGCGGAAGTTGGCCTCGACCGTGCGGGTTGGCAGATCGATGATTGCCACCAGCCGCTCGGCGCGGTTCGAGGCGATCAACCGCATAATCGCGCGCGACACCAGCACCTGATCGGCCACGAACGGCAATTCGAGCGTGCCTGCCAGTGTGTCTTTCTTGGCGTCAATGACCGCGACCTCGGGGGCGCCATGGTTTGCGATGAACACATAGCCATCAATCGCGCCAAAAACGGCATCGCCGGGCGTTTGCCAGAAATACCGATAGCCGCCCCAGGCTGCTGCCGCCAGCACCGCCAACGCCACCACAACCATCGCCAGTTTGCTGCGCATCCTATTGCCCCTTTGATCTTCAAACGCGTGAAAAGCCATCGGCTCTGCGTATCTGCCGACCCATACTTGCCCCGGCGTGATCGTGCAACCGGTGCGGCGTGTGGGTGCGGCGCCGGAATTGCTGCGGCGCGTGGTCGCAGCAATTCGGTATTGCACGGTATACCGTAATGTCGGGCAAATGAAATTTGGCCGCAATCACGCCCGGTGGAAATGCAACTAACTGATAATAAACAGTTATAAGTCAGTATACGTTCATATACATGTATTGCAGGCTGTAATTTTGGTATTCGCGCCGAATTCCGGGGCCTGCAAATCGATTCCGCCCAAAACTACTTGATCTGGATCAAACGGATCACGTTTGCTTGAGCCTAGTTTGCGCCCGTCGAATACTGACGAGAGGATCAATCAATGAAAAGTATCAAATCTGGCCATTTGGCCGGGGTAGTAGCGTTTGCGCTGACGACATCGTTCGCGGGCGCAGCCTGGTCGCAGGCGGCACCGGTTGCCATGGAAAACGTGCCGATTTCGGACATTCCCTATGAGCAGATCACCTCGTTCGAGCAGATCCGCCTCAACTGGGTGCGCCGCGCGCAGGAAGGCCCGATCAAGCGCGACTATGACGTGCAAGTGGTCAAGGAGTTTCCGGCGGCCGAGCCGATCTTCAAGCCCGAACCGGGCGGCGTCTACATTTACGAAAATACCGGTCGCGGCGGGCACCCTGACCGCGCCCCCGAAGAAAAGACCACCAGCAAGTCGAACCGGATCATCGTGCTTGATGCCAAGACGCGTGAGGTGGTCGCGTGGAACGAATTTGCGCCCGAACTGGCCGGCTCGATTCACACAACCGCGCTGTCGCCCGATGGCAAGAACGTTTATTCGACGGGCCCGGTGATCACGGCCGACAGCTCCAAAGAGGCCACCGGACTTGACCTGCTGGCACTGACCGGCACCGTGATCAAGGCCGACGCGCTGTCGCTTGCGCCGACCAAAGTTCTCAACGTCGGCGGTCGTCTGCACCACGCTTTTGTGTGGAAAGACGAATACATGATCATGGACACCTTCTCACGCGAGGCCGGTGGGCTTGATGTGTTCGTGTTCGACCCCAAGACCGACGCCATCATCGGCGGCGTGCGCGACGAAGAACTGGGCGGGGCGACCTATACCTCGTACCTCGATCCGGCGCATGAATACCTCTACATCCTGATGGAGCCGACCGGCTACACCAACAACCCGATGACCGAGGGTTACCTTGCCGCGGGCCAGATGCGCACGGGTGCGCTGCGCTGGGCCAAGCCGTTCTGGGTGGCCAAGCTGCGGCTCTCTGACTGGACCGTGGTGCAGGAATACCCCTACCCCGGCTACCGTTCCGACTGGCTGCAATTCAGCCCCGACGGCAAGTTCTTCTATGTCAACGGCTCGGGTGACGACAAGGTCATCAAGATCAACGTCGAAACCGGCGAAGTGGTCTGGAGCCAGGCTACCGGCCCAGGCCCCTATGGCATCGAAGTGAACGGCGACGGCAGCCAGGTCTGGGTCGCCGACAAGGGCGAGACCGCCAGCATGTTTGGCCGCACCATCACGGTGATCAACGCCGAAACCGGCAAGCACATCTCGACCCTGCCTTCGGCCTATATGATCGACCACATCGTTCTTTCGCCCAACGGCAAGGAAATGTGGGCGACCTCGAACGGCGAAGGCAAGCTTTGGGTTTACGATTCGGACAACCGCAAACTGCTGGACATTATCAACATGCCCGGCTTCGGCGATGCCCACGGCCTGGTCTTTGTGGCCTATGACGACAAAGGCGTAGGCCGTGTTGTCGCTGACCAGGGCGATTTCCACGGCGGCGTAGACCCGCGCAACGGCAAACCGTTGAACTACTGATCGACCACGGGCGCGCCGGGGATCAGCACCCCCGGCGCGCCGCACACTTCCGCGCGGGCACACCCGCAAGGCGTGCCCGCGCACAACTCTGGAAGACTGAGAGAGGATCACATGAAACCCAGATACACCCTTTGCGGCATCAGCGCGGTGGCGCTTGCCGCCTTTGCCTTGGCTGCACCTGTCTCGGCGCAGGCTCCGGCGATTTCGTCGCTGCCGATCACCGACATGCCTTATGAGCAGATCACTTCGTTCGAAGAGATTCGCCTGAACTGGGTCCGCCGCGCGCAGGAAGGCAGCCTCACACGCCACTTCACGCCGCATGTCATAAAGACCTGGGAACCGGCCGCGCCGCTGTTCACCCCCGAACCTGGCGGTGTCTATGTGTATGAAAACACCGGCACCAGCGGCCACGCCGACCGCCCGCCGGAAGAAAAGAACACCAACAAGTCAGGCCGCATCGTGGTGGTTGACGCCAAAACCTATCAGGTGGTCGCCAGCAATGAGCTCGACCGTGATCTGGCCGGCTCGGTGCACACCACCGGCGTGTCGCCGGATGGTTCGACCGTCTACATCCAAGGCCCGGCCGTAACCGATGGCGGCGATGGCCACGCTGACCCGTTGGCCCCGAACGGCACCGTGATTGCGGTTGATGCGCTGTCGCTGCAACCCAAGGCGCTGCTCAGCCTCGGCGGGCGGATGCACCACGCGCATATCGCGCAAGATAAATACATGCTGATCGACACCTTCAACCGCGACGCCGACGGCCTCGACATTTTCCTGCTCGATCCGGCTACCAACGAGGTTATTGGTGGCGTTCGTGACGAGGAACTGGGCGGTGCCACCTATACCTCCTACATCGACCCAACCGGCGAATACGTCTATGTTCTGATGGAACCCGATGAGTATAGCGCCTACGGCGCCGCGGGCCAGATGCGCACTGCCGATTTGCGCTGGATCCGCCCGCATTGGGTTTCCAAAATCCGGCTGTCAGATTGGACCGTCGTGCGCGAGTACCCCTACCCGGCCTACCGGTCCGACTGGCTGCAATTCTCGGCTGATGGCAAGTTCTTCTATGTCAACGGCTCGGGCGACGACAAGGCTGTGAAGATCAACATAGAAACCGGCGAAGTGGTCTGGAGCCAGGCCACCGGCCCCGGCCCCTATGGCATCGAAGTGAACGGCGACGGCACGCAGGTCTGGGTTGCCGACAAGGGCGAGGCGGTCAGCGGCTATGGCCGCACCATCACGGTGATCAACGCCGAAACCGGCAAGCACATCTCGACGCTGCCCTCGGCCTACAAGATCGACCATGTGATCCTGTCGCCGAACGGCAAGGAAATCTGGGCAACGTCGAACGGCGAAGGCAAGCTCTGGGTCTATGATGGCGACACGCGCAAGATCCTGAGCATCATCGACCTGCCCGGCTGGGGCGATGCGCACGGCCTCGCCTTTGTGGCTTATGATGACAGTGGCGTAGCCCGGACGGTTGCCGATCAGGGCGACTTCCACTTTGGCATCGACCCGCGCAACGGCAAGCCGCTCGTCTACTGATCCTCCCGCGGCTTGTGGCTGCCCGGCGGAACTTCTGCCGGGCAGCGTACCACCAGACGCGAAATCAACTCTTGCCGTGCCGAGATTAAAATCCGCGCTGGAACACGCTTTTGGCCGGAATTACGGCATCGCAGCCATATATGGCATATCGTCGCAGACACCGCTTGCCGCGCCCGGCGGAGCACCATTCGTGGTAAAATGACTTGGTTTGATAATGATGACGAAGAGAGGCGACGCCATGAAAACTCTGTTGCAGAAAAGCCTGCTGTCTGCGGTTGTGTTTGCACTCTTGGGGGGCGTTGCCTTGGTTCCGCTGGTGGGAGGCGGTAGCGCAGGGGCACAGCCAATCGTTTCGGCCGCCACCGCCTTTGAAGGCGTGCGCGTGAACTGGGTGCGCCGCGCCGAGAATGGCCCGCTTGGGCAGGCGTTCGAGGTGCGCGTGCTCAGGGAATATGCGCCAGCCGCACCGGTTCTGGCCCCCAAGCCCGGCGATCTTTACGTCTATGTCAACACCGGCGGCAGCGACACCTGCACGCTGAACCGCATTGATGTGCTCAACTCAAACGCCCATAGCCGCGTGAACGTGATCGACGCGCGCAGCCGTGCGCTGCTTGCCAGCGCCGAGTTGCACGACGCGATCGGGCCGCTGCAATCCACGGCGCTAAGCCCCGATGGCCGCTTTGCCTATGTTCCTGCGGAAAGCGAAGGCGCGGCGGTGCTGTTCAAGGTAGATGCGCTGTCGCTGCAACCGCTGAAAATGCTCGATATCGGCGGCGCCGTGCACCAAATGCAGGTCTGGCAGGACCGCTACCTGTTGATCGACACCATCGCCGCGCCGGGTGCTGCAGACGGCGAGGGGCACGCAGTCTTGCTGTTCGATCCTGAGACCGACACCATTATTGGCGGCATCGGTGCGCGCGGAACAGGCGGCATGCCCTACGCCTCCTGGGCCGATCCTGCGCATGAGTTCATCTATGTTCTTATGGAAATCGCGTCTGACGCGACCAGCGCAGCGTTCCGTTCGGCGGGTGTGGCGGGGGCGATGCCCTATTGGGTGGCCAAGGTTGACCCAGCCGACTGGTCGGTGGTGGCAGAATTCCCCTATCCCGGCTTGCGCAGCGACTGGATCCAGTTTGATGCCTCGGGCCACCATATGTATGTGAACGGCGCGGACGACGACAGCCTGTCGAAGCTCGACCTCGTCAACGGCACGCTCGACTGGCGCGCCTTCACCGGTGTCGGTCCCGACGGGATTGAGCTTGACGCGACGGGCGACCTGGTCTGGATCGCGAACAAGGGCGAAAACTGGAAGTATCACGCCAGCCGCACCATCACGGTGGTGAACACTGGCACCGGCGCGCGCGTTGATACGGTGGTTGCCGACGGCAGCGGCATTGACCACATCGTGCTTTCGCCCGACGGCACCGAAATCTGGGCGAGTGCAAGCGATAGTGGGGCGGTGGTCGTGCTTGACGCGACCACGCGCAAGAACCTCGCGCGTATTCCGATGCCCGGCTTTGGCGACCCGCACGGCGTGGTGTTCGTGGCGTACGGCGACGATGGCGCGGGCCGCGTGGTCGCGGATCAGGGTGATTTTCACGGCGGGGTAGACCCGCGCAATGGCAAGCCGCTTGTCAAATGATCCTGCCGCCGCCGGTCCCACGCCCGGCGGCGTCACTTTCGGGCGTGGGGCAGGGTTAAATTTCAGGGCGCTTTTAGCATGGCGCCCCATTTGATTTTTAGTAATTTGAGATTTTGCCCAAAAATTAAATATAGAATGACTGGTCATATCGTCGCACTTTTGGATTAGTGGTTCCTTTCCGGTCGATTTTAGTCGATAGAATCGCCATTGGCCTGCAATGGCCTGAAGGAGAGGATCACCCCATGAAAACCACATCAATGCACCTGATGCTGTCAGTCGCCGTGCTCGCGATGGCGAGTGGCGTGGCACCGGTTCCATTCGCGGCAACCGGAGCCGCCTTCGCGCAAGAAGCAATCAACATGGCGACGCCGTTCAACGAGTGGCGCCTGAACTGGACCCGCAAGGCCGATATGGGCCCTCTGGGGACGAGTTTTGACGTGGCTGTGCTGAAAACCTATGAGCCTGCCGCAACGCAAATGGTCAACCCGCAGCCCGGCGATCTCTTTGTGTACGTCAACACCGGTGGCCAAAACTGGGGCCAGCCGACGCGTGACGACGAAACCAACACCAACAAACACAGCCGCGTCAACGTGATCAACGCGCGCACCAAGGAACTGATCGCCAGTCAGGAAATGGTCGATCTGCCGGGCCGCCTGCACACTTCAGCGGTCAGCGCCGATGGCCGCTATGCCTATGTGCCCGCCGATAACGGCCCCACCGCCGCGATCTTCAAGGTCGATGCGCTGACGCTGCAACCGGTGAAGCTGATTGATGTGGGCGGCGTTATTCACCACATGCAGGTGTTCCAGGACCGCTATATTCTGATCGACACGTTCTCGATGAAGGAAACCAGTGGTTCGACCAAGCGCGCGGTCATGCTGCTTGATCCCGAGACCGATACCATCATCGGCGGCGTCCGGTCGGACCCGCTCGGCGGCAATATCTACACCGCTTGGCCGGACCCGAAGAACGAATTCATCTACCTTCTGATGGAACCGCTCAAAGGCGGCGCCGGCAGTCTTGAATTCCGCGCCGGGGCGATCGGCGGCAATGCCCCCTACTGGGTGGCCAAGGTTGACCCGAAAGACTGGTCAGTGGTGGCAGAATATCCCTACCCCGGCCTGCGCAGCGACTGGATCCAGTTCGATGCCGACACCACGCACATGTTCGTCAACGGCTCGACCGACGACAGCCTGTCGAAAATCAACCTTGAGACCGGCGAAATGGTCTGGCGCGCCTATACCGGCGTCGGCCCCTACGGGATCGAGCTGAATGCCGATGGCACCGAGGTCTGGACCGTTGACAAGGGCGAAAGCTGGAAAGGTCACGCCGGTCGCACCATCACCGTTGTCAGCGCTGACAAAGGCGTCTGGATCGACACGATCATGAGCGATGGGCGCGGCACCGACCACGTCGTGCTTTCGCCCGATGGCAAGGAAATGTGGACTTCGGCCAACGACTCCGGTTCGGTGATCGTGGTTGACGCCGTCACCCGCCAAGCCACCCACCGCATCGCGATGCCCGGCTTTGGCGACCCCCACGGCGTCGTGTTCGTGGCCTATGACGACAAAGGCGTTGGCAGGGTCGTTGCCGATCAGGGCGATTTCCACGGCGGCGTTGACCCGCGCAACGGCAACCCGCTGAACTGATACATGGAACAGGAGAAGAATATGGCGTTTGAAACCCTTGTGTGGCCGAAGGCCCTGATCGCTGCCCTCGCGGTGGCCCTCGCGGCGCCGGCCGTACTTGCCGAGGTCGGGGCGCCTGACACCGACCCCGTCACCGCGCGCGGCAAGCTGCTGTTCGAAACGGTCGGCGATGTCGGCTGTTCGGCCTGCCATGGCAACGACGCCTCGGGCGAGATCGGGCCGAACATTCAGGGCATCGACATCGGCAAGATTCACGTTGCACTGACCAATGTCACCGACATGAACTTCATCACGGGTCTTACTGAAGATGACGTGAAGGCGATCGGCGCCTATCTGCTGTTCCTGAACCAGCACTGAGCGATCTGATCGCGCGCAGACACCGGCCGGGGGGAAACTCCCGGCCGGATGCGTTTGGCCTTGGGCCAAAGGGAAGGGCCGGGGGCAGTGCTGCCGCCGGCCCGACGGTTGCCTTTGGGCAGGCTCAGTTCAGCCCGAGCCAGGGGTAGATGAGGTCGCTGACGGTATGGAAGTTGTCGGTGATCAGCACGAGGCCGAAGGCCATGATGACGATCATGCTGACAAAGCCGATCTGCGGCGTGTAGCGGC
>JAHYIZ010000030.1 GCA_019429405.1 Paracoccaceae bacterium
CTGTCCGCGGCGCGTGTTTCGACCGTGCGGGAATGCGCTCGACCGGCGTTCCGGTCCGGCAGTCCGCGCAGAGGCGGTTGTGGATGCCTGCCGATTGAAAACTCACGCCGCAGCACATGCAGGCCCGGCGCATCCGCCGCTCGGTGGTCTCGGCCAGGTCGGCCAGTTCACCCAGGCGCACCGCCGCGAGGTCGCGGCTGCCATAGACGCCTGAAAGCTGCCGCCCGTCTGGCCCGGCGACGATCCAGCCGCGTCCGCGGCGCTGCAGGTTGAAACCGGACATCACGCGGCCCCCTTTTTAAGCTGCGCGAAGTGCTCGCCAAGGCGACGCATGTAGGCATCGCGGATGAAATCTCGCCCTGCAGCGTCTATGATCCGCTCGAGGTTCCGCTTTCCTGTTACGCCGCGCGACTGGCCGAAGGTGCATTGCCGCCCATTCGAAGGTGAAATGCCGTTTTCCTGGCACCATCCCTCAAAAGTAAGACCGCGCGCGCGGAACGCCCCCACGATTACTTCGTGCAGGATTGCACCCGGCTGGAATTCTGGAGCGCTTCGTGACATATGTTCCACATGACTGCAGGGGTTTGCCAACCTTATGTAGCCATTTACGGCCACATAAGGTTGGCGGTCAAGGGGAAATTGCGTCGAATTGAGCGACAGTCCGGGAAAAAGGCTTGCGTCGTTTCGCGCTTCGCTGGGAATGAACCAGCGGGATTTCGCTGCGTCTCTCGCCACCAGCCACGGCACCGTATCGTTTATCGAAGCTGACCAGCGTCCGCCCTCGCGCTCATTTCTTCAAAGCATATCAGCGCGTTATCGCGTAAGCGCCGACTGGCTCCTCAACGGTACCGGCCAGATGCTTTTGGCAGAAATGCCGGGTTCTCTTGGGCGTACCGGCCGAATCGAGCCCGCCGATCTCGGCAAACCGCTCTCGGGCGACTTCCGATTCGATGGTGAGGACTTCGCCATGATCACGCGGATGGATCTGAGCGTTTCTGCTGGCTCTGGCCTGATCCCGATCGACGGAGGCCAATCCGAAGCGCTGGCCTTCTCGCGCAGCTGGCTCTTGCGGCACCACATCAGCGCCGACCTCTCTGTGCTCGTCCGCGTTCAGGGCGATAGCATGGCCCCCGGCATTCCCGACGGCGCACTCGCCCTCGTCCACTGTGCCGAACGGCAAGTTGAAGGCACTGGCGTCTACGCGTTCAACCGGGGCGAAGTCTCTTACATCAAGCGGATCACGCCGGTCAGTCGTAAGCCTTTGGCCTGGGTTATCTCATCTGACAACCCAGCCTACCCACCGGAGACCGTCAGTGGCAGTGCTTTGAACGAGATACGGCCGGTCGGAAGAGTGCGTTGCGTCATGGTGGCGCTCTGACGGACTCGATTGCTTCCGTTAACGAACAGTCGCGCCTGGATAGGTCCCGAGCTGACAGAGATCAAAGGCGAGTTCATCGTTCAGAGTCGGCGTAAGCGCAAGCACGGTGTTCGGAAGCTGCATCATCGTCACCGTGAACCATTTAAACCCGACATAGCCACCGTACCGGTTCTTCGCATTCACTCGACCGCAGGCAACAACAATTTCGCGATTCCCAGGGTAACCGAACTCCACCACGACGTCGGCGCTGTAAGGATCGAGCAGCTGCTCCTTCACTGCGTCGACGGCAGCGGCCATCTCTCCATCCGTCAGATCCCTTCTCGTCAGAAGCGCAGTCTCGGCCAACTTGCGGTAGATATCTTCAACGATCGGCTTGACGCCATGGTCCGCCGCGTAAGCTGAAAAAGCTCGTTGCGTCTCTGGACCAAATTTCCCGTCTGCCTCGCCCGCGTAGCAATCGACCTGCGAAAGCCTGAGTTGGATCGCAACCAACCGTGTCCAGGTGTCCGCGAATGCCGACTTCGGGGCAAACATCAACGCCAATTCAAGCAATATGACGAAGATCCTCAATTTTGCCTCCCAATGATAATCTCGGCGAAGTTTGACAGCCGCACCGCCAAAATCAACCCTATTCGCGTCCCGCTTTGTTCATGCTGTGTTCCTTCGCGAAGCACCCCGTCAGAGGGTGTTCAACACCCCTTTGAACAGGCCCTTACGCCCCGATGAACACGCCCCTCACCCCCGTCGATCCCGTCGCCCTGGTCGCGCCCTGGCTTGGCGGCAAGCGCAACCTGGCGCGGCGCATCTGCGCCCGCCTCGATGCCACGCCCTGCAGCACCTATGCCGAGCCCTTCGTGGGGATGGGCGGCATCTTCCTGCGCCGCCACGCGCGGCCCCGCGCCGAGGTAATCAACGACCGCGGCCGCGACGTGGCGAACCTGTTTCGCATTATGCAGCGCCACTATCCGCAGTTTCTCGACACGCTGCGCTTTCAGCTGACCACGCGGGCCGAGTTCTACCGCCTGGTCGACACCAACCCCGACACGCTGACCGACCTTGAGCGTGCAGCGCGCTTCCTCTACCTGCAGCGCACCGCCTTCGGCGGCAAGGTCTCGGGCCGCAATTTCGGCGTGGCGAAGGATCGCCCCGGTCGCTTCAACCTGACCACGCTCGAGCCGATGCTGGAAGACCTGCACACGCGCCTGGCGGGCGTGGTGATCGAGTGCCTCGACTGGTCGGATTTCATCACCCGCTACGACGGCCCCGGCACCCTCTTTTACCTCGACCCGCCCTATTGGGGCTGCGAGGACGATTACGGCAAGGCGATGTTCACCCGCGCCGACTTCGCCCGCATGGCCGACCAGCTGGCGGGCATCAAGGGCCGGTTCCTGCTCTCGATCAACGACGTCCCCGAGATCCGCGCGCTCTTCGGCCCCTTCGAGATCGAAGAGGTCAAGGTCAGCTACACGATCGGCGACAAAGCCGACCGCGCGCCGATGCGGGCAGAGCTGTTGGTGTCGTCAAGTGCATGACTGGCGCAAAATCAGTTGCATGTTCGCGCGGCACCTCGCCGCATCCGTATGCCTGTAACCCCTTGGCACCATTAGCACTTTCGGAACATGCAAATGGACAACCGAACTAGCAACGCCATTTGCATGTTCGGGCCCCAATTTCGACCCCTCAGATACCAATCCTTGCCTGCCGACGAGACGCATTACCCCTGTAATTCAATATGTTAAACACAGCCTACCCGTGCCATCCAATTTCAGTCGTTGCGTGTCGCTTGCCGCCGTTTTTCCCCGATTCAGCGGTTTCTGCTTGTCACCGCCACCCGACATGCCCAGCCACATGCCTACCAGCCATGCCTTTGTTCGCGCGGCCTTTTTCACCTGTTCCCACCTATCCCCACCTGCTCCCGATTAACTGCAGGAATTGGTGTCAACGCACAGCGAAGCTGAGGCATTGTAGCGTGACACCAGAATCTGCAGGGATTGACAGCAGAAGTTGCAGCAGAGGGGTTTTGGGAAAGGCATGGTTCCGGGGGGCGTGAAGGGAGCGTTGAAGGGCGGTTGAACGGGGCGGTTCAGGTGCCGCGCACGCAGCGATTCGCCGAAACATGCGCATGAGCCGTCGCGCCACTTGCGCCGCGCGGCCCCCCAAAAGCAGATAGAAGGGTGGT
The DNA here is from genome assembly GCA_019429405.1 of Paracoccaceae bacterium. GTDB lineage: Bacteria > Pseudomonadota > Alphaproteobacteria > Rhodobacterales > Rhodobacteraceae > UBA6213. Next base: position 3,558 of record JAHYIZ010000030.1, read on the forward strand.
GCGCTTGTGGTGTTCCGAATTGGCAGGGGGCTTGGCACAAGGGAGAACAGGCGGTCATGGCGCCCGCCTCGCCACGATGCGCCAAAGAACATGTAGCTACCGCAGTTTTGTGCTTCAGGCTGAATTTAAACAGCTATAGGCGCGAAAGCGTGGCTGCGCGACAGGGTGGGGGGCCGTCTGCCCCCCACACCCCCCGAGGGTATTTGGGCGATGAAGACGGGCTACCAGTGCCCCGTGTTGCCCATGCTCGCCCAGGGTTCGGCGGGTTTGAGCGCGGCGCCGTTCTGCAACAGCTCGATTGAGATGTTGTCGGGGCTGCGCACAAAGGCCATGCGGCCGTCGCGCGGCGGGCGGTTGATGGTGACACCGTTCGCGGCCAAATGTGCGCAGGTGGCGTAGATGTCATCGACGCCAAAGGCGAGGTGTCCGAAATGGCGGCTGTCGGCTGGAAGGCCGGGGTCGCCATCCCAGTTCCAGGTCAGCTCGATCGGGGCCTCGGGCTGCCCCGGTGCCGCAAAGTAGACCAGCGTGAACCGGCCCTGAGTGCTTTCGTGCCGCCGCACTTCCTCTAGCCCGAGCAGTTTGTAGAAGGCCATCGACCGCTCGAGGTCGAGCACCCGGACCATCGTGTGCAGGTAACGCAGTGCCATGCATCTCTCCTTTGTGTTTGCGTCGGCCCGGCGCGGGTGTACCGGGCGCTGAACCGATTCAGAAATTCGAGCGGAACCCGAACGAAACTGCAAGTTCGCGCCGCTCGAAACTCGAGACATTGGATTGTGTTTCCAGCGCTGTCAGCTTCACCGTCGGCGCGAAACCCGCGATGTTCGCCTCGGGTAGCCAGACTTCCAGCTCGGCAAAGCCGAGCGTCTCTTGCCGCCCGCCCGGAACGGCGATGAAGCCCAGCGTGTAGTCGGGATAGTCCGAATAGCTCAGCCCGAGCCCCGCCGCGAAGGCCGCGGGCCCGATCTGGCGCGCGGGCTGGAAGCGCAGGCTTGCCGAAACGGTGCGCCCGCGCGCGTTGGCCCGCTCCGTTTCGACCGCGCGCAGGCCGAGGCCCAGCACCAGCGTTCCGGCGCTGCCAAGCGTGCCCTGCCAGCCGCCGCGGAGGCTGGTGATGGTCTGGTCGCGGCGCGGGTCAGGTGCTGCGCGCCATTCCACCCCGCCGCCCCAGAAGACCCCCCCGGCCTTCGGGCTGCGATCGGCGCTGAGCCTGAGGTAGTCGAAGGCCGGTGCCCCGGCCGACCACGCGCGCCCCGCCGCCAGATCGACGCTGATCTGTGCCGCTGACCCTGCAAAGCTGCGATTCAGGCCGAGTTCAGCCGAGGCGGAGCTGAAACTCGCGCCGCGGATCTCGGTCAGCACGGTCTCGCCCGAGGGGTCGAGGCTTTCGGCCATCGGCTGCCCGGCAAGCTCTACCCCGCGGCCATAAAGCTGCAGCGAAAGCCGCGTCTGGCCGGTGTCGCTTGCTTGCAGCCGATAGCTGAGGCGCAGGTTGGCGGTGGCGGCCACGCCCGGCAGGGCGAGGGCATCATCGCTCAGAACCCCCGTCAGCGGCAGCCCGTCGATCACATTCAGCCGCGAAGCGGCGCCGGCGTTCACGTTGTTGGTGGGCTGCACCGAAAAGCGCAGCTGCACCGCCCAAGGGGTGGCAGCGCGCAGCGCGGCCAGCGCTCGCTCGGCCCCGGCGCGGCGAATGGGGTCAGGCGCGCTGGCTGCGGCGTGGCGCAGCCAGTAGCGCGCGGCAAGTGGACGTTCGGAAAGCACGGCGGCGGTCGCCACGAGGCGCGCCGATTCGTGTTTTTGCACCTTGCTTGCGGCATTGCGGAAGGCGCGCTTGCCTTCGCGCGCCGCCGCCGCGGTATCGCCTTGCCGCAAAGCGAGCGTAGCAAGCAGGTAATGCGCGAATGCATCGCCCGGCTGCATTTCCAGCAGCGCGCGTGAAAGGCTTGCCGCCTCATCCACCCGCCCCGCAGATACGGCAGCGAAGGCGGCCGCTTGCACCGAGCCCTGCGCCACCACCATCGCCGGTACGCAAACCCCCGCGAGGGCGGCAAATGCCACGGCCTGAAATTTGCGCCGGACCCCGTCAGAACGGGGCGACATCGTCGCAGATCGGCAAGGTGTTGTTCGGCCCGCACTGGGTTAACACGAAGACACCGTGTTCCTGTTCGTTCTGCAGATTCGGATCAAACTCGATCAGATGCACCAGTCCGGCAACCGAATTTGCGCTGACGCCGCCGAAAATGCCGCCATAGTCGCCGACGACCGTACGGTTCACGTCGTTATATTCGACCTTGCCTGCGAAGGTGCCGTTGGCGGCAATGTCGGCGGCCACCAGAATGACGGTTGCGAGCGGGGCAGAGGTATCTACGATCATGCGGTTGTAGATGGCTCCGTTCACCGCATCGTCGGCAAAGTTCACGTTCAGGAAGATATCGCCCGAGACACGCGCCGACCGTCGCGGAAGGAGCGATGGGTCGGTGAGAGGGGCCGGCACAAGCAGGAGCGGGTCGGGCGGTGCAACGCCCACATTCGTGACCGCCGAATACCCGCCTGCATAGGAAACTTGCCCGGTACCCGGCCCGGTGCCAATCAAGGGCCTGTCGAAACTTCCAGTGCGCTCATAAACGCCGCCGCCAAAGTAGCGGTTGAACTGCCCGCCATCGGCCACCGTCACCGCCCGCACCGTGCCATCGTTGCTTTCCTTGGCCAGCGCAAGGAACAGCCGGTCAAGCGCGTCTTCCTGAATGCGGTAGGCTTGGTAGCCCTCGACATCAAGGCCGGGGTCACGATTGTAGGTTGCAAGCCGCGGAGTGGTGTCGAGCGACGATATGTTCACCTGCAAGGTCTGGTTGGCGTAGTCCAGCGCGATTGCGTTGACGTTGACCCGCAGATTGGCAGGCACAAGCGAGGCATCAAGAACTGACCCGGCAGTGCCGCCGCCAGCCTCACCGCCGCCAGCCCCACCGCCGCCAGCCCCACCGCCGGCGTCCGTTTCTTCATCGGTGCTGCAAGATGCCAAGAGCATCGCGGCAGTCACGAGAACCAATATTCTTGACATTATACGCTCCTTGGGCCCGCAAACCGCGCCCACCATGCCGAAATTGTTTAATTCAGTCAATGTGTCGCGGCGCGAACTTAATCTGGTGAGTCCTTTGCGCAACGCTCATCGCGGTTTCGGGCCGCGCGGAACCTCGCTAGAGTGCGCCTGATTCTCTCACCCCGGAGGGCACCATGCCGCTGACCACTGAACAGGCCGCCGAGATCGCCGAGGCCCGCGCCACCCCGCGCCCCACGCTGCGCGCCACGTCGCCCGGCATGGAGGCCGAGCTTTATACCGCGCACCCGATCCTTGACCACGGCCTCCTGCGGGTGATCGATTATATGGGCGACGATGCCGCGATCTGTCAGGCTGCGCGCGTATCTTATGGGCGCGGCACCAAGGCGGTGACGGATGACAAGGGTCTGATCCGCTATCTGATGCGGCACTGGCATTCGACCCCGTTCGAGATGTGCGAGGTCAAGTTTCATGTCAAATTGCCCGTGTTTGTGGCGCGCCAGTGGATCAGGCACCGCACCGCCAACGTCAACGAATACTCGGCCCGCTATTCCATTCTCGACCGCGAATTCTACATTCCGGCGCCCGAAAACCTTGCCGCGCAGTCGGTGGTGAACAATCAGGGCCGGGGCGCATTGCTTGAAGGAGATGAGGCGCAGCGCGTGCTCGACATCCTGCGCGACGACGCAATGCGCAGCTTTGACCATTACGAGGGCATGCTAAGCCAAGAGGGGCAAAAGGGCCTCGCGCGCGAGCTGGCGCGCATGAACTTGCCGATGAACACCTATACCCAGTGGTATTGGAAAACCGACCTGCACAACCTCTTCCACTTCCTGCGCCTGCGCGCCGATGTGCACGCGCAATACGAAATCAGGGTCTATGCCGAGAAGATGTGCGACATTACCCGCGCTTGGGTGCCGCTCGCCTATGGCGCCTTTGAAGATTATCGGTTGGGCGGGGTCAACCTTTCGGCCCGCGCGAAGGAAGTGCTGCAGCGCCGCCTGCGCGGCGAGACCGTAACGCAAGAGATGAGCGGCATGAGCAAGGGCGAGTGGCGCGAGTTTCAAGCCGATTGGGGGTAAGTGCGCGCGCCCACAGCGCATCTTTGCGGGTGACGCGGGCATGAGCCGCGCCGATTTCACCGCATGCCCCTTTTCTAATTCCGACCCCGCGCTACCTGAGCCCGAGTAGCCAGTTTCGGAGCACACATGGTCACCCTTGCGCTTTACGCCACCACCGCCCTGATCTTCCTTGCCCTTGACGCGGTGATGCTGACCCGCGTCATGCGGCCGCTGTTTGAGCAGCACATCGGTAGCCTGCTGGCCGCCGATCTGCGCCTCGTCCCGGCGGCGCTTTTTTACCTCGGCTATGTCGCGGGCCTCGTGTGGCTCGTGTCGCTGCCCGCGCTACGCGCCGGGGCACCTCTGCAAGCGCTGATCGGCGGCGCCGTGCTGGGCGCGCTTGCCTATGGCACCTACGAGTTCACCAATTACGCCACCCTTGCGGCGTGGCGCCCCTCAATGGTCGCCACCGACCTGATTTGGGGCACTGTTTTGACAGGGTTTTCAGCTTGGGCCGGGGTGGCGATCACCCGCGCCTGGGCAGCTTAGGCCTGCAGCGGGCGCACCGAAATTTCACCTTCACCGCGTGACTTCATCGCCGCGACGGCGGCGATGCAGGCGGCGGCGGTGGTGAAATAGGGGATCCGGTCATAAAGCGCCACGGCCCGAATGTCGCGGCTGTCTGACACCGCCTGGCTGCCTTCGGTGGTGTTCATCACCAGCTGGATGTCGCCGTTCTTCAGCCTGTCAACGATGTTCGGGCGGCCCTCGTAGACCTTGTTGACGACCTCGGCGGGCACCCCGTTCGCCGCAAGGAAGGCGGCGGTGCCCCGCGTTGCCAGCAACGAAAATCCCATCGCAACCAAAGTGTTGGCAGATGCCGCCAGTTCGCCGGTCTTGTCCATTTCCTTGACAGAAAGGAATACGCGGCCGGTCTCGGGCAAGATCGTGCCGGCGCCCATCTGCGCCTTCAGGAAGGCGCGGGCAAAGTTGCGGTCCCACCCCATCACCTCGCCGGTCGAGCGCATTTCGGGCCCCAAGAGCGTATCGACGCCGGGGAAGCGCGCGAAGGGCAGCACCGCCTCTTTCACCGAGAACCACGGAGTGATCGGGTCGGCGAGCGTCATCGGGTTGGCCAGCGGCAGCGTGGAATCGGGGCCGACACCCGCAGGGTAGGCGGCGCGCAACGGGAAATTCGCCATCGGCTCGCCCGCCATCAGCCGCGCCGCGATCGAGGCAATGGCGCTGTCGGTGGCCTTGGCGACAAAGGGCACGGTGCGGCTGGCGCGCGGGTTCACCTCAAGCACATAGATCACATCGTCCTTGATCGCGAATTGCACGTTCATCAGGCCGACCACGTTCAGCCCCAAAGCCATCGCCTCGGTCTGCTTTTTCAGCTCGGCCACGGTTTCGGGCGAAAGCGTGTGCGGCGGCAGCGAGCAGGCGCTGTCGCCCGAATGCACGCCTGCCTCTTCGATATGCTGCATGATGCCCGCGACATGCACCGATTTGCCGTCGCAAAGCGCATCGACATCGACCTCGATCGCGTTTGACAGGTAGCTGTCCAGAAGCACCGGGCTGTCGCCAGAAACCCGCACCGCCTCGCGGATGTAGCGTTCAAGCTGGGCGTCGTCGCGCACGATCTCCATGGCGCGGCCGCCCAGCACATAAGACGGGCGGATCACCAGCGGGTAGCCGATACGCGCTGCAATATCAAAGGCTTCGTCGCGGCTGCTGGCAAGCCCGTTGACCGGCTGGCGCAGGTTCAGATCGTTCAGCAGCTTCTGGAACCGCTTGCGGTCTTCGGCCAGGTCGATGGCGTCCGGCGTGGTGCCGAGGATCGGGATGCCCTCGGCCTCAAGCGCGCGCGCGAGTTTCAGCGGTGTTTGCCCGCCAAATTGCACGATAACGCCGTGCAAGGTGCCGTTTTCCTGCTCGACGCGCAGGATTTCCAGCACATGTTCAAGGGTCAACGGTTCAAAATAGAGCCGATCCGATGTGTCGTAGTCGGTGCTGACGGTCTCGGGGTTGCAGTTGATCATGATCGTCTCGTAGCCGACCTTGGTCAGCGCGAAACAGGCGTGGCAGCAGCAATAATCAAACTCGATCCCCTGCCCGATGCGGTTGGGGCCGCCCCCGAGGATCACCACCTTTTTCGCGGTCGTCGGGCGCGCCTCGCATTCCACGTCGCCCATCGCGGGGGTCTCGTAGGTGGAATACATGTAGGGCGTCTGTGCCTCGAACTCGGCGGCGCAGGTGTCGATGCGTTTGAAGACTGCCTGCACGCCCAGATTGCGCCGCGCGCGCCGCACCTGGCCTTCATCGCGGCCCGTCAGGTGGGCCAGCCGGGCATCGGTGAAGCCCATCATCTTGAGCTTGCGCAGCCCTTCGGCGTTGAGCGGAAGGCCCGAGGCGCGAATTTCGGCTTCTTGTTCGATAATTTCTCTTATCCGGGCAAGAAACCACGGGTCATAGGCGGTGGACTGTTCGATTTCTGCATCTGTCAGCCCATGCCGCATAGCCTGCGCGATCAATCGCATACGGTCCGGCGTCTGTGCCGAAAGGGCTTTTACGACCGCCGCTTTCTCTGGCGCGCCCTCGATCTCAATTTCGTCAAAGCCGCTCAGGCCGGTTTCCATGCTGGCCAGCGCTTTTTGCACCGATTCGTGGAAGCTGCGGCCGATTGCCATCGCCTCGCCCACTGACTTCATCGCAGTGGTCAGCTCGGCCTTCGACCCCGCAAACTTTTCAAAGGCAAATCGCGGGATCTTGGTCACGACATAGTCGATACTCGGCTCAAAGCTCGCAGGCGTTACCTTGGTGATGTCGTTGTCCAGCTCATCAAGCGTGTAGCCCACTGCAAGCTTCGCGGCGATCTTGGCGATCGGAAAGCCTGTGGCCTTCGAGGCCAGCGCCGATGACCGCGACACGCGGGGGTTCATCTCGATCACCACCATACGGCCATCGACCGGGTTGATCGCCCATTGCACGTTGGAACCGCCGGTTTCCACCCCGATTTCGCGCAGCACGGCGATCGAGCCGTTGCGCATGATCTGGTATTCCTTGTCGGTCAGCGTCAGCGCGGGGGCAACGGTAATGGAATCGCCGGTATGCACACCCATCGGGTCGATGTTTTCGATCGAACAGATGATGATCGCGTTGTCGGCTTTGTCGCGCACCACCTCCATCTCGAATTCTTTCCAGCCCAGAAGCGATTCATCGACCAGAATCTGCGCCACCGGTGACGCATCAAGGCCCGAGCGGCAGATGCGCTCGTAGTCGTCGCGGTTGTAGGCAACGCCGCCGCCAGTGCCGCCAAGCGTGTAGGCCGGGCGAATGATCGCGGGCAGCCCGACATGTTCTATCGCGGCAATCGCCGCGGCCACGCCCGCGTTGATGTCATACTTGCCGTTTGGCAGTTTTGGCGCGGCAATGATGGTGGCTTTCGGGTTTTCTAGGCCGATACGGTCCATCGCTTCGCGAAACAGCTTGCGATCTTCTGCCATTTCAATGGCTTGCCGGTTTGCGCCAATTAGTTCAACGTTAAACCTTTCCAGCACCCCCATATCGGCCAGCGCCAGCGACGTGTTCAGCCCGGTCTGTCCGCCCATCGTGGGCAGCAAGGCATCGGGGCGCTCCTTCTCGATGATCTTGGCCACAACCTCGGGGGTGATTGGCTCAATATAGGTGGCGTCAGCCATTTCCGGGTCGGTCATGATTGTCGCGGGGTTCGAGTTGACCAGAATGACCCGGTAGCCTTCTTCGCGCAGCGCCTTGCAGGCTTGTGCACCGGAATAGTCGAACTCGCAGGCCTGCCCGATGATGATAGGCCCCGCACCGATGATGAGAATGGATTTGATGTCGGTTCTCTTCGGCATGACGGTCCCCTTCGACGGCGCAAATTGACCGCGTTATAGACATGTGAAGGGTGCGCGCAAGTGTTCAAGGCCCCATCAAAGCACAGATGACGGGTTTTCCGCCGCGCCGATGCTTGACTTCGCCGCGCCGTCGCGGTGTATCGGCGCGAAACCAACGCCTCGGGAAGGGGACGCCCATGCACGCCTATCGCAGCCACACCTGTGGCGATCTGAACGCCTCGCATGCCGGGGCCGATGTGCGCCTGTCGGGCTGGGTGCACCGGGTGCGCGACCACGGCGGCGTGCTGTTCATCGACCTGCGCGACCATTACGGCATCACGCAGCTGATCTGCGATGGCGACTCGGCGGCGTTTGCCGCGCTTGAGGCGGTGCGCGCGGAATGGGTGATCCGCATTGACGGCGGTGTGAAACTGCGCGACGCGGCACTTGTGAACCCCAAGATCCCGACCGGTGAGATTGAGGTTTATGTTCGTGAGATCGAGGTGCTGGGCGCCGCCGACGAATTGCCGGTGCAGGTCTTCGGCGATCAGGAATACCCCGAGGAAACGCGGCTCGCCTACCGCTTTCTCGATCTGCGGCGCGAGGGGCTGCACGCCAACATGATGCTGCGTTCAAACGTCGTGCGCAGCATGCGCAACCGTATGTGGGCGCAGGGGTTTACCGAGTTTCAGACGCCGATCATCACCGCCTCGAGCCCCGAGGGTGCGCGCGATTTTCTGGTGCCGTCGCGGCTGCACCCCGGCAAATTCTACGCCCTGCCGCAGGCGCCGCAGCAGTTCAAGCAGCTGATCATGGTGGCGGGGTTCGACCGCTATTTTCAGATCGCGCCCTGCTTTCGCGATGAAGACCCGCGCGCCGACCGCAGCCCCACCGATTTCTACCAGCTCGACCTTGAGATGAGCTTCGTCACGCAAGACGACGTGTTCGCGGCGGTGCAGCCGGTGATTCAAGGCGTGTTCGAGGAATTTGGCAACGGTCGCACGGTTGATGCTGACTGGACGCGCATTTCTTATGCCGACAGCCTTTTGTGGTATGGCACCGACAAGCCAGACCTGCGCAACCCGATCAAGATGCAGGTGGTCAGCGAGCATTTCCGCGATTCGGGCTTTGCGATCTTCGCGAAACTGCTGGAAAACGAGGGCACCGAGGTGCGCGCCATTCCCGCGCCGGGCGGCGGCAGCCGCAAGTTCTGCGACCGGATGAATGCGTTTGCCCAGGCGCAAGGGCTGCCGGGGATGGGGTATATTTTCTGGCGGAAACGGACTGATAGCTGGGCGGCAAAGATGGTGGAGCAACTGCGTCTTGCCGCACTCGGCGCGAAGGCCGTGGTCAGCGATCCGTTGGAGCGTGCAAGAGCACTGCGAGAAATTCGGGTTCTCGAAGCAGAAAGAGGGGATCGCCCCGAAATCATCTCAGAGAGTGAGCGGGACTCTTTGCTTGATCGTATTGATCGACTAACCGCAGATGGTAAGAATGCAGAAGCCGAGCTCGTTGCGAATGCATATTTTGGTGATTTCGAAGCTGCAGGTCCGCTCGCCAAGAACATCGGCCCGGAACGGACCGAGGCGCTTCGTGTGCAACTGGGCCTGGGCGAGGGCGACGCCGCGTTTTTCCTTGGCGGCAAGCCGGAACAGTTTGAGGCCGTGGCCGGGCGCGCGCGCAGCGAGATTGGGCGCGAGCTGGGTCTGGTGGAAGAAAACTGCTTCAAATTTGCCTGGATCGTCGATTTCCCGATGTATGAGAAGGATGACGAGGGCAAGATCGACTTTTCCCACAACCCGTTTTCAATGCCGCAAGGCGGGCTTCAGGCGCTTTCGGGCGACCCGCTGAAAGTGCTGGGGTATCAATACGATCTGGCCTGCAACGGCTACGAGCTGATCTCGGGCGCGATCCGCAACCACAAGCCGGAAATCATGCTCAAGGCGTTCGAACTGGCGGGGTATCCGGCAAGTGAGGTCGAAAAACGCTTTGGCGGCATGGTCAAGGCCTTCCGCTATGGTGCGCCGCCGCACGGCGGCTGCGCGGCGGGCATCGACCGCATCGTGATGCTGCTTGCGAATGAGGCGAATATTCGCCAGGTCATCATGTTCCCGATGAACCAGCGCGCGGAGGACCTGATGATGGGCGCGCCGTCCGAGCCGACCAACGAGCAGTTGCGCGAGTTGCGACTGCGCCCGGTGCCGAAAGACTGAGCCGGGTCAGGCGCCGAAGGCGCGCACCGCAGTCGCGAGAACGGAAAACACCAGCGTCAGCGCCCCCAGGCTGAACACGGTCCAATGCGTCGCGCGGGTCAGGCGTTCGTTCTCGACGATGAGGCGAAGGCGTCTGGACATGATCAAGGATTCCTTCGTGAGATGCCGCTGAGGTGCATGTTTGGCGCCGATTGCGGCAGGTTTGCGGAGTGTCGGTGCCGAATTGCGGGCATTTGCGCGTGGGTTCGCACTGCGCTAGGCTCAAACCCAAACATGGGGCCGAAATGCAGACTGAAAAGAGGTTCGGGGCGACCCTGCCCGACTGGAAGGCCCCGGTTCCGCCCGGCCCGGCCCAGATCGAAGGGCGCTATGCGCGTCTGGAACGGCTTGACCCGGCGGCCCACGCCCATGCGCTGCATGCGGCCTACAGCGACGATGATACCGTATGGGACTATCTGCCCTACGGCCCCTTTGCCTCGGAAGCGGGCTTCATCCGATGGCTGCACGACATGGCTGCCAGCACCGACCCGTTCTTCTATGCAATTCGCGACCTCGACACCGGGCTGATCGGCGGCATGCAGGCGTATCTGCGCATCGCGCCCGAGGTGGGCAGCATCGAGCTTGGCCACATCAATCTGGCGCGCCGACTGCAACGCAGCCGCGCCGCGACCGAAGCGATGCTGTTGACAATCGGCTGGGCCTTTGACGCGGGGTACCGCCGCTTTGAGTGGAAATGCGATGCGCTTAACCTGCCCTCGCGCCGCGCCGCTGCGCGTCTGGGGTTGAGCTATGAGGGCGTGTTCCGGCAAGCGACCATTTACAAGGGCCGCAATCGGGACACCGCCTGGTTTGCAGCAATCGATGCGGAATGGCCGGCGCTGCGGGCGGCCTACGCAAGCTGGCTCGCGCCGGAGAATTTCGATGTCGCAGGGCGCCAGATCACGCGTCTGGCCGACCTCACGCGGCCGCTTCTGGCTACGCAGGACCCCGGTTGTAGCCGACCTGCCCCCTGACCCTGGCTCGCGCGCTGCGCACATGATCTAGAATTCCGCGCCTTGCGCCAGACGAACCCGAACCATCGCCGCGACTCGCGAAAGGCCCGGACCCGTGCCGGTGCCTGCCCGTTGTGCCCGCATCAGCGAACCCGCCGCCTCGCGCAGTGCTGGGTCATGGGCGCCAAGCGCGATTCCGGCAAGGAAATGAGAGATATAGTCGATTGCCGCTGCATCAGGGGCGTCGCCGAGAAGCTCTGCGACCTGCGTCAGATCATCGCGCAGCGCAAGCGGGTCTGGCCGCACCATGGTGTCGGCCACCGCGTGCACACCTAATGGTCGCTGGTCGGGCGGCATTGCGCCAAGGATCTGGTTCTGAAATTCGGCAAGGCTTTCAACGGGCTTCGCCAAAAAGCCGTCGGCCCCCGCCGCAAGTGCTGCGGCCTCGCCATCACTGTCGCCCGAGCAGCCGAGGATCACCGTGGTGCGGCCGGGCAGGGCGGCAAGCTCGGCAATGAGATCGGTTCCGGAGCCGTCGGGCAAGCCAAGATCGACAATCACGACTGCGGGGCGATAGGTCTGCAGATGCCGATGCGCCGAGTGCAGGCAGTCGGCGCGCCGGATACGCGCGCCGGAGCGCAGGCACAACAGCCGCATCGCCTCGCAGGCAAAGCGGCTGTCTTCAACCACCAGCACGGTCATGCCCACCAGCGGGCGTTCCGCGCTTGCGGCGCGGCTGGCGAGAAAATCGGAAATATCATTGCCCATCGCAGCCTCCGGAATCATCTCCTCCGATCAAGCACGCGAATATCTAATCGTTGGTAAACGTTGCCCGCATGGCGCGCACAGGGTAAACCCGGTGCGATATCCAGCAGGGGGAACCCGATGATCGGACGACTGAACCATGTGGCCATCGCGGTGCCCGACCTTGCGGCTGCCGTCGCGCAATATCGCGATACGCTGGGCGCCCGCGTCGGCGCACCGCAAGATGAGCCCGACCACGGCGTGACCGTAGTTTTCATCGAACTGCCCAACACCAAGATTGAACTGCTCTACCCGTTGGGGGCCGCCTCGCCGATTGCAGCGTTTCTGGAAAAGAACCCCGCCGGCGGCATTCATCACCTCTGCTATGAGGTCGATGATATCCTCGCCGCGCGCGATCGGTTGCAGGCGGCGGGCGCGCGGGTTCTGGGGACGGGCGAGCCCAAGATCGGCGCCCATGGCAAGCCGGTATTGTTCTTGCATCCCAAAGACTTCAACGGCTGCCTTGTCGAGCTGGAGCAGGTCTGATGAACGCCACTGCCGCAGTTGTTCTGTTTGCTATGATCTGGTTCATGGTGTTCTTCATCCTGTTGCCGCTGCGGCTGAAAACGCAGGGCGAGGCGGGTGACGTGGTGCCGGGCACGCCTTCGTCGGCGCCGTCGGCGGGGGGCGTGGGCCGCAAGGCGCGGCTGACCACGGCCATCGCTATCGTACTTTGGGCGGCAATCGCGGGTGTCATTCTGTCGGGTTGGGTAACGCTGGCCGATATCGACTGGTTCGGGCAGCTTGCGCGCTAACCGATAGGCCCCGGCCTGCGCTCCTCCGACAGCAATACGTTGGCCTCGACCTGCCCGATACCGGGCAGCGTCATGATTCGGCGCCGCAGCACGCGCTCAAAGTCGGCAATGTCGCGGGCAATGATGCGCAGGCGGTAATCGAACAGGCCAAGCACGTGCTGCACCGTCTGCACTTCCGGAATCGAGGTCGCGGCGCGCTCAAAATCCTCCAACGATACCAGGCCTTTGGCGGCAAGCTTGATGCCGAGAAACACGGTCACGCCAAAGCCTAGCGCCGCGGTATCCAGCACCAGCCGGCGCCCGCGCAGCACCCCCGCATCCTGCAGCCGGCGGATCCGCCGCCACGCGGCGGGCTGGCTGAGCCCGAGGCTCCGCCCCAGCGCCCCGGCCCCTTGGGTCGCGTCGTGCGAAAGCGCCCGCAAAATCGCCCGGTCGGTATCATCCAGATCAATCATATCGGCACCCCGGAACTGTCCTTGATGGTCGAGACCAACATCAGTGCATCGCTGTCGGCGATATGCGGCAGGGTCAGAATGCGGCTGCGGTAAATGTCTTGATAGTGCAAGATATCCCGCGCGATAACATTGAGCCGCACATCAGTACGGCCCAGAAATGTTTGAATCTCCAGTATTTCTGGCACATCACGCGCTGCGGCCAGAAACTCGTCAAAAGCCCGAGGATTGGTTTTATCCAAGGTGAAGCGCAAACTCACCTCCACTTCCCAGCCCAGTTTGCGCCAGTCGATGACTGCCTGTTCGCCTTTGATCACGCCCCCAGCGCGCATCCTTTCGAGCCGCCGCCAGCAGGTTGCGGCGGTCACCCCGGCGCGTGAGGCCAATTCGGCGGTGGCCAGGTCAGGCTCGGCCTGCATCTGCCGCAGGATTCTTCGGTCGGTGTCATCGAGCTGCATGAAAAATCCGCAAATGTGCTAAAAGACGCATGAAAAATCTCATAAAATATGTATTTGGTCAAGATACGCGCTGAATACCGTCACATAAAGCATAGTATTTCGGCATCAACTTTGCCCAAGGAGCACCCCATGCGCGTCTACTATGACCGTGATTGCGACATCAACCTGATCAAGGACAAGAAGGTGGCCATCCTTGGCTACGGCAGCCAAGGCCACGCCCACGCGCTGAACCTGCGCGATTCGGGCGCGAAAAATGTGGTCGTGGCGCTGCGCGAGGGCTCGCCGTCTGCGAAAAAGGCCGAAGCTGAAGGCCTTAAGGTCATGGGCATCGCCGAGGCTGCCGCGTGGTGCGATCTGATCATGTTCACCATGCCCGATGAGCTTCAGGCCGCGACCTACAAGAAATATGTGCACGACAATCTGCGCGAAGGCGCCGCCATCGCCTTTGCCCACGGCCTGAACGTGCATTTCGGCCTGATCGAGCCCAAGCCTGGCGTCGATGTGATCATGATGGCGCCCAAAGGCCCCGGCCACACGGTGCGCGGCGAGTTCGTAAAGGGCGGCGGCGTGCCCTGCCTTGTCGCCGTGCATCAGGATGCCTCAGGCAAGGCGATGGAGCTTGGCCTTTCCTATTGCTCGGGCATCGGCGGTGGCCGCTCGGGTATCATTGAAACCAACTTCCGGCAGGAATGCGAAACCGACTTGTTCGGTGAACAGGCGGTGCTGTGCGGTGGCCTGGTGGAACTGATCCGCATGGGCTTTGAGACCCTCGTGGAAGCGGGATATGAGCCCGAAATGGCCTATTTCGAATGCCTGCATGAGGTGAAGCTGATCGTCGATCTGATCTATGAGGGCGGCATCGCCAACATGAACTACTCGATCTCGAACACCGCCGAATACGGCGAGTATGTCTCGGGCCCGCGCATTCTGCCCTACGATGAAACCAAGGCCCGCATGAAGGCAGTGCTGCGTGACATCCAGACCGGCAAATTCGTGCGTGATTTCATGCAGGAAAACGCTGTTGGCCAGCCCTTTTTCAAGGCCACCCGCCGCATCAATGACGAGCATCAGATCGAAAAGGTCGGTGAAAAGCTCCGCGCCATGATGCCCTGGATTTCCAAAGGCAAGATGGTGGACCGCGCGCGCAACTGACCTGCGCGCAAATGGCCTCGGGGCGCCTTTTGCGGGGCGCCCCGTTTCATGCCTGCCGCGCGCCCAAACCGGCACGCATAAGGCCGCGCCGCACCGGCGCCAGCGCGAACATCGCCGCCAGCGCCCCGGCGCGCGCTTCGCGCAGCGGCCTTGCGCCCAGCATCGAGGCACGGTTGAGCGCGTCAATGCCCGCCACCCGCGCCGCGACTTCGGGCCACCGGCGGCGCTGATAGGCGGCCAGCATCGGGGAGTTGCCAAGGGCAATGCGGTCGTGCCCGGCAAGGTCCAGCAGACAGGCAAGATCGGCCAGGCTCATGTTCAGCCCCTGTGCGCCGATCGGCGGCACCACATGCGCGGCCTCCGCCATCAACGCGCAGCGCTGGCCATGAAATCGCTCGGCAATCTGGCTGATCATCGGCCAAAGCGCGCGCCCCGAAACCAGTTTCAGCGGCCCGAGCACGCCACAAGACCGCTCTTGCAGCGCGGCCTCAAACGCCGCTACGGGCAGCGCCGCCAGCCGCTCGGCCTCGGGTCCGCGCTCCATCCAGACGATGGCCGAGGCGGGCGCCCCCTCGCGATCGGGCAGCGGCACCAGCGTGAATGGGCCGCCAGAGCGGTGAATCTCGGTTGAAACATTGCCATGCGGCAGCGGGTGGGTCACCGAAAACGCCAGCGCCTTTTGCCCGTAATGCGTGGTGCGCACGCCGATGCCAAGCGCATGCCGCACCGGGCTGGCGCGCCCGTCGGCGGCCGCCAGCAGCCGCGCGTGCAGGCGCGCGCCATCGCTCAGCGTCACCTGCGCCTCGCCCTCGCGGGTAAAAACCGCGCGTGTGGCGATGCCGGGGCGAAAGCTTACCCCGGCCAACGCCGCCAGATGGGCCTCACATTCGCGGCGGATCAGCCAGTTCGGCAGGTTCCAGCCAAACGGCGCATCCGAGATGTCAGCGGCGTCAAAATCGCGCTGCATCCGCACGCCCGTGCCGTCAGCCTCGATGATCCGCATTACTTGCAGCGGGGCCGCATAGGGCGCAAGGCGCGGCCAGAGGTCGATGCGGCGCAAAAGCTCGACCGAGGGCTGCATCAGCGCGGTTGATCGCATGTCGGCGCCCGCTGCGGCCTCATCGGTCACGGGCGGCGCCGGGTCGACGCAGGCCACGGTGAAGCCCTGCGCGGCAAACCCCGCCGCCGCCGCCATGCCAGCGATGCCGCCGCCCGAAACCACGATGTCAAAGTGTTCTGCCATGGCGCCCCCTTGGCCAGACCATAGGGCCGCCGCGCGGGCTGGCCAAGCCTCAGCGGCGCAGCCCGGCCAGAAAGCCCGCAAGGTCGCTGGTGTGGTGCTGAATATGCGGCGCTTCAACCGCAGCTTCGGCCACATGCACCGTGCGCATGCCAAGCGCGTGCGGCACCGCAAGGTTGCGCGGGTCATCCTCGAACATTGCGGCGCGGTGCGGCGCAAGGTCTGCGCGCGCGAACACGGCCTTATAGGCGGCGGCATCGGGCTTGGGGTGGAAATCGGCGTGCTCGACGCCATAGACGCCATCGAACAGCCCGCTAAGGCCGCGCGCTTCCAGCACTTTTTCGGCATATGGCGAAGAGCCGTTGGTGAACACGAAGCGCCGCCCCGGCAGTGCCGCGATGCCCGCGCGCAGGGCCGGATCGGGGGTCAGTGTGGCAAACGAAATCTCGTGCACCTTGGTCAGGTAGGGGGCGGGGTCGACCCCGTGTTCGCGCATCAGCCCTGCCAGCGTGGTGCCGTAGCGTTGCCAGTAGTGGTCGCGCAGGCGGTCGGCCTCGGGGCGGTCTACGCCCAGTGATACCATGACAAAGTCGGTCATCCGCACCTCGATCTGCTCAAAAAGCCGCGCCGAGGGCGGGTAGAGCGTATTGTCGAGGTCAAAGACCCATTCTGTGACATGTGCGAAATCGGCGGTTTTCATGCCGCGAACCCTACTTGCGCAGCGCCCCTTCGGCAAGCTGCGCTATCGGCTTGTCAGCGGGGTGCACCCCGGCATAATCTCTGCCCCCAATCCATGCGGGGCACCCGATGCAGAAAGACGCCTACACGCTTATTCTCGAGGCGATCGACGCCGGGGTTTACCGGCCCGGCGACCGGCTGGTGGAATCAGAGCTGGCCGACCGGTTGGGGGTGTCGCGCACGCCGGTGCGCGAGGCGTTGCAGCGGCTGGAGACACAGTCGATGCTGGCGCGCGACGGCCGCAGCCTGATCGTCGCGTCGCTGGACCATAACCAGCTGGCCGAGCTTTATGTGGTGCGGGCCGAGCTTGAGGGGCTGGCCGCGCGACTTGCCGCGCGCCACGCCTCACCCGAAGAGGTGCGCGTGCTGGGCGACATGGTGGCTGATGACCGCGCCCATATCGGCGATCCGCTGGCGCTTAGCCGCGCCAACAAGCGCTTTCACCGCCAGATTCACCTCGCCTCGCACAACCGCTATCTGGTGGCGCAGCTTGACCTTGTGCACCGCTCAATGGCGCTTCTGGCCACCACCTCGCTTGCTGCCGAGGGCCGCAGCGCGACCTCGCTGGCCGAGCATCAGGCCATTGTCGATGCCATTGCGGCGGGCGACGGCGAGGCGGCGCAGGCAGCGCTGCGCGCGCATATCTCGAAGGCATTTGAAACGCGGCTCAAGCTGGATGCTGCTGGCACGGCCCGCCCGCGCGGTTAGGTCAGACGCGCGCCTTGTGCCGCCGCTTCTACGGCCACTGGCATTCCAAGGGCCGCCGGTGGAGGGTCGGCGTGGTCGAACAGCCCGTGCACGGTCTTGTCCCAGTAGAAGGGCCGCACCGCGACCTCGTAGATTGCTTTCCATGCCGCCAGCGCACCAAGTGGAAAGTAGAGGTTGAGCAGTGGCAGCCAGGCCCAGAGGTGCCGGTGTTCGCGCCCCCGCACCGCCCATGCGGCGACGCCCAGCGTGATCACCTCTGAGATCAGGAACAGCCAGGTCATCGCGGCAAGCCCTGCGTCACCCACCAGACCATGCAGCGGGTGGCCAACCCCAAGCGCCAGCAGCGCCAGCAACCAAAGCACCGGTGCCAGCAGGTATTGTGACAGCGACCCCAGAAACAGCACCTGAAACCCCCAAAATCGCCACGGCCCCAGTTGTCGCCACAAAAGGACCGGGTCGCGCATATGCACGCCCCAGGTCATCGCGTAGCCCTTGAGCCAGCGCG
Source organism: Paracoccaceae bacterium (assembly GCA_019429405.1). Taxonomy (GTDB): domain Bacteria; phylum Pseudomonadota; class Alphaproteobacteria; order Rhodobacterales; family Rhodobacteraceae; genus UBA6213. Next base: position 21,551 of record JAHYIZ010000030.1, read on the forward strand.
AGCGTTGCCGCACCCAAGGCAGCACCCGGCAGTTGGCCTCTTCATGGGTGACGGTGGCGATCAACTCGGTGCGGTAGCCGTGCCGCGCAAGGCGGATGCCGAGGTCCGCGTCTTCGGTGACGTTATGCGCATCCCAGCCGCCAAGCGCCTCAATCGCGGCGCGCCGGAAGAACAGCGTGGTGCCGCCAAGCGGTACGACCAGCCCCAGGCGCGCCAGCCCCGGCAGCATGGCGCGGAACCAGGCGGCGTATTCGGCGGTAAAGCAGCGCGCCAGCCAGTTGGTGCGCGGGTTGTAATAGTCGAGCAGCCCTTGAAGGCAGGCCACCTCTGGCCCGCATTGATGAAAGCGGCGCACCACGGCGTGAATCTGGTCGGCGTCGGGCGCATCTTCGGCGTCATAGACCCCGATGATCGTTCCGCGGCAGAAATTGAGCGCGAAGTTGAGCGCCCGCGGCTTGGTGCGGATCGGGCCATCTGGCACCAAGATCACGCGCACCCAATGCGGCAGCCGGGTGCGCGCCAGCACCGCGCGGGTGGCGGTGTCGTCCTCTTCGACCACCAGCAGCACATCGAGCAGTTCGCGCGGGTAGCTCAGCCGTGAAAGGCGGCGCAGCAGCCGCCCCGAAATGTCGTGCTCGTGCAGCAGCGGCACCATCACCGAAACCACCGGCAGCCTTGCGATGACGGGCTGCGGCAGCGCGGCCCGTTTTCGCTCGCGTGCGCCGCCCACGAATTCGGCGACGAAGGCCGCGAGTTTCAGCGCGCTTCCCGCTGCGAGCGTCACAATGGCCCAGAAGGTCAGAACCGCAAAGCTTGCCACCGGCGCCAGCCACAGCGCCAGCGTGGCTACCAGCAGCGCCGCCCAGGCAATCCACTGCGTTCTGGGGCCGTTGATCGTGCGGCAGCTTTCGGCCGGGGCCACCAGTGTTTCGGCGCGGCGGATCAGGGCGCTTTGGCGCCGCATCAGCAGTGCCGCATGAATTGCGGTTTCCGCCGCGATGACCATGGCATAGGGCGCCATTGCCTCGGGCAGCGTTTCGCGCAGGCGTGCGAAATCTTCGGGCCGCGCGGTGGCGATCACGGTGAAGCCCGCCACCCGCCGCCACGGTACCATCGCATGCCGAAGGCACGTCTCTGCGCCGATTCGGTCGATCAGCCGCGGGTCGGGCAATTCGGCCACCGGGTCGATCACCGCGGCCTGCCACTGCGCCGCCAGCGCCGCCATCAGATCGGCCTCGCGCACCCAGCCATGCGCCAGCAAGATATCACCCAGCCGCACCTCTTGGCGCTTGCGCAGCACCAATGCCTTGAGCAGGTTTTCGGGTGAAATCGCCTGCATTTCCAGCAGGATCTTCCCCAGCGGTGGCCGCGCCGGGGCCTCACGGCGCGCGCGCGGCGCGGGATTTGTCAGGCCGCGCGCGGGCGCCTTGGTTGGCAGAGGGGCGGGGGCGAGGGCGAGCATGTAAGCAGCCAGGATTGCAAGCGACCTGACCACTCTCGCGGTTCATGATTAATGAAAAGTTAAGGCGCGTAAGGCCCTACGGCGGTCAGCGGTCAGACGGCACGGCGCAGCCGCATCGCCTCGGCAAAGCGCTCAAACAGATAGACGCTGTCTTGCGGGCCGGGGCTGGCCTCGGGGTGGTATTGCACCGAGAACACCGGGCGCTCGGCCATGCGAATGCCGCAGTTGGACCCGTCGAACAGGCTTACATGCGTTTCCAGAACGCCCTCGGGCAGGGACTGGCTGTCAACCGCAAAACCGTGGTTCATCGAGGTGATCTCGACCTTGCCGGTTTCGACGTCTTTCACCGGGTGGTTGGCGCCGTGGTGGCCGTGGTTCATCTTGATGGTTCTGGCCCCCAGCGCTAACGCCAGCATCTGATGCCCGAGGCAGATGCCGAATACCGGCAAATCTGCCTCCAGCACGCCCTTGATCATCGGCACGGCATAGGCGCCGGTCGCCGCCGGGTCGCCGGGGCCATTCGACAGAAACACCCCTTCGGGGTTCAGCGCCAGCACATCTTCGGCGGTGGCGGTTGCGGGCAGCACGGTCACTTCGCAGCCGCTTGAGGCAAGGCAGCGCAGAATGTTCCGTTTCGCGCCGTAGTCGATGGCAACCACCCGCAGCCCCGGCCCCTCGCGCCGCGTATATCCGGCAGGCCAGGCCCAGCGCATTTCATCCCAGCGGTAGCTTTGCGCGCAGGTGACGGTCTTTGCCAGATCGAGGCCGACAATGCCGCTCCAGTCGCGCGCCTTCTTGACCAGTGCTGCCACGTCGAACCGCCCTTCGGGGTCGTGCGCAAGCGCCACATGCGGCGAGCCTTGCTGGCGGATGGCACGGGTCAGGCGGCGAGTGTCGATGCCGCCCACGCCAATGCGCCCGCGCCGTTCCAGCCAGCCAACCAGATCGCCGGTGGCGCGCCAGTTGGAAGGCTCGGTCGGATCCCATTTCACGACCATTCCGGCGGCGGCGGGCTGGGCGGCCTCGTCGTCTTCGTCGGTCACGCCGACATTGCCGATATGCGGAAACGTGAAGGTCACGACCTGCCCCGCATAGGAAGGGTCGGTCATGATTTCCTGATAGCCGGTCATCGCGGTGTTGAACACCAGCTCTGCCACGGTCTCGCCAGTGGCGCCAAAGCCGCGCCCGTAAAACACCGAGCCGTCTGCAAGGGCGATGCAGGCTGTGGGCTTTGCGGGATTCGGTTGGCTGGCGGGCATGGGCGACTCTCCCGAGCTAAATCCGGGCGAACCTAAAGGCGCGCGCGGCGGCGGTCAAGGCCCAGTGGCCGAACGGCTTTCGCCGGTATTTCAATAGGTTAGATTAGTTGTGCCCGGCCGCGCATTCCGCTATGCTCGGGGTTCATGCGGCAAAGGGGTAATTGCCATGGAATTGCGCGAACGGATCGGCGAAGCGCTCAAGGATGCGATGCGCGCAAAATCCGCCGAGCGGCTTTCGACGCTGCGGCTGATCAACGCCGCTATCAAGGACCGCGAGATTGCACTGCGCGGCGAACCCGATGGCGGCACCGTGGGCGAAGCCGAGATCATTGCAATCCTCGCGCGGATGATCAAACAGCGGCACGAGAGTGTGCGCGCCTATGAAGAGGGCGGCAGGCTGGAACTGGCCGAAAAGGAAGCAGATGAAATCAAGGTGCTGGAAGAATTCCTTCCGCGCCAGATGGATGCCCTTGAGGTGACTTCGGCGATTGAGGCGGCGATAGCCGCCACGGGCGCGACCGGCATTCGCGATATTGGCCGGGTCATCGCGGAACTGAAAGCCCGCTATGTCGGCCAGATGGATTTCGCCGCGGTCGGCCCGCTCGTCAAGGCGAGGCTGACTTAGGGCCACCCCCCCCAGCGGCGGCGCTAATCGGTTAGCGTGGGGTTACGCCCCTGAGCCGCTCTGACCTGCGGCGCAGCAGCTCGACCGTGGTCAAAAGCAGCACCGAGATGATCACGAGAATCGTCGCCACCGACAGGATCTGCGGGCTGATCTGCTCGCGGATTCCGTTCCACATCTGCCGTGGAATCGTCTGCTGCGTGTGATCGGCCACGAACAGCACCACCACCACCTCGTCGAACGAGGTGACAAAGGCAAACAGCGCCCCCGAAATGACGCCCGGCATGATCAATGGCATCACGACCTTGAAAAAGGTGGTGCGCGGGTTGGCGCCAAGCGCTGCCGAGGCGCGGGTCAGCGATTGGTCAAAGCCGACAAGGGTGGCGGTCACGGTAATGATCACGAAGGGAATGCCAAGCGTGGCATGCGCCAGAATCACGCCGATATAGGTGCCCGCCAGCTTGCCGCAACCCGACGACAGGCCGATCACGCCCAGCAGCCCGCAGGGGTCGGAATAGAAGAAGAACAGCCCGGTCGCGGTGATGATCAGCGGCACGATCATCGGCGAAATCAGCACCGCCATGACCAGCCGCCGAAAAGGCATTTCGGGGCGCGACAGGCCAAGTGCCGCCAGCGTGCCCAGCGCGGTCGCAAGGATGGTGGCGAAAAAGCCGATGATAACCGAGTTCTTGGCCACCCGCACCCATGTGGTGTTGTGCCAGACATCCGACCACCACGAGGCATCGCGCGGTGCATCGGGCGCCTGCATGCCGAAGGTCAGCAAACTGTCATACCAGCGCAAGGAATAGCCCTCGGGGTCGAAGGCCAGCATCTTGTCGGTGAAGGTGAAATAGGGCTCGGCGTTGAATGACAGCGGAATGATGACAAGGATCGGCGCGATCAGGAACAGGAAGATCAGCGTGCAGATGACGAGATACGCCACACGCCATGCCCGTTCGAGCGGGGTTGCATAGGAAGGAAGCGCCATCGGTTACCCCAGTTTCATGTTATCGATGCCCACCAGCCGGTCATAAAGCCAGTAGAGCACCAGCACCCCGAACAGCAAAATGCTGGCCAGCGCCGCCGCAAGCGACCAGTTGAGCGATTTCTGCATGTGAAAGGCGATCAGGTTAGAGATCAGCTGGCCATCGGCGCCGCCAACCAGCGCCGGAGTGATGTAATAACCCACCGCGAGGATGAAGACCAACAGCGCCCCGGCACCGATGCCCGGCAGAGTCTGCGGCAGATAGACCCGGCGAAACGCGGTCCACGAGGTTGCGCCTAGAGACCGGGCAGCGCGCACATAACTGGGCGGAATCGGGCGCATCACCGAATAGAGCGGCAGCACCATGAATGGCAGCAGAATGTGCGTCATCGCCACTATCGTGCCGATGCGGTTGTACATCATCTGGATGCGCCCATCCTCGCCGATCACGCCGATTGCCACCATCAGGTCGTTCACCACGCCCTGACTTTGCAGCAGCACCATCCACGAGGTCGTGCGCACCAGAAGCGAGGTCCAGAACGGCAGCAGCACCAGCACCATCAGCAGGTTCGATTTTGCCAGCGGCAGCGTCGCCAGCAAATGCGCGATCGGGAAGGCAAGCACGAGGCAGATGGCGGTGATTGCCGCCGAAAGCCCGAGCGTGCGCAGGAACAGCATCACATAGACGCGCACATTTTCATTGACCTGCACAATCGCCCCACTCTCATCGCGCGTCAGGTCAAGCGCGTTGAGGTAGAATTGCACGGTAAAGCCGGTCGAGGCGGTGCGCATGGCGCGCCAGACCAGCGGATCGGCCCATTTGGCGTTGTCGGCCACCAGCGCCTCGCGGTAGGGCGGCGCCAGCTTGTCGGCATTGCGCACGGTCGAGGTGAACAGTGATCGCGTGCCCGGAACATCGTAGTTGACGCGTTCGCCCACCGACCCGCCAGCGCGCGTCTTCTGCAGGTGCACGAGGTCGGCGGCAAGGGCGGCATAGGCCGCCTCATCGGGCTCGGTGCCCTGCGGATTGGCTGCGAACCACGCCGAAATGTTGGTCATCAGCGGGATCACTTCGCCGGTGTCGCGGTTTTCGTATTCGATGAAGCCGGGGTTGTAGACCGACTGAAACAGCATCTGCCCGATCGGCACCACGAAGGTGATGACGACAAACAGAAACAGCGGCGCCACCAGCAGAAAGGCGCGGCGGCGCAACCGCGATTGCGAGCGCGCCAGCGCCGATTTCAGCGGTCGGCCGTCAGCGGTGGTCAAAAGAGCCGTAGAGTCGGACATGGAGCAGGGCTTTCAGGGGCAGGGGGCGGGGCGGCACCCGGCGGGCGCCGCCCCTGATTTGCGGCTTAGCCAGCCAGCCAGGCGGCGAAGCGGGCGTTCAGTTCCGAATCATGGTCGGCCCAGAATTCGAAATCGGTCAGCAAGGCGTTACCCATGTTGGCCGGGTTGGTGGGCATGTGCGGCGCCATCTCGGTCTTGCCATCCTGATAGAGGCCGACAAGGGCAGCCGACGACTTGCGCGCCGGGCCGTAGCTGATCCACTTGGCCTGATCGGCAAGGCGCTGGGTGTCGGTCGAGAAGGCAAGAAACTTGAGCGCGTCTTCAAGGTGCGGCGCGCCCTTCGGAATCGCCCAGAGGTCGAAGTCCATATACTGGCCATCCCAGACGATCTCGAACGGTTTGCCTTCGGCGGCGATCGCATCGAAGATACGGCCGTTGTAGGCGGTGGCCATGATAACTTCGCCGTCGGCCAGCAGTTGCGCCGGCTGCGCGCCCGCTTCCCACCACACGACCGAGCTCTTGATGGTGTCGAGCTTGGCAAAGGCGCGGTCAACGCCTGCGGGGGTGCCGAGCACTTCGTAGACCTGGTCGGCGGGCACGCCATCGGCCATCAGCGCCATTTCCAGCGTCGATTTCGGGCCTTTTTTCAGGCCGCGCTTGCCGGGAAACTTTGCGGTGTCGAACAGATCGGCAATGGTCGCCGGCGCCTCACCGGAGAATTTCGAGGCGTCATAGGCAAAGACCGTTGACCAGAAGATCGTTGCCACCGCGCATTCGCTCAGCGCGCCGACAAGGAAGTCTTCGGTGGCCGGGGTGCCATCGGGCGCGGGCGGCAGAATTGCCGGGTCGATCGGCTCCAGCAGGCCCTCGTCGCACATGCGCACGGCGTCTGAAAGTTCGATGTCGAAGAGGTCGCCGGTGACGTTTCGGGCCTCGACCTGCGCTTTCAGCGGCACCACCGGGTTGTCTGCGTCAATCGAGTTGACCTTGATGCCGGTCAACTCGGTGAAGGGCTTGTGGTAGGCTTCGACCTGGCTCTTGGTGTAGGCGCCACCCCACGAGATGACGTTGATTTCTTGCGCGCTGGCAGCAGCACCCGCTGCGATCAGGGCGGTGGTTAGGATCAGGGTTGCCTTCATTTCAGTCTCCCGGTTGGATGTTAAGACGTTGACTTTTCATCAACATTGGCCGCGGTTGTCGCGGCAGAAGCGGGTGCGGGCGCTGGCCCGCACCCGGAAACTCAAAGCGGCTCAAGCGCGCGCGCATCTTGCGGATCCCAGCCAATGCGCACGGCTTCACCCGGCGAAAGCTTGGTCTGGCCAATCGTATTGCGCATCTTCATCACGAAATCCGAAGACCCCGCCACATGCAGCCGCGCCCGCAGAATATCGCCCATGTAGATCACCTCGATCACCTCGGCGCCAATCATATGGGCGCCTTCGGGCATCATCTCGGGCTTGAATTCCACGCGTTCGGGGCGGATCGACACCAGCGTTTTCTGGCCCTTGTGGGTGACGTTCACCGGCGTCGCGTCGATCACCTCGCCGGTGGCCAGCCGCACCAGCGCCTTGTTGCCCTCAATCGCCTCGATGGTGCCGGGCAACTTGTTGTTTTCGCCGATGAACTGCGCCACAAAGCTGTTGCGCGGGCGCTCATAAAGCTCGTCCGGCGCGTCAAGCTGCTGGATCATGCCGTCATTGAACACCGCGACACGGTCGCTCATGGTCAGCGCCTCGCCCTGATCGTGGGTGACATAGACTACCGTCAACCCGAGGCTGTCGTGCAGGCGCTTGATTTCAAACTGCATATGTTCACGCAGCTGCTTGTCGAGCGCGCCCAGCGGTTCATCCATCAGCACCAGCTTGGGGTCGAACACCAGCGCGCGGGCAAGTGCGATGCGCTGCTGCTGACCACCCGAAAGCTGCGCCGGCCGGCGGTGGGCAAAGGCGCCCATCTGCACCATATCGAGAGCGCGCTTGATCTTGGCTTCGCGCTCCGATTTGCCCATCCCGCGCACCTCGAGCGGAAAGGCAAGGTTTTCGCCCACCGACATATGCGGAAACAGCGCATAGTTCTGAAACACCATGCCGATGCCGCGCTTGTGCGGCGGCACCTGATTGATCGGCTGCCCGTCAAGCCGGATCTCGCCGTAAGTGGCGGTTTCAAACCCCGCAAGCATCATCAGACAGGTGGTCTTGCCCGAACCCGAAGGGCCCAGCATGGTCAGAAACTCACCTTTTCCGATTGCCAGATTCAGGTCTTTCACGACCAGCGTCGCACCGTCATAACTTTTCTGGACACGGTCGAATACAACAAAACCTTCGCCGACAACGGCGGTATTGCTTGCAGTCACTTCGGGCTCCCCGTTTCGTTTTTTATCGTTGGCGTCCGCTAAGCCGACTAAACCGAAAGCGCGGGCACAATTCAACCCGTCTTATCCGGCATCTGTAGGGGCGCGGCGACCGGGCCGGTGTTTTCGCAATGCGCGGCGTCAACCTGCCAGAAGCGACGCCCCGCAGCGCCTTTGCGACCAACGCGAAACCGCCGCAGCGCTAACTGCGCGGCGCGGCAGCATCGGGCGCGCCTTCGGGCCATAGGTGGCCTCGACCGTGGCCAAGCCCAGCAGACCCGGCGCCAGCTGTGGCATCAGCGCCAGAAGCGCCAGCCGGTCGGCCGCCGACAGCGCCGCCATCGCCATCGGACCTGGCCAGAGCGATTCGGCCCAGGTGCCCTCGGCGCGGATCAGCGCATGGCGGGGCAGCAGCAGATGGTGCCAGACCACGCGCTGGCAGCCCAGCATGTGCCGCGCAAAGCGCCCGTCGGCCTGCGCAAGATGCCCGGCGCGCGCCAGCGCGCCTGCCGGCCCCTCGGGCACCCAGAGCGCGTGCTGCGTCGAGACCCGCAGCGGTCGGTCGTTGCCCAGCGCACCCGCGCGTATCTCGATCGGGCGCAGCGCAGCGCGGCGGCGCAAATCGCCGGGGCTGGGTTCGCGCCGCGCCGTCCAGAAGATCGGCTGCGCCCCTTCGTCGAGCGTTTCCACCAGATCGCCCCGGCGCAGCCATTCGATCGGGCGCAGCCCATCGGGTGTGTCGATCAGCGTGCCTTCAGCGTAGCAGGGAATGCCCATGGAATGCAGCGCGGGCACCGAAGCCACGGCGGCGCGGCTGATGCCCCGCAGGGTAACCGTTTCGCCGCCGGGAAAATACAGCACCGCATTGCCCGCGCCGTCTTCAGCCACATCGACTTGCCAGGCGTTGACCGGCCCGCCCGCGGCGTCAACAAGGCCCGAAACATCGAACTGGTCGCGCGTCAGGCCGCCGCTCAGCGTCATGTCGAAATCGGTGATCACGTCATCGCCCGAGCCGCGGGCGAAGACCAGTACATCGGCGCCCGCGCCGGTGCTGATCGTGTCGTTGCCGGTGCCGCCGGTGATGGTGTCGTTGCCCTCGTCGCCGTTGACAAGGTCGTTGCCCGCGCCGCCGATCAGCAGATCGTCGCCGCCTCCTCCGGCCATGGTAACGCCTGAACCCATTGCAGAGGCATTTTTGGTGTCGGCGGCATCGGTGCCGTAGACCGCCTCGATCTGGCTGAATGTACCCTGCGTGCCATTGCCGAATGAATAGCTGCCCGCCTCGCTGCCGCTGAAGGTGACCGAAACCCCCGGCCCCCCTGCAGTCGTGATGAAACCGAGTATGTCGTAGTCATAGCCGGTCTCGCCGCCCAGAATGGTATCGCCGTTGCCCGAAAGTTCATCGATCCAGAAGATGTCGCCGCCTGCGCCGCCCGACATGTAATCTGCGCCTGCGCCGCCGTAGAGTTCGTCCCAGCCCTCGCCGCCGATCAGCGTGTCGTTGCCCGCGCCGCCTACCAGCCAGTCGTCTCCCGAACCGCCGGTAACGCTGTCGTTGCCGCCGCCACCGTAAAGATCGACCCCGCCCGCGTCAGCGCTGGCATTCAGCGTGTCGCCATATTCTGTGCCGCCGAAGGCCTCGATACTGTTGAACACGCCATAGGCGTTGCCCGGCCCGACATAATCATAATTGCCCGATCCGGTGCCGCTGAAGGTAACGACAATGCCCGCGGTCGAGATGTAGTTGCCCGCATAGATCACATCCCAGTCGGTGCCGCCGTCGATAGCGTCGTAGTTGTGGTCGTCGGAAACCCAGAAGACGTCGTCGCCCGCGCCTCCATAAAGGTTGTCGTCGCCCGCACCGCCCGAAACCGCGTCGTCACCGCCACCTGCCAGAATACTGTCATTATAGGCTCCGCCCTGGATCGACTCGACCAGTGCCGGGTCTTGCTGCGGGGTGGCAATGGCGCTGTAAAGCGGCTGGCCCGAGGTGGTGTCGGTCCAGTTGGTGATCTGATAGTTGACCCCCGGTTCAAGCTGGTCGTTGGCCACATAGCCCGCGAGGCTGCCGTTCACCAACACCTGATAGACGGTGATGGTGCCGCCTTCGGGGTTGGTCAGGGTTGAAGCATAGCCCAGCCGCACGCTGCCCGAGTAAAGTGTGGCGCCCGCCGCAGATTTGACCGTCGCGGTTTGGGTGGCGTCGATGGCATAGCCTGCGGCGCCGTTGAAGGTGCTGTCGTCATCGGTAACGGTAATCGTCAGCTTGTCGGTTGATGCGACAAAGCTCGGGTCGAGCATGAAGCGCGACCCGATGGTGGGCGCGCCGCCCCCCTCGACCAGAAAATCAGATGCGGCATAGCCGCCAAGAACATAGGTCGCCATTACCGCTCACCCGATGCCGCAGCCCGCGAACTGCCCCAACCTCCTTTGTCGCAAGTGAACGATAAGCCTTGGTTACCAAAGGCCCGGCATTGCGGCGTCTTTTCAGTGTATTTGGGGAAAGTTGGGGCAATTGCGGCGGCCGACAGCGTGTCGCTGCCGCCAGCAGGCCAGGTGATCTGTCAGGAAGGAAATGGTGCGGTCGAAAAGACTCGAACTTTCACGGGTGTTACCCCACAGCGACCTCAACGCTGCGCGTCTACCAATTCCGCCACGACCGCACGCCTAGGCTTGGTGGCGCGGTGTTTAGCCGAGCCTCGGGGCGAAGGAAAGCAGTTTTTCGTGCCCGTCACGCATTTGCGCAGGTCACGCAAAAGGCCGGGGGGCGTGCAGCCCCCCGGCCTTGATCGCGCGCCCCTTTGCTTAGCGGAAGAACAGCGCAGGCAGCGTGAGAATCGTCACCAGCCCGGTCGCGACGCCCACCGGCTGCGCCGCTGCCGGCGCCTCGGCCACGACCGGTATCACCACAGGCTCAACCACCGCCTGCAGCTCAACCGGTGCCGGGGCCGGCGTAGCCGTGGTGGTCAGCGGCAGCGGTGCGGGAATCGGCGCCGGGGCGGGCGCCGCGTCCAACACGCCCACGGGCGCGGGCACCGGAACCGGAACCGGTGCGGGCGCCGGGGCAACCGCGAAGGTCGGCAGGCCCGCCGGGGCTGGCGTCGCCGGGGCAGGTGCCACCGGCGCCAGCAAGTCGCTGCGCCCGCCAAGCGTGTAGGCCGCCTTGCGGATCAGGTCGGTGCGTTCGGGCTGCCCCGGCGCGAATACCGCAGCACTGCCCGAAGCCAGTGCGTCAAGCCCGTTCTGGTACCAGTCGAGCGCCAGATCAGGGCGTGCCGTGGTGCCAAAGCCCATCGCAAGATGGTGGCCGATCAGCTCGCTGTAGACCCGCTCGCCCAGCGCGGTCAGCAACAGCGCAGACCCGATCGCCACATCCATGTTGTCGGTGCGATAGCCGACCGACAGGCAGATTTTCGATGTCGCGGCAAGCTGCACCGGCGCCATGCCGCTGGCGAGGGCAAAGCTGGAAACACCTGTCAGCACCTCGCTGCGCGAGCGCAGAGACAGCGCCGCCACATGCTCGGCCATCGCCGGGCCAAAGCCCGCGCATTGCGCCACAATATCGGCCGCCGAAACGCCCACGACCTGCGCCGCGGCCTCTTCGCCCTGCGTCACCGCATAGGTTCGCGCCAGGCAGAACTGTTCGCCCAGTGCCTGCTGCGGGTCGGTCATCGAGGCGGCGGTGATGAACCCGCCATTGCTTGATGTCACAAGGCTGACCCGGTTGCAGTGCGAGGCCAGCGAGGCCTGCACCACGGTGCCGCCAAGGAAGTTTGGCAGGCCCGGCGCCGCCGGCGCGGGCGCAACCGGGGCCGGCGTGATGACCGGAATTGGTGCCGGGGTGGGCTCGGGCGCGGGTGTGGGCGCCGGGGTGACGGCCTTGTTGAACTCGGGCGCGGTCGGCGCCTTGTTGATCACGCCCGGCACCGGGCTGACGCCCATCGCCTCATCACGCCAGATCACCAGCAGCCCACGCATCCCCAACGGGTTGCTGGCAGCCTGCTGCATCGTCAGCGCCCCGCCCGCAATCGCGCGATGATACGAGGTCACCAGATGCGAGCGCTCGAACTCGGTCAGCTGTCCGGTCGGCGTATACCCCAGCACGATCTGATAATCGCTGATCGCGCGGCGCGATTGCTGGCCCAGCACACCATCGGGGGTGCCGGTGTTGAAGCCGAAATGGTTTAACGCCACCTGCACTTCGCGGTTGGCGGCGCGCTGCGCGGTATTTGCGGTGTTGGTGGTGGCGTTGCGGTTGGCGTTGTTGCGCGCGGCCTCGTTGATGATGGCGCCACCGATCAACCCGCCAATCAAACCACCCACCAGCCCGTTGTCGGCCATTGCCACCCCTGCGGGGGTGACCCCGAGCGCTGCGATCACCGGCAGCATTGCAATTCTTTTCGAGATCATCTCAACTCTCCTCCTGACTACGGGCCGCCGCTGGCGGTTCGGCCGAACCGATTGCGCAGGCAACACACCGGTGCCCGAACATTGGGCGCCTTGCGGCGCAATTCTTCGCCCGAATCGCCTTCAGATCAAGGCGTTTCACCCGAAGCCGCGGCAGAAAGGCCCGAACGGAGGCGCAATTTGGCAGAATGGATCACCTCAACCGCCCCGGTGCCATACCCCGAGGCCATCGCCTTCATGGAGGCGCGGGTGGCGGCCATATCGGAAGGGCGCGCCGATGAGGCGGTCTGGCTGCTGGAACATCCGCCGCTTTACACGGCCGGCACGTCGGCCAAGGCCGCCGATCTGCTTTGGCCCGACCGGTTTCCGGTGTTTGCGACCGGTCGCGGCGGGCAATACACCTACCACGGTCCCGGCCAGCGCGTGGCTTATGTGATGCTCGACCTCAACCGCCGCGGCCGCGACGTGCGCCGTTTCGTTTGCGCGCTGGAAAACTGGGTCATCGCCACCCTTGCCGAATTCAACGTGCAGGGTGAACGACGCGCGGGCCGCGTCGGGGTTTGGGTCGCGCGGCCTGACAAGCCGCCGTTGCCCGATGGCACCCCGCGCGAAGACAAGATCGCCGCGATTGGCGTCAAGCTGCGCAAATGGGTCAGCTTTCACGGCATCTCGATTAACGTCGAGCCCGACCTCGGGCATTTTGGCGGCATCGTGCCCTGCGGCATCTCGGGGCATGGTGTCACCAGCCTTGTTGATCTGGGCCTGCCGGTGACGATGGCCGATCTTGACGCCGCCTTGATGGCAAACTTCGAACAGTGCCTGCCCGCGCTGCCGCGCACGTCTTCGTGAGGCATCGCTGCTGCGACACCACGGCGCCTGTCCAATCCGCAGCCGTAGCCTAAACTTTGAGAGGTCGAAAGAGCGGGGTGGCGAAATGCGCGGAAATCAGATGGTCGTAGCCGCGGCGGCGCTGGTGGTGGTGGCCGCCGCAGGCGCGGTGTTCATGCTCAACCGCGACCGCGCGCCCACGCCGGCTATCACCCCCACCGCCAGCGCGCCCGCCAGCGCGATCATTGGCTCTGATGAACGGATTGCGGCGGCGCTGGTGGCGCTTGCGGCGGCGGGGCCCGCCGAAGTCACCACGGCGAATCGGCGCGAATTTTATCTGCAATGCCGCCCCTGCCATTCGGTCACCCAGCCCGACGGCACGGTGACGCTTCAGGGCTCGGGCCTCGGCCCCGATCTTTACGGCGTCATAGACCGCCCTGCGGCGCAGATTGACGGCTTCGCCTATTCCGACGCGATGCGCGAAGCGGGGGCGAGGGGGCTGGTCTGGACCGTCGAAAACATCCTGCGATATTCGCTTAACCCCAAACGCTTCCTGCGCGATTACACCGATGACCCCAAGGCCGAGGGCACCATGGTCTATTCGCTGACCAAGGGGCACGAGCCGCTGATCACCTACCTGCGCGCGGTCGGCCCGCAACCCTGAGGCGCCGCCAGAACTGTGGCGATTTTGCACGAGACCGCAAATAATTTAACGATTTCTGAACCCGGCGATGGTTTTCCTGCTATCTGGAAACCCGTTGCGGTTAGCGCGACCCGCGCAGCGCCACCTGCCTGCCCGATCTGACACCAAACCAAGGACCATATGATGAGGAACCTCTTTACCGCCGCTGCCGCCGTTCTGGTGTTTGCCACGCCTGCTCTGGCCGATGGCGACATTGAAACCGGCAAGAAATCCTTCAACCTGTGCAAGGCGTGCCATTCGGTGGTTACCCCCGCTGGCGAGGCTTTGGTGAAGGGCGGCAAAGTTGGCCCCAACCTCTACGGCATCATCGGCCAGCAGGTCGCCACCGTTGCCGACTATGCGCTTTATGGCGACGGCATCAAGGCGGTGGGCGCCACCGGCATCATCTGGACTGCGGAAGAGCTGGAAGACTACATGACCGACCCGAACGTCTGGATCAAGGCCAAGTCCGGCAACCCCGATGCCAAATCCAAGATGACCGGCAAGATCGCCAAGGATCAGGACGATATCGTCGCCTATCTGCAGTCGCTGGTGCAGTAACCTCAGCGCGCCGGGGTGCGGCAAAAAACGCGTTTGTCGCACCTCGCGCATTGCCGAAGCTGAAATTGCCATCTAGAACATTCCCGTAGGTGAGCGGTTCGGGAGAAGCCGCGCGCTCAGGGATGATGGGAGATCAGCATGGCAGACGCAGCCGTTCACGGCGACGGTGTACATGATCAGCGCGGCTTTTTCAGCCGCTGGTTCATGTCCACCAACCACAAGGATATCGGGGTTCTCTACCTCTTCACCGCAGGGGCCGTCGGCCTGCTGTCGGTGATCTTCACCGTCTACATGCGGATGGAGCTGATGCAACCCGGCGTGCAATACATGTGCGCCGAGGGCGCGCGGTTTATTGCCTCGACCGCCGAATGCACCCCCAACGGCCATCTGTGGAACGTGATGATCACCTACCACGGCGTCCTGATGATGTTCTTTGTGGTCATCCCGGCGCTCTTTGGCGGCTTTGGCAACTATTTCATGCCGCTGCATATCGGCGCGCCCGACATGGCGTTTCCACGGCTCAACAACCTCAGCTACTGGCTTTATGTGGCGGGCGTGGCGCTCGGCGTTGCCTCGCTGCTGTCGCCCGGCGGCAACGGCTCTGAAATGGGGTCTGGCGTGGGCTGGG
>JAHYIZ010000064.1 GCA_019429405.1 Paracoccaceae bacterium
GGCGTTGCCTCGCTGCTGTCGCCCGGCGGCAACGGCTCTGAAATGGGGTCTGGCGTGGGCTGGGTGCTCTACCCGCCGCTGTCGACCCATGAGGGCGGCTATTCGATGGACCTCGCCATTTTCGCGGTGCACGTTTCGGGCGCCAGCTCGATTCTGGGCGCGATCAACATGATCACCACGTTCCTGAACATGCGCGCGCCCGGCATGACGCTGCACAAGGTGCCGCTGTTCCCGTGGTCGATCTTTGTCACCGCATGGATGATCCTGCTCAGCCTGCCGGTGCTCGCGGGCGCCATCACCATGTTGCTGATGGACCGCAACTTTGGCACCACCTTCTTTTCGCCCGAAGGTGGCGGCGACCCGATCCTTTACCAGCACATCCTGTGGTTCTTCGGCCACCCCGAGGTTTACATCATCATCGTGCCGGGCTTCGGCATCATCAGCCATGTCATCGCCACCTTCTCGCGCAAGCCGATCTTCGGCTACCTGCCGATGGTCTATGCGATGGTGGCAATCGGGGCGCTGGGCTTCGTGGTCTGGGCGCACCACATGTATACCGTTGGCCTGTCGCTGACGCAGCAAAGCTACTTCATGCTGGCGACAATGGTGATTGCGGTGCCGACCGGCATCAAGGTGTTCAGCTGGATCGCGACCATGTGGGGCGGCTCGATTGAATTCAAGACGCCGATGCTCTGGGCCTTCGGGTTCCTGTTCCTTTTCACCGTCGGCGGCGTGACCGGCGTGGTGCTTTCGCAGGCGCCGCTCGACCGGGTTTACCATGACACCTATTACGTCGTGGCGCATTTTCACTATGTGATGAGCCTTGGCGCGGTGTTCGCGATCTTTGCGGGCATCTATTTCTGGATCGGCAAGATGAGCGGGCGCCATTACCCAGAATGGGCGGGCAAGCTGCACTTCTGGGCCATGTTCATCGGCTCGAACATGATCTTCTTCCCGCAGCACTTTCTTGGCCGCCAAGGCATGCCGCGCCGCTATATCGACTACCCCGAGGCTTTTGCCTACTGGAACTGGGTCAGCTCGATCGGCGCCTTCATCAGCTTTGCCTCGTTCGTGTTCTTCCTTGGGATCGTGTTCTACACGCTGCGCTATGGGCGTCGCATCACCGAGAACAATTACTGGAACGAATACGCCGACACGCTGGAATGGACCCTGCCGTGCCCGCCGCCCGAACACACATTCGAGCAGCTGCCCAAGCGCGAAGACTGGGACCACGCCCACGCCCACTAAGGCCAGACTGCGCCTGATGCATGGGTGCCAGACCGAAAGCCGGCCCCGGATCGCTCCGGGGCCGGTTTGCATTGGCGCGCGGTGGCGCAGCGTCCAGGCAATCTTTCAGCGCTTGAACAGCACCGATTGCGCCGCCTTGTCTTTTGACAGATCGCCGCGCAATTCGGCCCCCACCGCGCGCCCGCGCTGCACCGCGGGCCGCGCCGCCATCAGGTCAAGCCAGCGCGCGAGGTTGGGCTTGTCGTCCAGCGTCTGCTCTTGCCCCTGCCACATGCTCGCCCATGGCCAGATCGCAAAATCGGCAATGGAAAGAAAATCGCCCGCGACAAACTGGCCTTTGGCCAGCTGTCGGTCGAGCACGCCGTAAAGCCGCGCCACTTCAGAGCGGTAGCGGTCTTTCGCGTAGGGCAGGTCTTGCGGCGGGTCCATCGCGGGGGCGTAGCGCAAAAAGTGGTGCGCCTGCCCCGCCATCGGCCCGACGCCGCCCATCTGCCACATCAGCCATTGCTCTACCGCAATCTGCTGGCGCTCGCCCTCGCCGTAAAATTTGCCCGTCTTGCGCGCGAGGTATTGCAGGATCGCGCCCGACTCGAACACCGAAACGGGGGCGCTGTCAGGCCCGTCGGGGTCGACGATCGCGGGCATCCGATTGTTGGGGGCGATCGCCAGAAAATCGGGGGCGAACTGTTCGCCCTTGCCGATATTGATGAACCTGACCGTGTAGGGCAGCCCCATCTCTTCCAGCGCGATGGAAATTTTCCAGCCGTTTGGCGTGGGCCAGTAGTAAAGCTCGATTGGTGCCGTCATCGTCCCCTCCGTTGGTTTCTTCCAAAATGGCGCCAACGCGAACGGTTGCAAGGGCTGACGTGTTGACCGCGCCCCACCGCCGCGCTACGCCGCGAGCTGCGGCGCCCTGCCGCAGCTACGCCCCGGAGGCCCCGATGCCTAACTGGAAACCCCGCACCAAGCTTGTCCATACCGGCGCCCTGCGCAGCCAGTTTGGCGAGATGGCCGAGGCGATCTATCTGACGCAGGGGTTTGTCTATGACAGTGCCGAGGCGGCAGAAGCGCGGTTTGTCGAATCTGCGCGCAACGAGTTTATCTATGCCCGCTACGGCAACCCCACCGTGCGCATGTTCGAAGACCGCATCGCCGCGATCGAGGGCACCGAAGATGCCTTTGCCACGGCAAGCGGCATGGCGGCGGTCAACGCCGCGCTGACCGCGATCCTGAAGGCGGGTGATCATGTGGTGGCGGCGCGGGCGCTGTTTGGGTCATGCCTCTACGTGCTTGAAATTCTGGGCCGTTTTGGCGTGCGGGTTACGCTGGTCGACGGCCTTGATCTGGCCGCATGGGCCAGCGCAATCACACCCGACACCAAGGCGGTGTTCTTTGAAAGCGTGTCGAACCCGACGCTGGAGGTGATCGACATCGCCGCTGTGGCGCGCCTTGCCCATGCCGTTGGCGCGTTGGTCATCGTCGATAACGTCTTCGCTACGCCGGTGAATTCGCGCGCGGTCGAACTTGGCGCCGATGTGGTGGTCTATTCGGCCACCAAGCACATTGATGGCGGCGGGCGCTGCCTTGGCGGCGTTGTCTGCGGCAGCCGTGACTATATCCGCGGCCCGCTCGAAACCTATGTGAAACACACCGGCGCGGCGCTCAGCCCGTTCAACGCATGGGTGCTGTTGAACGGCATGCAGACGCTTGATCTGCGGGTGCGCGCGCAGGTGGCAAGCGCGCTTGCGGTGGCCGAGGCGGTCGATGGCCACGCCAAGGTTGCCCGCACGCTTTACCCCGGCTTGCCCGGCCACCCTCAGCACGCGCTTGCGATGGCGCAGATGGGGGCGGGGGGCACCATTGTCTCGATCGACCTTGCGGGCGGGCAGGCGGCGGCGTTCGCCTTTCTCAACGCGCTCAAGATTATCCTGATCTCGAACAACCTTGGCGATGCGCGCTCCATTGCCACGCACCCCGCCACCACCACGCACCAGCGTCTGCCGGCCGAGCAAAAGGCGCTTCTGGGGATCACCCCCGGCCTTGTGCGCATTTCGCTTGGCATCGAGGATACGGGCGACCTTGTGGCCGATGTGCTCGGCGCGCTCGCAATGATCTGATCAGGCCCCCCGCGCGTATCTTGTTGTGAAACACACCGGGACCACCCACATTGGCTGGTCTGGGCACCGCATCGGGAGAGCGCGATGAACATTCAGGGAAAGTTGCCAATGGCACCTGCACGCAATGAGGCCGAAGCCGCGCTAGAGGTTCTGCGCGCCTGGGCGGCGCGTGCAACGCATACCGAGATTGCCACGCTCGACCCCGCCATTGCGCGGCTGTTGCCGGGTGCGCCCTTGGGCAACTACCCCGACCTGCGCCGCGTCTATCCGCACGGGTTTGAGCCCGATTCCAGTTACCGCGCCGGCCTGCCCGATCTGCAAAACGGCCCCGCCAGCCTGATCGTTGGCGCCCGCGCGCAAATTCAGCATGTCGGTATTTCCAATTTCCGCCTGCCGATCCGGTTTCGCCGCCGTGATGGCGGCGAGGTGACGCTTGACACCTCGGTCACCGGCACCGTCAGCCTTGATGCCGAACGCAAGGGCATCAACATGAGCCGCATCCTGCGGTCATTTTACGCCCATTCCGAACGCGCCTTCAGCTTTCAGGTGATGGAAGCAGCGCTGGCTGATTACATGACCGACCATGACACGTTCGACGCCCGCATCCAGATGCGCTTTTCCTACCCTTTGCGGGTTGGCGCGCTGCGCTCGGGGCTTTCGGGCTGGCAGTATTACGACATTTCGCTGGAACTGGTCGAAAGGGCAGGGGTGGTGCAGCGGATCATGCACCTTGATTACGTCTACGCCTCGACCTGCCCGTGCTCGCTGGAATTGTCAGAACATGCGCGCGCAACGCGCGGGCAACTGGCCACGCCGCATTCGCAACGCTCGGTTGCGCGAATCTCGGTGGTGGTCGAAGGGGCTGAATGCCTGTGGTTCGAGGATCTGATCGAGGCGGCGCGCCGCGCGGTGCCAACCGAAACACAGGTGATGGTCAAGCGCGAGGATGAACAGGCCTTTGCCGAACTCAACGCCGCGCACCCGATTTTCGTGGAAGATGCCGCGCGCGCCTTCGCCGCCGAGCTGCTGGCCGAGCCGCGCATTGGCGATTTTCGCGTGCTCGCCAGCCATCAGGAAAGCTTGCACAGCCACGATGCCGTCAGCCTGCTGACCGAAGGCCCCACCTTTGAGGCTGCAAGCCTTGACCCGCAGTTGTTTGCGAGCCTGATTCACCGGGGCTAGGCGCCACGCCCTGCCCGGCACCTTGGGCGCCGTAAGCGCGACGCCGACCACCTCCTGCCATTCCTGACCTGATCCGGTCATTCTTCGCGCAGATGTTTCGCGGAGGTGTTGGATTTGGCGAGAGACGGCAAAATGGGCGTCCATTTGGACGGCTCGA
>JAHYIZ010000031.1 GCA_019429405.1 Paracoccaceae bacterium
AACCTCGGCCAGAGGCGTGCCCGCCCCCACCACCAGCGTCAACGCCGCAGGCTCGTAAAGCCGCACCCCAGCCAACCCGCCGGTCTCTAGCACCACACCCGCGCCCGCGCCCGCGCCCAAGGGCCGGGTGCCACCACCCACCACCCGCAGCGGCCCCGCCGCATCGCGGATCGCTTCTGCCAACTCATGCTCGCTTTGCGGCCTCATCGCACCCTCTGCTTCTTCTATGCCCAAATACCCTCGGGGGGTCCGGGGGGCAGAAAGCCCCCCGGCTTCAGCCCCGCCGCGCAGTGCTCAGTTCCAACGGAAACACCTTCGCCGGGTTCAAAAGCCACCCCGGATCGAACACATCCTTCACGCGCATCTGCGCCTCCATGTCAGCGGCGGTGAACTGCGCCCCCATCAGGTCGCGCTTTTCAATGCCCACCCCGTGCTCGCCGGTCAGGCAGCCACCCACCTCGACGCAGAGCTTCAAAATATCCGCGCCAAGCGCCTCGCAGCGCTCCAGATCGCCCGCGCGGTTGGCATCGTAAAGGATCAGCGGGTGCATATTGCCATCGCCCGCGTGAAACACATTGGCCACCTGCAACCCGGCCTGCGCCGCCATCTCGCCGATCCGCCGCAAGGTTTCTGGCAGGGCGCTGACCGGTATGGTGCCGTCAAGGCAGACGTAATCGTTGATCTGCCCCATCGCGCCGAAGGCCGATTTGCGCCCCAGCCAGATCCGCTTGGCCTCGTCTTCCGTTTGCGCCTCGCGAAATTCCACCGGCGCGTGGCGCATCGCGATCTGCCGGATCAGCCCCAGCTGCTCGGCAATTTCTGCCTCGGCCCCCTCAACCTCGACAATCAGCAGCGCCTCGCAATCGGGGTAGCCCGCATGCGCGAAATCCTCGGTGGCGCGAATGCAGGGGCGGTCCATGAACTCGATCGCGACCGGCAGCACCCCCGCGCGGATGATATCTGCCACGCAGGCCCCCGCCACTTCATTGCTGTCAAACCCGATCAGCACTGGCCGCGCCCCCTCGGGCTTGGGCAGAATGCGCAATGTGGCCTCGGTCACCACCCCCAATTGCCCTTCTGATCCGCAAATGACTCCCAGCAGATCAAGCCCCCCGGCATCGGCATAAGGCCCGCCGATCTCCAGCACCTCGCCCGCCATCGTCACCAGCGTGACGCCCAAGAGATTGTTGGTCGTCACACCGTATTTCAGGCAGTGCGCGCCGCCCGAATTCATCGCGATGTTGCCGGCAATCAGGCAGGCAAGCTGGCTTGACGGGTCGGGCGCGTAAAAGAACCCCTCGCCTTCGACCGCCGCCGTCACCGCAAGGTTGGTGCGCCCCGCCTGCACCCGCACAAAGCGGTTTGCGGTGTCCACCTCAAGCACCGCAGACATCCGTGCCACGCCCAAGATTACCGCATCCGCGCTTGGCATCGCGCCGCCCGCAAGGCTGGTGCCCGCGCCGCGCGGCACCACCGGCACTCCCAGCCCGTGGCACACCCGCAGCGCCGCCGCCACCTCGGCGGTCGAACGCGGCAACACCACGGCCAGTGGCTGCGTGCGATAGGCGGCCAGCGCATCACATTCATAGGCGCGGGTTTCAAATGGGTCGTCGATCACCGCATCAGCAGGCAGCACCGCGCGCAGCGCCGCCACGATTTCCGCCTTGCGCATCACAATCGCCGGGTTGGGAACGGGCATCTGCATCACGGCGCCTCCTGTTTTGGTAAAATAATATGACCAGTTCTGCCATTCGGCAAGCAAAATTGGCCTTGCGCCCGCCGATTGACCTGCATCAACGCGCCGGTGCCCGATTGCGCCTATTATTCCCATGCGCCCGAGTGGCGGCCCCTCGTGTTGCGACCGCCGATCTGGCGCATGACAGGAGGGTGTGATGAAACTCAGATCAGCGTCCACAGTTGTCGCAACGCTTGTCGGCGTGCTGGTGATTGCGGGCATATCCGTGCAGGCCGCCTCGTGGGACAGCACCACCCTGAAGATGAACCCGGTCAAGGGCGAGGCGGTGGCCTATGACGGGTCCGGCTGTACGGCGCCGGGGGCGCAGGGGTACTTTGTCTTTATTGACAAGCCCGGCGTCACCTACACTTCGGTCGGCTGGTTCAACGACAAGGCCAGTTGCATCACGATTGCGCCCAGAACGCGGGTGCGCATCTATCAGCACACCAATTTCAAGGGCTCGACCCTGAACTACGAAAACAGCGACTACGACGCCATCATGCAAAAAGAACTGACCGGCTGGTGGAACGATACGCTGAGCTCGATCAAGGTCTGGACAATGCCATGACCATGCATCTTGCCGGAAACGTGCGATGATCGCGCGCACCTTTCAGTGCTTTGCCGTTGCAGCGGCTCTGGCGCAGGTCGGTAGCGCCGGCGCGGCGCCCCTGCCCCCGGTGCCGCCACTTGACATCTGCGGCGCCGTGGCGCGGGTTCAGTGGCTGCCGCCGCTCACCGAGCCCGCAATCAGGGGCATGTCAGGCAGCGCCGGGATTGACCGGCAGTGGCCGGCGCGGCTGGCGGTTGTGCTCGACAATTCCTGCACCGACGACCCCGAGGCGCGCGCCTTGGCCACAATGTTCCTGCGCGGTTCGGTCGGCGGACTCGACCGTGATCTTGCCCCCGATCAGGCGCTTTTGCTGCTGCCCGAGGTCGCGCCCGAGGCGGTGACCCTTGGCCGCACGCTTTGTGTCAGCGATTTTCGGGTCAGCGGCGACGAGGGCGGCACTTGGACCAGGTTCGCGGCCCTGATGCAGCTGCCCGCAGCGCTTGGCCCGGCGAGCCTGAAGCGCTGCGGCCGCTAGGCGCGTTCAGCGCCGCCGCCCTTCAACCAGCCACGCCGCCACGCTCAGGCTCGCGGCCAGCAGCAGCCACAGCCACGCGGGCAACAGCGGGCGCAGGCGAATGTCGAGCGTCGCGGTCGCGCCGCGCGGGGTAATGCCCACCCAGCCGCGCCCCGCCGTGGGCCGCCCGGCGCGCACTTGGCGAATCTCGGGCACGCCCCCTTCGAGCGCGGTGAAGGCGCCGCCGCTGGCCGCCACCGCCGCCGTCAGGGGCGCTTCGCTTGCCACCGGCGCCTCGAATTCGCGCGGGGCGGCGGGGCCAAGCGCCACCACCCGCTCCAGATCGGCCGTTTGCAGCCGGTAGAGCCCCGGCGCGGGTGCCTGCCAGCGCGCGGTAAAACGCCCCGGTGCGGTCTCTGCGAGATCAAGCGCCACCGCAGCCCCGTCTGGCGCCGTCACCGTCACCGCGGCCACCGCCTCGGCCATGCTTCGCCGCACCACGGTCAGCGCCAGTGCCCCCGGCTCGACCTCGGCGCTCAGCGCCTCTTCCTCCAGCTCCGGCTCCTGCATCGCCCAATGCGCGATCCGGCGCAGCAGTTCCGCCTGTGGCCCACCGCCCTCATAGCCCCGGTCCCAAAGCCAGGCCTGATCAGAGGCAAGCAGCGCAACGCGCCCCTCGCCCACCCGGTCGAGCACCAGAAGCGGCGCATCATCCACGCCTTGCAGCACCACTTGCCCATGCACCGAAGTCAGGGCCAGTTGTCGCAACCAGCGGCCCCAGGTCGGGTCGGCCTCGCCCACCGAGCCACCGGGCAAGCCGGTGGTAACCGGGTGGCGCGCGCCCAATGTGGTCGTGCGTGGCAAAAAGGCGCCCTCGAGCACCCGCCCCACAGGGAAGGCAGGCAGCACGTCGCCCAGGTCGGTGTAGGCAATGCTTTCGGCGGTAGCAAATTCAGGCCCCGCCGCCACCAGCACCGCCCCGCCACGCTCGACATACGACCTGACATTGCCGAAATACGCGGCAGGCAGAATGCCCCGCACCCGGTAACGGTCGAATATGATCAAATCGAACTCGTCGATCTTTTCGACAAACAATTCCTGCGTCGGGAAGGCGATCAGCGAGAGCTCTTCGACCGGCACCCCGTCCTGTTTTTCGGGCGGGCGCAAAATCGTGAAATGCACGAGGTCCACCGCCGAATCCGACTTGAGCAAGTTGCGCCAGGTGCGTTCACCCGCATGCGGCTCGCCTGAAACCAGCAGCACCCGCAGCCGGTCGCGCACGCCGTTCACCTGCACCACGGCGGCGTTGTTGCGCGTGGTCAGCTCGCCTGGCGTCTCGGCCAGATCAAGCTGCACCACGTTTTGCCCGCCGTGTTCCAGCATCAGCGGCAATTCAAGGTCCACCCCCACCGGCACCAGATAGGCCTCGGCCACGCCGCCCTCGATGGCGATCGACAGGGTTGCCTGTGCCGGTGCCGATGCGGGCACCGCGCCCACATCCTCAACCCGCAACCGCAGCATGACCGGCTCGCCAATAATGCCAAAGGCGGGCGCGGTCTGCACCAGCAGGCGCCGGTCCCAGTCGGCGGCACGCCCGGTCAGCAGCACCTGCAAAGGTGCGGGAAGCGCGGGCATCTGCGGCGCGTCATGCGCCTGCCCGTCGGTCACGAAGACCACCCCCGCGACCCGGTCTCGCGGTTCAGACGCCAGCGCCTCGGCCAATGCTGCGGCGGCAAGCGTGCCGGTGTTGTCCGGCCCGTCGCCCACCCGCACCCGCCGCACCTCGGTATCGGGCAGCGCCAGAAGCGCCGCCTCGACCCCCTCCATCGCCGTGTCGGTCTGGCCCTCGCGCCCCGGCAATGTCTGGCTTGCGCTGCGGTCCTCGACCAGCAGCACGATATCGCTCAGCGCCTGACGCACCTCGCTTTGCAGCCCCGGGCCGGCAAGTGCTGCCAGCAGCACCGCCGCCGCCAGCGCCCGCAAGGCCCAGCCATTCAGCCCGCGCCAGAGCGCCAACACCAGCGCCAGCATGCCAAGCGCAGCCCCGGCCCAGATCACCCACCACGGCACCAGCGGCGCGAAGATCAGGCTCAGCGCGTTCATTGCCCCAGCCTTTCCAGCAGCGCGGGCACATGCACCTGATCGGATTTGTAGTTGCCGGTCAGCACATGCATGATCAGGTTCACGCCAAAACGGTAGGCAATCTCGCGCTGGCGCTCGCCAGTCTGGCCGCGCCCCACCGCCATCAGCGGCACGCCACGGTCATCGACCGCCCATGCCGAAGCCCAGTCATTGCCGCCGATCACCACCGGCGTCACGCCATCATTGAGGTTGCGAAACGGCATGCCCTCGGCCAGTTCGGCATCCGGGGGGGCGGCCTCGACCCAGACGGCCTGCCCCGTGAACCGGCCCGGAAAGTCCTGCACAAGGTAAAAGGCGCGGGTCAGCACATGGTCACGCGGAATCGGTTCCAGCGGCGGAATATCAAGCGGCGCCGCCAGCGCCTGCAGCCGCCGCCCTTCGGGCGTTGCAGAGCCAAAGCCCGCAAAATCGGCATCGCGCGTGTCAAACAAGATCATGCCACCACCGCGCAAATAGCGGTTGATGCGTGCATAGGCGGCGGGCGAGGGCGCCTGCGACCCAGCGGTGACGGGCCAGTAAATGAAGGTGAAAAGCGCGAGATCATCGGTTTCAAGGTCAAGCGCCAGCGGCGGCCCCGGTTCAACCGAAGTGCGCGCATAAAGCACCTGGCTTAACCCCAAAAGCCCTGCCGCCGCGATCCGGTCCACCCCGGCATCGCCGCTTGGCACATAGGCCAGCGCCACGCCCCCCGCCACCGTCATGGCGCGGGCGGGGTCCATTTCAGCGCGCGCGGGCGGTGCTGCGGGCACCAGCAGCGCCAGCGCCAGCAGCACGGCCGCCACCCGCGCGCCCCGCAGCCGCCCCGAAACCGCAAGCGACGCCAGCACATCGGCCAACAGCAGCGCCAGAGCGGCAGCCAGAAGCGCGCCCTTCAGCGGCAGCGCGGACGGCGCCTCGGTGCCACTTTCGACCGCCACATCGGCGGGCCATTCCGCCGCCATCAGCGCCCGCCCCGGCGCTACCACATTCAGCGCCACGCGCCGCTCGCCCGCTGCATAAATCCCCGGCGGCAGCGTGGGCCCAAGCGCGCGCGCCGCCAGCACTTCGCCCGCTACCCCCGCCAATTCGCCAGCCGCGCGCTGCACCCCAAAGCCATCGAGCACCCGTTCGGCCACCCATGTCGCGCCAGCAAGCTCGGTGCTGGTGTCGGCGGCGGGGCGGGTCGAAACCGCCAGCCGTTCGAGCATCTGCACAAACAGGCCCGACAGCGGCAGGCTTGACCATTCGGCGTTGGCCGAAACGTGGAACAGCACAACCCAACCCTCGCCAAGCCGCGCGCGCGTTATCAGCGGCGTGCCATCATCAAGCGCGGCAATCGTGTGCTTGGCAAGGTCGGGCGCGGGCTCGGCCAGCACCTGCGCGCGCACGCTGACATCACCGGGCACCACAAGCCCCGCAAAAGGGCCGTCGGGCGCGAATGGTGCCAGTGTGCGCGGCGCGCCCCAGCTCATGGTGCCGCCCACCTCGCGCCCGCCTGTGCGCAGCCGAACCGGCAACAGCGGGTCATCCGCCCCGGTCAGCCCCGCCGCCAGCCGTGGCCCGGCAAAGCGGATCAGAAGCCCACCCTTGGCCACCCAGTCAGCCAGCTTTTCCGGTTCGGCCACCTGCGCCACATCGGCCAGAATCACCACATCGGGTGCGGCCAGCAACATATCCTCGGGCGTGCCCTCCAGGATTTCGGCGCTCGGTTCCAGCGCCTGGCGCAGGTAGTGCGTGGGGGCCAGCAGCTCCAGCCCTTCGCGCGCTGTGCTTGAAGCTATCAGCGCGACCTTGCGCCGCTTGAGGCTGTCATCAGTCAGGGCCACCGCACCGGCGCTGCGCAGCCCGGCAATTTCAAACCGCGTGATGCGGTTGCGCAATTCGGGCGGCAGGTCAAACACCGCTTCGGCACCCGGCATTGCGCTGATACGCGCCAGATCGCGCTCGATCCCCGCCGGGTCGGGGCCACGCGCCACCACCTCGACCGGCTCGGCCGCGCCGCTTGCCAGCACCGGCACCCGCAGCGCGCCATCAAGCAACAATGGCGCCCCAAGCGCCAGCACCGCGCCCGAGGGCTGCACCACCCGCACTGCGCCGCGCGCGCCAAGCGCCGCCAAGAGCCCTGCGCGCGGGGCGCGCGCCAACCCGTCAGAAAGCCAGAGTGTTTCAAACGCGCCCTCGGGCAGCAGCGCGCGCCAGTCCGCCTCGCCCGGTTCCCAGCCGCGCGGCGCGAGCCCCGGCAGCGCCTCGGCCACCGCCCCGGCGGGGGCAAAGACCAGCCGCCCGCCCGGCAAATCTGTCAGCGCCAGCACCGCCGCCGCGCGGCCCGCAGCCCGTGCCTCGTCCAGCGCCCGTGCAGCGCGGTCTTGCGCGCGCGCCCAATGGCCCGCCTGCGCCCAGCTTGCATCCATCACCACCAGCAGTGGCCCACCGCCCGCCGCCATCTGCGCCGGGTTCAGCACCGGCCCGGCAAAGCCCACAATCACCGCCGCCAGCGCTGCCACCCGCAGCAACAGCAGCCACCACGGCGTGCGCTCGGCCTGCGTTTCACGGTCGGCAAGCCCCAAGAGCAGCGCCACGCCCGGAAACCGCCGCATGAGCGGCGCGGGCGGCACCGCGCGCAGAATGAACCACAGCACCGGCAGTGCGGCCAACCCGGCCAGCAGCCACGGTGCAGAAAACCCGATGGCACCCAAAGCCCCCATCAGCGCCCCCGCTCCAGTGCCGCATAGGCCCAAAGCAGCGCCGCCGTGGCCGGCTGCCCGCTGTGGTGGGTGCCAAACTGCCACCCCGCCGCCTGTGCAAGACGCGCCAGCCGGTCGCGCCGCTCGGCCAGCCGCGCAAGGTAGCGCGCGCGCAAATCGCCCGCCGCCCGCGTCTCGTGCCGCAGGCTGCCGCCCATGCTTTCAAAAATCACCCGGCCGTCATAGGGAAACGCCTCTTCATCCGGGTCGAGCACCTGCACCAGAACACCTGTCACCCCGCGCTGTGCCGCCGCCGCCAGCGCCGCCTCGACCGCGCCCAGATCGCCCAGAAAATCCGAAATCAAGACCGCCCGGCCCTGCGGCGCCAGCCCCGCCACCTCGGGCGCACCATAGTCGCCCGCCGCATCTGCCTCGGCCAGCAGGGTGGCCAGCCGCAGCAACTGCGCGCGCCCCGGTCGCGGCGGCGCGGGCGGTGCCAGCAGCCCCACCCGCTCGCCCGCACGCACCATCAGCACCGCCAGCGCCAGTGCCAAAAGCCGCGCGCGCGCGGCCTTGGCCGGGCGCGTCGCAGCACCCGAAAACCGCATCGACGCGGCGGCATCGACCCAGAAAAACACCGACTGCGCCGCCTGCCATTCCCGCTCGCGCACATATTGCGCATCGGATCTGGCTGATCGGCGCCAGTCTATAGCGCGCGCCGTGTCACCCGCCGCCGCGGCGCGGAACTGCCAGAATTCATCACCCGCCCCGGCGCGCCTGCGCCCATGCCCACCCATCTGCACCGACGCGGCCAGTTGCTGCGCGGCTACCAGCAACGGCGGCAGAGGTGCTGCCAGCACCTCTGCCTCGCGCCGCAATGTCAGAGCG
This sequence comes from Paracoccaceae bacterium, assembly GCA_019429405.1. Taxonomy (GTDB): domain Bacteria; phylum Pseudomonadota; class Alphaproteobacteria; order Rhodobacterales; family Rhodobacteraceae; genus UBA6213. The sequence continues at coordinate 8,493 of JAHYIZ010000031.1, forward strand.
GGGGCCGTGCTCACGCGGCGGCCTCGCTGCGGGTCACTTGCGCCGCGATGCGGTCGATGATGCCCGCCAGCGTGTCTCCCCGCGCCCGCGCCGCAAAGCTGAGCGCCATGCGGTGCACCAGCACCGGGCGCGCCAGCGCCAGCACATCTTCCGCCGATGGCGCCAGCCTTCCTGCCAGCAACGCCCGCGCCCGCACCCCCAGCATCAGCGCCTGCGCCGCGCGCGGCCCCGGCCCCCATGCCAGCGCCTCGCCCAAGCCCGCGCCCGCCTCGGCCGACCCCGGCCGACAGGCGCGCACGAGGTCGAGAATGGTTTCCACCACCGCCTCGCCCACCGGCATGCGCCGCACCAACGCCTGCGCCGCGATCAGATCTTCGGCGGTGAACACCTGATGCGAGGTCGCCTGCGTCGCCCCCGTGGTGGCCAGCAGAATGTCGCGCTCGGTGGCGCGGCTCGGGTAATCGACATCGATCTGCACCAGAAAGCGGTCAAGCTGCGCCTCGGGCAGGGGGTAGGTGCCCTCTTGCTCAATCGGGTTTTGCGTGGCGAGCACATGGAACGGGCGCCCGAGCGGGCGGTGCACGCCCGCCACCGTGACCTCGCGTTCCTGCATCGCCTGCAACAGCGCCGATTGCGTGCGCGGGCTGGCGCGGTTGATCTCATCCGCCATCAGAAGCTGGCAAAACACCGGCCCTTCGATGAAGCGGAAGGCGCGTGTGCCATCCGCCGCCGTTTCCAGAACCTCCGAACCCAGAATATCAGCGGGCATCAGGTCGGGGGTAAACTGGATACGGCTGGCCTTCAGCCCCATCACGGTGCCCAGCGTATCCACCAGCATGGTCTTGCCAAGGCCCGGCAGGCCCACCAGCAACCCGTGCCCGCCCGACAAAAGCGCCACCAACGCCAGCTCTACCACCCGCTCCTGCCCGATGAAGCGGCGGTCGATCGAGGCCCGCGCATCGGCAAGCTTTGCCCCTAGCTCTTCATATTCGGCAACCGCCTCGGCACCTGCTGCCATGACAACACTCCCCTCATGCGTTAGGCTAGGGTCGCAGATAACGCCCGCGAACCCAATGACAAAGCAGTGATGCCCGAGAAACCGCCCAGACAAAACCCCGTGAAGCCCTCTGCCGAGGGGCTGGCCGCCGCCGCAGGCGCGTTCGCGCGCAAGGGGCCACCGCCGCTGCACCTGTGGAACCCGCCCTTTTGCGGCGATATCGACATGGAAATACGGCGCGACGGCACCTGGTTCTACCTCGGCACGCCGATCGGGCGCGCGCCGCTGGTGCGGCTCTTCGCGTCGATCCTGCGGCGTGAAGGTGACAACTACTTCCTTGTGACCCCGGTCGAGAAGGTCGGCATAAGGGTGCAAGATGCCCCTTTCATCGCGGTTGACGCCGAGGCGCGCGGCGAAGGGGCGGCGCAAGACCTGACCTTTACCACCAATGTCGGCGATACCGTGACCGCAGACCCCGAACACCCGATCCGCTGCCCGCGCGATGCCGCCAGCGGCGAGCCTACGCCCTATGTGATGGTGCGCGCCGGGCTGGAAGCGCGGATCGACCGCAAGACCTTCTACCGCCTCGTCGAGCTTGCCCGCCCCGCCCGCCACGAGGGCGCCGACTGGGTCGGTCTGTGGTCGGGCGGCTGCTTCTTTCCGCTGATTCCGGCGGCTGAGCTGCCCTGATGCCCCGCTTTGCCGCAAACCTGACCTTTCTCTTTACCGAACTGCCGTTCATGGAACGCCCCGCCGCCGCCAAGGCTACCGGGTTTGAAGGCGTCGAGGTGCTTTTTCCCTACGATTTCGCGGCGCAGGAATTGCGCGCCCGATTGGTCGAGAACGACCTTGCCTTCGTGGCGATGAACAGCCCGCCCCCCAACTACGCAGGCGGCGAGCGCGGTTTTGCCGCCCTGCCCGACGCCGAGGCGCGTTTTCGACATGATTTCAACCGCGCCCTGCGCTACGCCCAAGTTTTGAAGCCCCGGCACATCCACGTTATGGCCGGGCGCGCCAACGGCGCCGCCGCGCGCGCCTGCTATGTCGAAAACCTGAAATGGGCCGCCGAACACGCCTTTCCCTTCAGCCTGATGATCGAACCCGTCAACGGCATCGACATACCGGGCTACTTTCTCGACAGTTTCGAGGCGGCGGCGGAAATTCTCGATGCGGTTGGCGCGCCCAACCTCGGGCTGCAATTCGATACCTACCATGCGCAGATGCTCAGCCACGATTGCGCCGCCACATGGGCGCGCCACGGCGCGCGAGCGGTGCATGTGCAGATCGCAGGCGCACCGGGGCGGCACGAACCCGTCGGCGGTGACATCGACCATGGCGCACTTTTCGCAACACTTGACGCGCAGGGTTACCAAGGCTGGGTCAGCGCCGAATACGAACCCCGAGGTCGCACCGAGGCTGGGCTGGGGTGGCTGCCGAAATAGCTGCCATTGCGGCTTGCCTTGGCTTAAATATCCGCCTTTCTTCCGCTCCGCGGGGGGATATTTGACCTGAAGCAGTATGCCGAGACCTCAATGCGCCTCGGCCCAGTTCGCGCCCGCGCCCGCGTCAACCACCAGCGGCACCGACAGCTTTACCGCCGGTTCCGCCGCGCCTGACATGACGGCGCGGGCGCGGCTGATCAATTCGGGCACGGCCTCGGCCTCGACCTCAAACACCAGTTCGTCATGCACCTGCAGCAGCATGGTGGCGGGCAGGTCGGCAATGGCGGCGGGCATGCGGATCATCGCGCGACGGATGATGTCTGCCGCCGCCCCTTGAATCGGCGCGTTGATCGCGGCGCGTTTGGCAAAGCCCGCGCCGGGGCCGCGCGCGTTGATCTCGGGGGTGTGGATCTTGCGACCAAAGAGCGTCTGCACATAGCCGTGCGCCTTGGCGAAAGCCACGGTCGCATCCATGTAGGTCTTGATGCCGGGGAAGCGCTCAAAATAGCGGTCGATAAAGCCCTGTGCCTCGGCGCGCGGTATGCGCAGGTTGCGCGCCAGACCAAAGCCCGAGATGCCATAGATGACGCCAAAGTTGATCGCCTTGGCGCGGCGGCGCACCTCAGATGTCATCTGATCCAGCGGCACGTTGAACATTTCCGACGCGGTCATGGCGTGAATGTCATGGCCTTGGCGGAACGCCTCTTTCAACGCCGGAATATCGGCGACATGCGCCAGAATGCGCAGCTCGATCTGGCTGTAATCGAGGCTGACCAGCCGCATTCCCGGCCCCGCCACAAACGCCTCGCGGATGCGCCGCCCCTCGTCAGACCGCACCGGGATGTTCTGCAAATTGGGGTCGGTCGAGGCCAGCCGCCCGGTGTTGGCCCCGGCGATGGAATAAGACGTGTGCACGCGCCCCGTCTCGGGGTTCACATGGGTTTGCAGCGCGTCGGTATACGTCGATTTAAGCTTGCTGATCTGGCGCCAGTCAAGCACCCGCGCCGCCAGCTCGCTGCCCTCGGCGGCGAGGTCTTCCAACACGTCTGCGCCGGTGGCATAGGCGCCGGTCTTGCCCTTTTCGCCGCCCTCGTGGCCCAGCTTGTCAAACAGAATCTCGCCCAGTTGCTTCGGGCTTCCCACATTGAAAGGCTGGCCCGCAAGCGCGTGAATTTCCGCCTCGAGCGCGCCCATGCGCTGCGCGAACACGCTCGACATGCGCGCAAGCGTGGCGCCATCGACCCGCACCCCGGCCATTTCCATTTCTGCCAGAACCGGCACAAGGGGCCGTTCGAGCGTCTCATAGACGGCTGTTACCTGCGCGCGGTGCAATTGCGGTTTGAACAACTGCCAGAGCCGCAGCGTTACATCGGCATCTTCGGCGGCGTAGCGCACTGCCGCATCAACGGGCACAAGGTCAAAAGTGATCGCCGCCTTGCCACCGCCCAGCAGGTCCTTGATCGGAATCGGCTGGTGGCCAAGGTATTTGGCGCTCAGCGCATCCATGCCGTGCGAATTCAGCCCCGCCTGCATCGCGTAAGACATCAGCATGGTATCGTCGAAGGGCGCCACGCGGATGCCGTAGCGGGCGAAGATCTTCCAGTCATATTTCATGTTTTGGCCGATCTTGAGGACGCTTTCATCCTCAAGCAGCGGCTTCAGCAGCGCCAGCGCCTCTGCCAGCGGCATCTGCCCCGGCGCAAGCACGCGGGCACCGAACAAATCGCCCCCGCCCAGTTTGTGCCCCAGCGGCAGATAGCCCGCCTGCCCCGGTTCGGTGCACAGCGACACCCCCACAAGTTCGGCCTGCATTTCGTCAAGGCTGGTGGTTTCGGTATCGACCGCAACCCAGCCGCGCACATGGGCCTGCGCGATGAACCCGGCCAGCGTTTCCGCATCACGGATGCAGGTGTAGGCTGCGGGGTCAATAGGGGCCGCCTCGGAAGGGGGCACGCCCCCTGCCTCGGCAGCCCCGCCGCCGGTGGCGGCGGGCACGGCCTCGGGCGGTAGCGCCACACCATACTTGTCGGCAACGCGGCGGATGAGGGTGTTGAACTCCATCTGCCGCAAAAACCCGAATAGCGCCTCGGGGTCAGGCTCCCGCACTTCAAGGCTTTCAAGCGTGAAATCGAGAGGGGTGTGGGCGTCAAGCGTCACCAGCCGCATCGAGAGGCGGATTTGTTCGGCATTGTCTTGCAGCGCGGCGCGGCGCTTGGGCTGGCTGACCTCGCCCGCGCGCGCCAGTAGGGTTTCAAGGTCGCCATATTCGTTGATCAGCAAGGCCGCGGTCTTGATGCCGATGCCGGGCGCGCCGGGCACATTATCGACCGCATCGCCCGCCAAAGCCTGCACATCGACCACGCGGTCGGGGCCGACCCCGAACTTTTCCGCCACCTCGTCGGGGCCGATCCGCTGCCCTTTCATCGCATCGAGCATTTCCACGCCGCCGCCGACCAGTTGCATCAGGTCCTTGTCCGACGAGATGATCGTGCAGCGCCCACCGGCCTCGCGCGCTTGCCGCGCCAGCGTGGCGATGATGTCATCTGCCTCGTAATTGGCCAACTCGATGCAGGCGAGGTTGAAGGCCCGCGTCGCCTCGCGCGTCAGCGGAAACTGTGGGCGCAGGTCTTCGGGCAGATCGGGGCGGTTGGCCTTGTAGGCGGGGAAAATCTCGTTGCGAAAGGTCTTGGCGCCGGCATCGAAAATGACCGCGGCATGGGTGGGGGCATCGGCGCCCTTGGCATCTTCGATGTAGCGAAAGATCATGTTGGCAAAGCCCGCGACCGCACCGACCGGCAGCCCGTCGGATTTACGCGTAAGCGCGGGCAGCGCGTGATAGGCGCGGAAGATAAAAGCCGAGCCATCGATCAGATGCAGATGGCAGCCTTTGCCGAAACTCATGGGCGTCCCCTCCCTCGGGCTGCGGCGGGCGATCTGCCCCGGCTTCAGTGGTCGGCGTGGGCGTGTTCGCGGTCGATCACGAAATGCTTGCCGCAATAGCCGCAGGTCACTGCGCCGGTGGCCTCGGGGATCACCAGATACACGCGCGGGTGGCCATCGGCCCCCGTGCCACCATCGCAGGCAACGGTCCATGTGGTGACGGTCTGGGTCTCGGGGGTGCGGGTCATCGGGCAGGCTCCATCGGCGTTCGGGCGCGGGGTGCGCGGGTTGGCGGCATGATAGCGATTGGGGCGAGGCGGGCAAGGGCCGAGCGCGGTGTGGTGCCGCAGCGCCGACCGTGCTAATCTTGCGTGGCCGGCGGCAGGCAACCGGGGGGCGGCGCGATGGGCAAAGCGGCATGGCTTTTGGCACTGGTGCTGGCACTTGCGCCTGCGGCCGCAGGCGCTGATCTGCAAAAGGCCGCCGATGCCTCGAGGCGGGCGACTATGCCACGGCGCAGGCTGAATGGCAGCCACTCGCCGAAGCGGGCGACGCGGTGGCGCAGACCAATCTTGGCGTGTTGCACGAATTCGGGCGCGGTGTGCCGCAAGACCATGCAGAGGCGGCACGGCTCTACCGCCTCGCCGCCGAGCAGGGGTATGCCAAGGCGCAGACCAATCTCGGCACGCTGCACGATTTGGCCTGAGCGTAGCGCAGGATCGTGCCGCGGCCGCGAAATGGTATCGGCTTGCCGCAGAGCAGGGCGAAAGGCGGGCGCAAAATAACCTCGGCAACATGTACGAACACGGGCAAGGCGTGACGCAAGACCTTGCCGAGGCCGCGCGGCTCTACCGGCTTGCCGCAGATCAGGGCAACGCGATGGCGCAAACCAATCTCGCCTCGATGCTCGAGGCCGGGCGCGGCGTGCCGCAAGATCTGGCAGAGGCGAGGCGGCTTTACGGCCTTGCGGCCGATCAGGGCGATGTCAGGGCGCGCGCCAACCTTGGCTTTATTTACTATCACGGCAGGGGTGTGCGGCGCGATCTTGCCGAGGCCGCCCACCACTTTCGGCTTGCCTCTGACGCAGGTGACGCAGGCGCGCAGTACGCTCTTGGCGTCATGCAAGCGAACGGCCAGGGGGTGCCCGCCGATCAAACAGAGTCGCTGCGCCTTTACCGTTTGGCGGCAGATCAGGGCCACGCCGCCGCGCAAAACAACCTCGCGGTCGCCTACGAACACGGGCGCGGCGTGCGGCTGGACCATTATGAGGCCGAGCGGCTTTACCGGCTTGCGGCCATGCAGGGCCATGCCCTGGCGCAGCGCAACCTTGCGACCCTCTACCAGCAGGGCCGGGTGGTGCCGCGCAACATGATCGCGGCGCTGATATGGGCCAGCATTGCCGCCGAAAACGGCGACAGCGGCGCAGTGGCCCTGATCGCCGAAATTACCGCCACCCTAACCGCCGCCGACCGCGATGCGGCGCAGCGGAGGGCGCGGGAATGCCGCGACTCAGGTTACACCATCTGCAAGTGATCGCTGGCGCGGACGCGAGCGACGGCACCAGCAGCGGCGAGCGCCCCCGGACCCGAGACCGATTGCTTTCGTTTGGCGACCGAGCGCGTCTCGGTTAACATCTGTTCCGATGCCATGAACCTGAGGGGCAAGATGCGCAAATGCCTGGTGTGGGCCGCATTGGTCGGCCTTTGGGTTTCGTCCGGGGTCGCGGGGGCAGCCAATCTGCTGCAGGCGATGGCGGCGCTGATGGCCGGTGACTATCAGGGCGCCCGCGCCGAGCTGGAGCCGCTTGCGCGCGATGGCGATGCGCTGGCGCAATACAACCTTGGCGTCATGCATGAGCGCGGCACGGGTGCGGAGCCAGATCTGCCTGAGGCCGCACGGCTCTACCGGCTTGCCGCAGATCAGGGCGACGCAATCGCGCAAATCAACCTCGCCTTCCTCTATCTTAACGGTCAAGGCGTAGCGCAGGACAGCGCAGCGGCGGTTCGCCTGCTCCGCCTCGCCGCCGATCAGGGCGACTTCGAAGCGCAATACAATCTGGGCGTGATCCTCGGGCAGGGGCTGGGTGTGCCCCAAGACCTGCCCGAGGCCGCGCGCCTTTACCGGCTCTCGGCCGACCAAGGCTATGCCGGCGCGCAGTTCAACCTCGCCTTGATGCATGCGGCGGGCGCGGGTGCGCCGCAGGACGAGGCCACAGCGGCACAGTTACTGCGACTGGCGGCCGACCAAGGGCACGCAGGCACGCTCGACGCCCTTGGCTGGGCCTATGTCGATGGGGCGGGGGTGGCACAGGACTACGCCGAGGCGGCGCGGCTGTTTCACGCCGCTGCGCTGCTTGGCAAAGCTGCGGCGCAATTCACCTTTGCGCTTTTCAATGCCGATGCGATCGGCGTTGCCCGTGACAGCATCGCGGCATTGATGTGGGCCAGCATTGCCGCTGAAAACGGCGACAGCGGGGCACCGGCCCTGATCGCCGAACTGGAAGCCGCCATGACCCCCGCCGAGATCTCCGAAGCCCGCCGCCGCGTCGGCACCTGCGTCACGTCGCGGTTCGAAAGCTGCTAGGGGCGCGACCGCGTGGCCTTTGGCAATCGCGCGGTTTGCGGGTAGCATTTGGGGCAGGTTGAGGCGGGGTGTGAGATGCGCGGGTCTTGGGTTTTGGCGATGGCGGTGGGGCTGGCACTGGCGGCAGGCGGGGTAGCGTGGGTGGCACGAAGCTCCTGGGCGGATTTCGCGGCGGGGTTCATGGCATTTCAGCGGGGAGATTACACCGCCTCGCGGGCAAAATGGTTGCCGTTGGCCGAGCAAGGCGACGCCATGGCGCAATACAACCTTGGGGTCATGTATAACAGTGGCCAAGGCGTGCCGCAGGATCACGCCGAGGCCGCGCGCTGGTTTCGCCTCGCCGCAGACCAAGGCATGGCAGGTGCGCAATTCAACCTTGGGGTCATGTACGGTAGCGGACAAGGCGTGCCTCAAGACGATGCAACGTCCGCGCACTGGTATCTCCTCGCTGCAGATCAGGGCATCGCAGAGGCGCAATTCAACCTCGCACTCAATTATGCAAATGGCCAAGGCGCATCGCAGGACTTCGCCGAGGCCGCGCGATGGTACCGCCTCGCCGCCAACCAAGGCGGCGCACGCGCGCAAAACAACCTCGGAGTCATGTACGAAATCGGTCAGGGCGTGGCACAGGATTACGCCGAAGCGGCGCAGCTTTACCGCCTGTCTGCCTCGCAAGGCCACGCCAGAGCGCAGAATAACCTTGCGCGCCTGTACCGCCAAGGCCGAGGCACCGCAAGATATCGCCACCGCCCACATGTGGGCCAACATCGCAGCCGCCAACGGCGCCGAAGCCGCCCCCGCGTACCGCGACTCTATCGCCGCCACCCTCTCCCCCGCCGACCTTTCCGAGGCGCAGCGGCGGGCGCGGGAATGCCTCGCCTCCAGCTACACCCTGTGCGACTGACGCCCCTGCCCACGCCCTTCCCCCGCCCCACGCCTTCGCCTAACCTGCCCGCATGCAGCCGCTACCCGCCCCTATCGCCCACTGGCTTGCCACCCGCGGCTGGCAGCTTCACCCGCACCAGCGGGCGATGCTGGCGGCCGCCGATGCGCCTGCCACGCTGCTGATCGCCCCCACCGGCGGCGGCAAGACGCTGGCCGGGTTTCTACCCACGCTAGCCGAACTGGCCGACAGCCCCGCGCCGGGTCTGCACACGCTTTACATCTCGCCCCTGAAAGCGCTCGCGGTGGACATCCGGCGCAACCTGACACAGCCGGTGGCCGAAATCGGCCTTTCCATCCGCATCGAGGACCGCACCGGCGACACCTCGCAGCACATGCGCCGCAACCAGCGCGCGGCGCCGCCGCATATTCTGCTGACCACCCCCGAAAGCCTCGCGCTCTTGCTCAGCTACCCCGACGCGCCGCGCATTTTTGGCGGCCTGAAACGGGTGGTGATTGACGAAATTCACGCGCTGGCCGAAAGCAAGCGCGGCGACCAGTTGAGCCTTGGCCTTGCAAGGCTGCAAAGCCTAGCGCCGGGGCTGCGGCGGGTGGGGCTTTCAGCCACGGTCGAAGACCCCGCCGCACTCGCCTGCTTTCTAGCCCCTGATGGCTGCGAGATCCTGACCGCCGCGCCGGGGCCGGACCCCGACATTGCCATGCTCGCCACCGCGCCGCCGCCTTGGGCCGGGGGCGGCGGGCGCTATGCAATTCCAGAAATTCTGGCGCAGATCGCGGCCCACCGCACCACCATCATCTTTCACAACACCCGCGCCCAGGCCGAGCTGTTCTTTCACGATCTGTGGCTGGCGAACGCGGAGAACCTCGCCATAGGCATTCACCACGGCAGCCTTGCGCGCGAGGTGCGCGAGCGCACCGAGGCGGCAATGGCGGCGGGCACCCTGCGCGCGGTGGTGGCGACCGGCAGCCTTGACCTCGGGCTTGACTGGGGCGCGGTCGATCTGGTCATTCAGGTCGGCGCGCCGAAGAACGTCAAGCGGCTGGTGCAACGGATCGGGCGCGCCAACCACCGCGCGGGGGCGCCCTCAAAAGCGTTCCTCGTGCCCGCGAACCGCTTTGAGGTGATCGAATGCTGGGCCGCGCTTGCCGCCGTCCGCGCGCATGAACTGGATGGCGAGCCGCGCCCGCCCGGCGCGCTCGACGTGCTCTGCCAGCACCTTGCGCTGATCGCCTGCGCGGGTCCGTTTAGCGCCGATGCGACATTCGCCGAAGTGCGCCGCGCCGGGCCCTACGCAGCGCTGGCCCGCGCCGAATACGACGCCTGCCTCGATTTCTGCGCCACCGGCGGCTATGCCCTGCGCGCCTATGACCGCTGGCACAGGCTGATGCAGCGCGACGGAATGTGGACACTGCGCGACCCCCGCAGCGCGCGCAATTTGCGCATGAATATCGGCACCATCGTGGAAACCGAAACCATGAAGGTGCGCATGCAGCGCGGCGGCGCGCCCTTGGGCGAGATCGAAGAGGCCTTTGCCGCCACGCTTTCACCCGGCGACAGTTTTCTGATCGGCGGTCAGGTGGTGCGATATGAAGGCTTGAACGAATTGACGGTCGAGGTCAGCCGATCTGCGGCGCGCAGGCCCAGAATCGCGGTGTTTTCGGGCTCCAAATTCGCCACCTCAACCCGCCTTACCGCGCGCATTCTTGCGCTGATCGGCACGCCCGACCCAAGGATACCCGCCCACACCAAAGACTGGCTCGCATTGCAGGCCGAAGTCTCGGCATTGCCGGGGGCCGAGGCAATGCTGGTGGAAAGCTTTCCCCACGAAGGGCTGGAATACGCCTGTTTCTGGGGCTTCGGCGGGCGCAACGCGATGCAGACTCTGGGCATGGTTCTGACCCGGCGAATGGAGGCTGCGGGCCTTGGCCCGCTGGGCTTTGTCGCTTCGGATTATGCGGTGCTGGTCTGGGGGCTGGAGCCGCTCGGCGCGGCAGAGGGGCTGCTGCGCCCGGACGCGCTGCGCGAGGGGCTGGCGGAGTGGTTTGAACAGACCTCGGTGATGAAGCGCGCGTTTCGACCGGTGGCGACGGTGGCGGGGCTGATCCAGCGCAACCTGCCCGGCAAGCGCAAGAGCGGACGGCAGACTGCATTCTCATCGGACATTCTCTATGACACGCTTGCCCGCCACGACCGCGACCACCTCTTGCTGCGCGTGACCCGCGCAGAAGCCTTGCGCGGCATGGTTGACGCCGCGAGGGTCGAGGCGATGCTGGCACAGTTCGGCGGGCGGACAGATCTGCGCCGGCTTGACCGGGTGCCCCCGCTGGCAGCGCCGCTGCTGCTCGAAGTGGGCAAGGTGGCGGTGCAGGGCGAGGGGCGCGAGCGGTTGATGGCATCCGAAGCGGCGCGTTTGATGGCAGCGGCGGGGTTGAAATGACGCAGAGGCGCGGCACGCAGGGGCGGCATGAACGGGCACGCATTTGATCTGGCGGGGGCCGCGCTGGTGGCACGGGCCTCGGGCGCGCTCTGGTGGGGCGCGCAGCGGCTGCTGGTGGTGTCTGACCTGCACTTTGGCAAGGCCGAACGTCTGGCGCGGCGCGGCGGCGCGCTGTTGCCGCCCTATGACACGCAGGCCACGCTGGCGCGGCTTGACGCTGAAATCGACGCGCTCGACCCGGCCGAGGTCATCTGCCTTGGCGACAGTTTCGATGATCTGGAGGCAGCCGATCTGCCAGTGGCCGAGGCGCTGTGGCTGGCGCGGCTGATGGCCGGGCGCGCATGGGTCTGGGTTGAGGGCAACCACGACCCCGGACCACTGGCACTTGCGGGCGCACACATTGCGGCGCTGCAACGGGGGCCGCTGCGGTTTCGACATATCGCCAGTGCAGGCGCCACGGCGGGTGAGGTTTCAGGGCACTATCACCCCAAGGCGCGGCTGGGCGGTGCTTCGCGCCCCTGTTTCCTGATCGACCGGGCGAGGGCGATCTTGCCAGCCTTCGGCGCCTATACCGGGGGCCTGATGTGCACCGACCCCGCACTGACAGCGCTGATGGCGCCGGGCGCGCTGGCGGTGTTGACGGGCCAACGGGCGCTGGCAATTCCGATGCCCGGCTAATCCTTGGCCTTCAGGTGCCGCCGGCATCGACGCCCCGCGCGGCAAGCAGTGCCTGCGCCGAGTCGCGATAGGTCTTTGACACGGGCACCCGGCTGCCATCGCAGAGGAGAAGCTGGTGTCTGCCCGCCGCGGTTTCGACACCCTCGACTGCCGCCGCAGCCACCCAGTGCGAGCGATGCACCCGCGCGCCCGCAATACCCTCGGCCTCCGCAATCGCGTCGGCCAGACGCATTAGCAGCGAATGGGTCCCGGCCTCGGTCGTCACGTCAACATAGTGGTCTCGCACCGACAACCGCAAAAGCGGCGCCTGCACTTGCTCGGGCAAGCGCGCAAAAAGGCGCGGCCCCGCATCAGCCAAGGCAGGCACCGCCACCGGGGCGGCGTGCCGACGCAAGGCGTGACGCATTGCCGAGACGCTGATCGAGGCCGCAAACACGAAGAGCGCCATCACCCAGAAGCCGTACAATTCAGCGACCCTTGGCCCTGCAAACTGCTGCGTCATCCAAAACAGCGGCGGCGTCAACAAAAGCGCCATCGTCGCAGCAATCAGCGGCGCATGCACAAGAAACCTGGTGATGCCCAGCGTTCCCTGAAAAAACGCGCGCAGACCCGCTGCCAAGATTAGCGCGGCGGCAAAAGTGGTTGGCCAGAACACCAGCCGATCAGTCAGCGAGAACACATGGAACGTGCCGAAAGGCCCCGCCACCACGGCAAATGCCGACAGCACAGCCCAGACTATCAGGACCGCACGTGCCAGAAAATTGGCTTTCCACAGATGAAAAAAAGAGGCCATGAACCTCTCGCTCGAATGAACTTATCCAATTTCTGCTAGCCGTTTTGCGGGCGGCGCGCAATGGGTGTTGCCAGCGCGGCGCATGCGCGCGCACATTGCCGGGCAACCGTAGGAGACCGCCATGACACACCCGGCACTGACCCGTATCAGCGCGAGCTTCGCGACTCAGACGATGATGCACACCCTTGGCGCCAGGATCACGGCGCTGGCAAACGGGGGCTGCGAAATAACCGCGCCGCTTTTGCCCGAGATGGGGCAGCAGCACGGCGCCGGGCACGCGGGCGTGACCTTTGCACTGGGGGATACGGCGGCAGGCTACGCCGCGCTGACGCTGATGGAGCCGGGGCGCGAGGTGATGACCGCCGAAATGAAGATCAATCTGCTCGCCCCCGCTGCAGGGGCGCAGCTGATCGCGCGCGGGCGGGTGGTCAAGGCCGGGCGGCGGCTGGTGGTGGTCACCGCCGAGGTCGAGGCCGAGGCCGCGGATGGCACGCGCCGCCTGATCGCGGTGTTGCAAGGCACGATGGTGCCGGTCGATCCGGCGTAGCGGCGTGCCTCAGGCGGTCAGCCCCTCGGGCTCATCCAGCCCGTTGGCACGGCAGGCCGCCGTCACGGTGTTGGCCAGAAGGCAAGCGATGGTCATCGGCCCCACGCCGCCCGGAACCGGGGTGATGGCCCCTGCCACCGCAACCGCCGACGCAAAATCGACATCGCCAACCAGCCGGGTCTTGCCGTCATGCGCTATGCGGTTGATGCCCACGTCGATGACAGTCGCGCCGGGCTTTATGAACTCGCCGGTGATCATCCGTGGCCGCCCGACCGCCGCCACCAGAATGTCGGCGCCCCTGCACACTGCCGCAAGGTCGCGGGTGCGGCTGTGCGCGATGGTCACGGTGCAGCTTTCGCGCAAAAGCAGTTGCGCCATCGGCTTGCCAACAAGGTTCGAGCGCCCAACCACCACAGCGTTCATCCCCGAAAGGCTGCCCAACTGGTCGCGCAGCAGCATCAGGCAGCCAAGGGGCGTGCACGATACCATTGCCCGCCCGCCGGTCGCCAGCAGCCCGGCATTGAGCACATGCAGCCCGTCCACATCCTTGGCCGGGTCGATGCGCGCCACAATCTCGGCCTCGCTCAGCTGGCTCGGCACCGGGAATTGCACCAGAATGCCGTGCACGGTGGGGTCGGCGTTCAGCCGGTCTATCAGCGCGTAAAGCGTGGCGGCGGGCACGTCGGCGGGCAATTTGTGCTCAAAGCTCTGCATCCCGGTTTCGCGGGTGGCGATGCCCTTGTTGCGCACATAGACCTCGGATGCGGGGTCATTGCCCACCAGCACCACCGCCAGCCCCGGCGCGATGCCATATTCAGATTTGAGCCGCGCCACATGTGCCGCCACGCGCGCGCGCACCGTTGCCGCAAATGCCTTGCCGTCGATGATGGTGGCGCTCATGCACCCTCTCCCTTTCCCAAGGTCAATTCCTCGCGGGCAATCGACCAGTCGATGATGTGTTGCCAGAGCGTTTCAACCAGCGCCGCATCGAGGCCCCGCGCCACCGCTTCGGTGCGCACCTGCGCCAACACTTGCGCGACCCGTTCGGGCACCAGCGCGGGTATGCCCTCGGCGGGCTTCAATTCGGCGGCGCGGTCGATCAGCCGCGCCCGATCCGCCAGCCCCGCCACCAGCCGGGCGTCGAGCGCATCAACCTCGGCACGCAGTTCGGCCATGCTGGCGATTCGGGCGAGCGGTTTCATCGGCGGGCTCCCTCGGCGGCGGTTGCAGGGCTAATGCCCGGTTTTGCGCGGCGCCTCAACCCCGACGTCAGAACAGGCCCACCACCAGCCCTTCGTCGTTCAGCCCAATCGTCTCGGCCGACGGCACCTTGGGCAGGCCCGGCATGGTCATGATCTCGCCGCAGATCACCACGATGAACCCGGCACCTGCCGACAGCCGCACCTCGCGGATTGGCAGAGTGTGGCCAGTGGGGGCGCCGCGCAGGTTCGGGTCGGTTGAAAAACTGTATTGCGTTTTCGCCATGCAGACCGGGAAATGGCCATAGCCCGCCGCCTCCCACGCGCGCAGCTGATCGCGAATGGACTTGTCGGCGATCACTTCGCCGGCGTGGTAGATGCGCCTGGCGATGGTGTCTATCTTGTCGAATAGGCCCATTTCGTCCGGGTAAAGAGGCGCAAAGGCGCTGGCGCCGCTTTCAGCCAGTGCAACCACCTTTTGCGCCAGTTCCTCGGCCCCCGCGCCACCATGCGCCCAGTGTTTGCACAGCACCGCCTCGGCGCCCTGCTTGGCAACGTAGTCTCTCACCGCCGCAATCTCGGCCTCGGTGTCGGAGGTGAAATGGTTGATCGCCACCACCACCGGCACGCCAAAGCCTTTGACGTTGGCAATGTGGCGGCCAAGGTTGGGGCAGCCCTTGGTGACAGCAGCGACGTTTTCGGCCCCCAGATCGGCCTTGGCGACGCCGCCGTTCATCTTCATCGCGCGCACCGTGGCCACGATCACCGCAGCTGCGGGTTTCAGCCCGGCCTTGCGACACTTGATGTCAAAGAACTTTTCGGCACCAAGGTCGGCGCCAAAGCCCGCCTCGGTCACCACATAATCGGCCAGCTTCAGCGCCGTCTGCGTGGCGATGACCGAATTGCAGCCATGCGCGATATTGGCAAACGGGCCGCCGTGCACGAAAGCCGGGGTGTTTTCAAGGCTTTGCACAAGGTTTGGCTGCATCGCGTCGCGCAACAGCACCGTCATTGCGCCATCGGCCTTTAGGTCGCGGGCATAAACCGGGCTTTTGTCGCGCCGATAGGCCACGACGATGCGGCCAATGCGGTCTTGCAGGTCTTCCAGATCATTCGCAAGGCAGAGAATCGCCATCACTTCCGAGGCCACGGTGATGTCGAACCCGGTTTGGCGCGCAAAGCCGTTGGAAACGCCGCCCAGCCCCACCACCATGTCTCGCAGCGCGCGGTCGTTCATGTCCATCACGCGGCGCCAGACAATGCGGCGCTCGTCAATCTCTAGGCTGTTGCCCCAGTAGATGTGGTTGTCGATCATCGCGGCCAGCAGGTTGTGCGCGCTGGTGATGGCGTGAAAATCACCGGTGAAATGCAGGTTCATCTCTTCCATCGGCACGATCTGCGCATGGCCGCCGCCCGCTGCCCCGCCTTTCATGCCGAAGTTCGGGCCAAGGCTGGCCTCACGGATGCAGATTGCCGATTTCTTGCCGATCCGCGCCAGCGCATCGCCAAGCCCCACGGTGGTGGTGGTCTTGCCCTCACCCGCAGGTGTGGGGTTGATGGCGGTAACAAGGATCAACCGCCCATCCTTGCGCCCCGCAAGCCCCGCGACAAAGGCGCGGTCGACCTTGGCCTTGTCATGGCCGTACGGAATGAGCGATTCAGCCGGAATGCCCAGCTTGGCGCCGATCTGGGCAATCGGCAGTTTCGTCGCGGCGCGGGCAATTTCGATATCGGTTTTGGCGGTCAAGGTTTTGGCGGTCACGGGGCGGGCCCTCCAGAGGCATCGGGGTTTGGCGCAGACTAGCCAGATCGGCGCCGCGCGAAAGCGCGATTGCGACGTGCCAGCGCAAGGATACGCCGCGCTGCCCGGTTCAGACCGTCAGCACGAAAAACAGGCGGCGAAACGGAAACAGTACCGAACCATCGGCCTCGGGCGGGTATGCGGCGGTCAGCGCGGCCTCGTAGCGGGCGATGAACGCCGCCAGCTCTGCCGCGCTCAGCCTTTCCGCAATCGGCCGCATCGCGGTCGATTCGGTAAAGCGGCGCACCGGGTGGGCGCCGAGATCAGGCGCAAGGCGCTGGATATACTCGGTTTCCCAGACATCGACGTGGCCAAGCGGCGCCAGCGCACGCGCATAGTCCGCAGGCCCGTGCACCGCGGGCCGCCACGCCGAATAATCAAAACGGTCGGGGAACATGTCTTCAGCAAGAGCGCGCAGGAAGCGGTGGCTCGGCGCATCATGCTGGCGCGGCATCTGCACTGCCAGCACCCCGCCCGGCGCCAGCATGGCCGCAAGGCGCGCCATCAGGGTGGCGTGGTCACCCAGCCAGTGCAAAGCGGCGTTGGAGAAGATGAGTGCGGGCGCTTTGGCGGGGTGCCAGGTGGCGATATCGGCGGCCTCGCAGCGCTTGTAGGCACCACTTGCCGCCGCCTCGGCCAGCATCGCGGGCGAAGTGTCGATGCCGATGATTCTGTGCCCGTCAAAGCGTGCAGCCAGCATCGGCCCGACCGCACCACTGCCGCAGCCAAGGTCGATCACGTCGCCCTTGGGCAGCACTGCCACTTGCGCCAGCAGATCAAGCGCGGGGCGCAGCCGAAGCCCGCGAAAGCGGGCGTAGGCCGCCGGGTTCCAGTCGCTCACAACCAGCCTTTGCGCTTGAAATAAAGGTAGGGGCCAACCGCCGATGCCACCATCATCGCAAGCGCCATCGGGTAGCCATAGGTAAAGCCCAGCTCCGGCAGCACATGAAAGTTCATGCCATAGATCGAGGCGATCAGCGTGGGCGGCAGAAACACCACGGCAGCCACCGAGAAGATCTTGATGATGCCGTTCTGCTCGATGTTGATCATGCCCAGCGTCGCATCGAGCAAAAAGGTAATCTTCTGCGTCTGCGCGTTGGCGTAGTCGGCAAGCGAACGCAGGTCACGCCCAAGGGTCTTGATCCGGCCACGACGTTCCACCGCGCCTTTCCTGGCATCCGGCGCCAGCGCGAAAAAGCCGATCAGGCGGTCAAGCGTTGCGATGCTTTCCTTGATCTTGGCGTTCATGTCTTCGGCCTGCCCGATTCGCTCCAACACCTGCGAAAGCTGGTTGCGCTGTTCGGGGCTGCGCGCGCCGGCCACAAAAACGTCGCGCGAAATCTCTTCGTGCCGCCGCGCGGCGGCCTCCAAAATGTCGGCAAGGCGGTCAGTGACAGTTTCAAACAGTGCGATCAGCAGCGTCGTGCCCGAGCGGATACCGAGGTCGGTTTTCGCGGCGCGCTGGCGGAAGGTGACGAATGAGCGCGGCGCATGGTAGCGCACCGTCACCAGCCGGTTGCCCGACAGGATGAAAGTCACCGGCGCCAGCTGCGGTTCCTCGGATTGCGCATTGGCAACCACACTCGCGGTCATGAACATTGCGCCGTTCTCGACATAAAGCCGGGACGAGAGCTCGATTTCTTCCATTTCTTCGCGGGTGGGAATGTCGACGCCGATCAGGGCTTCAAGCTGATGTTCTTCCTCAAGCGTCGGGGCCTGCATGTCGTGCCAGACCACGTCTTCGCCCATATGCGCAGCTACGGGAGGGCCGTCGTAGGCAACCAAAAGGCCATTGCGCACAATGTAGGTGCTGATCATCGCGCTGTCCCCCGTCGTTGCTTGGCCCTGCGGGCGACCTGCCCAAGGCTGGGTGCCGCTGACATTGCCCCCGTAGCGGTGTGTGCGCCGCCTGTCCAGCCCCCGGAAGCGGCCCGCGCCCGTGCCTCGCGTCAGGCGCTGGGTTCTGGCGCCGCACCCCCACCTTTGGGCACTTTGGGTTTGGTGCGCGGAATGGCGGTGACCGAAGGCACGTTGCCTGAAGGGGGCTGCGCGCTCGCGTCATCATCGCCCAGCGATTCGCCACGGGTAACACGGGCGATTTCCTCGCCCGTCAGGGTTTCGTATTCCAGCAAACCCTTGGCCAGCCGTTCAAATTCTTCCGCTTTTTCAATCAGGGTCTTGCGCGCGAGCGCATAGCCTTCATCAATCAGGTCTTTCACTTCCACCTCGATCAGCTCTTTGGTCGAGGCGGAAACCGAAAAGCCGCCGGTCGAACCGGTGTAGCCCTCATGCGCTTCGGAATAATCGACCGATCCGACCTTGTCAGACATGCCCCAGCGCATGACCATGGCGCGCGCCAACTGGCTTGCCTGCATGATGTCGCCCGCCGGGCCGTTCGACACGCCTTCTTCACCGTATTTGATGATCTCGGCAGCCTTGCCCGCCATCGTCATCGCGATGCGCTGCTTGGCCTCGTCCTTGTGCATGTTCAGCCGGTCCATCTCGGGCAGGCTGACAACCATGCCCAGCGCACTGCCGCGCGGAATGATGGTGGCCTTGTAGACCGGGTCGCATTTCGGCATCGCCATGCCGACGATGGCGTGGCCGGCCTCGTGGTAGGCGGTCTTTTCCTTCTGCTCGGGCGTCAGCACCATGCTGCGGCGTTCAACCCCCAGCATGACCTTGTCTTTTGCCTGCTCAAAATCATCCATCGTCACGAACCGCCGGCCGATCCGCGCCGCCATCAGTGCCGCCTCGTTCACGAGGTTGGCCAGATCAGCACCCGAAAAGCCGGGCGTGCCGCGCGCGATCAGGCGCAGTTCCACATCAGGGCCAAGCGGGGTCTTGCGGGCGTGCACCTGCAAGATCTTCTCGCGGCCCTTGATGTCGGGGTTGGGCACATGGATCTGCCGGTCAAAGCGACCGGGGCGCAAGAGCGCCGGGTCAAGCACGTCCTTGCGGTTGGTCGCGGCCACGATGATCACGCCTTCGTTGGCCTCGAACCCGTCCATTTCCACCAGAAGCTGGTTCAAGGTCTGTTCGCGTTCGTCATTGCCACCACCGATGCCGATGCCGCGTGAACGCCCCACCGCGTCAATCTCGTCGATGAAGACGATACAGGGCGCGTTCTTCTTGGCCTGCTCGAACATGTCGCGCACCCGGCTTGCGCCGACGCCCACGAACATTTCCACGAAATCCGAGCCGGAGATGGTGAAGAACGGCACTCCCGCCTCGCCCGCAATCGCGCGCGCCAGCAGGGTTTTACCGGTGCCGGGCGGGCCCACAAGCAACGCGCCCTTGGGGATCTTGCCACCCAGGCGGCTGAACTTTTGCGGGTTGCGCAGAAATTCGACGATCTCTTCGAGCTCTTCCTTGGCCTCGTCGATGCCGGCCACATCATCAAAGGTCACGCGACCGTTCTTTTCGGTCAAGAGCTTGGCCTTGGATTTGCCGAAGCCCATCGCCCCGCCTTTGCCGCCGCCCTGCATCCGGTTCATGAAGAACACCCAGACGCCGATCAGCACAAGGAATGGCAGCCACACGCCGAGAATCGACATGAAGCCCGATTGTTTTTGCGCCTCGACCTTCACTTCGACGTTATTGGCGATCAGCGTTTCGGTGATCTGGTCGGCCTCGGGCTTGATTGTGGTGTATTGCACGCCATCGGCGCCGCGGAAAATCACCTGTTCGCCGTCCAGAACTACGCTCGCGACTGCGCCGCTCTGCACCCGTGTCAGGAAATCGGAATAGCTGACAGAGCGGGCACTTAGCGTGCCTTGCCCACCGTTGAACAAGTTGAAAAGCGCCAGAATCAGCAAAAACAGCACGACCCAGAAGGCGATGTTGCGCGCGTTACCCACTGGGTATCCTCCCATGAACTTGGCGCGCACCCAAGGCACGCAGCCGTTGAAGATGAAAATAGGCATTCGGCCAGAAGGTTCAATGCACGAAAAGCGAAGTGAGAAAATCAGCGCTTTCTCGCGCAGGTTCCGCCTGCCAGCCGTTGCCCATTCCGGCAAGGGGTGCGGCCAGCAATTCGGCGTTGCGCCAGACCGCAGGGTCGGCCAGCAAGGCCGCGCGCGGGCGCCCGCTTTGGCGCCAGTTCGGGCATTGGCGCAACCCCGCCTCGCCCAGCGGGCGCACCTCGGCGCCGGGCAGGGTCGGCCCGGTCACACGCCAGCGCCCGTCCCAGAGCGCGCCGGGCGCAACCGCCGCCGCCGTCGCCGCCGCCTCGCGGCAAATCCGAAGCGAACCGCCCTCGGGCAGGCACAAGCACCCATGCAACGTTGCCGGAACACCCGCAGAGGCCGCTTGTGCAAGCTCGGCCAGCGCCGGGCCGCGCGGCCCATGCTCGGCGCCCGCGATCCAGCGCAACGCATGCGCCAGCAGGCGACGGCGGATTTCGGCGGGCAGTGCGGCCAGACCATCGCGGTCAATAATCACATCGCCTGCCTCGATGCGTGTCAGCGCCATCGCGGCGGCGTGGGTTTGCACCACCAGCGCCGCCCGCACCTCGCGCAGGTGGGCCGTTACCTCGGCCACGCCCTCGGCACTGATGCCCAGCGGCGCGAGCGCCGCGAGCGCATTCCGCGCCCGGATGCGCGCATAGGTCGCATCCAGATTGCTCGGGTCATCGACCCAGCCGATGCCGCGCGCGTCAAGCCAGCTGCGCAGCTCTGCCCGCGTCGCCCCCAAAAGCGGGCGCAGCCAAAGCATGCCGTCGGAAGCCCGCTCTGGCGCCATCGCGGAAAGCCCGTCCACACCCGCGCCGCGCGCAAGCCGCATCAAAAAGGTTTCCGCCTGATCGTCGGCGGTATGGCCCAGTGCCACCGCAGGCAGCCCCGCGCCGAGCGCCCATTCGCCAATCAGCCGATATCGCGCCTGCCGCGCTGCCTGCATCAGGTTGCCGCGCCCGTCCCATCCGCGCCAGACCAACGCGGAATGCGCAAGCCCAAGCACCGCCGCCGCCCGCGCAACCCCGGCCACCTCGGCCGCCGCCTCGGGGCGCAGGCCGTGGTCGAGCGACACGATCACCGGTTCGGGCCCGCCATCGGCACGGTAAGCGGCCAGCAGGTGCATCAGTGCCATGCTGTCGCCGCCGCCTGAAACCGCGACGCCCAGCCGCACAAAGCGACCGGGCGGCAGGGCGGCGGCAAGGCGCGCCGCAAGCGGCTGCGCGGGCGCCTGCGTCACTGGCAGTTCAGCGTGCGCATCATCGCGCTCGCTTCCGAGGCAGCGGCAGCGGCGGGAAAACGCAGCCCCACCTCGGTCAGCATCGCGCAGGCCTCTGGCACTTGTTGCAGATCGGCAAGCGCACGGCCGAGCATCAGCAGGCTTTCAGGCGCGCGCGGTCCATCGGGCGCCCCGGCAAAACCTTCCAGCCACGCCCGCGCCGCACCCGCCACATCGCCGGCACTCTGCAATGCCTGACCGCGATAGTAATGCGCGTCCGCTGTCAGCGGGCCGCCTGTATAGGTCTGGGTAAACACCGCAAACATCTCAGCCGAACGCGCAAATTCGCCCGCGTCAAGCGCCGCCTTGGCACGGTCGAAATCGGCCTGCTCGCTCATCGCAAGCTCGGGGGCAGCGCCGATCACGGAGGTTCCGGGCAAAGCACCACCGTTTTGCGCAGCGGCCCCGCCCCCCAGCAATGGCGTTGCCCCGACCTTTGAAATATCGCACCCCGGCTCTTGTTCACACAGCCGGAACTCCAGATCGCCGAGCCGGTTGGTGCCGTCTGCCACGACACGATTGATGCGGTTTTCCAGCGCCTCACTTTGCGCGGTCAGCCGCACCAGCGCCGCCTCAATGGCATCCATCCGCTCCAGCGCCGAAACGCCGCCCGCCGCCACCAGCCCGGCGCCGCCGCCGCCGATCAATTCGGCGCGCAGAGTGTCAAGCTCGGATGCGAGCGCCGCAAGCTCGGCGCGAATAGCCGCAAGCGGTTGGCTGCTGGTTTGCGCAAAGGCCGGTGAGGCCAGCGCGAAACAGACTGCAAGCACCCCCCAAACCCGCATCTTCATCGCCTTACACGCCTGCGCCAAGCGCAACCACGGTCAGCGCGCGGCGGTTCTGCGCGTAGCACGATTCAACCGAGCACACCGCAAGCGGGCGTTCCTTGCCGTAGGAAACCGTGCGCAGCCGGTTCGGCGCGACCCCTTGTGAAATCAGGAATTCCTGCACCGCATTGGCGCGCCTCGCACCCAGAGCAAGGTTGTATTCGCGGGTGCCCTGTTCGTCGGCATGGCCTTCAATGATCGCGGAATACTGCGGGTTCTGGCTTAGCCAAAGCGCCTGCCCCGACAGGACGTTGCGCGCCTCGGGGCTGAGTGTCGATTGATCGACCGCGAACAGCACCTTGTCGCCCACGGTCTGCATGAAATAGGCCGGTGAGCGCGGATCGGACGGATTGCCGAGTTGCGACGACGTGATGCCACCCGCGCCGCCAGCGCCACCGGCGCCGGCGCCAAACCGATCGGGGTTGTTGCACGCCGCCAGCCCAAGGGCAGCAACGATCAGAAGCGATTTTGTCATCAAGGTCATGGTGTGTGCGCCTTTGTTTCTTGTTGGCTCGATTGCGGGCAGTCTATCAGCTTGCTGCAGACTTGGAAATCCGCACGAAACTATGGTTGCAGCGGCGACCACGCGGGGTCGGACGCAGGGCCGGGGGTGGGTATCTGCTTGAGGTTTCGCCCCGAGATATCGACCGAATAAAGCCGCGCTTCGCCCGCCGCCCCCGCGCTTTCACGGGTGAACATGATGACGCGGCCATTGGGCGCCCATGTCGGGCCTTCATCGAGGAACGAGGCCGTCAGCAGCCGCTCTTCACTGCCATCGGTGCGCATCACGCCAATATGAAAGCGCCCGGCGCTTTGCTTGGTAAAGGCGATCAGGTCGCCGCGTGGCGACCAGACCGGGGTCGAATAGCGCCCTTCGCCAAACGAGATGCGCGTCGCCTCGCCGCCGCCCGCAGGCATGATGTAAAGTTGCTGGGTGCCCGATCTGTCGGATTCAAACACGATCCGGCTGCCATCGGGCGAAAACGAGGGCGCGGTTTCGATGCCCGGCGTGCTGGTCAGCCGCGAGGCGGCGCCCGAGGCAATATCCATCACCCAAAGGTCGGTATTGCCGCCCTGTTCGAGCGAATAGACCACCCGCGCACCATCGGGCGAAAAGCGCGGCGAAAAAGTCATGGTGCCGGGCTGGTCGGCCAGAAAACGCCCGCTTACCGCCGCCACGTCGATCAGCTTGATGCGCGGAAAACCGGTCTCGAACGTGGTGTAGAGCACGCGGTCGCCGGTGGGCGAAAACCGCGGTGACAGCACAATCGTGCTGCTGTCGGTCAGGTATTGCAGGTTGGCGCCGTCGTAATCCATCACCGCCAGCCGTTTTTGCCTTGCCGCCTTGCTGCCGGCCTCGGCCACGAACACCACGCGGCTGTCGAAATAGGCGCCTTCGCCGGTAATCGCCGAATAGGCGGCATCGGCTACCTTATGCGCGATCCGCCGCCAGCTTGCGGCCGAGCCGCCCAACTGCTGGCCCACCATCTCGGTGCCTGAAAACACATCATAGAGGCGGAACTTGACCGTCACCCGCCCGTTCGACACCGACACCGCCCCGATTACCAGTGCCTGCGCGTTGATCGCCTTCCAGTCGGCAAATGCCACAGGCGCGTCAAATCCGGTTATGCGGGCGATATGGGCGCTGGCAGGTATGTCACGAAACAGGCCGGTTCCGGTCAGATCCGAGGTGACCACCGCGGTAATGTCAGCCGCCGCCTGCGCCGCGTCGGGCGTTTCTGCAATGAACAGCGGCACCGCATAGGGCAAGGGTTCGATCACCCCTTCGGTGATCTCGATGCGCAATGGCCCGCTTTGCGCCATGGCGGCGGTGACAGGGGCGAGGGCAAGAATGGCGAGCGCGATCAGAACGGGGCGCAGGAGCATCAGGCAAATCCCTTGCATCTGGTTGGGTTCGTATATGCCACTATGGCCGGGTCGGTGCATCACTTCATCCTCATTTTTTCGGGGTTGAAGACGATTTCGATGCTCGCCCATTGGTCGTATTTCTCAGGCGGAAGCGGAAAGCCGTTCGCCCCGCAACGCAGAATGGCGCGCCGGCCCGCATCAAAGGCCTGCGCGGCCGAGGCTTCGGTGCCGCCTTCCGCCGATATTCGCCTGATCGAGGCGGCATTCGGGCGGCCATCAGGCGCCATCTCAAGGCCGATCGTGACCGTGGTGCGCAGCGCATCGGTCGATAGCGCGCCAACGTTCCAGCACGCCTTGACCGCCAGCACGAGCGCGTCCTTCTCGCCTGCCGTCATCGGCGGGCCTGACGGTGCGCGGCCCACCCCGCCGGTACCCGTCGCGGCAGGCGTGGCCATGGCTTCGGCC
>JAHYIZ010000032.1 GCA_019429405.1 Paracoccaceae bacterium
CCAAAGGCGGGCCGCGCCGCCAGCCGCGCCAGCCACGCCCGCACCCGCGGCAAGCCTTCGAGCGAAACGAACCGCGACCCGATCAGCGCGCCATAGCTGACCGCCACATCCACCGCCGAAAAGCCCGAGGGCAGGATGTATTCATCGCTGAGCCCGCGTTCCACCACCTCAAGCGTCTTGCGCAGCCGCGCCGCCTCAAGCCGCATCAGCGTTGGGCTGCGCATCCAGTCTTCGCGCAGCACCACATGGCTCTGCGTCAGGTTGGCCACATGCACGGCGATGGTTTCGGCGTAGTGCAGCCATTCGAGCCAGTCGGGACGCTCGGGCCGCGCGCCCTGCAACGCCCCGCGCGTTTCGCACAAGTATTGCGTGATCGCGCCGCTTTCAGACAATGTGCGCCCGTCAATCTCAAGCGCGGGCACCCGGCCCGCCGGAGAAATCGCCAGATACTCGGGCCCGCGCAACGACTTGTCGAAGAAGGAATGCTCGACCACCTCGAAATTCAGCCCCAGTTCTTCCAGCAGCCACAGAATGCGAAAGCTGCGCGATTGCGGCACATGGTGCAGGCGGATCATGGCGTGATCTCCAGCCGGATCAGCGCCGCCCCGGCCTCGACCTGCGCGCCCGCGTCACACAGCACCTCGGCCACCACCCCGGCGCGGCCCGCAAGCAAGGTGTGCTCCATCTTCATCGCCTCAAGCACCGCCAGCCGCTCGCCCGCCGCCACCTCTTGCCCCGGCACCACGAACACCGCCTTCACAAGCCCCGGCATCGGCGCCAGCGTCAGCCCGTCGCCGCCTGAAACCTCGGCCACCCGCGCCAGCGGATCAACTGCGCTAAAATGCCAAGCGCCTTGCGCGAACACCGAAATGCCGCCCGCGTGGGTCACCACATGCGCGCCGGCCTTGGCGCCATCGACCCACCAGCCATCGGCTTTCAGGGCGCAGTCATGCACCGCGCCGTCAATCTCGACCCGCAGGCGGTCGGGGGCCTCGACGCTGAGCGTGGTCATATGCCCTTCGAGCAGCACCGCGCGGCGCAGCGGCGACCAGAGCGTGAAGCCCCCCATCGCCCCTGCCCCGTCCGCCAGACCGGCCGCCGCGATCGCCGCCAGCGCCACCACCGCACCCGTTGGCGCAGGTGCCGCGACCAGCGCCTCCAGATCGCGCCCGATCAGCCCGGTATCGACATCGCCCGCGCCAAACCCCGCGTGCCGCGAAAGTGCCGCGAGAAAGGCAAGGTTGGTCACCGACCCGGCCACCTCGGTTGCTTCCAGCGCGCGCGTCAGCTGCGCCAGCGCGATGTCGCGCGTGGGCCCGTGCACCGTCAGCTTTGCGATCATCGGGTCATACCACGGGCTGATGCTGTCGCCCGCCCGCACCCCGGTATCGACGCGCGCGCCGGGCGCAAACGCCAGATGCGTCAGCGTGCCGGTGGCGGGCAGGAACCCCGCGGGCACATCCTCGGCATATAGTCGCGCCTCAAATGCGTGGCCGCTAATGCGCAAATCCTCTTGCCGCGCGGGCAAAGGCTCGCCCGCCGCCACGCGCAATTGCCATTCGACCAGATCGACGCCGGTGATCGCCTCGGTCACCGGGTGTTCGACCTGCAACCGCGTGTTCATTTCCATGAACCAGAAGCGGTCAGGGCGCAGCCCTTCGCTCGCGTCCACGATGAATTCCACCGTGCCCGCGCCGCTGTAGCCGATCGCCTCGGCCGCGCGCACCGCCGCCTGCCCCATCGCATCGCGCATCTCGGGGGTCATGCCGGGGGCCGGGGCCTCCTCAATGACCTTCTGATGGCGGCGCTGAAGCGAGCAATCGCGCTCAAAGAGATGCACCGCGCTTGTGCCATCGCCGAACACCTGCACCTCGATATGGCGCGGTTTTTCTACGTATTTCTCGATCAATACGGTGGGGTTGCCGAAGGCGGTCGCGGCCTCGCCCTGCGCGCTTGCCAGCGCCTCGGCGAATCCGGCAGCAGTCTCCACCCGCCGCATGCCCTTGCCGCCGCCCCCGGCGACCGCCTTGATCAGCACCGGATAGCCAATCGCTTCGGCCTCGGACGCCAGATGCGCGGGGTCTTGACCCGCGCCATGAAAGCCCGGCACCACCGGCACCCCGGCCTCGATCATCAACCGCTTGGCCGCATCCTTGAGCCCCATCGCCCGGATCGCATTGCCCGACGGCCCGATAAACACCAGCCCCGCCGCCTGCACCGCATCGACGAAATCGGGGTTCTCAGATAAAAACCCATAGCCGGGGTGAATCGCCTGCGCGCCCGTAGCCAGCGCCGCCGCGATGATCACCTCGCCGCGCAGATAGCTTTCCCGCGGCGCCGACCTGCCGATATGCACCGCCTCATCCGCCAGCGCCACATGGCGCGCGCCCGCATCGGCATCTGAATAGACCGCAACCGTCGCCACGCCCAGGCGGCGCGCGGTGTCGATGACCCGGCAGGCGATTTCGCCCCGGTTGGCGATCAGGATCTTGGTGAACATTCCGTGTCCCTTCATCTCGCAGTGCCGGGGGGCCAGCCCCCCGGACCCCCCGGGATATTTGAACCAAGGCAAATGCAACTTGCCTTGGACAAAATATCCCCGCCGGAGGCTCTTATTCTACATTCTGAACAGGCCGAAGCGGGTCGGCTCGATCGGTGCGTTCAGCGCGGCAGAAAGCGACAACCCCAGCACCTCGCGGCTTTTGCGCGGGTCGATGATGCCATCGTCCCAAAGCCGCGCCGAGGCGTAGAGCGGGTGGCTTTGACGCTCGAACATCTCGATGGTGGGGCGTTTGAAGGCGGCCTCCTGCTCGGGCGACCAGTTGCCGCCCGCGCGCTCGATACCGTCGCGTTTGACCGTGGCCAGCACCCCCGCCGCCTGTTCGCCGCCCATCACCGAGATCCGGCTGCAAGGCCATGTCCACAGGAACCGGGGCGAATAGGCGCGGCCCGCCATGCCATAGTTGCCCGCGCCAAAACTGCCGCCGATCAGCATGGTGATTTTCGGCACGCTGGTGGTGGCGACCGCCGTGACCAGCTTGGCGCCATGCCGGGCGATACCCTCGTTTTCATACTTCCGCCCGACCATGAAGCCGGTGATGTTTTGCAAGAACACCAAAGGCGTGCCGCGCTGGCTGCACAGTTCGACGAAATGCGCGCCTTTCACCGCCGCTTCGGAAAACAGCACGCCGTTGTTGGCGATGATGCCTACCGGGCAGCCCAGCACATGGGCAAAGCCCGTGACGAGGGTTTCGCCAAAGCGCGGCTTGAACTCGTCAAAGCGGCTGCCATCCACCATGCGCGCGATCACCTCGCGGATGTCGTAAGGCGTGCGCAGATCGGCGGGCACCACACCCAGAATTTCCTCGGGGTCGTAGGCGGGGTCTTCGGGCGTCTGCCAGACCACGGTTTGCGGTTTGCGCCGATTGAGGTGGCTGACCGCGCGACGCGCCAGCGCCAGCGCGTGGCCATCATCTTCGGCCAGATAATCCGCCACGCCCGAAAGCCGCGTGTGCACATCGCCGCCGCCGAGGTCTTCTGCCGTGACCACCTCGCCTGTCGCGGCCTTGACCAGCGGCGGGCCGGCCAGAAAGATCGTGCCCTGGTTCTTCACGATGATTGTTACGTCCGACATCGCGGGCACATAGGCGCCGCCCGCCGTGCAAGACCCCATCACCACGGCGATCTGCGCGATGCCCTTGGCGCTCATCCGGGCCTGATTGTAGAAGATGCGGCCGAAGTGGTCGCGGTCGGGGAAGACCTCATCCTGATTGGGCAGGTTGGCGCCGCCGCTATCGACGAGATAGATGCAAGGAAGCGCGCATTCCTCGGCGATCTCCTGCGCGCGCAGGTGCTTTTTCACCGTCATCGGGTAATAGGTGCCGCCCTTCACGGTGGCGTCGTTGGCCAGCACCATGACCTCTTGGCCATGCACCCGGCCCACGCCCGCGATCAGACCCGCACCAGGGGCGGCGCCGTCATACATGCCATGCGCGGCGGTGGCGCCGATTTCGAGGAACGGCGCGCCGGGGTCGAGCAAGCCCGCCACCCGCTCGCGCGGGGCCATCTTGCCGCGCGCGGTATGGCGGGCCACGGCTGCAGCCCCCCCCCCGCCCGCTGCAAGCGCCGCCGCGTCAGCGGCGACCTTAAGCGCAGCCAGATGCGCGGCCCGGTTGGCGAGGAAAGCGGCGGACGTGGGCAGGGCGGTGGAGATCAGGCGCATGGCAGCAACTCCGATGTGGTCCGTCCAAAAGAGCGAAGGGCAGCGCCCGAACCGCAGGCGTGGGCGAGAAGCGCCCGCCCCAGGGGGGCGGTGCGGGCGCTGCCCGGCGTGCCGCCGGGCGCGAGATGTATCCCTTCGCGCACCCCGGTAGATATGATCGAGTGCAGGTTGTAGGCCAAGCGTGTCACCGTTGAAGATTGTTCCCGGACAGGATTTCCGTCGCCAGAGGCTTGCCAGACGGCAACCAAGCGCACTCCCTCACCCCCCCACCAGTTCCCGCCCGATCAGCATGCGCCTGATCTCGCTGGTGCCTGCCCCGATCTCCATCAGCTTGGCGTCGCGGAAGAGGCGGCTGACGACCGAATCGTTCAGGAACCCGGCCCCGCCCAAAGCCTGCACCGCCTGATGCGCCTGCACCATGGCTTGCTCGCTGGCGTAAAGCACGGTGGCGGCGGCATCGGCGCGGGTCACAGTGCCCTTGTCGCACGCCTTCGCCACCTCGTAGGTGTAGGCGCGGGCGGTGTTCATCGCGGTATACATGTCGGCGATTTTCGCCTGCATCAGCTGGAAATGCCCGATCGGCTGGCCAAACTGCTGGCGCTCGCGCGAATAGGGCAGCACCTCATCAAGGCAGGCGGCCATGATGCCAAGGCCGATGCCCGACAGCACCACGCGCTCATAATCGAGCCCGCTCATCAGCACCCGCACGCCCTTGCCCTCAACCCCCAGCACGTTTTCAAACGGCACTTCGCAATCGTCAAAGAAAAGCTGCCCGGTGTTCGACCCGCGCATGCCGAGCTTGTCGAAATGCGGGCTGGTCGAGAACCCCTTGAAGCCGCGTTCCACGATGAAGGCGGTAATGCCCTTGCTGCCCGCCTCGGGGTCGGTCTTGGCATAGACCACCAGCGTGTCGGCATCGGGGCCGTTGGTGATCCAGTATTTATGGCCGTTGAGCACATAGTAGCCGTTGCGCTTTTCGGCCCGCAGTTTCATGCCGACCACGTCCGAGCCGGCACCGGTCTCAGACATCGCCAGCGCGCCCACGTTTTCGCCCGAAATCAGGCCGGGCAGATAGCGGCGCTTTTGCGCATCGGTGCCATTCAGCTTGAGCTGGTTGACGCAGAGGTTGGAATGCGCGCCGTAAGACAGGCTGATGCTGGCACTGGCGCGGGCAATCTCTTCGGTGGCCACCACATGCGCAAGATAACCCATGCCGGCGCCGCCATATTCTTCGGCCACGGTGATGCCCAGCAGGCCAAGCCCGCCCATCTCGCGCCAAAGCTCTGGCGGAAAGACGTTGGCGCGGTCAACCTCGGCGGCCATCGGCGCGAGCCGCTCTTGCGCCCAGGCCTGCACCATCTCGCGCATCGCATTCACGTCTTCGCCCAGATCAAACTGCATGCCGCCGGTGAACATCCCGCTCCCTCCCGTTTATTGAACGTACGTTCAATTTATGACCCAATGCCCCGGCACGCGTCAAGCGGTCAAATGCAGCACCGGGCAATGCGGCGCCGTCAGGTTACCACATCGGGCCCTGCCCGTCCGCTGCGCAGGCAAATGCCTGCCAGCGCCTCGACCGCTTCGATGATCGGCGCCAGTGCCGCCTGCGGGTCTTGCGCAAGGCCTTCAGGGCCGGGCACGAAGCGCTCCAGATAAAGCCGCAGCGTTGCGCCCTCGGTGCCGGTGCCCGAAAGCCGCAGCACCGCCCGCGCGCCGCCCGCAAAGAACACCCGCAGCCCTTGCTGGGTCGAAACCGAGCCATCGACCGGGTCGGTATAGGCAAACTCATCGGCGCGCGTCACCGTCTGCGAGGCCGCGGCCTGCCCCGCCAGCCCGCCCAGCCGGGCGCGCAGATCGGCCATGATCGCCTCGGCCAGCGCCACCGGAAGCGCCTCGTAATCATGGCGCGAATAATAGGTGCGACCAAAGCGCGCCCAGTGGTCGGCCAGCACCTCGGCCACAGACTTGCCAGTGACCGCAAGAATGCTCAGCCACATCAGCACCGCCCAAAGCCCGTCCTTTTCGCGCACATGGTCCGAACCGGTGCCGAAACTCTCTTCGCCGCAGAGCGTCACCCGGCCCGCGTCAAGCAGGTTGCCGAAGAACTTCCAGCCGGTGGGGGTCTCGTAGCAGGGAATGCCAAGCGCCTTGGCCACAAGATCGACCGCCGCCGATGTCGGCATGGACCGCGCCACACCGCGCAGGCCGCGCGCATAGCCCGGCGCGCAGCGCGCCTCGGCAGCCAGCACCGCGAGGCTGTCGGACGGGCTGACGTAAACCCCGCGCCCCAAGATCATGTTGCGGTCGCCATCGCCATCAGAGGCCGCGCCGAAATCGGGCGCCTCGGGCGCCATCATCGCCGCCATCAGCTCATGCGCCCAGGTCGGGTTCGGGTCGGGGTGCATGCCGCCGAAATCAGGCAAGGGCCGCGCATGCACCACGGTGCCGGGGGCCGCGCCTAGCCTGCGCTCAAAGATTTCCACCGCATAGGGGCCGGTGATCGCGTTCATGCTGTCGATCCTGGCCGTGAAACCTGCATGAAAAAGGCTCCGCAACAGCTTGAAGTCAAAAAGCGTTTCCATAAGGTCAGCATAGGCGGCAACGGGGTCGACCACCTCGACCACCATCCCCGCAAGGCGCTGTTCGCCCAAGGCGGCAAGGTCGATATCGGGCGCCTCGGCCTTGTGGTATTCGGAAATCTTCAACGTCGCGGCAAAGATCGCCTCGGTCACCGCCTCGGGCGCGGGGCCGCCATTGGCGATATTGTATTTGACGCCGAAATCCTCATCCGGCCCGCCGGGGTTGTGGCTTGCCGACAAGATCAGGCCGCCATCGGCGCCGCGCGCCCTAATCAGATGCGAGGCGGCGGGTGTTGAAAGCCACGCGCCCTGCCCCACGATGACCCGCGCCGCGCCGTTTGCGGCGGCCATCTTCAAGATCACCTGCGCCGCCTCTGTGCCAAAATAGCGCCCGTCGCCGCCCAGAATGAGGGTCTTGCCCGCCACCCCGCCAATGGCATCAAACGTGGCCTGCACGAAGTTTTCCAGATAGCCCGGCGCCATGAAGACGCGGGTTTTCTTGCGCAGCCCCGAGGTGCCGGGCTTCTGACCGAGGATGGGGTGGGTGACGTGGCGCATCATGACCTCTCAAGGAAAAGTTGAACCGATTGCGCGGCAAGTTCGGTGCTGCTTTCGGCGGCGATTTCGGGCGCATCGGGCCGCGCGGAATCGAGCACCAGAACCCAGTCGCCGGGGGGAAGCATGGCACGGCAGGCGCCGCCCGCGTTGAACGCGGCAAAGGCGGCGCGCGGGGTCTCATTCGCTTCCGCCGCCCCGCGCAGTTCCATGCACAGGCACCGCGCCGCCGGGTCGTGCCAGTCGGCGGGGCGCGGCTCGGCGCCCGAGGGCAGCCGCCAGACCAGATCGCGCAGCCCGTCGGCGCGCACCCGCCCGTGCAGCCATCGGGCTTGGCGCAGCACCGGATTTGCCGCGCGCAAACCCGCCAGCCGCGCCAAGAACGCAGTCAGCGCGCCATCACCCGGCCAGTTCACCCAGCCGGTCGGGTTATCCTGCGCATAGGCGTTGTTGTTGCCACCCTGCGAGTTGCCAAGCTCGTCGCCGGCCAGCCACATCGGCACCCCTTGCGCGAAGAAGAGCGTGGCGAGCATGGCGCGCAGGCGCGCGGCGCGCGCGGCCCCAATGCCGGGGTCATCGGTCGCGCCCTCAGCCCCGAGATTGTCCGAGAAGTTCTCATCATGCCCGTCGCGGCCCTGCTCGCCGTTTGCCGCGTTGTGCTTTTGCCCAAAGGACACAATGTCTTGCAGCGTGAACCCGTCATGCGCCGCGAGGTAGTTGATCGAGGCCACAGCCGCGCGCCCGCTATGCTCAAAGGTCTCGGCGCTGCCCGCCAGCCGCCGCGCGAGGTCGGGCAGCATGCCCGCGTCGCCGCGCCAGAAGCGGCGCACACCATCGCGAAAGCGGTCATTCCATTCCGCGAACGGGTGCGGAAAGCCGCCGAGGCGGTAGCCGCCCTGCCCCAGATCCCACGGCTCGGCGATCAGCTTCAGCCCGGCCAGAACGGGGTCTTGGCGCAACGTTGACAAGAACAGCCCGTTCGCATCAAACCCGCCCCGCCGCCCACGCGCCAGCGTGGTGGCCAGATCAAAGCGGAAGCCATCAACCCCAAGTGCCGCCCAGTGCCGCAAACTGTCCATCACCAGCCGCAGCACCATCGGATGCGACAGGTTCAGGGTGTTGCCGCAGCCGGTTTCATTGGCATAGGCGCCGTCGCGCAGGCGATAATAGCTCGCGTTGTCGATGCCGCGAAACGCCAGCGTCGGGCCTTCGGCATCGCCCTCGCCGGTGTGGTTGAACACCACATCGAGTATCAGCTCGATACCGGCACCATGCAGCCCCGCCACCATCACCGCAAAGCTTTCGGCACCGCCATAGCGCGGATCGGGGGCGAAAAAGCCAAGGCTCTGATAGCCCCAGTAATTGCGCAAGCCGCGCTCGACCACAAAGCGGTCGTCGATGAAGGTGTGAATCGGCAGCACCTCGACCGCCGTCACGCCAAGCCGGACGAAATGCTCCAGCATCGCGGGGGCGGCAAGCCCGGCGTAGGTGCCGCGCAGCGCCTCGGACACGCCCGGATGAAGCGCCGTCAGCCCCTTCACATGCGCCTCGCAGATCACCGTTTCGCGCCACGGCCTGCGCGGCCCCTCAGGAACAGCGGCAGGCGGCGCCACCACCAGCGATTTCGGTACCAGCGCGGCGGTATCGCGCCCGCGCCCCATCAGCCCCGGCCCCCAGCGCAGCGGCGCGCTGATGGCCCGCGCATAGGGGTCAAGCAGCAGCTTGGCGGGGTCGAACCGATGCCCCTTTTCCGGCGCCCAGGGCCCGTGCACGCGAAAGCCGTAGGCCGCACCAGGGCCCAGCCCCGGCACGAACCCGGTCCAGATATCGCCCTCATGCGTGGGCAGTTCCAGCCGCCGCTCATCGCCCTCGAAGAGGCACAGCTCCACCCGCTCGGCATGGGCTGAAAAGAGCGCGAAGTTCACGCCCCCTGCCTCGGGGGTCGCGCCAAGCGCGCGCGTGTGGCCCGCAAGGATGGCATGGTCAGCCACGCAAAAGCCCCTCGTAAAGTGCCGCATAGCGCGCCGCCGAGGCGCCCCAGCCAAGGTCCGCCTTCATGCCACGGCGCTGCATCGCGCCCCATTGCGCCCGGTCGGCATAAAGGGTTGCAAGCTTGCGCAGGCCCTGCGCCAGCGCCAGCGCATCTACCGGGTGAAACACCACCCCCGTCGCCGCGCCCGCCGCAAGGCTGGCGGGGCTGGCGCCGATTACCGTATCGGCGAGGCCCCCCACCGCCGCCACCACCGGCACCGCGCCATAGCGCAGCCCCATCATCTGCGTCAGCCCGCACGGCTCAAACCGTGACGGCACCAGCACCGCGTCGCCCCCGGCAAACATGCGGTGGCTCAAAGCCTCGTCATAGCCGATGCGCAAGCCCACGCGCCCCGGATAGCGGGCGCCAAGCGCGCGCATCGCCGCCTCGGCCCAAGGCTCGCCCGCGCCCAGCACACACAGCCCGGCGCCATGGTCCAGAAATGCCGCCACCCCCTCGGGCACCAGGTCGATGCCCTTCTGATGCGTCAGCCGGCTGACCAGAATTGCCAGCGGCCCGGCCACCTCGCCCAGCCCGAACTCGGCCAAAAGCCGCGCGCGATTCCGTGCCTTGCCCGCAATCGCCCGCGCCGAATAGGGCACGATCGCGGGGTCGGCCTCTGGGTTCCACAGCGCGTCGTCAATGCCGTTGAGAATGCCCTGCACCACGCCCGCGCGCGCCGCGATCACCCCCTCCAGCCCCAGCCCGAACTCGGGGCGCATCAGCTCATCGGCGTAGCGCGGGCTGACGGTGGTGATGGCATCGGCCGCCACCAACCCCGCCTTCAGCGCCGATATGTTGCCCCAATACTCCACCCCGTCCGGGCTGAATGCCGCCGCCGGCAAGCGTAGCGCGCCGAGCCGCTCGGCCCCCGCAATGCCCTGAAAAGCGATGTTGTGCACCGTCATCACCGACGGCACGCCAACCTCGCCATAGCGCAGATAGGCGGGCGCAAACCCGCCCTGCCAGTCATGCGCATGCACGATGTCGGGGCGCCAGCCCTCGCCGTCCCCCACCCGCGCCAACTCTGCCGCCACCCATGAAAGTGCTGCGAACCGCTCGGGGTTGTCGCGAAAATCGCCCGAGCCATCGGAATAGGGCCCGCCAAGCCGCGCAAAGAGATGTGCCGCGTCGAGCGCCAGCACCTCGAACCCCGCGACCTCGCCCAAAACCACCCGCGCCGGCCCGCCAAAGAGATCATTCGCCGCCCAGACCTCGCGGGCGCGCGCCAGTTTCGCCAGCACCCCCGGATAGGCCGGCAGCAGCACCCGCATCTGCCAGCCCAAGGGCGCCAGCGCGCCGGGCAAGGCCCCCACCACATCGGCCAGCCCCCCGGTCTTGACCAGCGGCACACATTCCGACGCTACCGAAAGCACCCGTCCCGCCATCTTGCCGCCTCCATGCTTGCCTTGGTCAAAATATCCTCGGGGGGTGAATGGGCCACTTGGCCCAGAGGGGGGCAGACGGCCCCCCTACCCCTTCGCCGCCGCCCGCGCCGCCAGCATTTCCTCGGTGATGAGCACGATGCCGCCCTCGGACCGGCGGAACCAGCGCGCGTCCTCCTCGGCATCCTCGCCCACCACCAGCCCCGGCGGGATCATCACGCCGCGGTCAAGCACGCAGCGGGCGAGCCGCGCGCCCCGCCCGACATCGGCATAAGGCAGCGCCACCACATGGTCGAGCTCGGCGTAGCTGTGGGTGCGGCAACCTGTGAACAGCAGCGAATTGCGCACTTCTGACCCTGACACGATGCAATCGCCCGACACCAGCGATGACACCGCCATGCCACGCCGCGCCGCCTCGTCATGGATGAATTTGGCGGGAGGCACGATCTCGGCATAGGTCCAGATTGGCCAGGCGTTGTCGTAAAGATCGAGCTTGGGGGTGAACTCGGTCAGGTCGATATTGGCGCGCCAAAAGGCATCGATCGTGCCCACGTCGCGCCAATAGGGTTCGGTCTCAAGCCCGCTCGTCACGCAGCTTTCCGAAAACCGGTGCGCCATGGCCTTGCCGCCCTTGACGATCGCCGGGATCAGGTCATTGCCGAAATCGTGGCTCGAATTGGGGTCGGCCGCGTCGCGCAGCAACAGATCGCGCAAAAACGCCCAGTCGAACACATAGATGCCCATCGAGGCGAGCGTGTTATCTGGGTCGCCCGGCATTCCGGGCGGATTGGCGGGCTTTTCCAGAAACGCCGTCACCCGCCCCATCGCGTCAATATCCATCACGCCAAAGGCGCTCGCCTCAACGCGTGGCACCGTCAGGCAGCCGATCGTCACATCGGCGCCGGTGGCGACGTGCTGTTGCAGCATCACCTCATAATCCATCTTGTAGACATGGTCGCCGGCCAGCACGACGACGTATTTTATGTTATAACTATCAACGATATCAATGTTTTGCGTTACCGCGTCGGCGGTGCCCAAGTACCACTGGTTCTCGCTGACCCTTTGGCTCGCGGGCAGAATGTCGAGGTATTCGTTGCGCTCGGCGCGAAAGAACGACCAACCGCGCTGCATGTGGCGAATGAGGCTGTGGGCTTTATACTGCGTGGCAATCGCCATCTTGCGGATGCCGGAATTGAGCGCGTTCGACAGCGCAAAGTCGATGATCCGTGCCTTGCCGCCAAAGTAGACCGCCGGTTTCGCGCGCTTGTCGGTCAGCTCCTTCAGGCGGCTGCCGCGCCCGCCCGCCAGCACGAAGGCCATGGCCTGGCTGGAAAGCCTCATGTTCGGTTGCGGTTTCATCACTCCCCCCCTTATTTTCCGGCCTCAACCGGGGCTTAACATCACTACGCTAAGTGGCGGCAGGTAAAACGCACCACTTGCCGCCCCACCCCGCCACGGCCGCGCCTCGGCCTTGACCGCGCCCATGTTGCCACGGTTTTCGCCACCATAATGCGCGCTGTCGGTATTGAGCACCTCATGCCAGTCGCCGCGTTGCGACAGGCCCAGCCGATAGCCCACGCGCTCGATCGGTGTGAGGTTCGCCACCACCAGCACCGGCGCCGCACCCGGCACGCGGCGTTCAAACGCATAGACCGAATTGGCGGCATCATCCGCTTCGACCCAGGCGAACCCCTCGCCCCGGCAATCGCCCCAATGCAACGCAGGCGTTTTGCGGTAAAGCCGGTTCAGATCGCGCACGAGGTTTTGCACGCCCGCATGGCGCGGATCGTCAAGCAAGTGCCAGTCAAGCTGCCCCGCTTGCGCCCATTCGCGCGCCTGCGCAAACTCCTGCCCCATGAACAACAGCTTCTTGCCGGGGTGGCCCCACATCAGGCCAAGGAAAGCGCGCAGGTTGGCAAAACGCTCACCCTCCAGCCCCGGCATCTTGCCGAGCAGGCTACCCTTGCCATGCACCACCTCGTCATGGCTAACCGGAAGAATAAAGTTTTCGCTGTAAGTATAGGAACTTGCGAAGGTAATCTCATTGTGGTGATGGCGTCGGTGGATCGGATCGCGGGCGAAATAGCGCAGCCAGTCGTTCATCCAGCCCATGTTCCACTTGTAGCCAAACCCAAGGCCCCCGTCATGCACCGGCTTTGAAACACCGGGGTAAGAGGTGCTTTCCTCTGCCACCGTCATGATGCCGGGCGCACCGCCATAGGCGGCCGCGTTGACCTCTTGCAAAAAGGCAATTGCTTCAAGGTTTTCGCGCCCGCCCTTGATGTTGGGCACCCATTCACCCGCAGGGCGCGAATAGTCACGGTAAAGCATCGAGGCCACAGCATCGACGCGCAGACCGTCAAGGTGGTATTCCTCCAGCCAAAAGAGCGCGTTGGCGAGCAGGTAGTTGGCCACCTCGCGGCGCCCGTAGTTGAAGATGAGGGTGTTCCAGTCGCGATGAAAGCCCTCGCGCGGGTCGGCGTGTTCATAAAGCGGCGTGCCATCAAAGCGCGCCAGCCCATGCGCATCGGTCGGAAAATGCCCCGGCACCCAGTCGAGGATGACGCCAAGCCCGCGCAGATGCGCAGCATCGACAAGGGCCGCAAATTCCTCGGGCCGACCGTGGCGGATGGTGGGGGCGTAAAGCCCGATCGGCTGATAGCCCCAGCTGCCGTCAAACGGGTGCTCGGTAATAGGCAGGAGCTCAATATGGGTAAACCCCATATCTGCCACATATTCAACCAGTTGCGATGCGGCCTCAAAGTAGCTTAGCGGCCTGCCCCCCGCGCCCGCCACGCGCCGCCAACTGCCCAGATGCACCTCATAGATTGCAATTGGCGCGCCAATGGCAGCGGCCTCGGCGCGGGTCTTCATATGCGCGCCGTCGCCCCAGACATGCCGCCCCAATGCCCGCACCACCGAGGCGGTCTGCGGCGGATGCTCGGCGCCAAAACCCACCGGGTCGGCCTTGAGCGGCAGCACCGTGCCGTCAGGCCCAAGGATTTCATATTTATAGGCCTCGCCCTCGGCCAGGCCCGGCGCAAAGATCTCCCATACGCCTGTGGCGCCGCGCTTGCGCATCTGGTGGCGCCGGCCATCCCAGTTGTTGAAGCCACCCACCACCGAAACCCGGCGCGCATTGGGCGCCCAGACCGCGAAATGCACCCCGGCCACGCCCTCATGCGTGATCAGATGCGCGCCCAAAGCCTGCCACAGGCGGCGGTGGCGGCCCTCGCCGATCAGATATTCGTCAATCTCGCCCAGCACCGGGGCAAAGCGGTAGGGGTCTTCAAATTCCCATCTGCCCGCCGCCCCC
This sequence comes from Paracoccaceae bacterium, assembly GCA_019429405.1. GTDB lineage: Bacteria > Pseudomonadota > Alphaproteobacteria > Rhodobacterales > Rhodobacteraceae > UBA6213. The sequence goes on from JAHYIZ010000032.1 coordinate 14,090, forward strand.
TCTGCGCGAAGGCGGTAAGGGGCGCCCTCGGGCCAGTCGGCGGCAAACACCCCGGCATGCACGGCCTTCATCTCGACCGTCGCGGCGCCCACCACCCAAAGCCGCGCCGCATCGGGCACCAGCGCCACCATCTGGCCGCCGTGAGGGCCAAGCACCGCAAACGGGTCGGGGTGGATTGCCCCGGCCAAGGCCCGCGCCGTTGCGGCGTTCAGTGGTGCCATGCCGCCCCCTATGGTGCCGATGCCGCGCCCCAGATACCCGTCATGTATTCCCCGATCGCGCGATCCGACGAAAAATACCCCATCCGCGCGGTGTTCAGCGCCGCCATCCGCCACCAGCGGTCAGGGTCGGCAAAGGCCGCATCAACCCGCGCCTGCGCCGCGTCATAGGCGGCAAAGTCCGAGGCCACGAGGAAATAGTCGCTATGCCAGATATTGTGCACAAGGCCGTGGTAGCGCCCCGGCTCATCGGGGCTGAAACGGCCTTCGGCGATCATCTGCAGCACGTCCTGCAAGGGCTGGCTGGCAAGGATTGCCTCGCGCGCATGGTCGGGGTTGCGGCGCCGGTCCGCCACCTCGGCGGCGGTCAGGCCGAACAGAAAGAAGTCCTCCGCCCCGACCTGCTCGCGAATCTCCACATTGGCGCCATCGAGCGTGCCAATTGTCAGCGCGCCACTAAGCGCGAATTTCATGTTGCCGGTGCCCGACGCCTCTTTGCCGGCGGTGGAAATCTGCTCTGACAGGTCGGCGGCTGGCACGAGGCGCTCGGCCATGCTGACGTTGTAATTTTCGGGGTAGACAATCTGCAACAGGTCGCGGGTTTTCGGGTCTGCGTTAACAACGGACGCGACATCGTTGATAAGGCGAATGATTTCTTTGGCGGCATGGTAGCCCGGCGCGGCCTTGCCGCCGAAAATCCGCAGCCGTGGCACGGCGTCGCCGGGGCTTTCGCGCAGCCGCTGCCAGTGCGCGACGGCCTGCAAGATGTTCAAAAGCTGGCGCTTGTATTCATGCACGCGCTTGACCTGCACATCGAAAATGGCGCCGGGGTTTGCCGTCAGCCCCTGCGTCTCGCGCAGCCAGCGCGCCAACGCTGCCTTGTTGGCGGCCTTGGCGGCGGCGAAATCGGCGCGAAAGCCCGCGTCGTCGGCAAGCGGTTCCAGCCCGCGCAGGCGGTCAAGATCGGCCTCCCAGCCCGGCCCGATCGACCGCGTGATCAGGCCGGAAAGCGCGGGGTTCGCCATTTTCAGCCAGCGCCGGGGGGTGATGCCGTTGGTCACGTTGACCACCCGGCCCGGATGCAGCGCCGAAAGCTCGGGGAAGAGCGTGCTTTTGACCAGTTCGGTATGCAGTGCCGAAACCCCGTTGACCTTGTGCGCGGTGATGAAGGCAAGGTCGCCCATCCGCACTTCGTGGTGCTTGACGATCCCCACCCAATGCGGGCGGGTTGGGTGGCGCGCGGCGTGCCAGGCGTCGATCTCTTCGATGATCTGCATGTGGCGTGGCAAGACAGAGCCCATGAGGTAGGTTGCCCAGCGTTCCAGCGCCTCGGGCAAGAGCGTGTGGTTGGTGTAGCCAAGGCAGGCCACCGCAATGGTGATCGCAGCCTCAAAGCCCAGCCCGTGCTGATCGACCAGCAGTCGCACCAGTTCCGGCCCCGCCAGTGCCGGGTGGGTGTCGTTCATCTGGATTGCCGCATGGGCAGGCAGGTCGGTCAGCGCATAGCCGCCCGCAAGGTGGCGGCGCAGAATGTCTTGCAGTGCTGCCGAAACAAGGAAGTATTCCTGCTTCAGCCGCAATTCCTTGCCGGCAAATGTGGTGTCGTCGGGGTAGAGCACGCGGGAAAGCGTGCGCGCCAGTGCCTCGGGTTCTGCCGCAGCGGCGTAATCACCGTGGTTGAAGCGGGCGAGGTCAAAAAGCGCGGTTGGCTTGGCCGACCAGAGCCGCAGCGTATTGGCCCATTTCGCGCCCCAGCCGATGACCGGGGTATCATGCGCCTCGGCGCGCACGGTTTCGCCCGGCGTCCAGACGGCGCGGCCCGCGCGGCGCGTCACCTCGCCGCGAAAACCGATGGTATAGGCGGATTCGGGGCGCTCAAACTCCCACGGGTGGCGCTGGGTCAGCCAGTTCTCGGCCTGTTCGCGCTGCTGGCCGTGCTCGATGCTCTGCCGGAACAGCCCGTGTTCGTAGCGAATGCCGTAGCCGTAGCCGGGGCAGCCGAGCGTGGCCATGCTTTCCATGTAGCAGGCAGCCAACCGCCCGAGGCCGCCGTTGCCCAGCGCGGCGTCGGGCTCATCGCCCACCAGCGCGGCAAAATCGACGCCAAGCCCCGCCATCGCCACGCTGGCGGCATCACGCAGGCCAAGGTTGATCGCGGCGTCTTCCAGCAGGCGCCCGACCAGAAATTCCATCGACAGGTAATAGACCCGCTTGGCGCCGGTTTCCCAGGTCTTGCGCGTTGCGGCGAACCACGGTTCCACGATGCGGTCGCGCAGCGCGAAAGAAAGCGCCAGCCGCCAGTCGTAGGCCGACGCGTGCGGCGCATCCTTGCCCATCGTGAAGGTCAGATGGCGCAAAATGTCGGCGCGCAGCGTTTCGGCGTTGGTAACGTTACCAGTGGTCACGGATGCGCGGCCTTCCAAAGCGGTTTGGATGCCTTTGTGCAACCCTGCCCCGGCCTCGTCAAGCGCGCTTGCGGGGAATCGTTTCGCCGGGCGCGGGCAACGGCTAGGTGTGCGCGAAGGCGTGGATGGGGGATGCGATGGCGGAATGGTGGCGCGGCGCGGTGGTCTATCAGGTCTATCCGCGCAGCTTTCAAGATAGCGACGGCGACGGGGTGGGCGATCTGCGCGGCATCACCCGCCGCCTTGACCACATCGCCAGCCTTGGCGCCGATGCCATCTGGCTGAGCCCGGTGTTCCCCTCGCCAATGGCCGACATGGGCTATGATGTGGCAGACTATTGCGGCATCGACCCGCTGTTTGGCAGCCTCGATGATTTCGACGCCCTGCTGGCGCGCGCGCATGCGCTGGGGCTGCGGGTGATCCTTGATCAGGTGCTCAGCCATTCCTCCGACCGCCACGCGTGGTTTGCCGACAGCCGCAAGCTGGGCGCCAAGGCCAACTGGTATGTCTGGGCCGATGCCAAGCCAGATGGCAGCCCGCCCAACACCTGGCTTTCGGTCTTCGGTGGCCCGGCATGGGAATGGGATGCGGCGCGGCGGCAGTATTACCTGCACAACTTCCTGGCGAGCCAACCCGACCTTAACCTGCACAACCCGCAGGTGCAGGATGCGGTGCTCGATGCGCTGCGGTTCTGGCTTGACCGGGGGGTCGATGGTTTCCGCCTCGATACCGTCAACTACTACCTGCATGATGCGGCCCTGCGCGACAACCCGCCCGCGCCCCCCGCACCAGATGGCCGCCCCCCCGCCAATACCTACGACATGCAAGACCACCTCTATGACAAGACCCGCCCCGAAAACCTCGCGTTGCTGGCCCGTATACGCGCGCTGACAGACCGTTACCCCGACCGCTGCCTGGTGGGCGAAGTGGGCGAGGTGGCGGGGCGGGCGCTGCCGATCATGGCGGCCTATACGGCGGGGGCCAAGCGGCTGCACATGGCCTACAGCTTTGATCTGCTGGGCGAAGATTACACGCCCGCGCATTTTCGCGCGGTGATCGAGGGCTTCTTTGCCGCCGCGCCCGATGGCTGGCCCTACTGGTCGTTTTCAAACCATGACGTGATGCGCGCCGCCAGCCGCTGGGCCAAGCATGGCGCCAGCCGTGATGCGCTGGCGAAACAGGCGCTGGCGCTGCTGGCCTCGCTGCCCGGCACGATCGGGCTTTATCAGGGCGAAGAGCTGGGGCAGACCGAAACCGCGCTTGACTACGCCGAGCTGACCGACCCGCCCGGCCTGCGGTTCTGGCCCGAGGTCAAGGGGCGTGACGGCTGCCGCACGCCGATGGTCTGGGATGAAACGCCGCAGGCAGGGTTCAGCACCGCGCGGCCATGGCTACCGGTAAAGCCCGCGCAGGCCGCGCGCAACGTGGCGGCACAAGAGGCCGATCCGGCATCGGTGCTGCACCATTGCCGCGTGGTGCTGCGGTTGCGCAGCACCACGCCCGCGCTGCGGCTTGGGCAGGCGCGGTTTCTCAATCTGCCGCCGCCGCTGCTGGGCATTGAACGGCGCCTCGGGGCGGACAGGGTCAGCTGCATTTTCAATCTTTCGCCGCATCCGCTGACCCTGGCAAATCCCCCGCCCGGCACGCCCCTGCTGGCCTCGCCCCAGCCCGGCACGCGAGGGGCCTCGCCACGCCGCGGCGCGCTCGACTTGAAGGCGAACGGCTGGGTCTGGCTGCGGCACTAAGGCCATGTGCTAACACGCAATAATGCTTGAGTGGTGGCCAGCGGCCAGCTAAACTTATGATTGTGGGGTGTATGGTTAAAGGGTCTTAAAGTTGTATTGAGGGCAAGGCGCATTATTGATGACAGCGAGTTTCGACGCGGGCCCTGTGCCTCTGCCGAGTGGTGCATTTGAAGCTGCCCCTGCAAACAGTCGCACGATCTTGCTGGTAGAACCGCGCCATTCGGTGCCGACCAGGTTGCCGCTGGCGGGTGCGAGAAACGTGACCTGTGTTCCCCTCGCGGCGGTTGATGCGGGTCTGCTGGTACGATTGCGCCCGGATGTCGTGCTGGCGCCGCTGATGACCCCAAGCTTCGACATGCTCGACCTTGCGCGCATGCTGTGGATGCTCGATTTTCGCGGTCAGGTGCGCGCACTGACGCCCGCCATTCCCGACCCGCATCTGGTCTGTTCCGAAATCATGGCGGCCTGCCCCGGCCTTGACTTCGATCTGATCGTGGTCAAGCCCGACTAGATTTTCACCCGCGCCGCAAGCCCGGCAGGGCGGCAGGCGCGCTAGCGGCCCAGCCCGTCAACCAGATCCTCCATGAACGCCCAGCCCGCCTTGAACTGCGCCACCGTCAGGTATTCGTCGGCCTGATGCGCCTGCGCGATGTCGCCGGGGCCGCAAACCACCGCCGACCAGCCGCGCGCCTGAAACTGCCCGGCCTCGGTGCCGTAGCTGACGACGTGGCGCGCGTTGTCGCCGGTAAGTGCGCGCGCAAGGGCCTCGGCGGCGCCGTTGGTTTCGGGCGCCAGCGGCGGCACCACGAAACGCTCGCTGACCTCGATTCCGGCCTCGGGGCGCACCGCCTTCATCTCGGCCTCAACCTCGGCCACCTTGGCGTAAAATGCCTGCCGCCAGCGGTCGGGGTCTTCGCCCGGCACGACGCGAAAATCGATGCCGAATTCGCAGGAACCGGCGGTAATGTTATGCGCGGTGCCGCCGGAAATCTGCCCGGTGTGAACCGTTGTCCATGGCGGGTTGAACATCGCCGCCAAGGGGCCCGGTTTCGCGGCACGGTTGGTAATGTTCTGCGCATTCACCCATGCCAGCAGCTTTGCGCCTTCGAGAATTGCATTGACGCCTTCGTGCATGATCGAGCTGTGCACCTCGTAGCCTTTCACCCGCAGCCAATAGGCCATGCCGCCCTTGTGCCCGGTGACAACGCGCAGCATCGTCGGCTCGCCCACGATCACCGCCGCGGCACGCGGCAGCGCGGCCATCGCCTCGATCATCGGAATGCAGGCAATGCACCCCAACTCCTCATCGTGGCTCAGCGCCAGTTGCAGCGGGCGCTTGACCCCACGCTCTTTCGCCAGCACCAGCGCGGCCAGCGCCAGCGCATCAAACCCCTTCATGTCGCAGGTGCCGCGGCCATAAAGGCGGCCGTCACGCTCGACCACGGTGAAGGGATCAGAAGTCCACGACTGCCCATCGACCGGCACCACGTCGGTGTGCCCCGAAAGCACCACACCGCCCGGCACCGCTGGCCCCACCTGCGCGAAAAGACTGGCCTTGCGGCCATCGGGCGCGGGCACCACGGTGGACGCAATGCCGTGCCCGTGCAACCACGCCCGCACCCATTCGATCAGGTCAAGGTTGCTGTCGCGGCTGACGCTGGGGAAGGCGACGAGCGACGCAAGGAGCGCGCGGGCGGTGGCGAGGTCTGGCATGGGTCACTCCGGTGTTGCGGCGGGCAGGCTGCGACATGAGGCCGCAGAGCGCAACCCCTGCCGCGATCTCTGCCGAGAGAATTTCCGTTGCGCAAGTGGCGCAGAAACGAACTTGCGTGAGCGCTAAAAATCTCTAACACTGGCGCCTACGCTGCCTTTGGTGGGCGGGAGTCTGCACGACAAAGAACAACAATAACAACGAACTGGGAGCAATCCATGCCCGATGGGGCGAACTCTGTCCTGTATGTCGAGGGGTTGAAGACCGTCTTCAAGGTCCGCGGCGGCGAAGTGCACGCTGTCAATTCGGTCAGCTTCGATCTGAAACCCGGCGAATTGCTGGGGGTGGTGGGCGAGTCCGGTTCGGGCAAGTCGGTCACCATGATGTCGCTTCTGGGCCTGCTACCGTCGCCACCCGCCGAGGTGCGCGAGGGGCGCGTGATTTTTGACGGGCGCGACCTGCTGCAATGCTCGCCCGCCGAATTGCGCGCGGTGCGCGGGCTTGGCGTCGGCTTCATCTTTCAAGACCCGATGACCTCGCTGAATCCGGTTTTTACGGTCGGCTTTCAGATCATGGAGCCGTTGCGCCGCCACCTTGGCATGAACAAGGAGGCCGCGCGCAAGCGGGCACAGGAACTGCTGGAGCTGGTCAACATTCCCGATGCCGCGCAGCGGCTTGGCGATTACCCGCACCAGTTTTCGGGCGGCATGCGGCAGCGCGTGATGATCGCCATCGCGCTGGCCTGCGACCCCAAGGTGCTGATCGCCGACGAGCCGACGACCGCGCTCGATGTGACGATTCAGGCGCAGATTCTCGAACTGATCCGCGAGCTGCGGCAAAAGCTGGGCATGGCGATTGTCTGGATCACGCATGACCTTGGCGTGATTGCGGGCATCGCAGACCGGGTGATCGTGATGTATGGCGGGCAGATTGTCGAACAGGCGCCGGTGGGGGAGCTCTTTGCCCGGCCGCGCCACCCCTATACGCGCGCGCTTTTGCAGACCGTGCCAAGCGTGCTGGGCGAGCGCGCGCCCAAGTTGAAAGTGATCGAGGGCCAGCCGCCGATGCTGACCGCCACCCCCACGGCCTGCCCGTTCCGCCCGCGCTGCGCGCAGGCGTTTGATCGTTGCGCGCGCGAAAATCCGGCGCGGCGCGCGGTGGGGCGCGGGCATGATGTTGCCTGCTTTTGGGATTTTGACAGCAACGGCCCCGTAGCCGCCGCCGAAAGCGCCGCCAATGCTTGACCACAAACCCACGCAAAAAACGCTGGTCGAAGTTGACGGGCTGAAGTTGTATTTCCCGATCACCGCCGGCCTCTTTCGCAGCAAGGTCGGCGATGTAAAGGCGGTCGATGGGGTGTCGTTCTCGATTTTCGAGGGCGAGACGCTGGGGCTCGTGGGCGAATCGGGCTGCGGCAAATCCACCTGCGGGCGTGCGCTTTTGCGGCTTTACGATGTGACGGCGGGCAGCATCCGCATTGGCGGCGTCGACATCGCCAAGCTCAGCGCCGATGCGCTGCGCCGGATGCGCCCGACCATGCAGATGGTTTTTCAAGACCCACAGGCGAGCCTGAACCCGCGCATGACCGTGGCGGGCATCATCGGCGAGCCGCTGGATGAGCACACCACGCTCAACCGTGCCGAAAAGCTGGCGCGGATTTACGAATTGATGGACGCCGTGGGCCTCAGCCGCGATTTTGCCAACCGCTACCCGCATGCCTTTTCGGGCGGGCAACGCCAGCGCATCGGCATTGCCCGCGCGCTGGCGCTGAACCCCAAGTTCATCGTCTGCGATGAACCGATCGCGGCACTCGATGTCTCGATTCAGGCGCAGGTCGTGAACCTCTTGGAAGAATTGCAGGACCGGCTCGGGCTGACCTACCTTTTCATCAGCCACGATCTGAGCATGGTGCGCCATATCGCCGACCGCGTCGCGGTGATGTATCTGGGTCAGATCGTTGAGCTGGCCAGCCGCGAGGCGCTCTATGGCAGCCCCAAGCACCCCTATACGCAGGCGCTTTTGTCGGCGGTGCCCGAGCCCAACCCCGAACACGAGGCCAACCGGCGCCGCATCATTCTGACCGGCGACGTGCCCTCGCCAGCGAACCCGCCCGAGGGCTGCAATTTCTGCACCCGCTGCCCGAAGGTCATGGATATCTGCCGCAAGGTGGAACCGGTCAGCCGCGAGATTGAACCGGGCCGCTTCGTGGCCTGCCACCTTTACGAAACCACCACGACCGCCGGGGCAACGGCGGCACCCGAGGCATCAGGCGCGAACAGCTTGAGCACAAATAATACGACAACCCAACAAGGAGTCTGACATGAAACTGAAAACCGCTCTTCTGGGCGCGGCAGCGACCCTGGTGTTCGCCCCCGCCGCCTATGCCGAACGCGGCAGTGACGGTGAGGTCAAGATCATCTACTGGCAAGCCGTCTCGACGCTGAACCCCTACCTGTCGTCGGGCACCAAGGATGTGGAAACCGCCAGCCTCGTGATCGAGCCGCTGGCCGGTTTTGATGAGAACGGCGTGGTCATTCCGCGCCTTGTGACCGAGATCCCGACGGTCGAAAACGGCGGCGTTTCGGCCGACCTCACCAGCATCACCTGGCGCATCAAGCCGGGCCTCGTGTGGTCGGATGGCACGCCGGTAACGGCGCATGACGCGGTTTTCACCGCCAATTACTGCATGGACCCGGCCGGTGGCTGCGCCCAGCTTGCGCGCTATGAAGGCATCAAGTCGGTCGAGGCGCTCGATGATCTGACCGTCAAGATCACCTATAACGAGCCGCGCCCGAACCCCTACACCGCCTTTGTCGGCGCCACCTCGCCGCTGCTGCAGGCGGCGCAATTCGCCAATTGCGTCGGCGCCGCAGCATCGAGCTGCACCGAGCAGAACTTTGCCCCGGTCGGCACCGGCCCGTTCGTGGTGACCGAATTCCGCACCAACGACGTGGTGCAGATGGAGGCCAACCCGAACTACCGCGACGCGGCGAAACCGGCCTTTGCCAAGGTAACCGTCAAGGGCGGCGGCGAAGCGGCAGCGGCGGCGCGCGCGGTGATGGAAACCGGCGAGTTCGACTACGCCTGGAACACCCAGATCTCGCCCGAAGTGCAAGGCCAGATGGCCACAGGCGGCAAGGGCGAATTCATCTACGCCTTCGGCACGCTGGTCGAGCGCATCGAGATGAACATGACCGACCCCTCGCCCAGCTTGCCTGAAGGCGAGCGCGCGACTGCAGCGCACCCGCACCCGATCCTGTCGGATATCCGCGTGCGCACCGCGCTCAGCAAGGCGATCGACCGTGACGTGCTGGTGGAAGTCGGCTATGGCAATGCCGGCCGCGCCACCTGCAACCTGGTGCCCGCACCGGCGGCCTTTGCCTCGGACAACACCGACTGCCTCGTGCAGGATGTCGAAGGCGCCAAGGCGCTGCTGACCGAAGCGGGCTGGGTGCCGGGGCCGGATGGCGTGCGCGTGAAAGACGGCATGCGCCTGAAGCTGCTCTACCAGACCTCGGTCAACGCCGTGCGGCAAGACTTTCAGTCGATCATCAAACAGTGGTGGAACGACATCGGCGTGGAAGTTGAGCTGAAGGCGATCGACGCGGGCGTGTATTTCGGCGGTGACGCGGGCTCGCCCGACACTTTCCAGAAATTCTATGCCGACGTCGAAATGTATGCCAACAACTTCGATGGCACCGACCCGGAGCCCTACCTGGCGCATTACACCTGCGAAAAGGCACCCTCGCCCGCGACCCAGTGGCAGGGCGAAAACGTCAACCGCTACTGCGACCCGGCCTATGACGCGCTGGTGGTGGAACTTGGCCGCACCGGCGAGATGGACAAGCGCGCCGAACTGGCGCGGCGCATGAACGACATGCTGACCAAAGACACCATGACCATCGTGCCGCTGGTTGACCGTGGCCGTCTTTCGGCGCGTTCGCTGTCGCTGGGCGGCGTCGTGCTGAACACCTGGGACTCCGAGCTGTGGAACGTCTCGGATTGGTATCGCGTGAAGTGATCTGACCCATCGCGCTGCCCCGGCCAATCGCGCCGGGGCGGCGCACCCATACCCAAGCGAACTGACCCGAGGCGCCGATGTTCACCTTTGCCCTGCGACGATTCCTGATCGCAATTCCGACGCTTCTGATCATTTCACTCGCCATTTTCCTGCTGCTGGAGGCCGCCCCCGGCGACCCGCTGGGCGATGTGCCGCTGACCGTGCCGCCCGATGTGAAGGAAAAGATGCGCGCCGCCCTTGGCCTCGATAGCCCGTGGTTTGTGCGCTATTTCTTGTGGCTCAAACAGTTCTTCTGGGTCGAGCCGCTGAACCTCGTCGACTACATCTTCGGCACCGACTATGCGCAAGGCATGCAGCGCGTGATTTCGTTCCAGTCGCGCCAACCGGTGATGCAGATCATCGCGCAACGCGTGCCGCAGACCTTGACCGTGGTTGGCATGTCTTACCTGATCGGGGTTTCCATCGCGCTGCCGATCGGCATCTATTCGGCCTACCGCCAATATAGCTGGTTCGACCAGATCGGCACGCTGGTCTCGATGATCGGCTTTTCGGTGCCGACGTTCTTTTCTGGCGTGGTGCTGATCATCGTCTTCGGCGTCAAGTTGCAGTGGTTCCCGTCAATCTACGACACCATGCATCAGGTCACCGATTGGGAAAGCTTCCTCAAACAGGTGCGCCAGATGGCGATGCCGGTGATGGTGCTGTCGCTTTACAACGCCGCGCAGATCAGCCGGTTCATGCGGTCATCCATGCTCGACAACCTCAACCAGGATTATGTGCGCACGGCGCGCGCCAAGGGGCTGACCGAAACGGTCGTGCTGCTGGTGCATGTGCTGCGCAATTCGCTGATCCCCGTAGTTACCGTGATTGCGCTTGGGGTGCCCACGATCTTCGGCGGCGCGATCATTACCGAACAGGTGTTCAAAGTGAACGGGCTTGGCCAGCAACTGATCACCTCGATCCATTCCAACGACATGCCGATGGTGATGACGCTGACCTTCATCTTCGCGATCCTGATCGTGACCTTCAACCTGATTGCCGACCTGCTCTACGGCATTCTCGACCCGAGGATCCGCTATGACTGATGCCGCAATCGCCGCTGCAAAACGCAAGGCCCCCCGCAACCAGTGGTGGGATGTGTGGGACCAGTTCAAGACCCACAAGGGCGCGCTGATCGGGCTGGCGGTGTTCTTCTCGATCCTCGCGCTGATCCTGATCGGGCCGTGGTTCTGGACGATGGACCCCGGATTCGTGAACCTGCGCGCCCGCAACCAGGGCTTTTCGGCGGCGCACCCGCTTGGCACCGACCAGTTGGGCCGCGACATGCTGGCGCGGATCATGGCGGGCGGCAAGGTCTCGATCTCGGTCGGCCTTACGGCGATGCTGCTGTCAATCACGCTTGGCACCACGATTGGCGTGCTTGCGGGCTATTTCAAGCGGCTGGAAAACCTGCTGATGCGCGGCACCGACCTGTTTCTGGCGCTGCCGCTGCTGCCCTTGCTGCTGCTGATGGTGACGCTCTTTCGGGAACCCCTGTCGCGCACCTTTGGCCCCGAAACCGGCATCTTCATTCTGATTGTCACCGCGATCGGCGCCACCAGCTGGATGCAGAGCGCGCGCATTGTGCGCGGGTCTGTGCTGGCGGTGAAAGAGGCCGAATTCGTGCTGGCCGCGCGCAGCATCGGCACCCCGCCGCGCCGCATGATTACCCGCCACATCCTGCCCAACGTGATGAGCCCGATCATGGTTTCGGCCACGCTGGGCATTGCCAGCGCGATCATCACGGAATCGGCGCTGAGCTTTCTCGGTCTCGGCTTTCCGCCAGATTTTCCGACCTGGGGGCGGCTGTTGTTCGATGCGGTGGATGCGATGCAGCTTTACCCGGCGCGGGTGATCATGCCCGGCGTGATGATTTCGCTGACGGTGCTGAGCGTGAACTACATCGGCGACGGTCTGCGCGACGCGCTCGACCCGCGCATTCGCGGGCGCTAACGCGCGCGGCGGAAAAGTGCGGCACGGCTAACGCAAAATCGGCGGCCTGCTCGGGTCCATCCCCGGCGCGGCACCCGGCTCGATCACCTGATCGGGTTCAACCGGCGGCGCGGGCAGGTCGAACACCTGCGCCACCTCGGCCAGCTCATCAAACAGCGCCTCGGCGCCGGTCACGAACGCCACATCCAGCTCGCCCGCCTCAAGCCCCGAAAACGCAAGCGCCTCGGCCACCGATTTGGCCAGTGCCGGCTCCGCCCCCGGCACCGCGCCCAGAAATGCCAACATATGCCCGCGTCGCCCGCCCTGATAGCGCACCCCCGCCAAAAGCGCCTGCGCGGCATAGCCCGCCAGGTGCACAAACTTGGCATCGAGCGCGGTCAGCAGCGCGCCCAGCGCCGCCGGGCCAAGCGCCGGGGCGCTGAAGGCTTCGGGCGTGCCGCTGGCGGCCTCGGGTTCTTCGCGCAGGGTGTCAGTCAGCCATTCGAGCGCCTCGGGCGGCAGCAGCATGGCAGAGTCGGCCACGCCAAGGTTGAGGCCCAGCCCTACCCCCTCACCCGCCAGATATTGCGCGATCACCCGCCCCGGCAGCGCCGCATAGGGCGCGGGCAACCCGGTGAACGCGCTCAGCCGTTCTTCAAGGTCGAAGGCCAGCACATAGTCGCCATCTTCGGTTTCGAACACCTGCGGCGTGATGTCATCGCCCACGGGTTCGGTTTCCAGCAGCACGAAAAGCTCGGCGTCGGCAAGGAAATTGTAGAGCGCCAACCGGGCGGCGCCGTCTTCGGGCGCGGCCTCGGCGGTTGCGTGGGCAAGATCGTAGGCGGTGGGCAAGAGCATGGCGGCGGCCTTTGGGCATGGCGGGTAGCGCCCCCTAGCGCCGGCGCGGGCGCGGGGCAAGCAAAAGCCGCCGCCGCGCGGCAAAGCGGCAGTTGCGCCCCCACCATACGATGGCATACAAACCGCACAGGACTTCGGGGGGAGGGCTTGCATGCACAGGGTCTGGAACTTCATTGCCAGCTATTCGTTGCTGCTGATTGCAGGCGCGACCGTGGCCCTTGTCTGGGCGAACCTCGACCCGCATAGCTATCACGCGGTGGTTGATTACCCGCTGATCCAGAACTTCTTTATCGGCGCAGAACACGCGGCCGACGGCCACATCAGCCGCACCCTGACGGCGCATTTCCTTGTCAACGACATCCTGATGGCCTTCTTCTTTGCAATGGCGGGAAAGGAAGTCTGGGAAGCGGTGATCCTGAAGAACGGTGAGCTGCGCGGACGCAAGGCGATGACGCCGCTGATCGCTACGGCGGGCGGCATGCTGGGGCCGGTTGTGGTCTACCTCGGCCTTGCTGCGGTGCTGGGCATCTATGAAACCGTCAGCCGAGGCTGGGCGATTCCCACCGCCACCGACATCGCGTTTTCGTACCTCGTCGGGCGCATCGTGTTTGGCGCCGGGCATCCGGCGATCCGGTTCCTGCTGCTGCTGGCAATTGCCGATGACGCGGCGGGGCTGATTATTCTGGCGATCTTTTACCCCACGGGCGAACTGGCGCCGGTCTGGCTGCTGCTGTCGCTTGGCGCAGCCCTGGGGGTGTATTTCCTGTTCAACGACCTGCCGCGCCGGCGGGATCGGCACAACCAGCTACGCCCCAATTCGACATGGGTGCGCAAGAACCTGTCGTTCTGGCCCTACCTGATTGCCGGGTGCCTCAGCTGGTATGGCTTCATGCGCGCGGGCATCCACCCGGCGCTCGGCCTGTTGCCGATCGTGGCGACGATTCCGCACGCCGACCGCCCCTATGGCATTTTCGCCGAAGCCGAAGCACATCTGAAAGACCTGCTGAACTGGATCGAGCACCGCCTGAAATACCCGGTCGAGATCGTGCTGTTCCTGTTCGGGCTGTTCAATGCCGGGGTCGAGTTCAGCGCGATCGGCGCGCCGACATGGCTGGTGATGGCGGGGCTGCTGATTGGCAAGCCGGCAGGCATCTTCCTGATGGGCTACTTTGGCGCGCGCACGCTGGGCTTTGGCTTGCCTGAAGGCATGCGGTTGCCCGATCTGGCGGTGCTGGGCTGTGTCGCGGCAATCGGCTTTACGGTGGCGCTGTTCGTGGCCTCGGTCGCATTCCCCGGCGGGGCTGTGCAGGACGCCGCCAAGATGGGCGCATTGTTCAGCTTTGGCGCGGCGGCGATTGCCGTGATCGCGGGCAAACTGTTCCGGGTGGAGCGGCGCGAGTTCTGACGACGCCGTTGCGAAAGGTGCAACAATCACAAGGGCGGTTGCGCATAGGCGCGTCTGCAAGACATAATGTTGCCTGATTGCCGGGATAGAAACTTCATTAACCAGGTCCGCCTAGGGTGGGCCATATCAGCCGCCGGGGCCGAAAGCGCGGAATGCTCGAGTTCAACAATGTCAGCAAGTCATTCTGGACCGGCCAAAGCCGCAAGGTGATTCTTGACCGCGCCACCTTTCGGGTCGAGCTTGGCAATTCGCTGGGCATTCTGGCGGCCAATGGAACCGGCAAGACCACGATCATCAACATGATGGCGGGGCTGGAAAAACCCGATGAGGGCGAGATTCGCAAATCTTGCCGCGTCTCGTTTCCGCTCGGCTTCATGGGCGGCGTGGTGCCCAAGCACACCGGCAACGAGAATGCCCGTTTCATCGCCCGCCTCTACGGCCTCGACCCTGACTATGTCGAGGCGTTCTGTCGCTGGCTGACCGGCATCGGCGAATATTTCGACATGCCGGTTGGCACCTACAGCCAGGGCATGAAATCGCGCTTCACTTTCTCTCTGCTGCTGGCGCTGGAATTTGATATCTACCTGATTGATGAAGGCATGCCCTCCACCACCGATGTCGAGTTCAACCGCAAGGCAGGCGATATTCTGCGCGAACGTTTGAAAAACGCCACCGTGGTCGTGGTCTCGCATCAGGCCGCGACACTTGAAAAGTTCTGCCGCTCTGCCGCCGTGCTGCGCGATGGCAAGCTGCATATGTTCGACACCTTGGAAGAGGCGAAACAGCTCTATGACTACAGTGCCCAAGGCTAAGAAGTTTCGCATCCGGCGCGCCGTGCCGGTGCTGGCGGCACCCGTGGCGGCTGCACCCGTGGCGGCGCCCGCGCAGGCCCAGGGGGCCAACAGCTACCTCAGCGCCCCTGATGACGGGTTTGGCAACCAACGCTTTCCCACGGCCGCCGAAGACCGGGTTCTTGGCCCCTCGGCATCGCTTCCCGAAGATGAGATTGCCGCCATCCGCGCCGAAGGGCTAAGCGGGCGCCAGCTGCGCATGGCGCGCCGGGTGGCGCAAAAGCACGGGCTCGAACCCAAATCCGATTTCGAGGCGGTGCGGCTGTTGCGCCGACGCGGCATCGACCCGTTCAAGCATACGGGTGTGCTCGACCTCGTTGCACGGCCCGACCGTGCCGATGAGGCGCGCAGCATGGCCTTGGCGCGGATTGACGGGCCCGGCGCCGACGCGCGGGTGCAACTGCCGCAAACCGTGCGGCCCGGTGCGGGCTTGCCCAGCAGCGCGCCGATGACCGATGACCACCGCGCCCGCGAAATTATCGCCATGCAGCGCGACATCGTTCGCCGCCGCATGCGCAAGACCTTGTTGCTGTTCACGCGGCTGGCCTTTTTCGTGCTGCTGCCCACGTTGATGGCGGGCTATTACTATTTTGCCATGGCCACCAAGTTTTACGCCACGCGCGCCGAATTCGTGATCCAGCAGGCCGACCAGCCCGCAGGCGGCCTCGGAGGCCTCTTTTCGGGCACCGGCATGGCCACCAGCCAAGATTCGATCACCGTGCAAAGCTACCTGCAATCGCGCGATGCGATGCTGCGGCTCGATCAGGAGCTTGGTTTCAAGGCGCATTTCAGCCAGGAAAACATCGACCCGCTACAACGCCTCGAACCGGGCGCCACCAACGAAAAGGCCTACAAGCTTTACCGCCGCAACGTGAAGATCGCCTATGACCCGACCGAAGGCATCATCAAGATGGAGGTGATCGCGGCCGACCCGCAGGTGTCAGGGCAGTTCTCGCAAGCGCTGATCCGCTATGCCGAGGAACAGGTTGACCAGCTGACCCAGCGGCTGCGCGAAGACCAGATGAAAGGCGCGCGCGAAAGCTATACCGATGCCGAGGCCAAGGTGCTCGACGCGCAGCGCAAGGTGCTGGAACTGCAACAGCAACTTGGCATTCTCGACCCGGTGACCGAATCGAGCATGGTGATGAGTCAGGTCGCCAATTTCGAGATTCAGCTTCAGGAAAAGCGGCTTTCGCTGCAACAGTTGCTGGACAATGCGCAGCCCAACCAGGCGCGCGTCGATGGCGTCAAAGGCGATATTGCGCGGCTTGAAACGGTCGTTGCCAGTCTGCGCTCGCAGTTGACCCAAAGCAACGGCACCACCACCTCGCTTGCGTCGGTCACCGGGCAGTTGCGCATTGCCGAGGCCGATCTGCAAACGCGGCAGCTGTTGCTCAGCCAGGCCGCGCAACAGCTCGAATCGGCGCGGATCGAGGCCAACAAGCAGGTGCGCTACCTTTCCATGGGTGTGCGCCCGGTCCCCCCCGATGAGGCCACCTACCCGCGCGCCTTTGAAAACACGATTCTGGCCTTCCTGATTCTTGGCGGCATCTACCTGATGCTGTCGCTCACCGCCTCGATCCTGCGTGAACAGGTGGCGGCCTGAACCAGCGCACCGCCGCGCCGCAGCCTCGGGGCAGGTTCAGGCCACCTGCCCCGCTGCCCAGCCAGACGACCACGCCCACTGAAAATTGTAGCCACCCAGCCAGCCGGTCACATCGACCACCTCGCCCACGAAATAAAGCCCCGGCACCTCGCGCGCGCCCAGCGTGCGGGCCTCAAGCGCGCGCGTATCGACGCCGCCCAGCGTGACCTCGGCGGTGCGGTAGCCCTCGCTGCCCGGCGGGCGCAGCTGCCAGCGGTGCACCGCCTCCGCAAGCTGGTCGAGGGCGGCGTTCGGCACATCTGCCAGCCGCCCCGACACCCCCGCCCGCATGGCAACGAACCCCGCCAGCCGTTCGGGCAGCCAACGCGCAAGCACATTATGCACCGCCCCCCGCCCCGCCTCGGCCCGCGCCGCGCGCAGCGCCGCGCCAATGTCCTGCCCCGGCGCCAGATCAATCTGCACCGCCTCGCCCTCGCGCCAGTAGCTTGAGATCTGCAGCACGGCGGGCCCCGAGATGCCGCGATGCGTGAACAGCAGCGCCTCGTCAAACTGCACCCGGCCGTGGCTTATGCGCACCGGCAGCGCCACACCCGCCAGCGCCCGCGTCTGCGCAAGGTCGGCCTCGCCCAAGGTCAGCGGCACCAGCGCGGGGCGCGGCGCCACCAGCCCCAGCCCGAAGCTCTCGGCAAGGCGATGCCCAAACCCGCTTGCCCCCATCTTCGGAACCGACTTGCCGCCGGTCGCCACCACAAGGCTTTCGGCGGCCAGCGCCCCGGCGCTCGTCTCGATCACGAAGCCGCGCTCGCGCCGCACCTCGCCAATTTCCACCCCAAGGCGCAGGCTGGCCCCGGCTTCGGCCATGGCACCGGTCAGCATCCGCACGATCTGCGTGGCCGAGCCATCGCAGAAAAGCTGCCCGAGCGTCTTTTCATGCCACGCAATGCCAGCACAATCAACGCGCGCAATGAAATCGGCGGGCGTGAAACGGCTGAGCGCCGAGCGCGCAAAGCGCGGGTTTTGCGAAAGAAACCGTTCTGGCGCGGTTGAGACATTGGTGAAATTGCACCGCCCGCCGCCCGAGATCCGAATCTTTTCGCCAGGCGCCCGTGCATGGTCAAGCACCACCACCCGACGCCCCCGCCGCGCAGCCTCAACTGCGGCCATCATGCCCGCCGCGCCCGCCCCCAAAACTGCCACGTCACACCGCTCCATCCGCGCCCCTTAGCGTGCCCGGCACATTTGACGCAATGGCAATCGCGCGCAAATTCCCCTTGCAGCCCCCCCGCGCCTTGGCTAAACACCCGCCCACGGTTGGGGCGTGGCCAAGTGGTAAGGCATCGGTTTTTGGTACCGTGTACCGTAGGTTCGAATCCTACCGCCCCAGCCAAACAATCCTGTCATAGCAAGCGGTGAAGCGGGCAAGACCGGGTGGTCGCGTCGCGGGGGGGCCAATGCCCCAAGGGGTGCCCCAAGGGGGGTCGGGGGACCCCGGGGGATGCTGCCAGTTAGAGCTGAACACGGTTTCGGTATTCGTGACTGTGGTGTTTTGGGGCTGGCTCTGGGGGATTGCCGGGGCATTGTGGCTCTGTTGCACAAATCGGGTGATGGCCGAGGTTCCCCTTTCCCCGGACGGACTTATCCCACAGCTTCCGTGACGGGTATGCCGAGCGCGGTGTAGCCGTTGAGCACGGCGATACGGACTTGGAGCTCCGCGACCTGGCGGTCGAAGTCCCGTGCCATGAGGCGCTGGCCCAGCAGTTTCGCTGCGCGGACCTTCGGTTCACACAATGCATCTTCGTCTCGACGCGGCTCCGGCGGTGGTATCCGCTCCATCGTCGCCACAAGGCCCGGCCGAGGTATTTGGAGGCCCGCAGGATTTCGTTTCGCGCGGCGGCACCGGCGGTGACGGTCTGCCACGGCTTCGCGTTCTTGCGGGGCGGGATGACAGCGTGGGCGCCGCGATCCGCGATGGCATCGTGGCACTTGCGGGTGTCGTAGGCGCCGTCGGCTGTCACCGAGCCGATCTCTTCGCCAATCGGGATCTGGTCGAGCAGATCGGGCAGGACAGGTGCATCACCGATGTGATGGAGTGGATGCCTCCCTCCCCTACGGCATCGCAATGTGCCAAGCTTTGGACGTTGAAACCAAGCAAATCGAAGGAGGCATCCGTGAAAGAAGTTACCATCATTGGCGTCGATCTGGC
>JAHYIZ010000033.1 GCA_019429405.1 Paracoccaceae bacterium
CTGGCCGCTTGCCTTGCCCTATGGCGGCTGGGTCGGGGGCGGGCTGGTGCTGGCGGGGCTTGTGCTGATGGCGGCCGCGGCGGCGCAGATGGTCGCGCTGCGCACCACCTTCATTCCGCGCCGCGACCCGCAGGCGCTGGTGACCGGGGGCGTCTTCGCACTGTCGCGCAACCCGATCTATCTGGCCGATGCGCTGGTGCTGACCGGGCTGATCATCTGGTGGCAGGCGTTTTGGGCGCTGCCGCTGGTGCCCGCCTTCATGGCCTTCATCGCGCGCCGTTTCATTCGTGGCGAAGAGGCGCGGATAGCGGCGCGCTTTGGTGCCGACTGGCAGGCCTATGCCGCGCGCACCCGGCGCTGGCTCTAGAAAACCGGGGCAACCCCAAGGGTCGGGGCCGATTGTCGCACGGCAGGCTGCCTGCGGCGCTTGTGAAAGTACGCGCGGCAATGCTATGACGTCGCGGCCAATAAAACCACGCGGGCCGACGCCCGTTGCGAGGGGGAGATACGGTGAAGATAGGCGCACCCAGAGAAGTATTCGAGGGCGAGACGCGCGTGGCGATGACGCCCGACAGCGCAACCCAGTTACAAAAACTCGGGCATGAATGCCTGATCGAGGCGGGCGCGGGCGCGGCTGCCGGGTTTTCAGACGCAGCTTACGCGGCGGCGGGCGTGACGGTGGTCAAAACCGCTGCGGCACTGGCCAAGGCCGCCGATGTGCTGGTCAAGGTCCGCCCGCCGGTCGATGCCGAGGTCAAGCGCCTGCACGCGGGGCAGACGCTGATTTCGTTCTTCTACCCGGCGCAGAACAAGGAATTGCTGGAGGCCGCCAATGCCACCGGCGCCACCGTGGTGGCGATGGACATGGTGCCGCGGATCAGCCGCGCACAAAAGATGGACGCGCTTTCCTCGATGGCCAATATCGCGGGCTACCGCGCTGTGATCGAGGCGGCGAACAATTTTGGCCGCTTCTTCACCGGGCAGGTGACGGCGGCGGGCAAGGTGCCCCCCGCAAAAATCCTGATCGTGGGCGCCGGGGTTGCGGGGCTTGCCGCCACCGGCACCGCCGTCAGCCTTGGCGCCATCGTGCACGCCTTTGACGTGCGCCCCGAAGTGGCCGAACAGATCGAATCGATGGGCGCGAATTTCGTCTATCTCGATTTCGCCGAGGCGCAGGATGGTGCTGCGACCGGCGGCTATGCGGCGCCTTCAAGCCCTGAATTCCGCGAGGCGCAACTGGCCAAGTTCCGCGAGCTGGCGCCCGAGATGGACATTGTGATTACCACCGCGCTGATTCCGGGGCGCGATGCGCCCAAGCTGTGGCTGGCCGACATGGTCGCCGCGATGAAGCCGGGTTCGGTGGTGGTAGACCTTGCCGCCGAGCGTGGCGGCAACTGCGATCTGACCGTGGCCGACCAGAAGGTGGTCAGCGAGAACGGCGTGACGGTGGTCGGCTACACCGACTTCCCGAGCCGGATGGGGGCGCAGGCCAGCACGCTTTATTCCAACAACATCCGTCACATGCTGGCCGATCTTACACCCGGCAAGGACGGCGTGATCAACCACAACATGGAAGATGACGTGATCCGCGGCGCCACCGTGACGCATGCGGGGGCCATCACCTTTCCGCCGCCACCGCCGAAAATCGCGGCGATTGCTGCGCAAAAGCCCAAGGAAAAGGTGCGCGAGCTGACGGTGGTCGAAAAGCGCGCGCAAGAGGTTGCGCTGTTCAAAAAGCAGACCCGCAATCAGGTGGGGCTGCTGGCGATTGGCACCGGGTTGATGCTGCTGATCGGCGCCTTCGCGCCTGCCAGTTTCATGAGCCATCTGATCGTGTTCGCGCTTTCGGTCTTTGTCGGCTTCTCGGTGATCTGGAACGTTAGCCACAGCTTGCATACGCCGCTGATGGCGGTGACCAATGCAATCTCAAGCATCATCATTCTGGGCGCCTTGCTTCAGGTGGGGTCGGGGTCGTGGCTGGTGCTGATATTGGCCGCAATTTCGATCATGATCGCGTCGGTCAACATCTTCGGTGGCTTCCTCGTCACCCGGCGGATGCTCGCCATGTTCCAGAAATCGTAAGCGGAGGATCGGGAAAATGGCGATCGGTATCGTAGGGGCTGCCTATATCTCGGCAGCGATCCTGTTCATCCTCGCGCTTGGCGGGTTGTCGGGGCAGGAAAGCGCGAAACGCGCGGTCTGGTATGGCATTGTCGGCATGGCGCTGGCGGTGTTTGCCACCATCTTCGGGTCGGAAGTGGTGCTCAGCACCTTCGGCTGGACCGTGCTGGTGGTGATGCTGGCCATCGGCGGCGTCGCGGGCTCGTATGTCGCGGGCAAGGTGCAGATGACGGAAATGCCGCAACTGGTGGCGGCGCTGCATTCGTTCGTCGGTCTGGCCGCAGTGTTCATCGGCTTCAACGCCGAGCTTGAACTGGGCCGGATCGTGGCGCTGAAGGCGGCAGGCACGCCCGAGGCTGCTGAGGCGCTGAATGCATTGGCGGGCTTTGCCGCTGTGTTGGCGCACAAGACTGCGGTGGAAGTCAGCATCCTCAAGGTCGAGGTGTTCTTGGGCGTGTTCATCGGCGCGGTGACCTTCACCGGCTCGGTCATCGCGTTTGGCAAGCTTGCGGGCAAGGTCAACACCACCGCCAAGAAGCTGCCGGGCGGGCATTACCTGAATGCGGCTGCGGCGATCGGGTCGCTGGTGCTCTTGGTCATGTTCTTCAACGGCGCGGGGCTGTGGTCGCTGGCGCTGATGACGCTTCTGGCCTTCTTCATCGGCTACCATTTGATCATGGGTATCGGCGGTGCCGACATGCCGGTGGTGGTGAGCATGCTCAACAGCTATTCGGGCTGGGCGGCAGCGGCGATCGGCTTCACGCTCTCGAACGATTTGCTGATCGTCACCGGCGCGCTGGTGGGCTCCTCAGGCGCGATTCTAAGCTACATCATGTGCCGCGCGATGAACCGCAGCTTCATTTCGGTGATCCTCGGCGGTTTTGGCAACGTGGCCGGCCCGACGATGGCGATTGACGGCGAAATGGTTGCGATTGATGCCGAAGGCGTCGCGGCGGCGCTGAATGATGCCGACAGTGTCATCATCATTCCGGGCTACGGCATGGCGGTGGCGCAGGCGCAGCAATCGGTCAGCGAGCTGACGCGCAAACTGCGCGCCAAGGGCAAGACCGTGCGCTTTGCCATTCACCCGGTGGCGGGGCGGTTGCCGGGGCACATGAACGTGCTTCTGGCCGAGGCCAAGGTGCCCTACGACATCGTGCTGGAAATGGACGAGATCAACGAAGATTTCCCCACGACCGACGTGGCCATCGTGATCGGCTCGAACGACATCGTGAACCCGGCGGCACAAGACGACCCCAACAGCCCCATCGCCGGCATGCCGGTGCTGGAATGCTGGAAGGCGAAACAGGTGTTCGTCAGCAAGCGCGGCCAGGGCACCGGCTATTCGGGCATCGAAAACCCCTTGTTCTACAAGGAAAACACCCGGATGTTCTATGGCGACGCCAAGAAATCGCTCGACCATCTGTTGCCGATGATCGACTGAGCAGGCGCCACGCGCTAGGTTGAACAAGGCCCCGGCTGGCAACGGTCGGGGCCTTGGCATTGGAACATCATGGCAAAACTTCCCCGCAGCATCGTGGCCTTGGGCTTTGTCAGCCTGTTCATGGATGTCTCGTCCGAGATGATCCACGGGTTGCTGCCCGTCTTCGTGGTCGGCACGCTGGGGGCTTCGGCGGTGGTGCTGGGGTTGATCGAGGGGTTGGGCGAGGCCACGGCTTCGGTGGTCAAGCTGTTCTCGGGGCTCTGGAGCGACCGCGTCGGGCGGCGAAAGCCGCTGGCGGTGGCGGGCTACGCGCTGAGCGCGCTGACCAAGCCGCTGTTCGCCTTGGCGGGTGTGCCGGGCGTGGTGCTGGCGGCGCGGGTTGCCGACCGGGTTGGCAAGGGCATTCGCGGCGCGCCGCGCGACGCGTTGGTGGCCGACCTCGTGCCCGAGGCGCAGCGGGGCGCCGCCTATGGCCTGCGCCAGTCGATGGATACCGTGGGCGCCTTCATCGGCCCGCTCGCCGCAATCGCGCTGATGGCGGTATTCGCGGGAAATGTGCGGCTGGTGTTCTGGCTCGCGATCATCCCGGCGCTGGTGGCGGTGGCGGTGCTGGTGGTGTTCGTGCGTGAACCCGAGGCGCGGACCCCCGCCACGGCGCCGCCAAGCCTGACGCGGGCGGGCATGGCGGCGCTGGGGCGACGGTTCTGGCTGGTGGTGGGCATTGGCGCGGTGCTGACGCTGGCGCGCTTTTCCGAAGCCTTCCTGATTTTGCGCGCCTCCGAGGCGGGGTTGGCCTTGGCCTTGGCACCCGGTGTGCTGGTGGTGATGAACGTTGTCTATGCGTTGGCGGCGTGGCCCTTGGGCGCGCTGTCGGACCGGATCGGGCGGCGCGGGTTGTTGCTGACGGGCTTTGGCGCGCTGATCGCCGCCGATCTGGTGCTCGGCTTCGCGCCGGGGCTGGCGGGGGTCGCCGCCGGGGTGGCGCTTTGGGGGCTGCATATGGCGCTGACCCAAGGGCTGCTGGCGGCCGAAATTGCCGCAGCCGCGCCGACGCCACTGCGCGCAACGGCCTTTGGCGTTTTCAACCTCGTCACCGGGATGGTTCTGTTGGCCGCAAACGCGCTTGCCGGGGGTCTTTGGGCGTGGCTCGGCGCGGGGGCGACCTTTACGGCGGGGGCCGGGTTTGCTGCGATCGGCCTCTTTGGGTTGCTGGTGCTTGGCCGCAAGCGCGCGGCGCGAAAGGTGTTGCCCTAGCGCCAGAGTGGCGCGGTGTGCGGCGCGCATGCGACAAAACACTGGATTTTGCGCGCCACTGGCCGATGCTGGGGCAATTACATGCACGCCTTTGGGGGCCGAGATGAACCAGACCACCGACCACCCTTTGCGCTATGCCCTGGTGAACGAGCTGCACGCGCGCCCGTTCCCCACGATCACGGTGCCGAGCCATGCGGTCTACCTTGCGATCAAGGAGCCGGTCGGCGCCGCCAACCGCGATCGCGCAGCCGATCATGCCCATTTATGCGCCCTGCTGGAGCGGCACGGCGCCGCGCTGCCGCCGCAAGGGGTGACGCATCATGCCTGCCAGATCGGGCGCCACGCGCTGAAATGGGAAAGCCATACCGAGTTTGTGACCTGCCTTGCCTGGGCGCCCGGCAGTTTGGTGCGCCCGTTCGACGGTGCCGAGGCCGAAGTCTTCCCCGAGGTCTGGATGGCGGCGGCGCCCGGCAGGCGGGTTGCCGCTGTGTCGATCCGCATCGACTGGCTGCCCGATGACCCTGGCGAGATCGAGCCGCTGCTCGATAGCTGGTTCGTGCCCGACAGCCTCGCCTGCGCCTGGGTGCTCGATGGCGCAGCGGTGGTGGCGGGCGATTTTCGCATTGATCCGGCGGGGCTGATGCGGTTTGCGCTCTTTGTGCGGCGCGACACCGGGCCGGAGCGGGTGGGGCGCATCGTGCAGCGCATCTGCGAGATTGAGACCTATCGTGCCATGTCGATGCTTGGGCTGGGGCGCGCGCGCGGGCTGACCGCCCGGTTGAACGCGCTTG
This sequence comes from Paracoccaceae bacterium, assembly GCA_019429405.1. Taxonomy (GTDB): domain Bacteria; phylum Pseudomonadota; class Alphaproteobacteria; order Rhodobacterales; family Rhodobacteraceae; genus UBA6213. The sequence continues at coordinate 5,611 of JAHYIZ010000033.1, forward strand.
ACCCTGAACTGTCGGCGCTGGTTGCGCGGATGTCGGGCGAGGCGGATGCCCCCGAGGTGACGTTGCACGATTTGCTGCGGGTATCGTCAGAGCTGGAAAGCCTCGCGGTCAGTCACGCCTTCCGCTTTGGCGCGACCGGCGCTTATGAAGCCATCGTGGCCGACCGGATCGAGGTGCTGCGCGAGGCGCGCTTTGCCGCGCGCCAGAAGTTTTCAGAGTTCATGCGGCGGCGCTATGAACCCGCCATGCGCACCGTGCGGTCAGCCGAGGGGCGGCTGAATGCCATGCTGGAACGCGCGGCGCGGGCGGGCGAGCTGTTGCGAACGCGGGTCGATGTGGAGCGCAGCGCGCAAAATCAGGCGCTGCTGGCCAGCATGGACCGGCGATCAGATCTGGCGCTGCGATTGCAGCACACGGTCGAGGGGCTTTCGGTGGTGGCGATCAGCTATTACGGCGTCAACCTTGCAAGCTATGTGGTGGCGCCCTTAGCCGAGCCGCTGGGGCTTTCCAAGCCGCTGGTGACCGCGGGCCTTGTGCCGCTGGTGGTGCTGGCGGTCTGGCTGCTGGTGCGCCGCGTCCGGCGTGGCGTGCACTAACCGCTGGTGTCGGTCTCGGTCGCCTTGGCAATGGCGTCAAGCGCGCGCAGGGTGCGCAAAAGCGCCGCCATTTCGTGCACCGGAATCATGTTTGGCCCATCGCTCGGGGCTGAATCGGGGTCCTGGTGCGTTTCTATGAAGAGTGCCGCCACCCCCACCGCGCAGGCCGCGCGCGCCAGCACCGGCGCGAATTCGCGCTGGCCACCCGATGTCAGCCCCAGCCCGCCCGGCTGCTGCACCGAATGGGTGGCGTCGAACACCACCGGGTAGCCGGTGCGCGCCATGATCGGCAGGGCGCGAAAATCGCTGACCAGTGTGTTGTAGCCAAATGAGGTGCCACGCTCGCAGAGCAGGATCCGTTCATTGCCGGTGCTTGCGATCTTGGCGGCGACATTGGCCATATCCCACGGCGCCAGAAACTGCCCCTTTTTCACATTGATCGCCCGCCCCGTTGCCCCCGCCGCCAGCAAAAGGTCGGTCTGGCGGCACAGAAAGGCCGGAATTTGCAGCACATCCGCCACTTCGGCGGCGGGTGCGCATTGGGCAGCATCGTGCACATCGGTCAGAATCGGGCAGCCGAATTCCTCCTTGATCCGGGCGAGGATCGAAAGCCCCGCCTCAAGCCCGATGCCCCGCGCGGTGCCGATCGAAGACCGGTTGGCCTTGTCATAGCTCGCCTTGAAGATGAACCTCGTGCCGGAAGGCGCACAAGCCTCGGCGATCTTTTCGGCCATCATGCGGGCGTGACCAAGGCTTTCCAGCTGGCACGGGCCGGTGATGAGCGCAATCGGCCCGCTGCCGCCGATTGCGATATTGCCAACCGTGACGATACGGGTATCTGGCATGGGGTCGTTCTTTCCTAGCTCTATGGGCGCAGGCGGGTGCTGCGCCGCCGAAATGCCAACTGCCCTGCTCAGCCTTCAGCGCGCGCGGCGCTGCGCCGCTCGGCCTTGGCAAGCAGGCGCGACAGCTGGTCCATCGAGGCGACATGGGCGTGAATGGCCGCCAGAAAGCCGGTGCGGAAAAGATCAAGCACCGCCGCATCGTCGAGATTGGCCAGCCGATCGGTGCTGACCCGCAGGAAGCCGCCAAGCGAAAGCCGCGATCCATCGGGAAGCGTGGCGGTGGCCGAGGCCGGCTCGAGCAGGTCCAGCTCGCGCAAACGGTCGGTAAAGCTGCGCGTCAGCGCGTGCTGGGCCTGATAGTCGGAGGCAAATTGCAGCATCGTGTTCAGGTATTGGGTGCGGTTGCCCTCGCTGTCGAACAGACGTTCGCCCTTGCCCTCTTCGTTCACGCCGTCAAAGGCGCTGTCGATGCACAGCGTAAAGGTTCCCTCGGTCGCGCCATTGGCAAAGACAAACGGATAGCGGCGCAGAAACGCGGGCACATAGGCCCCGTCCCAGCTGCCGTCGGGGGCCACGCACAGGTTTTCGTCGGCGCGCAGGCCGACCACGGCGGCGGGCGTAAGGTTGGCACCTTCACCCGCGAAGACGATCGGGTATTCTGCCGCGGCTTTCGCAAACTCGGCCACCACCAGCGGGACCGAGTTGAGCGCCGCAGCAAAGCCGAAGCTGCCGCCCTGTCGCACCGCGACGTTGCGGTGCGTTTCTGCCGAAATCGGCACCGCGTCTTGATAGATCATCAGCTGTTTGGTCATGCGGGGGCCCTTTTGGTGAATTGCCAGACTGCGAGGTTGGCAGACTGCCAGTTTGGCAGACTGCGGGATTGACAGACTGTGCGAAGGATTGTCCGGCGCCGCAACCCCCCGCGTTGCGTACGCCGCCAATCGATGTCGCCGCCCGCCTGGGCCGGCCGCGACCAAACACAGGCGCCGGTGGCCCGGCGGTCACGCCCGAAGGGTGGCACGCGCGGGTTGGGCGCTGGCGCAAGAATCGGCCCGCGGTGCAGGCGCGCCGCTATACGCAAAAACTCCCATGGGGGCATTGGCTGAAATTTGTGCAGCATCTTGTTTGCGGCGGCGAACTGCAATGCCTGCACCTGCTGTAACCCGAAAAGCTACATATATTTGGCGCGGTTGGCCGAAATTGATGTGTCATTTTTTCGGGTTTTAGTGTAATATTGATTTGTTGTTTGCGTAAACAGATTCTAATTGCTACGCTCGGGCTGCGACAAATCGTCGCACTGTGAGCGCAAACTGGAAGGTGTCCCCAAGTGCCCGCCGCGAGGCCGCTTTTTTACAAAAACGTCGTTCCACTGGATGCGCGGCGCCATGCGGCGCTGCGGATCGGGCCAACCGCGCAACCGCTGGAATATGCGCGCGAGGCGAATGTCATTCCCGCACTTGTGGATGAATTCGAACTGGCGATGGCCGATCTGCCGATTGCGTTCCTGCCCGGCACAGACCTGCCCTCGGCGGTTTTCGTGACCGGTGCGGCGCCCGGAACCAATGCCTTCATCTCGGATGAGGGGCTTTGGACCGGGGCCTACATTCCAGCCTATCTGCGCCGCTATCCGTTCATCATCGGGGATGTCGCAGGCGGGCAGTCGCTGCTGTGTTTCGACGACACCTACCCCGGCATCGGCGAGGAAACAGGCGAGCGGTTCTTTTCCGATACCGGAGAGCGCGAGGCGCCGCTTGAGCAGGCGCTGACGCTTGCGCAAAGCTACCGCGATGCCGCTGCCCGGACCGAAGTCTTTTGCGGAATGCTGCGGGATTTCGGCCTGCTGCAAAGTGCAACGCTTGATACGACCGCGCCGGATGGCGCCAAATCGGTGGTGCATGGCATCCTGATCATCGACGAGGCGGCGCTTGCCGCCCTTTCTGCCGAGCAGTTGCACAGCCTGCACACGGCAGGATTCCTGAAGGCAATCTACAACCAGATCGCAAGCCTGCGGTCGGTTTCCAAGCTCTCGCCTCCCGCGCCGAAAAAGGCGCGCGCTTCGGGCAAGAAAACGAGTTGATGCATGCCGCCGGGCCATCTGGTCCGGTGCCCGTGCTAAGTATCTGGTTGAGAGAGAGTTTTTTCTCATACGTTTCGTGCGGGCGCACACTGGCCTTGGCGTTCATGCCTGCTTTTGTCTTGTACGTTGTGTTTGGAGTCGTCGATGCCAACCGTTGTGAGCTTGCGCTTTTCTACCGTCGTTGCCCGATTCGTCTTTGCGGCCCTGCTGGGCGCCTTTACCAGTTTCGCGGGCCCCATCGCAGCCACCGCGCAGTCGGCGGCGCCGATTGCGCAGGGCGCTGAGGCGGCGCTGGCGCTTACCGGGTTCCGTTCGGCACAGTTCGGAATGGATGAAGACGCGGTGCGCGCCGCGATCAAGGCCGATTTCGGGATCGAGGGCGATGCGGTGCAGGTCGGCCTGAACACGGTAGAGCGGACCCGCGTGATGACCATTGCCGTGCCCGAGGTGCTGCCCGATGGCGGCACCGCGCAGGTGTCGTACATCTTCGGCTACCAGAGCAAGGCGCTGATTCAGGTTGGCGTGCTTTGGGCGCCCGCCACCGATCCCGCGATAACCGACGCAATTCTTTATGCTAACGGCGACGTGCTGCGCGCCTATTTTGATGGCGCGGGCTATCTGCCTGAAACCGTGTCAAAAGACGTGGTGCTTGAGAACGGGATTCTTCTGTTCCGTGGCTCAGATGCCTCGGGCCACACCGCGATCTTGCTTTTGCAGGGGCGGTTCGAGGAAAGCGAGGGGCTGCGCACGCTGTTCCCGGCCAGCCTGACACTTCTTTACGCGGTCAACCCGGACAACCCGGACATCCTGACAATCAAGGGCGGAGATTTCTGATGGGAAAGCATAGCAGCCTTCTGCACATCGAGCATTCCCGCCAGCAAAGAGCGCGCCAACGGCGCGCCCTTTTCAATCAGTTCGTGCTCGGCGCAAGCCCGCTTGTGCTCGGGGCGCTGATGGGAACCGGCATTGCCGAGCGCGCCGCCGCGCAAGCGGTGAACCTCGACATTATCTCGAACAACATCATCGCGGATGGTCGCACCCGCACCACCGTTACCACCACCGACACCCACACCCGCATTACCACCGACACGGTTTCGGGCAATGTCGGCTTCAACACCTTCTCTGATTTCCAGCAGGCCGCAGGCACGCGGGTTGACCTGTTCGTTCCCGATGCGGCGGGAAGCCTTGTCAACATCGTCAGCAATGGCGCCGTGGTGATCAATGGCGAGCTGAACAGCTACATGGACGGCAGCATTGGCGGCAATGTGTTCTTTGCCAGCTCCAACGGCTTCATCGTTGGCCAGAATGGCCGCATCAACGTCGGCTCGCTGACCGTCAACACGCCCACGCAAGAGTTTCTTGACCGCGTGGTGCGCGCCGATGGCACGGTCAATGATGCCGTGGCCTCGCAGCTTATGCGCGGTGAAATTCCGATGTCGGCTGATGGCCACATCGCGATCATGGGGCAGGTCAACGCGCAAGGCGCGATTACCTTGCAGGGCCAGACTATCAGCATCAACGGCAATACCGGGCCGCTGACTGGCGCCGACCTTGGCCAGCGCACGAAATTTGAAGCCACGGTCAACGCGGGGGGCATGCTCGAGGGCGCCGCCCTTGTCGCCCATGGCGGGCGCATTTCGATTATCGCGGCGGGCGGGTCGCGGGTTGGCGGGCGGCTCGATGTAAGCACCGCTGATGCCGGGCGCGGCGGCGAGATTTCGGTCACGGGCGGCGACATCACGGTTGAGGCCGGCGCAGCCCTTGCCGCCGATGGCGCGAGCGGCGGTGATATCGTCGTCTTCGCAGACGGCACACTTGTGGTGCAAGACACCGCAACCTTCAGCGCGGCGGGCCTTGGCCTTGGTGATGGCGGATTTATCGAACTGAGCGGGCGCGATGCGCATATCGGATCGGTCAACCTTGACCTTTCGTCGCGCGCGGGCCGCGCGGGCACCCTGCTGATCGACCCGTGGAACCTTTACATCGGCGGCGTTCCGACCAGTTCAGGCGGGGTTGATGATGCCAGCGTTGCCACCAGCATCTTTTCCAACGGCGCCAGCATTCTGTTGCAGGCCGACAATTCGATTACCGTCACCACGGGCGGCGTGCTCGACTCGCGGATGCTGACCGCCGGGGTCACCAGCGGAAACTCGGGCAATATCACGCTTGAAGCGCCGATGATCACGCTTGAGGACGGCGCAAAGGTGCTGGCCGGGGTCACCACCGGATCGACCTTTACCGGCGGCGATGTAACGCTGACCGCCGCGCGCACCAACGGCGGCACCGCGCATATCGTGATCGGGCAAGGCGGCGCGTCTGGCCCCGAGATCACCGGGCGCGACATCACGCTGAACGCCAGCTCGACCGTAAATCAGGCCAGCCTGCTGCTGGCCCTGCCGACCGCGAATGCGCTGATCACCGCCAACAGCGGCACCATTACCGCATCGCGGCTCTTCAAGGCCACGGCATCGGCGGTGGGCGCGGGCGGCGTTTCGCTGCTGCCGCTCGGCATCGTCGTGACCAATGTGCAGGCCAAGATCGACATTGGCGGCACCACCGAGGTGACCGCTGCCCTGGTCGAGCTTGACGCGTCGTCGCAGGTGCAGTCTTCCATCGTGACGCAGTCGCTTGCCCCGGTGAACAGTTCGGCCGATGGCGCGGTGGCAGTTTCGACCATCAACAGCACCGCGATTGCCCGCATTGGCGGTTCGGCCAAGCTGGATGTCACCGGCGATACCAGCCTGACCGTGCACAACATCGTCACATCGGAGTCTGACGCGACGCCGCAGGCCGCCGCCTTTGGCGCGAGCGTTGGGGTCAGCGTGGTGAACGCTATCACCACCGCCGAAATCGTGGACGCTGCCGAGGTGAGCGCCGGCGCGCTGGCCTTGCTTGCGAATACCAGCACCGATATTTCGGTCAACGCGACCGCCGGGGCAGGCGGGGCAACGACGCCTTCGCCCGGCAGCATGGCAACAACCTACCTGACCGACCCCTCCTATGGTGGTCAGGCCCAGACCAGCGGCGGCGGCGTCTCTGTCGCAGGCGCGCTGGCTATCTCCGATCTGACCTCGACCACCAATGCCCGTATCAATTCAACCGCGACCACGACGGTTACCGGCGCGCTGAGCGTCAACACCGGCTCGGAAAACGCGGTCACTCTTACCGCCGATGGTTCGACGGTGGATTCCGCGACCGGGGTTGGCGTGGCGATTGGCATCAACATCGCCAAGGTCGTGAACGATGCCGTGATCGCAAGCGCTGTCAACACCGGCAGCGCGCATGTGGCGGCACTCGCGATGGGCAATGGCAACACTTTTGCTACCAGCGCGACCTCGGGCGCAGGCGCGTCGAATGTCGGCATCGCCGGGTCTTTTGCCCTGAACCTGCTTGACACGCAGGCGGTGGCGCGGGTTTCGGGTGCGGCGGTTTTGACGGTTTCGGGCGGCGGCGCGGTTGCGCTTTCGACCGACAACCGGACGGAATCCACCGCCGAAGCGCTGCCGGTGGGCGGCGGGGCGACGGGTGAGACGGTGGGCGTGGGCGCCTCGGTTGCGCTCAACATTCTGGCGAACCGGTCGGTGGCCGAGGTTGCCAATGGCGGCGTGGTTACCGGCGCGGGCAATCTGACGCTTGGCGCCACCGCCACGCATGTGGCCGCGACCAAGGCCGAGGCGGGGTCGTCGGGCGGGGTGTCGATCACGCCCGCGCTGGCGCTGTCGCTGATCAACAACACCACCACGGCGCGGCTTGGCAGTGGCGGGGCGCAAAGCGCAAGCGGCGCGGTCAGCATTTCTGCGGCGCAGCATTCGACTATCACCACCGAAGCTTCGGGCAAGGCGGCGGGTTCGACCGCCGCCATCGGCGCCGCGCTGGCGCTGGCACTGGTCGATGACCGCACCACCGCCACCACCGCGCGCAACATCAGTGCCGGCGGCGCGGTGAGTTTTTCGGCAAGTGGGGTCTCTGACTCGACCCTGACCGCCACCGCCAGCGCGGCAGGCGCCAAGGATGCCGAAGATGAGGATGCGGCGCCTGACAGTACCGGTGAAAGCGTCGACAAATCCGCGACGCGCGAGTTTACAGCGGGGTCGGGCAAGCAGCAGGCCTCTGGGGTTGGCAGCGCCGATCAGCAAAGCTCGACCTCAACCGCCGCAGCCGATGAAGACGGGCGCTCGGCGAAATCATCGGAAGGCAAGGTCGCGGTCGCGGCCGCCGTGGCAATCAACGTGCAGACCTCGCAGGTGCAGGCACTGGTTCCCGATGGGGTCAGCATTACCGCAGGCGGCGCGATCACCGTGGCATCGGGCGCGACCACCAGCGGGTCAGCCACATCGGATGGGCAGGCGGTAAAGGGCGAAGACGGCGGCACCTCGCAGGTTGGCATCGGCGTGGCGGTTTCGGTCAACGTGGTCAAGGAAACCAACACCGCCTATCTGGGTGCGGCAATCCATTCGGGCGCGGGCGTGAACGTGCGCGCCTTGCAGGCCGTGGGTGCCCCGACCGACACCTTCCTGACTTCGGCCACCTCGGGGGCGGGCGGATCAAAGGTTGGCATCGCGGGGTCCGTTGCGCTCAATATTCTCACGCTTGATACCACCGCGCGCATTGCGGGCGGGGCCAGCGTGGCGGCGGGGGCGGGTGCATCAAGCATCACGGCGAAAAACGCGGTCAGTTCCACCGCCAAGGCGCAGCCCTCTGACGCGGGCGTGACGGGGGGCGAAGTGGGCGTGGGGGCATCGTTCGCGATGAACCTTGTCACCGCCACTACCACGGCGGAATTGCAAAATGGCGCCACCCTGACAGGCGGCGCCGGGCTTGCGGTTGCGGCGACCTCAAACCTGACCACCCTCACCGAAGCCTCGGCGGGTGCGGCGGGCGGCATTGCGGTGGATGCGTCGGTGGCGCTGGCGCTTTTGAACCAGACCACGATCGCCCGGATCGGCACCGGCAACGCATTGGCGATGGGCGCGGGCGCGGTCAGCGTGATTGCCACCAACACCGGCAGTAACACCGCAACCTCGACCGGCGAGAACAAATCCGACAAGGTCGGGGTTGGCGCCTCGGCAGCGGTCATTCTTGGCAATGGGGCCTCGGGCGGCGCCTTGAAGAATACGTCGATAACCACGGCTACCCTGGCGCGCTCGATCACGGCGGGGTCGCTGACCATTACCGCCAGCGCCAACCGCACCTATGATGCAAACGCGACCGCCACCGCGGGCGGCGGCGATTTCAGCGAGAGCGACGAGAAGAAGAACGAAAAGACCGGCGGCACCTCGACCACCGCGGATTCGCTCGACAAGACCAAGGACAGCCAGCGCGACCAGGATGGCAAGAGCGACGGCGCCAAGGTCACCATCGCAGCGGCGGCGGGGATTGCCGCGGCGCAAGATGTGGTCAGCGCGCGGCTTGAGGGGGTCACGGTCAATGTGGCCGGGGCCATCGCGATCGGGGCCACCAATACGGTCGGCATGACCGCTTCGGGCATCGGGGCCGCCACCAACCCCAACAGCAAGGTGGGCATTGGCGTTGGCGTCGGGCTTGCCATTCTGAACAACACCACCAGTGCGACCATCGCCGACAACGCACAAATCGTGCACGCAAGCGGCATTTCCATTGCCGCCACCTCGCGCGAAAATGCCGATGGGCCGTATCGTTCGAAGCTGACAGCGCTCGGCATTGCCGGGGCCTCGGGCAAGAACGTGGCCGTGGCCGGGTCAATCGCGGTGGCGATTTCCACCGGCTCGACCGAAGCGAAAATCGGCAGCAATGTGACGGTCACCAATGGTGGCGCGATGTCGCTTGCGGTCGATAACGAAAGCCACCTTTCGGCAAAAGCGCTGGCGGGCTCGGTTTCAACCAGCGGTGTCGCGGTGGGCGGCTCCATCGCCGTGGTCGTGGCCGACACGGAGTATGAGGCGAGCGTCGGGGCTGACAGCACCCTGACCGGCTCGGCGCTGTCGATCACCGCGATCAATCGCAAGATCGACGCGGCCCCCGATTTCAACTTTGGCAGCCTTGATGATCTGGATGCCTTTGCCGACAGCCTTGCCGATCTTGCGACAGGCAAATTGCTCGGCAATTCCAACTATTACGTTGAAGCAATTGGCGGTGCCGGCGGTTCTGGCGTAGCTGTTCAGGGTTCGTTCGGGGTTATGGTGTTCTCAGACTCGCTGACGGCGGCGGTCGGATCGAACGCCACCGTGAACGTGGGCAGCGGCGCGGTCACGTTGTCGACCGATGCCGATTTTGTGGCCAAGGCGCTTTCGGGGGCCTTGTCGGCCAGCACATCCAGCGCGGCGGTGGGCGTTTCAGCGACGGTGATCGTCAGCGAAGGCGAAACCGTCAGCAGGCTTGGTCAGAACGCGAACATCACCTCGGCGGGGTCATTCTCGAATACTGCCTCGGCGACGCAGGATATTCGCAGCTACGCCGCCTCGGCCTCAGCGGCGTCGTCTACTGGGGTTTCGGGTGTGGCGGGGGTCATCACCTCGCAAAACCGGGTCGAAGCGCTGATGGCGCGCGGCGCGCGGGTGACGATCTCGGGCGCGGGCGCGGTTTCGTTGGGGGCCACCAACGATTTTGACGTGTTCGCTCTGGCGGCGGGGGTTGGCGTTGGCGGCACGGCGGGTATCGGCGCTGCGGCCACGGTGGTCGTGGTCAACAACACCACCCGCGCGGCGCTGGCCGATGGCACATCGGCGGCGGACCGGGCCGAGATCAACGCCAGCGGGCCAATCTCGATTACCGCAACAGCAACCGAAGATGGCGATCTGTTCAGCGTTGCCGGGGCGGCGGGTGGCACGGCGGGGGTTGGCGCAGGCGCCGGCATCTATGTGTTCGGCACCACCACCGAAGCGCTGATCGGCGATTACGCCAAGGTTGGAACGGCATTCAATGCGGGGTCGCTGACGGTTCAGGCCACGGATACCTCGCGCCTTTTCTCGGTGGCGGGTGCCGCCGGGGCAGGGGGCACGGCAGGCGCGGGCGCGGGCGTGGCGGTTGGCGTGATCAGCAAGGCGACCAGCGCCGAAATCGGCGCCAACGCATTGGTTGACAGCGCCAATGTCGCGGTCAAGGCGACCAGCGCGGAAGATATCCTAGCGATTACCGCTGGTGTCGGGGTCGGCGGCTCTGCCGGGCTTGCGGGCGCGGTTACGGTGCTTTCGGTCAGCCCGACCACCACGGCGCGGATTGGTGCGAATGCGCGCGTGCATGCAAATGGCAACGTTGCGGTTACCGCCGATGGCAAGACCGAAATCGACATGGTCGACGGCGCGTTTGCCGCTGGCGCCGCGGGTATCGGCGCCTCGGTCGGGGTGACGGTGATCAATGCGACGACGCTGGCGACCGTTGATGCCGCAGCGAAGGTTACAGCGCTCGGCAATGGTGCGGCGCAAAGCTATGTTACTGGATATGCAGCCGGATTCTCGGCTTACGGCAGCGATAACGGGTTTGCGCCCGCCGATTTCAACGCCAATGCAACGGATGAGTTGACCGACGCCAACGCCGCCTCGGCGCGCACGGCGGGGCTCAACATGCTCGGGCAGCGGCGGGATTCGAGCCAGACCACCGCCACCGCACGCGGCGTGATCGTGAACGCGACCGACAAGGCCTCGGTGCGTGCGCTTTCGGTTGGCGGCGCGGCAGGCTCGGTTGGCATCGCGGTTTCTGCCGGGGTTCCGGTCATTACCACCGACACCCGCGCCCAGATCGCCGCGGGCGCCCAGATCAACCGCATCGCAGGCTCGGCAGCGAGCACGCAAAACGTGACCGTCGCAGCGGCGAGCGATATCTACACGATGGGCTTTTCGGGCGCGGTCGCGGGTGGCGCGGTCGCGGGTGGTGCGGGTGTCAGCGTCATGGTGATCGACACCACCACACAAGCGACCATCGGCGCGGGCGAGGTCACCGCCGAGGGCGACGTGGCGGTCACCGCACGCGCAACGCAGGATATCGTCGGCATCGGCGCCGCCGGGGCTGCGGCGGGCAGTGTGGCGCTTGCGGGCGGTATTTCGGTGATCGACGTGACCACTGCCACCAAGGCGGAAATCGCGGGCACTGTGACGGCGCAAGGCAATGTCGATGTCATCGCCGATGACAAGACCCGTACAGCCGTTGTGGCCGGGGCGCTGGCCGTTGGCTATGTGGGCGTCGGCGCGGCTGTCAGCGTGGTCAACCTCAACAAGGAAATCACTGCGTCAATCGCATCGGGGGCGACCGTTTCGGCCCTGGGCCTGCGCGGCAACCACACGATCTATACCGGCAATGCCTTTGGCGATACGCGCAGCGCATCGCGCGGCGTGAACGTGCAGGCGAATTCGGGCCAGTCCGGCTTTACCCTCGGGGTGGCCGGATCTGCGGGCGGCGTCGGCGTGGCCGGTGTTGTCACGCTCTATCTGATGGATGTGGCGACCACCGCGTCAATCGGCACCAATGCCGCCATCAACACCGCGGGCGGCAACGCCACGGGCAACGGCGCGCAGGATGTCGTGGTTTCGGCGCGCGATGAAACCATCACCTCGGTTGCTGCGGGCGGCATTGCGGTGGGGCTGTTCGGCGGGCTTGCCGGGGTTGTTGATGTCGGTGTGTTCAAGAACACCACGGCGGCTTTTATCGGCGACAACGTCACGCTGAACGCCAAGCGCGATGTGCTGGTCAGCGGGCTCGCGAGCAAGGCGGGCGAGGCCTATGTGATGGGCGCCGGCGGCGGCATCGTCGGGTTGGCGGCGGGTATTGCGGTTTACAACTACGGCGATGGCGTCGCACCGGGCGGCGAGGCCGACAAGAACATCGGCGAGGCGAGCGACGACGGCTCGCTGAGCTTTGCCTCGATCACATCTGGGGCGCAAAGTCAGGCTAACAACGGCGAAGTCAACGACATGCTGGCGCAATCGGATGACGCGCGGGTGCGCGATGTCAGCCAGTCGGCGCAGAACCGCCGCAACCAGATTGACGTCGCTTCGGCGGCATCGGCCTTGACAATTCCTGCGGGCACCTCGGCCAGCATCGGCAGCGGCACGATCAACGCGGGCGGCACGGTTGGGGTTAAAAGCTCGGATGCGCTGAACGTGAACATTGTCACCGGCGCGGTCGCGGTGGGCGCGCTCGGCGGCGGCGCGGGGATTGGGGTTCTGACGGTCGATACTGGCAGCACGGCACAGATTGACGGCACCGGAACGCTGACGGCAGGCGCGGTCACCGTGAACGCCAGCACCAATCACACCTTTTCGGGCCTGCATTTTGCGGGTTCTGGCGGGCTTCTGGCCGCGATCAGCGCCGATGTCGGCATTCACACCGACACGTCGCGCACCACGGCAACGATCAAGCGCAAGGCCGTTTCGACCACGGGCGCGGTTGCGGTCAACGCAAGTTCGACCCGCAACATTACCGTCGATGCCATTGGCGTTTCGGTTGCGGGCACGCTCGCGGTCGGGGCCTCGGTTGGTGAGGCAACGGTTGGCGGGGCGGTGAACGCTTCGGTTTCAAATGGCGCCACCATTGGCTCGCTCGGGTCGCGGGCGGCCTCGGTTTCGGTCACTTCCAGCGCCAATTCAACCGCCGATACAGAGGCTTACGCGGTGGGTGGCGGCATTGGTGCCGCGTTGCAGGGGGCAGGGTCGCTTGCGACCGTCACGCCCGTTGTCACGGCGTCGGTCGATTCTGCGCAAATCTACACCTCGGGTCTGACCAATGTGCAGGCCTCGGCGAACGGGTCAAGCGATACGCTGGCAACCGGCATCGCGGTTGCGGGCGGCCTTGCGGCGGGCGCCTCAACGGCAATATCTGAGGTTTCCTCAACGGTTTCCACGACCGTTGCCAACGGAACGGTCATTGACGCGGGCAGCATTGCAATCGGAACCAACGCCGTGGCAAGCCTTGTCAAATCGCGGGCAATTGGCGCTGCGGGGGCGCTGGTCGGGCTGAATGCCACGGTCACGAAGTCGCAGAACTTCACCAACGCCAACACCGCTGTCACCGGCTCGGCGCTGGTTTCGTCCGGTGCGGCGACGGTTTCGGCGGCCAACACCACCAACCAGCTTGCCGATGGCACTGGCCTTGCGGCCGGGTTCATCGCGGCGGGGTTCAATATCTCCGAGGCGAAGTCGGCCACCACCACCACGGCCACGCTGACCAATCTTACCATGTTGTCGGCGGGCGCGCTGAACCTGACCGCCGTTGGCACCGACACCAACAACGCCGTGACAGTTGCGGGCAGTGGCGGCCTTGTGGCCGGCTCCGCCGCGACCTCGAAAACCTCGACCGTCAGCACCACGCGCGCTGCCGCCGATACCACCGGGGCGGCCGCCTATGGCATGAATGTTGCGGGCGCGGCGACCATCTCGGCGCTGCATACTTCGAACTTCGCCGGATCGGTTGACAGCACGCAGGCCTCGCTGGTGGGCGCCAGCGGTGCATCGCTCGCCCATACCGTCAGCAGCACGGTCGATGCGCGGATCGGCGACCGGGTGCAGCTGACGGCGCAAAACCTGACGCTTTCGGCGCGCAACATCACCCTGAACCCGTTCCTTGCGGGCGGCGCCAACAACGTGCGCTCGATTTCGGGCGGGCTTGCAAACGTTCCGGCAGGTGGGGCCACGGTGGCGATCACCCACACCACGACGGCCGCCGTTGGCGCGCTTGCCGCGGTGCGGCTGACGCAGCCTACCGTCGGCCCGTCGCTTTTCAAGCAAGAGGCCTATAACAACATCGTCTCCAAGCAGAAAGTGAACCTCGACAGCGGCGGCGCCATAGCACTTGCCAATGCCGAGATTGACGCCGTGATCACCGCCAATGCCACCGCATCGGTCGGCGGCACCGGCAAGGTTGAGGTTGACTACGGCGATATCCAGATTGCGGCATGGGGCGAGGGCGATCTCGACATGCGCGCTACCGCCACCACCTACGGTCTGGCCGGGGCGCCCTCGGGCGATGCCAACATCACCTACACCGGGGCCAACACCGTCAGCATCGGCAATGATGCCCTGGTGCAGGCGACCGATGGCGACAACCCGACCAATGGCGACATGCCGCGTTATGCGACCGTCACCATCGGCGCGGGCACCGGCCCGCTCGGGCAGGTGGCCAATCTGGTGTTCAACGCCACCGTCGATATTTTCAACAAGACCGCGATCCCGATTCCGACCGCGCCGAACCCGACCGTTATTGTGGCGAATTCGGGCCTTGTGACGGTGGGCACCACCTCTTCGACCAACATGAACCTCGACCCGCAAGGTGTTCGCGCCGCAGGCGATATTCGCATTTCGGTCAACCGTGGCAATATCAGCGCAACCGCGGTTGGCACCGGCAAGGACATTTACCGCGAAGCGCTCGCGGCGGCGGCCTCGGCGGTTTCCAACGCCTTTGGCGGCGGCGACGTGACCTTTGACTATCACGGCGGTTCTACATCGACGGGCGGCGGCATTTCGCGGGTCGATATCAACGGGCGCGTTGAAACCGGTATTCAGCGCTACAAGACCCTTACGATTGACGAGACCTGCGAGCCGACAGCGCTGGCCTGCATCGCCAACAACGCGAGCGGCAATATCGAATTCGACGTTTCCGGCCCGAACCCGGTCGGCACCGACATTCTGGCGCGCGTGGCCGAACTGAAACAGCTTATTCTGGACTATGCGACCGATCCGATCGCCAAGGCGGCCTATCAGAACGAGATCAACTTCCTGCACAACAAGCTGGTCGGTCTTGGGCTTGGGTCATTCGATGCAGGTGGCAATTTCGTGCCCGGCACCTATGCCGGGCCTTCGCCCAAAGCGGCGCTTGAGGCGGCGGCAGCGGCAGATGCGGCCTCAATCTCTACCGTGAAGGTGCAGCTCAATGTCGTGGCGCCCACCAACATTGTCGCGGGTCTGACCGAGCTGACCGATGGGGTCAAAGGCCTGTATGAAGACGGAACCTACGGCCTGATCGTGTCGGTCAACAACACGATCGCCGTGATCCAGACCATGAGCACCTATGTTGCGGGCACCCATGGGCCTACCGTTACCTCGCTGCAAACATTGCGCAATCAGGGCCTTGCGGCCGCGGCTGCTGCAAAAACCGCCGAGGCCGACACCATCACCCGGCGCAATACGAACATCGCCAAGGCCGCCGAAATTGCCACCGCGCAGGCGGCGCTTGCAGACGCGCTGGTCGCCAGCAATGCGGGTGCTGCGGCAACGCAGCAGGGCATCATCGCGGCTGCGCAAACGGTGATTGCTGGCAACCTTACACTGATCGCCTCAAACACCGCTACAATTGCCGACCAGTCGGCAATCGCGCGCGACCGCGCGGCCAGTCTGGCCAGCGAGTTGAACGCCCTGCTCAACAGCCTGCCGGCGAACGCCACGGCCGGGCTGGAGGGGGATGCGCTGACCACTGCGAACAATGCCAACGCCGCCGACGCCGCCAAGAAGGCTGCTCTGACCGCTGCGGCAACGACCAGCACGAATGCTTCCGGGGAGACGACAACGACGATCCCCGTAGGCGCGTATCTGACCTCTGTTGGGCTGAATGCGTCGGCTGTTACGACCACCGTTTCCGACCTTGGCGCGGTGTTGACCTCGATCAACTCGGCGGTGGCCACGCTGAACGCCAATACCGGCGCAACACCGGGCACCGTTGATGGCACCAAGTCGCTGACCCAGTTTGTCGGCATTCTGGGCACGCTGACCACCAGCTTTGCAACCACCACACAGGCGGCGGCTGCGGCTTCCAGCTCATCGGGCACGCCGCTGGCCTATACCATCGAGGTGGCTGATACCGCCGCGCGTCTGGGCAATATCTTCATCACGGGTGACCAGTTGCGCACCACCTCGTCCGGCAAACTGCTTGCCCCCGGTGATGCCAAGATCCAGATCACCAACAACACCCACCATACGCTGAAGCTCGGCAACCTGATCGTGCCCGAATATGATGCGGGCAATCTGCGCTTCAACGGGGTGCTGGTGTACGGCCCCGCCGATATCACCTCGCTCAATGCGGGCGGCATGGCATCTGGTTTTGCCAACCTCGATGTCGTGACCTCGCGCACCTCCAGCCGTGGTCTGATCGAGATCATCTCGACCTACACGCCCGAGGCGTTCCCGCTCGCGCAGCGCAAGATCGCGCCCGATATCATTCTTAAACGCGGCTCGGTGATCGAAAACACCACCGGCGCCGTGCGCATCATCTCGGAAGCCGGGAACATCTACATTCAGGGCACGATCAACGCCGGTTCGGTGGAGATTCTGGCCAAGGATGGCGATTTTGTTGCCAGCTACGTCAACGGTTTCAACCACATCGGCGGCGATCCGGCGAGCTTCACCGTGCACACCTCGACCAGCGAACAGGGGCCGGGCATCACCGCGAATGGCGCGATCTCGATTTCGGCGCGTTACCTCAACATCAACTCGACGATTCAGTCGGGCATTGCCGAATGGAACCTGTCGCTTGGTGCTGCACCAACTCTGACCGCAAGTGCTGCCGCCATTGGCGTCAGCCAGGCGGCGCTCGACGCTGCCAACCTCGTCAGTTCGCCAACCGTGCTCAACAGTGCCGGGCAGGCCATTGTCATCAACCGCACGCCGATGGGGATTGACGCGACCGAGCTTGAAACCGTGGTCAACCAGTACAAGGACGAGGTTCTGGTCAACCCCAATGCCGACCCGGTGCGCACCATCGCGATCTTTGGTGTGGCGACCCAGGTCAACATCAAGGATTACCTGTCCAGTCAGATCACCTTCAGCCTGCAATTCACCAAGGCGCAGGCCGAGGCCTATGTGGCGGCGAACCCCGGCAGCGATGGCGTCTTTTCGGTTGTGCGGGCCAGTGTGGCCGACAATATTGGCGCGTCTTACGACGCCAAGAACCAGCAATATGTGGTCAATGGCGCCTCGGTGAAGGGTGGCTACATCCAGCTTTTCGGCCAGATCATGAACACCGCATCGTCAACTGCAGTGGGCAAGCTCAACGTGCTTGACGGGTTCGGCACCATCAACATCACCAATACGTCGAACATTCCGGTGGTGCTGCGCAATCTCAGCACCGGCGAAGACCCGACCGGCACCCTGCGCGGGATCGAAGGGCGGATCGAGATCACCGATGTCACCGGGCTTGTGACAACGGGGGCCTACAGCCCCTCCAACCCGCTGATTACGGTGCGCAAGACAGTCTACACACGCGACTATGTGCCCGGCGATGCCAATGGCGTGGTGCGCGTTGCCACCCAAACCGGCACTATCGACAACGCGACCGGCAACCTCATCCTCGGCGGCGTTGTTTCCTCGAACGGGGCTGATCGCGGGACAACCTACGCCCCGGTCGCCAACCAGCGCTATGTCTGGACCACCGGCGAGGAATACAAGCGCACCTCGAACTATTCGCAGGTATCCACCCAGCTTTTCGGGTCTGAAAGCCTGACGATCAGCTCGATCACCAGCCTGACGCTGAGTGGCACGCCGCTGCTTTTGAACACCTACCGTCTGGCCGATGGCACTTATGTGACGACGCAAAGCACAATCACCGGCGGTGGTCTGACCGTTGTGAACGGCGCTGCCTTCCAGAACCCCAATGCGACGGTTTCGACCAACGTAAGCCTTTCGGGAACGCAACTGAGCACCGCGAACCAGTCAACCTTCACCAAAAACGACTTTGTGAAAACTGGCGAAAGCTCGCGGCGCTGCAACTGGTGGACCCTCTGCATCGCCTCGGAAAAGACCTATTATTACGAGCTTCGGCAGGAATACACCACGATCATCACCGAGTCGCTCAAGGCCGATTACCCGATCGGGGTCAACTTCATCGGCTCCAACACCGGCGCGATCAACGTGACCTCGACCGGCGGCGATGTGGTGCTGACCAGCAACATCAAGGCGGTTGCGGGCACGGTTACCATTAACGCGGGCACCACGCCCGGCAGCGGCGCCTCGATTATCCAGGGTGATCTGGCGGGCGAGATTAGGGCCAAGACCATTTCGCTGACCGCCGATGCGTTCGTGGGCGGCATCACCAACCCGCATGCGGTAGCGGCGCCGATAGCGGCGGCATTGGCGGTCAACCTGACAGGCACGCCGGGGGCCGGGTACGGCGCCCTCTCGGCCAACGCCAAAAACGGCAACGTCGAGATCATCTCGCGCGGCAATCTGGTGGTAGATCAGGTGACGGCGGCGGGCAGCGTGACGGCGGGGCGCGGCACCATCAATCTGTTCTCGTTCGGCTCGATCGACGGCAAAGACCAGACCGCGCGCATTCAGGCGCCGCGCGTAACCCTGGCAGCGCTCAGCGGGTCGGTGGGCAGCACTGCCAACGGCGCCATGCTGCGGGTCAATACCGGCTACACCATCGACCCCGCGCAGCGCGTATTTGGCGACCCCGAGCTTGATCCGCTTCTGCAGACCAACCCGCTCTTCGGGCTTTCGGTCACGGCGGCGGGCAATATCGGCATCCGCTCCGACGGTTGGGCAGGCAATACCGATGGCACCATGCTGGTGCACAAGGTGCTGACCACGGGCGGCGATGTGCGGCTTTCGTCAACCGGGCAAATCCTTGACAACAACCCGGTGCAAAGCATCGACCAGCGCACCTATGACCAGCTTCTGGGCTTCTGGGAAAGCCTCGGGCTGCTGGCCAACGACCCCTCGCGCGGCGTCAACGGATCTGCCAACGAAGACAAGCAGGAAAATGCGGTCAAGGCGTTTGAGGCGTCAACCACGCAGACCTACAACCAGTATTGGCGCGTGCGCGGCGATGCAGCCTATGACCCGGCGGCGACCGTTGAGGTGGCCCCCGGTTCGGCACAGTACCGCGCGCTTGACGCGCAGTTCCGCGCCGATGCAATTGCCGCTGGTGAAGCTGACCCCGATGCATATGTGGCCACCAAAATTGCCGATGTCGGGGTGCAGCAGACAGCCGAATACCATCGGTTGCACGGCGTCGTTGGCGGGCTGACCACCGAGTTTGTCGATGGCTACAGCTATGTGGCAAGCGATGACCAGAAGGCCGAACTGACGCGTGGCTCGGTCTGGACCGAGCGTGAGCTGGCGTTCTCGATCGCGCCCGGCGCGCTCAAGACCGTCACCGCCACCAACCCGGTGCTGAAAGACCCCAACGTTTCGGGCCGCACCGTGACCATCGAAGCCGGGCTTGGCATCGGTGAAACCATCGGCGCGGGCACCACCGGGCCGCTCGGTGTCTCGATCCGCTCCAGCCTCGATCCGCGGGATCTGACGCTTGACCAGAAAGTGGCGCTGGCCTCGGCCGAACGTGACGATCTGCAACTGACACTGGGGCCGGTCAACCTGCCCGCCGGTGCCAGCGCCGATCAGATCGCCGCCTACAATGCGGCGGTTGCACTGGGTCTTGGCACGCCCGGCGTGTTGACCACGCTGATGCTCGGGGCCGAGTTTGACACCCTGAGTGCGGTGCAACAGGCCGCGCTGAATGCGGCGGCACTGGGGCTTGTGGCGCCCGAACACACGCTGCTGACCGTGCTGAGCAAACGGCCGCTGAACTTCAACGCGGTCACCGCGCTGAACGTCTCGGTGCCGAACGTCTCAAGCGGCACCAACGCCGACATTGGCGGCGCCTTCCTCGCGTCACGCGGCGGCGCCACGCTGGGCACGATCAGCACCTATGGCGACACGCGGATCAAGGTGTTCGGTGACATCATCAACGCCCCGGCCAGCTCGGTTCAGACCGGAAACCTGATCCTTGAGGCCGCACAGGGCGGCGTCGGAACCGTTGCCACCCCGCTGACGCTTTCACCGCGTACCGGGGCGACCACAACGGCGCGAGCACAAAACGGCGTCAACATCGCCTTTACCGGCAGCGGGCTGATCGACACCGTCTATTCGCAGCAGGATGTAAAGCTGACGGCGCAAAACTCGCTGCTCAACGCCTATGATGACGAGCTGATCAGCGTTCTTGGCGCCAAGGTCACCTTGCGTGCGGTGACCGGATCAATCGGCACAGTGACGCGCAGCCTCAATGTGGGCGTCAGCGTCGGTGGCCAGATCCTTGCGACTGCGGCGAACGAGATCAACCTCTTTGGCCCCTCCAACTCGCTCTTCATCATCGGGTCGGCGCTGGCTGGCGGCACCATCCGCCTTGCGGCTGCCGGGCAGAGCGTGATTGACGGGCTGGTTGAGACCGCAGGCACGATCAACCTTGCTGCGGGGGGCAGGCAGCTCTTCACCGCGTTGGCCGATGTGCATTCGGTCGCGGGGCTGGTTGATATCAACTCGGCGTCGCTCAAAATGCTCAACGGCGCCACGTTGCGGGCGGATGCCGGACGGGTGCAGATTGCCACCGATGGCAATGCGCTGGTGACCGGCATCACCTCGGGCAGCGGCGATGCGGATGCGGTAAAGGTCACGGCGGGCGGGCGGATCTTTGCCGGCACGCTTGACCCGCGCACCGATATCACCGCGATGGCGGCGGGGGCGGGGGTCGTGCTGAGCGCGGGCCTCGGCATCGGCGACAAGACCCAGGCGAACATGACTGCGCTTGATAATGCGGTGACCGACACCGCCAACCCGCTGCGCATCCGCACCAACACGCTTGCGGCCACGGCCACCGACGGCGGCATTAATCTTGCGGCGCTGACCGATATGGTGCTGAGCAACCTGCAATCGCCCAACGGCCCGATTACCGTGGTGGGGGATGGCACGCTTGACATCACGCTTGCGCAAAGCGGCGGAAGCCAGCACTTCACCGCAGACGGCGATCTGACCTTCGTCAACCTGCAAACCACGGGAATTCCGGCGGTGCCGGGGCCGGAAGACGCAGGCGACATTACGCTGACCTCGGTCAATGGCGATGTTCTGGGCGGGTCGCTCAACGCTGCAGGTTCGGCCTGGCTGAGCGGCGACAATGTCACCTTTGATACCGCCACAACCGGGCTGGATGCGACCATGACCTCGGGGCCGGGGGCGGTGAACATCCTCACCAGCCTCAATGCCGGACGCGACTCCTACATTACCGGCAATGGCGTCTTCTTCGACACCATCATCGCCGGGCGTGACAGCACGATCTATTCGACCGGCGACATCATCGGCGAACTGGAGCAAGCCGGCGAGACGCTGATCAATATCGCAGGCTTCGGGCCGGGCAACTCGGGCATTCTCGACGTCAAGGTGATGCGGGCGAAGAATATCGAGTTGCAGGCCACCGGCACGCTGGATGTCGGGGTCATCGAGGTCGGCGAAAACCTGACCCTGCGCGCAGACATCATTCGCGCGCTTGACGTGACACAGGTGCCAAGCGGCCCTGACCCGCTCAACGTCACGCTTTCCGGGCCGGACGGCACGGCGGCGACATTCGCGCAGGTCAATATCGACGCGCCTGCGGGCATCGTGATGCCTTTGCTGCACGTTTCGGAAACGCTGTTCACGACGACCGCCGGGTTTGTCAACATTCTCAACGGGATCGTGCCGATCCAAGGCAACTCGCCAATGGCCGGCACCCTGCTGCTGACAACGCCGCTGCAAACGGTCTTTGTCGATGACCGCTCGCAGACGCCAAAGGCCAACCCGCCCAGCAACGTGCAGATGTTCCTGAACGGGGCACCCTTCACGCTGCGGCTTGATGGCACCGCAACGGCAACCAACTCCTTCGTCGTGGTCTATGACGCCACGGTGCAGGTAACCGACCTTCTGGGCCTGCCGTTCCCGGGCATCAGCCTTGTGCGCGACACGGTGCGCAACATGCGCGAGGCGGGCGACCCGATCTTGCTGCCCGGCGCATTCGGTTCAACGCCGCTCGAAGAGGATGAAGATGACCTTGAGCTTGCAGACCTGAACGGAACTGTGGTGGAAATCGACGGGGTCGCGTACAACATTTTTGTACGCGGCAATGGCCCCGCCGTGCTATTGCGGCAATGACAACTCCAGCGGAATACCGCGAGTTATCCAAAACGATGGGGCAGTGACGATGGTAGGTGGAAAAACGAGGCCGACGGCGCGGCGTGCGGCCCGGATTGGCGCTCTGGCGGCAACGGCGCTGTGGCTTGGGGCAGGCGGTGCCGCCTTTGCTTTGTCGCCGCCCGAGGGCGACCTTTCGGCGCGCATCGCGGCGGAAAGCGCGCGTATGCTGCAAGCCACCGACGCCGAGGCAAGCGTGCGCCAGCAAGGGCCCGGTGTGGTGTCAGACCCGCTGAACCGGCGCGACCTGCCGCCGCCCGGCGGCCCCACGGTGCTGCTGAAATCCGTAACCTTCACGCCTGCGTCGGCCTTTTTGTCAGAGGCCGAGCTTGCCGCGATCCGGGCAAAATACATCGGGCGCCGGCTCGATTTTGCCGGCCTGTCGGAACTCGTCCGCGATGTGAACGATCTTTATGCCGAAAAGGGCGTGGTGACCGCGACCGCAATTCTTGCGCCGCAGAATGTTGAGGGCGGCGATCTGGTGATCAGCCTGATCGAGGGGCAAGTTGGCGTGGTCGCGGTGGTCGGCGAGCATCAGACCCGCACCGGCTTTATTACCAACCGTGTCCGCTTTGCACGTGGCACCACGGTCGATGTGCCCACGGCGGCGAAAGACATCAGCTTTTTCAACCAGACCAACCGTGCGCAGCTGCGCCTTCTGTTGCAGCCGGGTGCCGCATTCGGCCTGACCGATCTGGTCTTCGGCATCACCGAACCGACGCCGCAGCAGGTGCAGTTTTTCCTTGATAACAACGGCATAGCCTCAACCGGCGATATCCGCGCGTCGCATATTTTCCGCCGTTACGGGCTGCTTGGTGTCGATGACACCTTCTTGTTGTTCCTTGAGGCGAGCGAGGGCAGCCGGTCCGCAACGGCACGGTATGATTTCGCCTTCACGCCGATTGGCACGCGGCTGGGTCTCAGCGCCTCGGCATCGGACTACAATGTGGTCGCGGGGCCGTCGGTTGCACTTGATCTGACAGGCAGGGCGCAATCGACCTCGATCACCCTGACGCAACCGATCTACGCCAGCGACCGGTTTGTGCTGCAGGCTACGGCGGCAATGTTCCGTGGTGATTCGGTTTCTTTCTCCGCCGGGGTGCCGCTGGTTGACGCCTACACCACCAAGTTCGCACCCGGTTTCACCTTTGCCGCCTTTGGCGACAACTGGACCGTCAGCACGCAGATGCAGGCGGTCTTTGCCACGGTGACCGACAATTTGGCCGCAACGAGTGCGGATTATGTTATTGGAACCGGCTCGATCGACGGCGCCTACAGGTTTGCCAATGGCATATCCTTCATCGGTCGGGGTGGGTGGCAGACCAGCGAGGCCTCGCTTTTGCCCGGCAACCTCTTGTTCCAGATCGGCGGGCCGACCACGGTGCGCGGCTATCCGTCTGACGGTGTTGCGGGCGATAGCGGGTTTTATGCGAACCTTGAGCTGCACAAGACCTTCTCGGTCAACGAAACATCTTTCAACGGCTATGTCTTTGCCGATCTGGGCGAGGTTTATTCAACCTTCCCCGCGGTCACCAGCATGGCATCGGCGGGGGTCGGCGCGGCCTATAACTTCAACGAGAAAGTGCGCCTTGAGGTCTCGGCAGCGGTGCCGTTGCGTGATGCCGTTGCGAACCAGGATGATGTCACGCTTTCGGCGACACTGACCTTCACGCAGTTCTGACGGCGGCAGCTGCGCGCCCCGCCGATCAGAGCGGTTTTTGCAAAAAGACGCGGCTGCGGCCGGGCGGGTATTCGGGCAGGGTGCCAAACACCGTGTAGCCCGCGCGCTGATAGGCGGCGCGCGCCACCGGGTTGAACGTGTCGATCCAGGCGCCGTGGCAGCCGCGCGCGCGCGCCTCGGCCTCGGCCAGCGCCAGTATGCGCCCGGCCCAGCCCTGGCCCCGCAGCGGTTCGGCCAGCCATAGCCACTGCACATAAAGCCAGCCCCAGGCGGTATAGCCCGAAAGACCGCCGACCACTTCGCCCGCCTTTTCGCGCAGCACCACGGCCAGTGCCAGCCGCCCCGCGGGCCCGATATCATCGGCGTTAAACGCGGTCAACCCGGCGCCGATGACGGCAAGATCGGCCTCGGCGGGGGTCGCGGTCAGCTCGATGTCGGGCATCACGAGCGACCGCCAAGCGCATCGCCGAGCCTGCCGCCAGTGGCGGCCAACGCCGCCTCGGCATCGGCGCGCGAAAGGCCGCGCGCCAGCATCAAGGTGGCCAGCTTGACGCTGCCACCCGCGCTATCGAGCGCCGTGCGCGCCGCCTCGGGGCTGGCATCGCAAAGCCGCGCCACCATGCCCGCCGCGCGGTCATGCAGCTTGGCGTTGGTGGGTTTCATTTCAACCATCAAACCCGCGTAAACATAGCCAAGCCGCACCATCAGCGCGGTCGAAAACGTATTGAGCGCCACTTTCTGCGCCGTTCCGGCCTTCAACCGGGTTGACCCCGCAAGAAACTCGGCACCGGTTTCGAGCAGAACCGGCACTTCGCACGCTTCGGCCAAAGGAGCGCCGGGGTTGTTGAAAAAACCGATGGTCAGCGCCCCCGCCGCGCGGGCGTGGCGCAGGCCCGCGATTGTGAACGGCGTGCGCCCGCTGGCGGCGACCCCGATCACCACGTCGTCTGGCCCGACCGCGGCGGCGCCAAACGCGTGCTCGGCGTCGGCGGCGCTATCTTCGGCGCCTTCGCGGGCGCGCAGAAATGCCTCCGCGCCACCCGCCATCAGCACCAGGGTGCGTGTGTCGGGCCAGTTGAAGGTCGGGCGCAGCTCGACGCAATCCTGAATGCCGATCCGCCCCGATGTGCCCGCGCCGATATAGACAAGGCGCCCCGTGCCACCCGCAAGGCGCGCCGCCGCCAGATCAACCGCGCGCGTGATCGCTGCGTGCGCGGCTTGCGCTGCGGCAATGGCGCCGTATTGCGCTTCTATGATGCCTGCGGTCAGGTCTGCCGTGGGCCAGGTGTCGATGGCAGCGTAGCGGGGTGAGGCGGTTTCGGTGGTGCTCATGGTTTCCTCGCTTGCGGCAGCGCCAGACGGCCGCCTGTCATCGGCGCGGGGGCGCCGGTGGTGGTGGGGAATGAAATCGGCAGGCCGCGCTGCACCCGCACCGCCAAGAGCGCAAAGCATTCCGCCTCGATCGCGTCGCCGCGCCAGCCGACGGCCTCGGCGGGCAGCGCCTCGATGCGCGCGCGCCCGGCAAGTGCCGCCATGATCGCCGGGTTGTGCCGCCCGCCGCCGCAAACGATCAGCCGCGCCGGGCGGAGGGGAAGCAGATCGAGTGCGCGGCCAACGGCGCCGGCGGTGAAGGCGGTCAGCGTTGCGGCGCCATCGGCGGCGCCAAGGCCATCGGCCATGCTGGCGGGAAAATCAAACCGGTCGAGCGACTTGGGGTAGGGCGCGGCCAGCCACGCGTGGCCAAGCAGCCGCGCCAGCCGCGCCTCATCCACCCGGCCCGCCAGCGCCAGTGCCCCGCCCCGGTCCATGTCGCCAAGGCCCTGCGCCTTGACCCAGTCGGTGATCGGCGCATTGGCCGGGCCGGTGGCCAAGGCC
>JAHYIZ010000034.1 GCA_019429405.1 Paracoccaceae bacterium
GCGCCTGCGGCGGGTGGTGCGGCGGCGCGGCGCATCGCGCGCCGCACCGCCTTTGGCCAGGGCGCGCTGGTGATGCTGTCGAACCCCAAGACGATTTTGTTCTTCACCACCTTTCTGCCGCAGTTCATGAACCCCACCTCGCCGCTTTTGCCGCAGTTTCTGGCGCTGGGGGCCACCTTGGCCCTGGCCGAGATTTTCGTCGAGCTGGCGCTTGCCGGGGCGGCGGGGCGGCTGGCGCCGTGGCTGATCCGCCACGCGCGCACCTTCAACCGCCTGACCGGGGGCGCCTTCATTGCCATCGGCGGCATGGTCGCGCTGAGCACACAAGGAACCGCACGATGACAACGCTCGACATCTTTTCCGACCCCGTCTGCCCTTGGTGCCTGATCGGGCGGGCGCATTTGCAGGCTGCCCTTGCCGCGCGTCCGGGCCACGGGCTGACCATCGCTTGGCACCCGTTCCAGCTGGACCCCGACATTCCGCCCGAAGGTCTCGACCGGCAGGATTATATGGAGGCGAAGTTTGGCGGCTCTGACGCGGTTGCGCGCACCAATGCCCATGTCGAACAGGCGGCGGCGCAGGCCGGGGTGGCGGTCAACATCGAGGCCATCACCCGGCGCCCCAACACGTTCAATGCACATCGGCTGATCCATTGGGCCGGGCTTGAGGGGCGGCAGGATGCGGTGGTCGGCGCCTTGATGCGGGCCTATTGGGCCGAGGGGCGCGATATTGGCGCGCCCGAGGTGCTGGCAGACGTGGCCGCCGCAGCGGGGATGGAGCGCGCCGTGGTGGAGCACCTGCTGGCGAGCGAGGCCGACGCCGAAGAGGTGGCGGCGCGCGAGGCCCACGCTCGTGCCCGTGGCCTGCGCGCGGTGCCGACCTTCATCATCGGCAACGCCCACGCGGTCGAGGGCGCGCAGCCCGCCGAATTCTGGCTGCAGGTGATCGACGAGCTGGCGGGCGAGGAGCCTAATTGAGCGCGCCTATTGCCCCGCCAAGGCTGCGGTTGTTCGAGTTTACAGCACTTCTGGCCTTTCTTTCGGCCATCGTTGCCTTTGCTATCGACGCAATGCTGCCCGCACTGGGCGAGATTGCCGCCGAGTTGACGCCAGGCAATGTGAACCGCGCGCAACTGGTGCTGACAGCGTTCATGCTGGGCATGGGGCTTGGCACCTTCTTCGCCGGGCCTTTGGCCGATGCAATCGGGCGCAGGCGCACCATTGGCTGGGGGGTCGGGCTTTACATTCTGGGCGCGGGTCTGGGTGCGATGTCGCAGAGCCTTGAGCTGATGCTGGCCGCGCGGTTCGTGCAAGGCTTGGGGGCCGCCGGGCCGCGCATTGCCAGCATGGCGCTGGTGCGCGACCAGTATTCGGGGCGCGAGATGGCGCGGGTGACAAGCTTCATCTCGATGATCTTCATCCTGATCCCCGCCGCCGCACCCGCACTGGGGCAAGTGATCATTGGCGTTGCAGGCTGGCGCGGGGTGTTCGTGGCCTTCATGCTGTTTTCCGGGGGAGCGCTGGCGTGGCTTTACGCGCGCCAGCGCGAAACGCTCGACCCGGCGCTGCGGCGGCCCTTTCGCATTGGCAGCCTGCGCGCGGGGGCGGGCGAAGTGCTGGCCAGCCGCGAGGTGCGGCTTTACACGCTGGTGTTGGCGCTCGGGTTTGGCCAGATGTTCGCGCTTCTGTCTTCGGCGCAGCAGATATTCGCCGACGTCTACGCCATCACCGACGCCTTTCCGCGCTGGTTCGCGCTGATGGCGCTGTTGTCGGGGGCGGGCACGATTTTGAACGCGCGCTTCGTGGTGCGGCTCGGGATGCGGCGGATCGTGCGCGCGGCCTATGCCATGCAGGTGGTGGCGGCTGCGCTGATGTTGGCGGCAATGGCGCTGCCGCAGGGCGCGGGCTTTGCCGTGTTCTTCGTCTGGGCGGTTAGCCTGTTCTTCATGGCAGGGGTGACCTTTGGCAACCTCAACGCGCTTGCCATGCAGCATATGGGGCATCTGGCGGGCATGACCGCCTCGGTGGTGATGGCCGTTTCAACCGTGGTCGCGGTGGCAATCGCGGCGCCGATCGGGCTGGCGTTCGACGGCACGCCGATGCCGGTGGTGCTGGGGGCTTTGCTGGCCTCAGCCCTTGCCTGGGTGCTGATGGGCCTCTCACGCGAGGTGTGACGCGCGCCGCGCGGGGGATATTTGGACCAAGGCAAGCGCCTCAGGCTTTGCGCTTTGCGGCCTCGTCGCGCACCTTTTCGGCAAGGTCGCGGGCAATGCCGAAGGCGCCCTTGATCTTGTCGGCCTCGGCCTTCCAGTCGCGGCGCACCACCACCTTGTTGCCGACGATCTTGGCCATGCCGCGCTCGGCGGTAAGAAACTCGACCAGCCCCGCGGGGTTGGGGAATTTGTCCTGGTGAAATTGCACCGTGGCGCCCTTGGGCCCGGCATCCATGCGCGCGATGCAGGCGCGTTTGCACATCGCCTTGATCCGCACCACCAGCATCAGCGAATTGACCTCGCGCGGCAGGGCGCCGAATCGGTCGATCAACTCGGCGGCGAAGCCTTCAAGCTCGGGTTTGGTGGTCAGGCGCGCAAGGCGGCGGTAAAGGCCAAGGCGGGTGTCGAGGTCGGGCACATAGGCCGCCGGGATCATCACCGGCACCCCGAGGTTGATCTGCGGCGCCCATTGGCCATCGTCATCAGCCGGGCCTTCGAGTTGGCCCGAGCGCAGCTTGGCGATGGTTTCTTCCAGCATCGCCTGATAAAGCTCGTAGCCCACCTCTTTGATATGGCCCGATTGTTCCTCGCCCAGCAGGTTACCGGCGCCGCGCAGATCAAGGTCTTGCGCAGCGAGCGAAAAGCCCGCGCCGAGACTGTCGAGGCTGCCCAGAAGCCGCAGCCGCTTTTCGGCGGCAGGGGTCAGCGGCTTGCGCGGGCGGGTGGTCAGGTAGCAATAGGCGCGGGTCTTGGCGCGCCCCACGCGGCCACGGATCTGGTAGAGTTGTGCCAGCCCGAACATGTCGGCGCGGTGCACGACCATTGTGTTGGCGGTGGGTATGTCGAGCCCGCTTTCAACGATGCTGGTGGCCAGCAGCACATCGTATTTGCCATCGTAAAAGGCGTTCATGCGGTCATCAAGCTCGCCCGCCGCCATCTGGCCATGGGCCACGATAAAGCTGACTTCGGGAACATGGTCGCGCAGGAACTCTTCGATTTCCGGCAGGTCCGCGATGCGCGGCACAACGTAAAAACTTTGCCCGCCCCGGTAGTGTTCGCGCAAAAGCGCCTCGCGCAGGGTGACGCTGTCAAACTCGCTGACATAGGTGCGGATCGCGAGCCGGTCGACCGGTGGGGTGCCGATGATGGAAAGGTCGCGCACCCCCGTCAGGCTGAGTTGCAAGGTGCGCGGAATCGGCGTCGCGGTAAGGGTGAGCACATGCACCTCGGAGCGCATTTCCTTCAGCCGTTCCTTGTGGCCGACGCCGAAATGCTGTTCCTCATCAATCACCAGAAGGCCGAGGCGCGCAAAGCGCACGCTCTTGGCAAGCACGGCGTGGGTGCCGATGACGATGTCGACGGTGCCTTCGGCCAGCCCTT
This sequence comes from Paracoccaceae bacterium, assembly GCA_019429405.1. Lineage (GTDB taxonomy): Bacteria > Pseudomonadota > Alphaproteobacteria > Rhodobacterales > Rhodobacteraceae > UBA6213. Next base: position 3,593 of record JAHYIZ010000034.1, read on the forward strand.
CACGGGTGCGCGCCGCATCCTTGGCCGACACGAAGCGCGACAGCGGGCGCACGTTGAGTGCGGTGCCGCGGAGGCGTTCGGCGAAGGTCTTGAAGTGCTGGCGCGCCAGAAGCGTGGTGGGGGCGATCACCGCCACCTGTTGCCCGCACATCGCCGCCACAAAGGCCGCGCGCATCGCCACCTCGGTCTTGCCGAACCCGACATCGCCGACGATCAGCCGGTCCATCGGGCTGCCGGCGGCAAGGTCGGCCACCACATCGTCGATGGCCGACAGCTGATCGTCGGTCTCGGTCCATGGAAAGCGCGCAGAAAACGCCTCCCATTCGTGGTGCGGGGCTTGCAGAATCGGGGCGGCGCGCAGGTGGCGCTCGGCCGCCACCCGCATCAGCCGTTCGGCAATCTGGCGGATGCGCTCTTTCAGCGCGGCCTTCTTGGCCTGCCATGCGCCGCCACCAAGCTTGTCAAGCAGGCCTTCCTCATGGCCGTAGCGGCTGAGCAGTTCGATATTCTCGACCGGCAAATAAAGCCGGTCGCCGCCCGCGTATTCGAGCGCCACACAATCATGCGGGGCGCCGAGCGCGGTGATGGTTTCGAGCCCCTTGTAGCGCCCCACGCCGTGATCGACGTGCACCACAAGGTCACCGGGTGAAAGGCTTTGCGCCTCGGTCAGAAAATTGTCGGCGCGGCGTTTGCGGCGTGGCGCGCGGATCAGACGGTCACCGAGAACGTCCTGTTCGGAGATCACCGTCAGCCCTTCGGCCTCAAACCCTTGTTCAAGCGGCCAGACGGCAAGGCCGGGGCCGCCGGGGCCAAGGTCACGCGCGTCGCGCACAAGCGTGGCACCCTTTAGCCCCTCGTCTTCCAGAAGGCCCTTCAGGCGTTCGCGCGCGCCTTCGGAAAACGAGGCGACAACCACCGTGTTGCGCGAGGTGCGCGCGCGAATATGGTCTTTCAACGCACCGAAAAGACTGACGTTTTCCAATTGCCGTTCAGCCGAGAAACTACGCCCCAGTCGCCCCCCCGCATCGAGCACCCCAGGCCCGGTGGGTTGCGGCAAAACCGCAAGCTGCACCGTGCGATGGTCCGCCAGCGCCGCGCCCCAGGCGGCGTCATCCAGATAGAGCAACCCCGGCGGCGCGGGTTTGTAGACCGAATCGAGCCGGTCGCGGCGGGTCATCGCCTCGCGCCGTGTGTCATACTGGTCGGCGATACCCTCCCAGCGGCTGAGGCGTTGCGCCGAAAGCTGATCGTCGAGCATCACCGAGGCGGTGGGCAGATAGTCGAAGAGCGTTTCCAGACGGTCGTGAAAGAACCCCAGCCAATGCTCCATGCCCGCGTGTTTGCGCCCGGCACTGACCGCCTCGTAAAGCGGATCATCGGCACCGCCCGCGCCAAACTCGACCCGGTAATTCTGGCGAAAGCGGCTGATCGCGGCCTCATCTAGGACCACTTCCGATACCGGCGCGAGTTCGACCGCATCGAGCTTTTGCGTGGTGCGTTGGCTGACCGGATCAAACCGGCGGGCGCCATCAAGCACGTCACCAAAGAGATCAAGCCGCACCGGCCCGCCCTCGCCCGGCGGGTAGATATCTATGATGCCGCCGCGCACCGCGTAATCGCCGGGTTCGGAAACCGACGAGGCAGGCGAAAACCCCATGCGGGCAAGGAAATTGCGCAGTGCGGCCTCATCAATGCGGCCACCCACGCGGGCGGTAAAACTCGCATCTCGCAAAAGCGCGCGCGCGGGCACGCGCTGCATCGCGGCCGACAAGGTGGTCACCAGCACGAAGGGCCCCGGCACGGCGCCCCGCGCAATCGCCGCCAGCGTGGCCATGCGCGCGGCAGAAATGGCGGGGTTGGGCGAAACCCGGTCATAGGGCAGGCAATCCCATGCGGGGAAGTTGAGCACCACGGCCTCGGGCGCAAAGAATGCAAGCGCCGCGCGCATCGCCTCCATCCGGCGATCATCGCGCGCAACATGCACCACCGATTGCCCGCGCGCCAGCTCGCGCGCCAGAAGGCGCGCGTCATAGCCCTCGGGCGCCCCTGAGAGGGTGATATGGGCGGGGGTTTCCAAGGCTAGTTCAGAATTGAGATGTTGAGGTTTTGCGCCATGCCCCAGAAGGCGGTTCCGGTCAGCGCGACAATGCCGATCAGTTGCACATGCAGGCGGTGGCGCGCGAGCGCGCGGATGAGCACTTCGGTGCTTGGCACCCCCTCGACAAGGGCTGCCTCATACTGCTGTGCCACGCGCAGGCTGAGCCACGCCACCAGCGTCATCGGCACCGCGATCAGCGCGAGCGCCTGGCAAAACTCAACGTCGTAAGCAAAGCCCAGAAGCAACAGAACGGTCATCAGAAACGACCCCAGCACGGTTGCGGCCAGCCCGCCTTCGCGCGCGATCAGCAGATAGCGCGCGACGTTAAGCTGCATCAGCGTGTGCAACTGCTCGGCCGCGACACCGCCGCGACGGCGCGCGCGGATCACCATATCCCACGGCACGCCGACCACCCACCGCGAGGCCGAAGACCATACAACCGCCAGCGCGATCCAGTACCACAGGTTCGAGAACGAGCGCATGTCGATCAGGTCGGTCAGGGTCTGCAACATGTCCACGATCAGTCTCCGGCTGGCTCGGCGCGACACTAGTGCATGTTTTGGGCGAACGAAACCACCCGCAGCAGCGCGCCAGCCACTTGAGGTGGCGCGCTTTCCGTGCCACGCAAGGGGCCACCAGCGAAAGGCAAAGCCGATGACCCCGATCCAGGCCCCCTTCCCCGCCGCGCGCCTGCGCCGCCTGCGCCGCACGGCGGCATTGCGCGATCTGGCGCAGGAAAACCACCTGTCGGCGAAAGATCTGATCTGGCCGCTGTTCGTGACCGATGTGCCGGGCGCCGATGTCGAGATCGCCTCGATGCCGGGGGTGGCGCGGCGCACGTTGGAGGGCACGGTGGCCGCGGCAGAAGAAGCGGCGCGTCTGGGCATTCCGGCCATTTGCCTCTTTCCCTACACCGACCCCGCGCTGAAGACCGAAGCCTGCGAAATCGCATGGGATGAAAACAACCTCGTGAACCGCACCATCCGCGCGATCAAGGCGCGGGTGCCCGAGGTTGCGATCATGACCGATGTGGCGCTTGACCCCTATAATGCCAACGGGCATGACGGGCTGGTGCGCGACGGCATCATTCTGAACGATGAATCGGTGGCGGCGCTGGTAAAAATGGCGCTGGCGCAGGCCGAGGCCGGGGCCGACATTCTGGGGCCTTCGGACATGATGGATGGGCGCATCGGCGCGATGCGGGGCGCGCTGGAGGCGGCGGGGCACAAGGATGTGGCGATCCTCAGCTACGCCGCGAAATACGCCAGCGCCTTTTATGGCCCGTTTCGCGATGCGGTGGGCGCCAGCGGCGCCTTGAAGGGCGACAAGAAGACATACCAGATGAACCCCGCCAATTCTGACGAGGCGCTGCGGCTGGTGGCGCGCGATCTGGCCGAAGGCGCCGACATGGTGATGGTGAAGCCGGGGATGCCCTATCTCGACATCGTGCGGCGCGTGAAAGACGCCTTTGGCGCGCCGACCTATGCCTATCAGGTCTCGGGCGAATACGCGATGATCGAGGGCGCGGCGCGGGCTGGCTGGGTGCAGGGCGATGCGGTGATGCTCGAAAGCCTGATGGCCTTTCGCCGCGCCGGGTGTGATGGCGTGCTGAGCTATTTTGCGCCGCGCGCCGCACGCGCGCTGGGGGCACGCTGAGGCGGCAAAGCCTTGCCGGGCCAGCACAAGCCACAGTGACAGGCCGTGCAAAAGTGTCTATACTTGGTGGCAACGGGCCGCATAAGGCCCGATCATGCGAGCGAGCGGAGCCCCAGATGACCCAGATTTCACGGCGCAGTCTCATTCTTTTCGGGGGCGCAGGGCTTGGCCTTGCTGCCTGTGGCAACGGCATCGGCAATTCGGGCGCAGCAGCGCTTGATGCGCGCGTCGATGAAACCCGCGCGTTCTTGCTGTCGCGCTACCCCGACACGCAAGACCTGATGAACAAGGCGGCGGGCGTACTTTTCATGCCGCTGATGACCGAGGCGGGGTTCTGGTTCGGCGGCGCTTTCGGGCGCGGCGCACTGCGTATCAACAACGCGACGGTTGATTACTACGCCGCCGCCGAGGCGAGCATTGGGCCGCAGATCGGCATCCAGCAGTATTCGCACGCATTGTTCTTCATGACGCAAGAGGCGCTGACCACGTTCCGCCGCAGCGACGGCTGGGCGCTTGGCGCCGATGCGCGCTATGCCACCCCCGATGGCGGCGGCTCGATCGGCACCGACACCACCACCACCCTGGCGCCGGTGATCGCGCTGGTGTTTGGCCAGTCGGGGCTGATCGCGGGGGCATCGCTGGCCGGGATCAAATACACCCGCATCATTCCCTGAGGCCGGCCCAGATGCGGGGGCCTCAGCTGCCCAGGATCGCCTTGACGTAGGATTTGGTTTCCTCGTAGGGCGGAACGCCGCCATGTTCGACCACAGCCTCGGGGCCCGCGTTATAGGCCGCGAGCGCCAGCCGCCAACTGCCAAAACGGTCGAATTGCGTGCGCAGGTAGCGCGCCCCGGCATCAAGGTTTTGCGCCGGGTCGGCGGGGTCAACGCCAAGGTGTGCTGCGGTATCAGGCATCAGTTGCGCCAGCCCGACCGCGCCCTTGGACGATACCGCGCCGATGTTCCAGCCGCTTTCCTGTTGCACGAGGCGCAGAAACAGCTCTTCCGGGACCCCGTGCTGGCGTGCGGCGCTGCGCGCGGTTTGCAGATGCTCGCCCCGGTAGGTGCCGCGCCACGCGGGGATCGCGCCATCATCGTTTTGCGACGCCGGGCGCAGGCGGACCGAGTTTTCGTACTGCCCGGCAAGGCGGCTATCCATGAACTGGCTTTGGGCCGCAAAGGCAGCGCGGCGGTTGGGCGGCGGCTCGGCACCCAGCCGCAAGCCCTGCGCTGCCGCAGCAAGCGGAAGCGCGGCAATGACTGCCCCCAGAACGATCACGCGCAGCGAAGGCATTGCCCCTCACACCAAACTCCGGCGCCGAGTATAGCCGCGCGGCGCGGCGCTGGCCAGCACCGAGCCCCGCACCGGCTGGTTCTTGCCGCAGTTGCGGGCTATAATTCAGCTTTCCTTAACCATCTTCGGGTGGTCTAAGGCGGCAAATGCAGCGGATTCGGGCGGAGGCAACATGGCAGGTTCGGTCAACAAGGTCATTCTGATCGGCAATCTGGGGCGTGACCCCGAAGTGCGGTCTTTTCCCAATGGCGGCAAGGTTGCGAACCTGCGCATCGCCACCTCGGAAACCTGGCGCGACAAGCAATCGGGCGAGCGCAAGGAAAAGACCGAGTGGCACTCGGTCGCGATCTATTCAGAGCCGCTGGTGCGCGTCGCCGAGCAATACCTGCGCAAGGGCAGCAAGGTCTATATCGAAGGCCAGCTTGAAACCCGCAAATGGCAAGACAAGGACGGCGCCGACCGCTACAGCACCGAGGTTGCGCTGCGCCCCTTCCGCAGTGAGCTGACCATGCTTGACGGGCGCGGCGAGGGCGGTGGCTCGGGTGGTGGCCAAGAGCAGGGCGGCTTTGGCGGCGGCGGTGACCGTGACAGCGCACCGCGCAGCGGCGGTGGCGGTGGGCGCGCCGACTTTGACGACGAAATCCCGTTCTGAGGTATCGCCCATGCCGGGCCACCGCGTGCTGACGCCAACTGGCGCGCGGCCTGACACGGCATCGCCGCGTGCCACAGCGCGCGCGGTGACCGATGTCTGCGGCCTGATCGGGCTGGGCCTCGCCGCGCCAGATGCAGCACCCGCGCTGGAGGCGGTCGCGCGCGATTTTCAGATTCGCGTCACCCCGGCGATGTTGGCTGCCATCGGCACGCCCGGTGACCCGGTCGCCCGGCAGTTCGTGCCAAGCGCCGCAGAGCTGGAGGCGGGCGCCGACACCCTGCCCGACCCCATCGGCGATCTGGCGCACCAGCCAGCCCCCGGCCTGACGCACCGCTACCCCGACCGGGTAATCTTGCACGTCACGCGCACCTGCGATGTCTATTGCCGCTTTTGCTTTCGCCGTGAGGTGGTGGGCGAAAGCGGGCCTTTGCCTGAGGCCGATCTTGCGGCGGCCCTCGCCTACATCCGCGCCACCCCCGCGATTCGCGAGGTGATCTTGACCGGGGGTGACCCGCTCACGCTATCGCCGCGCCGCCTGCGCGCGCTGTTCGCCGAGATCGGCGCCATCGGCCATGTCGAGGTGATCCGCATTCACAGCCGCGGCCCGGTGGTCGCCCCCGAACGCATCGACGCGGCGCTGATCGCAGCGCTGCGCTCGGTGCCGGTGCTCTATCTGGTGGTGCACGCCAACCACGCCAATGAGCTGACCCCTGCGGCCTGCGCGGCGCTGGCGCGGCTGGCCGATGCCGGGGTGCCGCTATTGGCGCAAACGGTGTTGTTGCGCGGTATCAACGACAGCGCCGGGGCACTGGCCGATCTCTTTCGCGCACTCGTGCGCCAGCGGGTGACGCCCTATTACCTGCACCACTGCGACCTTGCGCAAGGTGCCAGCCATTTTCGCACCACGATTGCCGAAGGCCAGCAGATCATGGCCGAGCTGCGCGGCAGGCTTTCGGGCCTCTGCCTGCCCGCCTATGTGCTCGATATTCCCGGCGGGTTTGGCAAGGTGCCGATGCTGCCCGGCTATGTCACCGAAACCGCCACCGGGCAGTACATCTTGCGCGATCATCAGGGGCGGCAGCACGCCTACCGCGACCCTGAACGCCAAGGCCTTCGCCCCCTTGCATGGGCTTCGATTGCGCCCTAAACGCGGGGCATGACCCAGCATCAGCGCCTTCTCATCATCGACTTCGGTTCTCAGGTCACGCAGCTTATCGCGCGGCGCCTGCGTGAGCTGAACGTTTATTGCGAAATTCACCCCTACAACAAGGTCGATGACGCCTTTCTGACCGCCTTCGCGCCGAAGGCCGTGGTGCTTTCGGGCGGCCCGGCCAGCGTCTTTGCCGAGGGCGCGCCGATGCCGCCTGCGGGCGTGTTCGCCTTGGGCGTGCCGATCTTGGGCATCTGCTATGGCCAGCAGGTGATGACGCATCTTCTGGGCGGCAAGGTCGAACGCGGCCACGGCACCGCCGAATTTGGCCGGGCCTTTGTCACCCCCGCGGGCGCGCCGTTGGCGCTGCTGGAAGGCTGGTTTGCCGAGGGCCGCGAACAGGTCTGGATGAGCCACGGCGACCATGTCAGCCGCCTTGCGCCGGGGTTTGCAGTCTACGGCACCTCGCCCAACGCGCCCTTTGCCATTACCGCCGACGAGGCGCGTCGGTTCTATGCCGTGCAGTTTCACCCCGAGGTGCACCACACCCCCAAGGGCGCGAAGCTCTATGAAAACTTCGTGCGCCTTGCAGGTTTTACCGGCGACTGGACGATGGGCGCCTACCGCGCCGACGCGATTGCGAAGATCCGCGCGCAGGTGGGCGACGGCAAGGTGATTTGCGGGCTGTCGGGCGGGGTAGACTCTTCGGTGGCCGCCGTGTTGATCCATGAGGCGATTGGCGAGCAGTTGACCTGCGTCTTCGTGGACCACGGGCTTTTGCGGCAGGGCGAGGCGGGCGAGGTGGTCGCGATGTTCCGCGACCATTACAACATGCCGCTGATCCATGCCGATGAAACCGAGCTGTTCCTGTCCGCGCTTGATGGCATGTCAGACCCGGAGGCGAAGCGAAAGACCATCGGTCGGCTGTTCATCGACGTGTTCCAAAAGCATGCGCACGCGGTAGGCGGGGCAAAGTTTCTGGCGCAGGGCACGCTTTACCCCGACGTGATCGAATCGGTCAGCTTTTCGGGTGGTCCGTCGGTGACGATCAAAAGCCACCACAACGTCGGCGGCCTGCCCGAAAAGATGGGGCTGAAGCTGGTGGAACCGCTGCGCGAGCTTTTCAAGGATGAGGTCCGCGCCTTGGGCCGCGAGCTTGGCCTGCCCGCCAGTTTCATCGGCCGGCACCCCTTCCCCGGCCCCGGCCTTGCCATTCGCTGCCCCGGCGAGATCACCCGCGAAAAGCTGGAAATCTTGCGCAAGGCAGATGCCGTGTTCATCGACCAGATCCGCCGCCACGGGCTTTATGATGAAATCTGGCAGGCTTTCGTGGCCATTCTGCCGGTGCGCACCGTGGGCGTCATGGGCGACGGGCGCACCTATGATTTTGCCTGCGCGCTGCGCGCGGTCACCTCGGTTGATGGCATGACGGCGGATTATTACCCGTTCAGCCATGAATTCCTTGGCGAAACCGCAACCCGGATCATCAATGAGGTGGCGGGCATCAACCGCGTCACCTACGACATTACCAGCAAGCCGCCCGGCACCATCGAATGGGAATAAGATGCGCCTTCACCTTTCTGGCCGGCTGATCTGTGCCTCGCCCGCCGAGGCGGCGCGGGTGCGCGCGCATCTGCCCGAACACATCCGCCTGACCCGCGCCGAGCCGGGCTGTGTCACCTTCGACGTGTACCCAACCGAAGACCCGCTGGTCTGGGCGCTCGATGAAACTTTCATCGACCAGGCCGCCTTTGAGGCGCATCAGGCGCGCGCCAAGGCCAGCGATTGGGCGCGCGAAACGGCGGGTATTACGCGCGACTTTCGCACCTGGCAGGCCTGACGGCGCCTCCGGCGGGGGGATATTTGGACCAAGGCAAGCTCAAAGCGGCAGGAGCGTGGTCGATTTGATCTCTTCCATCGACAAAAGCGCCGTGACGTTGTGGATTTTCACCTCGGAAATCAGCGCCTGATAAAACTGGTCATAGGCGCGCGCGTTCTTCACCCGCACTTTCAGGATGTAGTCGATGTCGCCCGCCAACCGGTGCGCCTCAAGCACCTCGGGGCGGGCACGCAGCGCGCCAAGAAAGCGGCGTTGCCACTCGGCCTCGTGCTCTGATGTGCGGATCAGCACGAAGAAGCAGGCTTCAAGGCCAAGCGCCTCTGCATCAAGCAGCACGGTCTGGCGGCCGATCACGCCAAGCTCTTTCATCTTGCGGATGCGATTCCAGACCGGGGTCTTGGATGAGCCGACCTTGCGCGCGATTTCATCGAGCGACTGGCTGGCGTCGTCTTGCAGCTGCGCAAGAATTTTCCGATCCATCGCATCGAGCCGGACTGGCATTCGGGATTCCCTTCTGATGCGAAACGCGGGTTCTTCCTGGGCGGATATAGAGAACAAAGTTCCTTATCTGCAAGAGGGCATGGCGCGGTAGAGGGATATTTTTCTATATTGAGGGAAGAAAGAGGTGCCCCGGATGACCGATCTTCGCCCCCACGCCACCCCTGGATTTGTGACCCTTGCAGGTGCGGGGCCTGGCTCTGCCGAGATGCTGACGCTGGCGGTGGCGCGCGCACTCGCGGGCGCCGATGTGGTGCTACATGACCGGCTGGTGTCGCCCGAGGTCTTGGCGCTGGCGGCACCGGGCGCGCTGCTGATCGAGACCGGGAAAGAGGGCTTTGGCCCCGGCATGGCGCAGGGCGACATCTGCACGATGATGGTGGCGTTCGCGCGCGCCGGGCGCGATGTGCTGCGGCTCAAATCAGGCGATCCGGCGGTGTTCGGGCGGCTGGATGAAGAACTTGAGGCGCTGGATGCGGCGGGCATCGGCTGGCGCATTCTGCCCGGCATCACAGCGGCCTCGGCGGCGGCGGCAACCTTGGGGCAGAGCCTCACGAAACGCGGACGTAATGGCGAGCTGCGGCTGATCACCGGGCACGATGTGGCGGGCTATGCCGAGCAGGACTGGCGCGCGCTGGCGCGCCCCGGCGCGGTGGCGGCGATCTATATGGGGCGGCGCGCGGCGCGGTTCTTGCAAGGGCGCCTGATGATGCACGGCGCCGACCCCACAACCCCGGTGGCGATTGTCGAAAACGTCTCGCGCGCCAATCAGCGGGTGATCGCGGCGCGGCTGGGCGGCCTTGTGGCCGACCTTGCAGGCATCAGTGGCCCCGCCGTGCTGATGCTGGGCCTGGCACCGCGCGCGGCCGAAGCCGCCTTGCCGGAATTGAAAGAGGTGCTGCAATGAGCCGGGGAAGCGCTGCCAAAGTGGTGACGGGCAACGATTTGCGCGCGGGCGATGTGGTCTATCTGGCGGCCAGCGGCGCCTGGGTGCGCGCCCTTCATGAGGCCGAGCTGATCGAGGATGTGGCAATCGCCGACCTCCGGCTGCTGGAAGCGATGGCGCGTGGCGGCGAGGTGGTTGGGGTCTACCTTGCCGACGTGCGGCGCGGCCCGAACGGGCCGGAGCCGGTGCATTTTCGCGAAGCCTTCCGGGCGCGCGGCCCCTCAAATTATCGCCACGGCAAGCAGGAGGCGGCGCATGTATGACTACACCGATTTTGACGAAGCCTTCGTGCGCACCCGTGTGGCGCAGTTTCGCGGCCAGGTGGCGCGGCGGCTGGATGGCTCCTTGAGCGAAGATGAGTTTCGCCCCTTGCGCCTGATGAACGGGGTCTATCTGCAACTGCATGCCTATATGCTGCGCGTGGCGATCCCCTATGGCACGCTTTCGGCGCGCCAGATGCGGGCGCTGGCCGATATCGCTGACCGCTGGGACCGTGGCTACGGCCATTTCACCACGCGCCAGAACATTCAGTTCAACTGGCCGAAACTGGTGGACATTCCCGATATTCTGGGCGCGCTGGCCGATGTCGGCATGCATGCGATCCAGACCAGCGGCAACACCATTCGCAATGTCACCGCCGACCATTTCGCGGGGGCGGCAGCGGATGAAATCGAAGACCCGCGCCCGGTGGCCGAGCTGATCCGGCAATGGTCGACCGACCACCCAGAATTTCAGTTTCTGCCGCGAAAGTTCAAGATCGCCATCACCGGCAGCCCGAGTGACCGTGCGGTGACGCGCGCGCATGACATTGGCCTGCGGATGCTGCGGCAGGGTGGCGCGCCGGGGTTTGAGGTTCTGGTGGGCGGCGGCTTGGGGCGCACGCCGATTCTGGGGCAGGTGATCCGGCCGTTCCTGCCCAAGGCCGACCTCTTGCCCTATCTCGAAGCGATCGTGGCGGCCTATAACCTCGCCGGGCGCCGTGACAACAAATACAAGGCGCGGCTGAAGATTACCGTGTTCGAGAGCGGGCTGAAGGCGTTTGGCGAGGCCGTCGAGGCCGAGTTTGCCCGCACCCGCGCGGCCTTCAGCGGCGTTGACCAGCAGCTGTTGGCCGAGATCGAGGCGGCGTTTGCGCGCCCTGCCCTGCCCGCGCGCGATGCCAACGCCTACCACGCCGCGCGCGCCGCCGATGCCGCCTTTCGTGCCTTTGCCGCGCAGAACGTGGCGGCGCACCGGGTGGCGGGCTATGGCATCGTAACCGTCAGCCTCAAGGCGCATGGCGAGACACCGGGCGATGCGACATCGGCGCAGATGCGGGTGCTTGCCGATCTGGCCGAGACCTTCAGCGCGGGCGAGCTGCGCATCAGCCACGAGCAGAACGTGATTTTGCCGCATGTGGCGCTGGCCGATCTGCCCGCGCTGCACCGCGCACTGGCGGCGGCTGGGCTGGCCACCGCCAATGCCGGGCTTCTTTCAGACATCATCGCCTGCCCCGGCATGGACTACTGCGCCCTTGCAACCGCCCGTTCGATTCCCGTCGCGCAAGAGATTGCCACGCATTTCAAGGCGCTGGAGCTGGAAGAGGAAATCGGGCAGATCAAGATCAAGATCTCGGGCTGCATCAACGCCTGTGGCCACCACCATGTCGGGCATATCGGCATATTGGGGCTGGACCGGGCCGGGGTGGAAAACTACCAGATCACGCTCGGGGGGGATGCGGCCGAACGCGCGGCGATTGGCGACAAGACCGGGCCGGGCTTTGCCTATGACGAGATCGTGCCCGCGATCGAGCGCATCTTGCGTGCCTATCTGGCGGTGCGGCTAGGCCGCGATGAGAGCTTTATCGAAACCTTCCGTCGCCTTGGCGCTGCCCCCTTCAAGGCCGCTCTTTACCACGAGGGCGCGCGCGATGCCGCTTGATGACGAAATCGCGGGCCGCGCCATCGCGCTGAACGCTGCCTACCGCCACCACGGCGCAACGGCGGTGGTAGAACGCGCCTTGCGCGACCCGCAGGTGGGCAACGTGGCGCTGGTGTCGTCTTTCGGGGCGGAATCGGTGGTGCTGTTGCACATGGTCTCGGTGATAGCGCCCGGCACGCCGGTGCTCTTTGTCGATACCCAGATGCTCTTTGCCGAAACGCTGGCCTACCAGCAGGAACTGGCCGAAAAGCTGCGCTTGACCGATGTGCGCACCATTCGCGCCGCTGACAGCGCACTGGCGATGGATGACCCCGACGCCACGCTGCACCGCTTCAGCACAGATGCCTGCTGCCACCTGCGCAAGGTGGTGCCGCTCGAAGGCGCCTTGGCCGGGTTTGACGCTTGGCTGACCGGGCGCAAGCGCTATCAGGGCAGCACCCGCGCGGCGCTGGAGTTTTTCGAGGTGGAAACGCCGACGCGGATGAAAATCAACCCGTTGGCGCATTGGGGCCGCGAGGATGTCGAGGAATACATGATCGAAAACCGCCTGCCCCGGCACCCGCTGGTGGCAAAAGGCTTTCCTTCGATCGGCTGCGCGCCCTGCACCAGTTCCGTGCGCCCCGGCGAAGACCCGCGCGCGGGCCGCTGGCGCGGCGCCGCCAAAACCGAATGCGGCATTCATTACATCGCCGGCAAGATCGTGCGCGCCGACAAGGGCGAGGAAAAGGTGGCATGAGTGTGATTGTGCGCGACGACGGCTTTCATGCGGACGACTGGGCCGGGCCGGTGCTGGAGATTGACGCCGATGCCGCGCCTGAGGTGCTTGATGCGGCCGCGAAGTCGGGGGCGCTGGTGCGCGTCGGCTTTGCAGCCTTTGGCGACGGGCGCGGCTTTACGCTCGCGCGGCGGCTGCGCGCGCTGGGATTTGCCGGGCGGTTGCGCGCCGCTGGGCCGTTGCTGGCCGATCAATATGCGATGGCGCGGCGCTCAGGCTTTGATGAGATCGAGATTCCCGATGCCATCGCGGCGCGCCAGCCCGAACCGCAATGGATTGCACGGGCAAATTGGCGCGAAAATGACTATCAACGGCGGCTTCGAGGCTAAAATACGTCTTTTCGCCACAGGTTTAACCCCCTAAAAGAGGCCACGATGTTTGATCGCAACCATGCGCGAGTTCCCGTGCCCGATAGCCAAACCCAGACCGCAAAGCCGCACCTGCCCGATGCCCAAACCGTGACCGCGGTGACGCACTGGAATGAGACACTGTTCTCATTTCGCGTCACGCGACCGCAGAGCCTGCGCTTTCGGTCGGGCGAGTTTGTGATGATCGGGCTCTTGGATGATCGCGGCAAGCCGCTGTTGCGCGCCTATTCAATTGCCTCGCCCGCCTGGGATGACGAGCTGGAGTTCTACTCGATCAAGGTGCCCGATGGCCTGCTGACCAGCCGGCTGCAGCATATCAAGGTTGGGCAGGAAATCATCCTGCGCCCCAAGCCGGTGGGCACGCTGGTGCATGATGCGCTGCTGCCCGGCAAGCGGATCTGGTTTCTTGCCACCGGCACCGGCATCGCGCCCTTTGCCAGCCTGATGCGCGAGCCCGAGACCTATGAGAAATACGAGCAGGTCATCATGATGCACACCTGCCGCACGGTTTCAGAGCTGGAATACGGGCGGCAACTGGTTGAAAGCCTCGCCGACGACCCGCTGATTGGCGAGATGGTCGCGGGCAAGCTGATCTACTACCCCACCACCACGCGCGAGCCTTCGGCGCGCATGGGCCGTATTACCGACAACCTTGCCAGCGGTAAGGTGTTTGCTGACCTCGGGTTGCCACGCATGAACCCCGCCGAAGACCGCGCCATGGTCTGCGGCAGCCTGGCCTTCAACATCGATGTCAAAGCCGTTCTGGAAAGCTTTGGCCTGCAAGAGGGCGCCAACAGCGACCCGCGCGAATTCGTGGTGGAAAAGGCGTTCGTCGGCGACGGAGTTTGAACAGACTTGCCGTAAAACATACGCCGCGCAATGGCTTGCGCGGCGTTGTTCACTTTAACGCAAGGCCGGTCAGAGCCCGAGCGCGGCCTTGACCTGGTCGAGCGCGGCTTGCAGCAAGGCCGGGTTTGCCGCAGCGGCATCAACCGCTGCTTTCAAGGCGACCTTGTTCGTTTCCGCCAGCGACGAGGCATCAATCAACGCGCTTACCTTGGCGGCGTCGAAATTGGCTGCGGTCAACAGCGCGGCGGGGTCAAGCACAACGGCAGCGGCAGCGGCGGCAGCCTCTTCGGCCGCTTTGGCAGCGGCCTCTTCAGCAGCCTTGGCAGCGGCTTCTTCGGCGGCCTTTGCGGCAGCGGCGTCAGCTGCAGCCTTGGCAGCGGCGTCATCTGCTGCTTTCTGGGCGGCCTCGACAGCGGCCTTTTGTGCCGGGACATAGCTGAACTGGTAGTATCCCAGCCCTGCCGCCACGACCACCACCAGCCCGATAATCATCGACTTGTTCATTTTCGTACCTCCAGACCCCAACTCTCTGGGGCGCCGCGTATCTTACGCTATAGGCGCGGATTTGAACAGGTTTTGCTGCGGTGCGGCATCAGGTCTGGCACGGAACATGCGAATGTGGTTGAAGATGCGGGCGCGCGCGGCTATTTTGCGCGCCACAAAGCCCGCTTCCGTCCACCACATAAGGAACTCGACCATAGCCCGCAGACCCCACAATGCCCCGCCGCAGCGCGATACCGGCCCCCGTATAAACGACCGCATCCGCGCCCCGGAAATCCGCCTGATCGGCGCTGATGGCGAAAACGTAGGGGTCGTTACCCCAGCCCGAGCGATGGCGATGGCCGATGAGGCGGGGCTCGATCTGGTCGAAATCTCGCCCACGGCGGTGCCGCCGGTCTGCAAGATCATGGACTTCGGCAAGTTCAAGTTTGAGCAGCAAAAGCGCGAGGCCGAGGCGCGGCGCAAGCAGCACATCATCGAGATCAAGGAAATCAAGTTCCGCCCCGGCACCGATACGCATGACTACGAGGTCAAGATGCGGTCGGTGATGAAGTTTCTCGAAGAGGGCGACAAGGTGAAAGTCACCTTGCGTTTTCGTGGCCGCGAGATGGCGCACCAGCAACTGGGGCTGGAGCTTTTGAACCGCGTCGCCGCCGATGTCGGCGAGGCGGGCAAGGTCGAATCGATGCCCCGGCTTGAAGGCCGCCAGATGGTCATGATGATAGGGCCGAAATAACGCCCCCGCACATTCGCAGACCATGAACCCTTCCGCTTGCGGGAGGGTTTTTCTTTGCGCGGCGGCAAAAATAAAAGCGCTGCGGGAGGGAGGCCCGCAGCGCATTTCTGGGGCCAGGCGAGGGAGAACGCCGCTACCCCTTTTTCAGATTCCGCGCGGCGGGAGTGCCGCATCAGGGAGATCGGAACCTGTTGCATCGTTAATACGCGGCGGCGCGCCGAAAATCTTTGACTTGGGTCAACTCGGTGTCAGCCTCGGGTGCGACAAAATAGCAAGATTGCCAGCAGGGGCTGGCCGAAAAACGTGTCATTGGATCGGCCAGAGGGCGCTGACGCGGGGTGTGGCGGGCATCAGGGCGTTCAAAGCGCCGCTACAGCGCGGCCATGCCCTGCCGAATGAAGCGATTGTCGCCGCGCGCCAGCACCCAGTGCCCAAGGCGGCGGGCCAGTACCGGGTGGCCGGCATCAACAGCGCGTTTGAACAGCTCGCGCTGATAGCGCGCGAAATCACGGCGCGCGCGCAAGCGCTGGTAAAAATCCGCTTCGGTCAGGCTGCCATTCAGTGCCGCAAGGATGATCGGGTTGAGAATGCCCATCTGGTTCAGCGACGAACCGAGGCGGTGGCCCAGCAGCGGCGCGCGCAGCTTGACCGCGTTGGGGGCGGTGAAGCGGGCGGCGTGGCCGGCATCGAGCGGCTCGTAAGGGTCGAACAGTATCGAGACCCGGCGCGCCAACTTCGATGCCTCGGCGGCGTCACCATAGGGGCCGGACCAGTCGCTATCCCAGGCAACCTTGTAGCGCGATTCCCACGGCACCAGCGCGCGCGACAAACTTGATTGCGGGCTGATCGCTACCACATCTGCGCCGGGGCAAGCGGCGGAAAAGGCGCAGGCCGCATAGCCGCCCATCGAGGCACCGTAGAAAACCACGCGCTCGAACTGCGCAAAAAACCCTTCGGCGGCAAGCCGGTCGAATTCAGAGGCGACCCATGGGTCGCGATACCATGTCCAGCCGCCCGCCATGACGCCCAGCATCGACCAGCCCTGTTTCTCGATAAACTGAAAGCCCCAGGGGCGGCGCTCTTCACGCTTGTTCATCGCGATGTCGAGGTTGTCGAAGGTGACGACGAGGGTGCGCCCGCGCGGGATGTACAGGAAGGAGTGGCTGCCGTTGTCGCGGTAAAACCCCTGCGGCCCGGCAAGTGCGCGCGCGATTTCGGCCCATGCGGGGTCGGTTATGGCTTCGGCGGGGGGCAGCGGCGTGAACCGCGCGCGCGTGATTTCAACCCCGCCATCGTCGCGGCTGGAAAGCGTTTCGAGCGTTCCGCGCGGTTTGAGAAAGGGGTAGCTGCCCGAGCCTTTGCGGATGTCAAGAATCATCCGGCTTTCGGCATGCAAGCACGCATCAAGAACGGGCGTCAGGTGCTTGATCTTGTTGACATCACCAAAACCCGCCAGATTTGCCACAAGGTCGGTCGGGCGCAAATCCTGTGGCTTTGAGACAAGCCTGACCCGCTCGGCGGCGACGCCGTTTTCGGCCAGAAAGGCGCGGTAGGGGGCGACCCAGCCCGAAGGCGCATCGGGCCATTCGCCCTTGTGGGTCAGATCAACAAGGGCAATATCGCAATCCCATTTGGCATGGGCGGCGAGCGCAAGGCTTTGCGCGGTGCCGCCAATGTCGGCGAAACTGGTGACCTCGGTCAGATCGACGGCATCGACCAGGCCCGCGTCGAACACCCGTTTGCCGCGCCCGGTGATCGGAGCGGCCTCGGGGCGAATCCCGTGCCGCGCGAGCAGAGTTGCCAGATAGCTGCCGGTCGGCGGAATGCCACCGTAGCGCAGGCCCAGTTCCCGCTTGTTCGAGGCCCATAGATGCAGCGCGGTGGTGCGCGGGGTGATCAGTTTTTCGGCTACTTTCTGGTCTTTCAGAAACTTCGTGCGATCGGGAAAGGTCACCGGGTAAAATGCATCCAGCGGCTGCACCTGCGCCTTGAGGCCATGCTTTTCGACGAAATGCGAAATCATCATCGGGCCCCAGACGCCCCAGGGTTGCTGGCTGACATGCACCGGCGCGCCCGCCGCGCGTGCCGCAAGATATTCGGCGCGCAGCTTGGGTTTCACGAACTCGGGAATCGCAAAGCGGTCAGACATGAAGGCGAGAATGTCGGCCAGAATTGCGCTACCTGCAGGCAGGCCAAGCACGGCGTTGTTCACGCGGGTTTCGCCCGGCAGCTCAAACCCCAGCACATAGTCGCTGTCATACGCCATCGGGCGGTGGCAATAGACATCGGTATCCACCCAGATCAGGCCTGGGTTCTGCGCAATCATGTGGATGCGGAACAGGTCGGCAAAAAGCGCGAAGCTGTCTTTCTTTTCGTATTTTATGAAATCGTCGGTATCGAGCACCTCGCGCCCGTCGCGGCGGATGACCCCCGCTGGCACATTGGGGATATCGTCATAGGAAAATAGCGTGATGCGCTGGCCGGCATCCACGAAAGACTGCAGGCAAAGCTGCTCCATCCAACTCAACCGGCCGCCGATCCACAGCGTCCCTACCTCCCGCACGCGCCCCATGACTGCACTCGTACCCCTTGTTTTGGCGGCATATTGCGCCAAAGCCCGCAGGCTGCCAATGGGCAATAGTCGGCGCCGGTTTGCCCTCGCCGACGACTGTGATAGGAAAGCGGCAATAGAAGGTGAACGGGGTTGGGAATGCGCAAGGCCGGGGTCGTGCAGAGCAGTCTTGGCGTGCAGCCGGACGTGCTCGACGCGCTCGCCTGGCCCGAGGGCGAAGGTTATGCCTTTCGCGTCTTCTTTGCCGCCCCTGCCCCGCGTGCGCGCTTTAGTGACACTCCGCACCCCGGCTGCGCCGAGATCAGCGAACTGCGCGAGGTTTCGGGCGGCATGATGGTGCTGGGGCGGTCGGACACGTTGCCGCTGCGGCTGGCGCTAAGCGACAGCACGGTTGACGTCACCCCGGACCTTCCCGATCTCGCTCGCTTCGTAGGGGTCAACGCGCTCTTGGCCTTGCGGCTGGAGGAACCGGCCGAGGTGGTGCTCGACTGGCTTGCCTATCACGCGGTCCACCACGGCGCGGGTGGCGCCGTCATCATCAACCGTGCCCCACCCGACAGCCCCGCAGGCGGGCCCGCCGCCTTTGCCGATGCGCTGGAGCGCGGCCTTGCCGCGCGCAAGCTTCCCCTTGTGGTCGCCGTGATCGACAGCGCGATGCCCCTGGGCAAGCCCGGCTGGGGGCCGGAAAACCACCTTTATCTCGCGCCCGATGCGCCCGGCAAAGACCGCATGGAGCAGCCCGCGCCGGATGCGTGGCGGGCGCCTCTTGGCCAGAACCTCGTCTTTGAAATCGCCAAATGGCGCTATCTGGCGCAGGCCCGTGCGGTGCTGGCGCTGGACGTTACCGATATTCTGGCGATGCGGGCGCCCGGCGCGCCGTCGGCATTTGATCTTTGCGTGGCCGCAAAGGGCGGTGTGGTGATGCTGGCGGGGCGGCGGATCTACCCGTGGCGGGTGCGCGACGGCCAGCCCACCCGCTTTGCCGACCATATCTGCCGCCAGTTCGACGCGCGCCGGGGCATCGCGCGCTTTGGTGTTGCGCCCGAGGCGGCAGGCCTGCACAACACATGGCGCGCGATCCGCGTGGCCTATGCTCGGCCCGAAGCGGGCACCGTGGTGCCGTTTTGGCGGGCTATGGCGCTGCGGGTGCCGGGGCGCTCTGCGTCAGAGCTTGCGCCCAAGACATCGCTGATCGAAGACCCTGCGCTGCTAGACCTTGCCACGCGCGTGTTCGCCCACAAGCCGATCCGCCCGCCGGTTTCGGCACCAAAACCCGCGCCTGCTCATGCGACCGATGCCGGGCGCACCTGCATTGTCACAACGATGAAGAACGAAGGGCCCTTTATTCTGGAATGGCTCGCCTATCATCGCGCGATCGGGGTCGATGATTTTCTGATCTACACCAACGATTGCACCGATGGCACCGATACCATGCTGCAATTGCTGCAAGCCAAGGGCCTTGTGCAGCACCGCGAAAACCCGTTTCGCACCCTGAACCTGCCGCCGCAGCACGCCGCCCTGCAAGCGGCGGAAGCCGAGCCGATGATGCAGAATTGCGGCTGGGCAATCTGCATGGACGTGGATGAGTTCATCAATATCAAGGTCGGCGACGGCACCCTGCACGCGCTCTACGCGGCGATGAATGACGCCAATATGATCAGCCTGACATGGCGGCTCTTTGGCAACGCGGATGTGCATGACTACCAAGACCGGTTCTTGCTTGAGCAATTCACCCACAGCGCCCCCGAGGTGGTGCGCAAGCCGCATCAGGCCTGGGGGTTCAAGACGCTGTTTCGCAATATCGACATTTACAAGAAAATCGGGGTGCACCGCCCCAAGGGGCTGATTCCCGACCTTTGGGATCAGGTGAAATGGCTCAATGGCTCGGGCCGCCCGATGCCGCGCGCGCTGTTTCGCAACGGCTGGCGCAGCACGCTCGAAAGTTATGGCTATGACTGGGTGCAACTGAACCATTATGCGGTGCGCTCGGTCGAAAGTTTTCTGGTCAAGCGCGACCGGGGTCGGGTGAACCATGTCGATCGCGACCAAGGCCTCCATTACTGGTTTCGCATGAACCACAACGCGGTCGAAGAGCGGTCGATCCAGCGCATGATCCCGGCGCTGCGCGCCGAATTCGAACGGCTCTTGGCCGACCCAGAAATTGCCGCCGCCCATGCCCATTCGGTCGCCTGTCACCGCGCCAAGATCGCCGAGTTGCGCGCGCAGGCGCAACCCGAGGCGTTCTACACCGAGCTTACCGGCGTGCGGATGGAGCGGCTGAGCCGAATGTTGCATATGTTCGGCTCTGCGGTCTTCAACGCAGGGCCTGAGGCGATTCCGCCCGATCTGCACGAACGCGACCTGCCGCCGGGGTTCTTTTTCACGGTCGAACACCTGGGCGAGGCGGAGCATTGAGCGCGGCGGCGCTTGCGCCACGGCCTCTGGCGGGGCACACCTAGCGCATGCGGTTTCTGGCAATCCTGACGGTCAAGAATGAGGGCAGTTTTCTGCTCGACTGGCTGGCGCATCACCGCGCCGCAGGCTTTACCGATGTGCTGGCCATTTCCAACGACTGTTCTGACGGCACCGATGCGATGCTCGACCGGCTTGCCGCACTTGGCTGGCTGGTGCATCTGCGCAACCCCGGCCCACATCCGAAGGGGCCGCAGTGGTCGGCGCTGAAACTGGCCGAAACCCACCCGCTACTGGCCGCCGCCGACTGGGTGATGACGATCGACATCGACGAATATCTCAACATTCACGCGGGCGCGCACACCCTGCCCGCGCTCTTGGCCGCCTGCCCAAACGCCGATGCGCTGGCGCTTTCGTGGCGGATGTTCGGAAATTGCGGCGTGGCAGAGTACCAGGACCGCCCGGTGACCGCGCAATTTCTGCGCGCAGCGCCCGCCGAAATGCTCTGGCCGTGGCGCGCGCAAATGATCAAGACGCTCTGGCGCAATGACGGAACCTGGGCCAAGCCCGGCGTGCACCGCCCGCGCGGGCCTGCCCCCGAGAGGTTGGCCGCGCAGCGCTGGTATGACGGGTCGGGGCGCGCCCTGCCCGATGTCTACCGCAAGGGGCGGCTGTTTGCGCCCCTGGGGCAGCGAAACTGGGGGCTGGCGCAGATCAACCATTACGCGCTGGGGTCGATGCAGGGCTATATCGTCAAATGTGATCGCGGCCGCGCCAACCGCGATGCCTCGGCTTTTGACATGTCGTATTGGGTTGAGCGGAACTTCTGCACTGATGAAGACCGCTCGATTCTGGCGCTGGCCCCTGCGGTGGCCGATTGGCGCGCAGAGCTTGCAACCGATGCCGAGCTTGCCGCGCTGCATGCCCGTGCCGTGGGCTGGCGCGCCGCGCGATTCGCGGCGCTGATGCTGCAAGAGCCGTTTCGCGCGCTTTTTGGCCGTTTGTTGCTGACCCCGCCCAGCCAGCCACTGGCACCCGAGGCAGCGGCGGCCATGCTGGGATGGGCGCGTCGCGCGGTTGCGGCCGAAGCGGAAACAATCGGGCGCGCTGCTACCGATTGATGCGCCCTGAAGACGGGAATGTGACAATTTTGCGTGCGTTGCCCTTTTGTTGAACCTTTGGGGTGATAAGCTTGCCACGCGGACTCCGTGTTCCCCTTGGCCGATGTGAATTGGTAAACAGATGCAAGCCGAAACTGACAGCACGACCGAACTAGCGGCGCTCAGCCCTGCCGAATGGGCGGCGCGGCTGGAAGAGATTGGCGACGAGGCGGGCTATTGCGAAAAACTCGGGTCGCGGCACCGGGTGTTCTTTTCCGATCAGCAGCCGGTGTTGCTGGTCACTTTTGAGACGGTGGCCGATATCCGGGCGCGCCAGCCCGATCAGTTGCCATTGGGCTATGCCATTGCCTCGGCGCGGGGCTGGTCAAGCCTGACGATCATCGCCGAAGATTACACGTGGTTTCGTGACCGTGCGGTTTACGGCTATTTCGACCGTCTGGTCGACGATGCCTTTTTTGAAGATTTTGACCGCGTCGTGTTTTTCGGCGCAGGCATGGCAGGGTATGCGGCTGCGGCCTATGCGGTTACGGCCCCCGGCGCCACGGTGATTGCACTGGCGCCGCAAGCGACCCTCGACCCCAGGATTGCCGGGTGGGACCATCGCTTCACGCATATGCGCCGGACCTCGTTCAGCGATCGCTACGGGTTTGCCCCCGACATGCTGGAAGGCGCGGGCGAGGCCTTTGTGCTCTTTGATCCTCTGGAGCCGATGGATGCGATGCATGCGGCACTGTTTCGCCGCCCCTGGGTCACCGCCCTGCCCTGCCCGACGCTTGGCGCCAACCTGCCCGCGATGATGGCGACGCTCGGGTTGATCGAGCCGATGCTGGTGGCCGCCTGCGAGGGGCGCTTCAACGCGGCGGCATTCTGGCGGCTCTACCGGCTTCGCCGCAACTCGCAGCGCTATATCCGCATGTTGCTGGCGCGAACCGACGCCGCCGGGCGCCCGTTTTTGAGCGCGCTCGTGGCGCGTAACGCGGCACGTCGGCTGCGGGCGCCACGGTTTGCCAACCGGCTGGCGCAGTTGCAGACCGTGCTTGCGGACAAGGGCATCACCTTGCCGCCCGAACGACCTTTGTAAGATCAGGCGTTTGCCGCTGGCGGCCCGGCCTCGTCGCCGTCGTCTTCCGCGCCATCGTCGCCATGCATGCGCGCCACATGGAACTGCACATGCCGCCGCCCGGCGCGATGCCGTGCATCCGGCGCTGCGGTATCGGTGTCGGGTGAAAAGGTGGCGTGCAGCGGCGCAAGATCGGCGCCCATCGCGACAAGCGCAGCTTCAAGTGCCGGGTCACGCTGCACGATGATGCCTGATCCGGTAAACTGGCACGGCGCAAGCTGCGCCCCGATCACCCAGGCCAGACGCGGCAAATCGCCCCGCACAATCAGCAAATCTTGCGTGCCCGCCCCGGTTTGCGGGGCATTGCGGGATTCGTGCGTCTTGCTCATGGCCACCTCCTTGGCGGGCATCAGTTGCCGCGCCGTCGCCAGTATCGGCCCCAGACCGCGCGCCTGCAAGCGCGCGGTGCGGGTGCGGCGATCAGTACCAGAAGCGGTCGGAAAAGACGTGGTGCACGATGCGGTCACGGGCAATGCCCAGCCCGGCCAGTTCGGCATCCGACAGTGCGCGCAAACGCTCTACCTCGGCGATGCGCGAGTTGCGCTCGCCGTAGGCCACAAGTGCGACGCCAAGCCCGGTGAAGAACGCGCGAAGCCCTTTGACGAAGTGGAATGAATGCGGTGCGTGTGCGGCGGTATAGGCCATGTGAAAGCTCCTTGAGGTGTTCGTGTTCCCCCGTGCAAGCTATATATGGCAGCAGCCCTGCCACAACCACGGCCGATGCTGCATGACCGTCATGCAAATGCTGCAGCGCGGCAGGCCAGTACTCAGGCCGGGCAGCGCCACGCTCCTGCGCGCACCTCGTAGATCGGCTCGCCCGGCCGCGCGAGATCAAAGACCACATGCGTCGCGCCGGCAGCGCGGGCCTCGTCCTTGACCATGTTGCGCGCGTAGCGCAGCCCCGGTTCGGCCAGCACCGGCCCGTAAACCCCCGGCGCCATCCGGATATTGGTAAGGAGCGTGCAACCGGCGACCTCGGCGGCTGTCGCCTCGGTGACACCGCGAACACCGGTCAGGCCAGGGTCATTGCACGCGGCAAGCGCAACCAGCACGGGCAGGGCAAGCGCAAGGCGATTCATCGAAAATCCTCCGTAACGATCAGCCCCGGCATCCTGCGCGGGGCAGACGCCGCGCGCAAGCCCGCCTTTGACCGCGCGGCGCCCCGCGCAAGCTCCGATCTACACAATGTGCCCGCGTCGCCCGATAAAGCGCGTCGATGCCGCGAACGGCCCCTTTCTTGACCGGGCCTTGGCCGGGCACGCGGCGGCGGAATTTCGGCTTTCGTGCGTGCGTCAATTGCTATATGTTGTGGGTGCTGGATTCGAGCAGGCCAGCCAACACCATATATAGTAGAATTGGAAAAATTCAAAATGCAGGCACACACACCCCTTCGCTGGGGCGCACGCGTTGCGCCCTGTCTTGTTGCACTCGCCCTGCCGCTGGCGACCTCGGCTGCCGCGCAGTCGCTTCCCGGTGTCTGGGATGGCGCCTATTGGGGGCTGTCGCTCGCGCTCGTCGGGCAAGGCGAAGACCGGGTCGCGGTCTCATCTACGCCCGGCGATTTCGGGAGCCTGTCGATGCGCGGTGGGCTTGGCGCGGTGCAGGCCGGCTACATGAGCCACAAGGGCGCTTTCGTCTGGGGCTTTGAGGGCGATCTGCAACTGGGCCATGTCAGCGACAGTTTCACCAATGCCCCCTTCACCGCCAGCACCAGCGTTGATATGGCAGCCAGCCTGCGGCTTCTTGCGGGCGTGCCGACCAGTCGCAGCGGCCTGCTGTTTGTGACCGGCGGGCTTGCGGCGGCGCAAATCGACTATGCCGTGACCTCGACCGACGGGCTGAACATCACCGACAGCAGCTTTCATACCGGGTACGCGCTTGGCGCGGGCTATGAACAGGCGCTCCGCTCGGGCTGGAGCGCGCGGATCGAATATCACTACACCAACTACGGCAAGACAACGCTTGCCGATGGCCCCGTCACCACCGAGCAGACCCCCGATTACCATCTGCTGCGCATCGGCATGAACCACCGCTTTTGACCCTTGCGGGGCCGGCGGCAGTGCCACGCCGTCGGCGGCCCAAGTTGCGCTGGAAATTGCGGCGCCTTTCGGGTAGCGCGGGCGCATGAGCGAACGTCTGACCATCACCCGCCCCGATGACTGGCACCTGCATCTGCGCGATGGCGCGATGTTGCAAGCTGTGCTGCCCGAATCCGCACGCCATTTTGCCCGCGCGCTGGTAATGCCCAATCTGGTGCCGCCGGTGGTGACAGCCGCCGATGCCCGCGCCTACCGCGAGCGCATCCGTGCGGTCTTGCCCGGTGGCAGCGATTTTGTGCCGCTGATGACGCTCTATCTGACCGAAACCACCGACCCCGCCGATGTCACGGCCGCCGCAGCCGACGGGCTGATTGCGGCGGTCAAGCTCTACCCG
>JAHYIZ010000065.1 GCA_019429405.1 Paracoccaceae bacterium
GGGGGCCTGACGCAGGGGGGGCCTGACGCAGGGGGGGGGCCTGACGCGGGTGGGCCTGACGCGGGGGCTTGCGTCGGGGCGCCGAGTGGTGTCGATAGGGGGCATGCACCCAGACCCCACCCCCGACGCCCTGCGCGCCCGCTACCATGACCGCCTGCAAGCCGAGCTTGAAGACCTGCTGCGCGCCTCGTCTGACACCGCCGAAAGCCGCCGTCCGGTCGAGCTTGACCAGCAAAGCGTCGGTCGCCTGTCGCGAATGGATGCGATGCAGGGGCAGGCGATGGCGGCGGCGGGCGAAAGCCGCCGTCAGGCGCGAATTATCGGCACCCGCGCAGCACTGGAGCGCCTGCACGGCGACGAATTCGGCTATTGCGCCCAATGTGGTGAATTCATCGGCCTGCCCCGGCTCGATCTCGACCCGCGCGTGCAGCGCTGCATTGCCTGCGCCGGGGGCGGGCGGCGCTAGGGCGCTTCCCGCGCCGCGGCCTTTTGCAGCCGCTCGCAAGTCAGGCGGCGGAACACTGCCATCTTGCCGTTTGCCGCGCGTGCATGAAGCGCCGCAAGCGCGGCATGGCGGGCGGGCAGATCGGGCGCAAGCGCAAGCGCGCGGCGGGCACGGGCCTGCGCCACCTCGGGCCGGCCTGCATCGCGCGCCGCCTCGGCGGCAAGCCGCCAGTGCTGGCCGCTTTGCGGCGCGGCCAGTGCTGCCCGCTCGGCTTCGTGCAGCGCTTCGTCGCTGCCCCGCGTCGCACCAACCAGCGCCACAAGCCCCGCCAGTGCCTGATGCGACCCCGGAGCCAGGGCGAGCGCGTGGCGCAATGCAGCCTCTGCAGTCGCGCCATTGCCCGCCGCCTCTTCCAGCTGCGCGAGCGTCAGTGCCTTTTGCCAGCTTTGCGCATCGCCCCGCGCGGCGGTGCGCGCCGCAGCCAGTGCAGCGGCCGGTGCGCCCGTGGCCAGTTCGGCCGCCCGCGCGGCCATTGCATCAGCCCGCGCAAGGCGCCCGAGCGCGGCGGCAACGGCGCGTTGGTCCACCCGACAGGCAAGCCATTGCACCGCTTTCATCGCCCATCGCGTGGGTGGCGCCAGCCTGCGGTCGGCATCGACCGCGCGCCAGGCCCCCGCCAGCCGCGCGCCCATGTCGGCGGCCAGCCGTGCCGCGGCATCGGGCTGGCCCGCAAGCGCGCGAAACGGCGGATGATCGGCGCGCCGCGCCCCCCGCGCGCGGTGATCCGCCAGCAGGTGCCCCAGCCGCGCCGGTTCGCGGTGCCGCGTGCCCACCTCGGGCGCCCAGACCGGCGGCGCGATCCGGTCGGCAAGCTGGTTCAGCGCATGGTCTTCTGAATCCTGCAACCCCGGCGGAAAGCCCCCCACTTCATCGAACAGCCAACGCGGGTATGACCGCCCGAAACCCGATCAGCGGCGCCCGCGTGGCGTCGATGCCAATGTTGCGCGCCGCCCCGACCATCAGCGGCGCCTCGACCGCGATCAGCCGGATATGGTCAAGATGCGCCGCCAGCACCACCTCGGGCGCGCCGCCGCCGCTGTTGACCACCACGATCTCTGCTGCGACGTCCTGCGCGCGCAGCGAGGCTACGGCGGCCGCCATTTCCGCAGGCGCGCGAAAGCCGATCACCACCACTGCCATGTCGGCACGGGCACCCCGGCGCCCCTCGTGGCATTCCGCACCCCCGGCGACCCAGCGCCGCCAGCGGGCATCGGGGGCGCAAAAGTCGGCCTCGGGCCGCGCCAGTTCGGCGCGCAACTGCGCCACGATCGGGCTTTCGGGCGTAGCGCGGGCGAGGCGGGCGATATCGTCACCGGCGCCCGCGCGCTGCCCCGCGCGCAGCCTTGCCCGAGCGCGCGCAGTTCAAGCGCGTGCAGATCGGCACCGTCCTGCACCAGCAGCGCGCCGGTCAGCGCCTCGACCTCGGGCAAAAGCCCCGCGCGCAGCGCCAGCGCCGCTGCTACATGCGGCAGGTCATCGTCGGCCCGGCTGGCCGCGCAAAGGTCGCGCATTGCGTGGAGGGCCGCGCCCGCCTCAGCCTGTGCTGCGGCCCGCGCGACATAGGCCAGCCGTGCCTCCATCGGGTCCGGGGTGGCCGCGCCCCGCGCCTCGCCCACGGGCGCCCACAGCCCGTGGTCCTCGACAAAGGCGGGCGAAAAGCCGCGCCCCTCGGGTATCGGGGTCAGCACCATGCCGCGTTCGTCGTCGAGGTAATCGTAGCCGATGCGCTGATACCGCCGGTCAGGGTCGGCGGCGGCATAAAGCGCGCGGCGCGCGCGCCGCCGCGCTTGCGTGGCCATGCGCAGGTGGTAAAGGTTGATCCCTGCCGCGCGGCGTACAAAGCGTGCCGGATCGGCCACCCAGCCGCCATGCAGCGGCACTGAAAGCCCCGTTACCGCCGCCGCAGGAAACAGCCGCATCTGCGATTTTGCGCCCCAGACACCGTCGCTCCTTTAGGCGTTGGCGTTGAATATCTCGCGCAGATCAAAGTGCCACAGCACCCCTTCGCCCATCGCCAGCATGCCCGGCAACCGCTGCGCAAGCCGGTCTTCAAAGCGCTCGTCGGGGTCCACCGCCAGTAGCCAGCGCGCGCCCAGCCGCCGCGCCTCGGCCAGCAGGCGGTTGCGCCGCTCCGGCTCGGGGCTCAGGCCGGCATCCGCGCCCCGGTCGTCCCATGCGACGTGACCGTGCACGCAGGCGCGGTTATTGTCGAGCAGGCCGGGCACCAGATGCGCGTCGTGGCGATAAGAGAATACGGCGAGCACCAGCGGCTCGCCGGGGGCAGGGGTGCGGTAAAGGTGGCTTGCCAGCATCCGGGCTTCCATTCGGGTGGCGCTGGTGCCCGCTCGGGCGGCGCCCCCTGACCGCACACGCTAATGGCATGCATGCAGTGCTGGCAAGCAAGCGCGCTTGACAGGTGCACGATTTGGTGCCCCGCTTTTTGGGTCCGGGGCGGTCCGCAATCTGACAAATTGCCGCACCGCGCCCGGATCTGTCCTGCTGGTTCCGAAAGGGTGTTTCATGTCATCCGCAGCCATGCTTGTAAGCCGCAGCGTTCTGGTCGGCGGCATTCTTATTTCCACCACATTGGGCGCCGAGGCCGCCACCGTCTCGCGCTGCAGCACGACCGTAAACGGCGAGGGCATTCCCACCTTGCTGGT
The DNA here is from genome assembly GCA_019429405.1 of Paracoccaceae bacterium. Classification (GTDB taxonomy): domain Bacteria; phylum Pseudomonadota; class Alphaproteobacteria; order Rhodobacterales; family Rhodobacteraceae; genus UBA6213. Next base: position 3,166 of record JAHYIZ010000065.1, read on the forward strand.
TGAGGTGAACGGCAACATTCGGGTGCACGCGATGGGTGCAAACGGCCTTACGCGGTCGATTATCTTCAGCCCCGACCGCGCGGTGGCCTGGGCCAAGGCGCAGTATGGTGGTGCCGGGTCCTGGATCGCGGGCGCAGTCTGCGATACCAGCCGTCCGCTTGCCGAAGATGAGCAGAGCGACAACGACGATGGCTGCGGCGGTCTCTAGCGCATGACAGCGGGCGGGCGGGCACCTGCCGGGGTGCCGCGCGTTCTGCTGGCCAGCGAAATGGGCGCCGGGCGCGGCCATGTCACCACGCTTGCCGCCACCGCGCGGGTGCTCGGGCCGGGGTTGCCGGTGACCGCCGCGCGGCCAAGCCTGCGCTTCGCGGCGATCCTCGAAGGGCAGGGCGCGCATATTCTGCAGGCGCCCGCGCTGCGCTACACCGCCGCCGCCCGCGCCGACCCCGCGCATGAAGGCAATGCAAGCTGGTCCGATTACCTCGCGGCGTGCGGGCTGGC
>JAHYIZ010000035.1 GCA_019429405.1 Paracoccaceae bacterium
ACGCGGCCATTTGCCGGGGTGGGCGCGGCCTGTGGCGGTGCGGCGGGCGCTGGCGCGGCGGCTACCGGGGCTTCTACCGGGGCGGGGTGCGCCACCTCGACCGGTGCAACGGGCGACGGCGCTTGCTCGGGTTGCGCCGCATCGGGCTTTTTCTTCGCGATCAGCGCAATGACCGCGCCAACCGGCACCTCTTCGCCCGCCTTCGCGCGCACATCGGCCAGCCATCCGCTGGCTTGCGCCTCGACCTCCATCACCGCCTTGTCGGTTTCCACCTCCATCAGCGGCTCGCCTTGGGCCACCGCATCGCCCGGCTGTTTCAGCCAGGACACCAGCACCCCGGTTTCCTGCGCCATGCCAAGCGCGGGCATGATTACTTCATGCGACATCGAACACCTCCCCGCGCATCAGGCGGCGCGCGTTTTCGGCCACCCGTTCGGGCGTGGGCACGGTCAGGTCTTCCAGCGTCGGTGAAAACGGCACCGGCACATCCATCGCGCCCATCCGCAGCACCGGGCCGTCGAGGTAATAGAACGCCTTCTCGCTGATCCGGCTGGCGATTTCGCCGGTGATGCCATAGCTCTGGTGGCCCTCGTCGATGACAATGGCGCGGCCGGTCTTGCGCACCGACTGCAAAATCGTGTCCTCATCCAGCGGCACGATGGTGCGCGGGTCGATCACTTCGGCGGATATGCCTTCGGCGGCCAGAATCTCTGCCGCCTTTTCCGCCACCTGCACCATCGACGAGGTGGCCACCAGCGTGATGTCAGACCCCTCACGCTTGATGTTGGCGACGCCGAAGGGGATCAGATATTCCTCTTCGGGCACCGGCGCCTTGTCGTTGTACATCAGCTTGTCTTCGAAGATCACCACCGGGTTGTTGTCGCGGATGGCGGTTTTCATCAGCCCCTTGGCCTCGTAGGCCGACGAGGGCAGCGCCACCTTCAGCCCCGGAATATGCGCCACCAAAGCGTGCAGGCTCTGGCTGTGTTGCGCGGCTGACCGTCGCGTGGCACCAAGGTTGGTGCGCAGCACCAAGGGCACGCTCAGCTTGCCGCCCGACATGTAATGCGTCTTGGCGGCCTGATTGCAGAGCTGGTCCATCACCAGAAACAGAAAGTCGCCGAACATCAGGTCAACGATCGGGCGGCTGCCGGTCATCGCGGCACCCACGGCCAGCCCCATGAAGCCCGGTTCGGAAATCGGCGTGTCGATGATGCGTTCAGTGCCGAATTCTTCGACCAGCCCCGACAGCACCTTGAACGGCGTGCCCGCCTCAGCCACGTCTTCGCCCAGCAGAAATACCGTCGGGTCGCGCCGCATTTCTTCGGCAATCGCCTCGTTCACCGCTTTGGAAAGTGTAATTTCGCGCATCGGTCTCTCCTCAGGCGGCGTTGGGGGCGAAAACATGCATCGTCACTTCGGATGCATCGGGAACCTTGGCAGCAAGCGCATAAGCCACCGCTGCCTCGGCATCGGCCTTGACCTGCGTCCTGACCGCTTCAAGCTCTGCTGCGCTTGCAAGGCCCTCGGCCGCCATCCACGCACCAAAGCGGGTGATCGGGTCGCGCTCGGTTTTCCAGAGCGTTTCCTCGTCTTTTGCGCGGTAGTATTCGCGGTTGATGTCGCCCACATGGTGGCCGTGGTAGCGGTAGGTTGCCAGTTCGATGAAGAACGGCCCCTCGCCCTTGCGGGCGCGCGCCACCAGCTTTTGTGCCAGGTCATTGACCGCCAGCACATCTTGCCCATCGACCTTGAAGGCCTCGATCCCGAAGGCCTCGGCGCGCGCGGTGATCGACCCGGCGGCGATTTCAGCGGTCTTGGTGTATTCGGAATAGCCATTGTTTTCACAGGCATAAATAACTGGCAGGTGCCAAAGCGCGGCCATGTTCATGACCTCATACATCAGCCCTTGTGCGGTGGCGCCATCGCCAAAAAAGCATACCGCCACATCGTCGCGCCCAAGCCGCTTGGCGCTCAGCGCGGCGCCGGTGGCAATGCCCATCGAGCCGCCGACAATGGCATTTGCGCCAAGGTTGCCGTTTGACTGGTCGGCAATGTGCATGCTGCCGCCCTTGCCGCGGCAGTAGCCCTCTTCCTTGCCTAGAAGCTCGCAGAACATCTGCTTGAAATCGGCGCCCTTGGCCACGCAATGCCCATGGCCGCGATGGGTCGAGGTAATCTTGTCGGTCACCCGCAGCGCCTCGCAAATGCCCACCGCCACCGCCTCTTCGCCCGAATACATATGGGTGAGGCCCGGCATCTTGGCGGAAAGGTAAAGCTGGTTGGCCTGATCCTCAAAGGCGCGGATGCGTGCCATTTGCGTGTACATGCGCAGATAGCTTTCGGTGTTGGTGCGGGCTTTGGCCTTGGCGGCTGTCATGGGCTATCCTCGAAATGCGCCCAGCCCTGTGTGGGCCGGGCGGGAAGTGTTCAGTAGCGGTTGGCAATCGGCAGGGTTTCGGCCGGGAACAGGCTGATGACGGTGCAACCCTTATCTGTCACCACGACCTCTTCTTCGATCCGGGCGGCCGAGAAACCGTCGGTGGCCGGGCAATAGGTTTCCAGCGCGAACACCATGCCGGTTTCAATCTCCATCGGGTGATCGAGGCTGACCGCGCGGCTGATGATCGGGCGCTCGTGCAGCGCCAGCCCAAGACCGTGCCCGAATTGCAGGCCAAAGGCCGACAGTTCATCGGGAAAGCCGTATTCCTCGGCCTTCGGCCATGCCCTGGCCACGGTATCGGTGCTGACACCGGGCTTGATCAGCGAAATCGCCGCATCGAGCCATTCACGCGCCTTCACATAGGCATCTACCTGCGAAGGCGTCGAGCGGCCAATATTGAAGGTGCGGTAGTAGCAGGTGCGGTAGCCCTGATAGCTTTGCAGAATGTCGAAAAACGCCTGATCGCCGGGGCGGAAATAGCGGTCAGTGAAGTTGTGCGGGTGCGGGTTGCAGCGCTCGCCTGAAATCGCGTTGATCGCCTCGACATCGTCCGAGCCCATTTCGTAGAGCATCTTGTTCGACATTGCCACGATGTCATTTTCGCGGATGCCGGGCTTCAGCTCTTCATAAATCATGTGATAGACGCCATCGACCATGCTCGCGGCCTGATTGAGCAGCTGGATTTCATCGACGTTCTTGATCTCACGCGCCGACAGCATGATCTGCTGGCCGTCCACCACTTTCAGCCCGGCCTCTTGCAGGGCAAAGAACATCGCGGTTTCGGCATAATCGACACCCACCGGCTGGTCGGCCACGCCGGCCATTTTCAGCAGCCCGTAGATTTCTTCGGCGTAGCGCTTCATCAGCCCGAAACTGGGCGGAATGGTGCCGCGCATGCCGACCACCCCCGCGCGCATCCTCTCGGGGTCAAGCCAGTCGCAGTAGTCGCGGTGGTGTACGGCGGCGGAGCCGAAATCCCAGACATAGGGTTCCTCATCGCCCGCGAGCAGGCAGAAGCGGCACATCTTATCGCGTTCCCATTCGCCGATCTTGGTGCCCGAGATGTAGCGGATGTTGTTCACATCGAAGGTCAAGAGCGCGCCGCAGCCCGATTTCTTCAGCGCTGCCTTGGTGCGGCTGAGCCGGTAGCGGCGCAGCCGGTCATGATCGACGCGGCGTTCAAAATCGACCGCGGTATGGCCAAGCGCGGGCAGGTGTTTATCCCAGCGCCAGTTCGGGTCGATGTCGCCGGGTTGCAGGATGCGGGGGTTGAGGGCGGTGGTATTCATGCGAAACTCCTTGGCACTGGGCAGCGCGCGGTGGCGGATGGACGTAGATTACCGCCCATGCAATCGTTCGCACAAGCGGATTCGTAACGCCGCAGGCATTTGGCAGCACATTTTAGCCAAGCTGCACCATCAGTGCCCCGGCCAGAACAAGTGCAAAGCCCGCCAGACGCAGCACCGACACCTCGCGCACGATCAGGCCAAAAGCGCCGTAATGATCCATGATCATCGCGCCCAGAAGCTGCCCGGTCAGAATGCAGACAAAAAACAAGAGCGCCCCCGTGACCGGCGCGATCACTACACCCGCACCCACGAAAAGCGCGCCGACAACGCCAGCCAGATAGACCCACCACGGCACGCTGATCAGTGCCGCACCGCTCAGCCCGCCCTTGCCGGCGACAGCCAGAACCAGCAGCGAGAACATCAGCGCCACGAGAACCGAGATGAATGTTGCCGCGTAGGCGCCACCAAGAGCGCGCGACAGAATTGCGTTGAGTGGCGGCTGCGCCGACACCAGCACGCCCACGCAAATCGCCGCGATCATGTAGGGAATCACCGGCATTGGGCCGATCCTTCTTATCGGGCATCTGCCGCCAGCGCGGCACGCGCGCGCAAATCGGCCAGATGCGGGTATTTCTCGGTCAAAAGCGCGCCGTGGTAATAGGTCGGGCGGAATGCGGGCGTCGCGCGCAACCGCTCTAGCCACGCTGACACCGCCGGAAACCCGTCCCAAAGATACCCAAGGTTGATGTCATCCATTCGCACGATCACCGGCATCACGGACACATCGGCAAGGCTCAGCGCCGGCCCCATCAGCCAGGGCCCGCCGCCGTCGGCGAGCCAGATGGCCATCCTTTCGACCCCGCGCGCCAGGCGACCAAGGGCCTCGTCCATGTCCGCCTTGGCAAAACCCGTGCGCCCCATCTTGCGCAAGAACTCGCGGCGCAGCGGTTTGGCCTCGCACAGGGCCTGAAACTCGGCCTCGGTCATGGCCTGATAATGCGGCAGAAAAGCGAGGTTGTAGGACGGCACGCGCACCGCAGGCGTCGGCACCTCGTCGATGAAACGCATCATGGCGCGCATTCTGGCCACGGCTAACGGCGCGGCGGGGCGCATGGGTGCCACGTCGGGCAAGATATCCTCAAGGTATTCGAGGATCACGGCGCTGTCGGTGACCGGCTGCCCGTCATGCAGCAGCGTCGGCACCACGCCATTGGGGTTGATCGCCAGGTATTCGGGGCGGAGCTGATCGCCCGAAAAGAGGTCAAGCCTGCGCTCTTCAAATGCCAGCCCCTTGGCGCGCAGCGCGTAGCGCACGCGCTGGCTACATGTGGATTGCGGCGCATTGAAAAGCACGACTGAGGTCATCTGCATCCACCATGGCCAACGCGTTTGGCGCCCAAGCGCGGTCTTTTCAGGCCGCGCCCAGGTCGGGCTATTCGGCGGCCTTCAGCTCCAGCCCGGTCGGATAGGCCACACCTTCGCTTTCCAGCGTGATGCCTGCCCCCAGAGCGACCGTTTCAATCAGGGCCGCGAAATCCTGCGCGAGGTAGGCGGCGGGGTCGGGCTTGGTTTCAGCCACCCCGAAATGCAGCTGAAGCGCCTCGCGGGTGGTGGCGGTTACCGGCATCGACACGCCAAGCGTGCGCGCCGCACTCAGCCCCAGATCCAGATCCTTGCGCAAAAGCTCGGCGGTGAAGGTGGTGGTCCAGTCCAGATTGATCAGCGCGTTGGTCTTGTAGCGCGTGAACACCGACCCCATCACCGAGTTGTTCATGAAGTCGAGGAAGGCCGCGCGCGGCACCCCGGCCTTTTGCGCAAGCACGGTAATCTCGGCAAGGTTCTGCGTGACCACGCCCAGAAAGACGTTGTGCGCGATCTTGCAGAACCGCGAAAGTTCGCCATCGCCCACATATGAAACACCGCGCCCGGCGATTGCCGATATCAGCGGCTCGACACGGTTGAAGGCGGCGCGCGGGCCCGAGGCAACCGCGCTCAGCTTGCCCGCCTTCACGCATTTGCCGTTGCCGCTGACCGGCGAGGCCACAAACTCGGCGCCACGCGCAGCAAGTCGGGCACGAAAATCTGCCGACTGTTCGACCGCGATCGACGAGCAATCTACGAAAATGCCGGGGGTCTTGTCGCCCGAAAGCACCCCCTCGGCGCCAAAATAGACCTGCCCCAGATCTTTGCCGGTCGAGACCATGGTGAATAGGGCATCGACGCCGGCAAGATCGCGCGGCGAACTGACAAGCGTGGCCCCTTTTGCCGCGAGCGGCTCGGCCTTGGCGCGAGTGCGGTTCCACACGCGTACATCGTAGCCTGCGTTCAAAAGCCGCTCGGCCATGGGGTAGCCCATGCGGCCCAATCCGATCCATCCGATTACAGGCTTGTTCATACTCAGGTTCCTCACTTCAAAACGATCAATTCAGGTGCCTAACGGGCGGTCGACACATCACAAGTCCTTGCATCCAGCGCAAAGTGGTTTGCCATGGCCGCATCCCCGCTCAGCGCAAAGGATTGCACCATCGGTATCACGCGCCCCAAGAGGTCGTCAACATAATTACGCAATCGTTTGCGGGCGCGCCATACCGTGCCGCCGCGTCTTGGTGCTGGCGCCTCATGCGCGGCGTATCCAGACCATCTCGACGCGCACATTCGCATCTTTCAGCAGGTTGAAAACCGGGCAGCGCGCCTCGGTCACCTCGACGACATTACGCAACGCCTCTTCGGATTCGATCGTGGCAACCCGCGCCTCGACCTTGATCGACTGAAAATGCGGCACCACGCCCTGCACCCCCAACCGCCCGCGAATGTCGATGGTAAAGGCGGCGTCAAAATCAATCCCGCTGTAGGAAAACTCCATCTCGGCGGCGGTGCGCCGGAAGGTTACGGCTTCGCAGGCGCAAAGCGCGCCAAGCACGCCTTGCAGCGGCGACGGCCCAAGGTCGGTGCCGCCATGTGCCGATGGCTCGTCAAAGGTGAAGCTTCCGGTGTCGCCGAAATCCACCGTTGTCGCCATTGTGGCCTTGTTTGCCGCCGACAGCGCCTTGCGGCGCACGATGGGCTTGGAGAAGTCCTTTTCGTCTACGACCTGAGCCATGGCATCCTCTTGCTGGTTCCGGGCTGGTGCCGGAGATGATTTCAGGAGCATTCCGCGCAGTTTGTTCTGCTGCAATCGTTTGCGTTAAGTAGCACGCAGCTTTCAAGCTGGTCAATAGGGGCCGGAAACGATTGCGCATTGCACGCTGACAAGTGAACACGCTAGAAACACGAAAGCAAAAAGGGGGCTCGGCGCAGTGAGAAAAGCACCAACGCTCAAGGATATCGCGCTGGCGACAGGGGTTCACGTTTCCACGGTTTCGCGCGCGCTCAGCCCCAGTTTGCGCACTGTGCTTTCCGACGACGTGGTCAAGCACATCTGCGAAGTCGCCGAGCAGATGGGGTATCGGCCGAATCGGCTGGCCGCGGGTCTGCGCACACGGCGCACCATGACCGTGGGGCTGATGATCCCCGATATCACCAACGCGATCTTTCCGCCCATCCTGCGCGGCGTTGAAAGCGTGTTGGAACCGCTGGGGTATGCCTCGATCATCGTGAACACCGACAGCATTCTGGCGCGCGAGCACCTGCTGGTCGATGTGCTGCGCGAACGCGGCGTTGACGGCATCATCCACGCTGCCGTTCTGCGCAACGACCCCAAGATCGTCAAGGTTGCCGCCGAAGGCACCCCGATGGTGACGGTCAACCGCAAGATCGAGAATTCGGGCATTCCGGCGGTCGTGAACGACGATGTTCAGGGCATTCGCATGATCCTGAAATACCTCTACGATTTCGGGCACCGCAATATTGCGCATATCGCGGGGCCTGAAGATCTTTCGACCGGGCGGGGGCGCAAAAATGCCTTTGTCGACAGCGCGCGTGAACTGGGGCTTGAAATTCCGGGGCACGCAATCCTGCAATCCTTGCGCTTTGACGAGGCCGAGGGGCGCCGTTGCACTGCGGCACTGCTCGATGGGGGCTGGCCGCTGACCGCGATTCTGTGCGCCAACGACCGCCTTGCGCTGGGCGCGTTCGAGGTGCTGCGCGCGCGCGGCATCGATTGCCCGGCGCAGATTTCGGTGACCGGCTTCAACGACATGCCATTTCTCGATCTGATCCCGCCACGGCTGACCACGGTGCGCATTCAGCAGTTTGAGGTTGGTCAGGTCAGCGCCGATATTCTGGTAAAACTGATGGCCGACCCGGCCGCCGAGGTGGCCAGCGAAACCACCCTGCCGGTCAAGCTGATGGTGCGCGACAGTGTCGCCCCGCCCCCCTACCGCTAAGCGTTCGCGCCGACTGTGCGGAATGCCGACTAGCCGTTTGCGTTAGCGTTATCCCGCCTTGCAATCGTTTGCTCTCCTGCATACGGTTCGCGACGTTCGGCGCGGTGCCGTCGGCATTGTTGCCCCTTCAAGCCAGGAGCTCGGTTCATGAATATTGTGTTGGCATCGGCCTGAGGTCGCTGGCAAGAAATTCGGGCGCGCGCCGTTGCGGCGGGCGCCATTTCCTCGGGATGGATGCCGTTTTGACCGATACCCCTAATCGCAAACCCCAAAACCCTGTCTATCTGGTCATCTTCGCGATCAGCTTAGGGCATTTTCTCAACGACATCATGCAGTCGCTCGTCGCTGCGATCTATCCGCTGTTGCGTGACGAATTTGCTCTGAGTTTCTGGCAGATCGGGCTTTTGACCTTTTCGTTTCAGGTCACCGCGTCGCTGTTGCAACCGCTCGTCGGGTCTTTCACCGATAAGCACCCGCTGCCACAATCGCTGTCTTTCGGTATGCTGGCAACGCTGTGCGGCCTGATCCTGCTTGCGCTTGCGCCCAGCTACCCGGTGCTTGTCGCGGGTGCGATGCTGATCGGCATCGGATCGGCGGTCTTTCACCCCGAGGCTTCGCGCGTGGCGCGGCTGGCGTCGGGTGGGCGGCATGGCACGGCGCAGTCGATCTTTCAGGTCGGCGGCAACGCAGGCTCGTCGGCCGGGCCGCTGCTTGCGGCTTTCATCGTGGTGCCGCTGGGGCGCGGCAGTATTGGCTGGTTCTCGCTGGCGGCGCTTTTGGGCATGATCGTTCTGTGGCAGGTCGGCGCGTGGCATGGCCGCTTTCGCATCGCCATGGCGGGGCGCGCCGCGCCAAGCCGCGATCTGCCGCTGCCGCGCCGCCGCGTGGCCACGGCGTTGCTGGTGCTGGCGCTCTTGGTGTTCACCAAGAATATCTACACGGCCAGCATCACCAGCTATTACACCTTCTTTCTGATCGAGCGGTTCGAGCTGACCACGCAACAGTCGCAGATTTACCTCTTTGGGTTCCTGCTTGCATCTGCGGTGGGCGTGGTTCTGGGCGGGCCGATCGGTGACCGCTTCGGCGCGCTGACAGTGATCTGGATATCGATTCTGGGCGTGCTGCCCTTCACGCTTCTGATGCCTTATGTCGATCTGTTCTGGACAGTGGTTCTGTCGCTGCTGATCGGCGCCATCTTCGCCTCGGCCTTCCCCGCGATTCTGGTCTTTGCACAGGAACTGGTGCCGGGGCGGCTGGGCATGATCAACGGCATCTTCTTCGGCTTTGCCTTCGGCATGGGTGGCATCGCGGCGGCGGCGCTTGGCGTGCTGGCCGACCTGCGCGGCATCGTGTTCGTCTATCAGGTCTGCGCCTTCCTGCCACTGCTCGGGCTTCTGACCATTCTGTTGCCCCGGCGGCGCGACATGATGGGGTGGCTCTGAAACGAGATGCGCGGCGAGCACTGCTGCCCGCCGCGCATCCTGCCTTCAGGCGGTAGCCCGCGTCAGTCCCAGTTCAGTATCCGTGGCAGCCTGCCCTTGAGCGCAAGCGTACCGACAATTCCCAGCGGGAAGAACATCAGCATCACGGCCATGATCAGGCCGGTGCCCAGAATGTTCAACTCGGATGCGCCCATCATCGCCACGAAGAACTCGTTGAAGGCCACCAGCAGAACCGCGCCGATGACCGGCCCTGCCACGGTTCCCTTGCCGCCAAGGATGCACATCAGCACCATGTTGGCGGCAATCAGGATCACCAGAAAGATGCTGGGGCGGATATAGGTCAGGTATTCACCCCAGACCGCGCCGGTCATGCCGATGAAAAAGGCCGATATGGCAAAGGCGGTGACCTTGTAAAAGCGTGTGTCGATACCTGCGCTCTCGGCCTTGATCTCGTCTTTCGAAATCGCCCGCAAGCCAAGGCCGAACTTGGAATGCTTGATCCTGTACGATGACCAGACCGTCAGCGCCGCAATCGCCAGCATCGCGTAGTAATAGGGCAGCTTGGCCCATTGCGATGAAAGATTGGGGGCCGGCAGGGTCACCCCATTGGCGCCGCCGACAAAGTGCCAGTTGTCAAACAACAGCCGCGCGATCATCACCATCGCGATCGACGAGATGATGAAGGCCGGGCCGCGCACGCGCAGCGTGATCAGCCCGATGGCATAGCCAAAGGCCGCCGCCACCAGCCCCGCAACCGGCGCCATGATGATTGCCGAAATGCCAAAGCGCGCCAGAATCATGCCGGCAAAATAGCCGCCGATGGCGAAGAACACGTTGTGCCCAAGCGAGACATACCCCGCGAACCCGCCCAGAATGTTCCAGCCCGCAGCCATGGCCACATAGGATGCGGTCAGCAGCACCAGATGCAGCATGTAGTTGTAGTTGCCCACGAATTGCAGCAGAGGCAACGCCAGCAGCAGCACAAGTATGGCAAGCGGAAACCAGAGCGCGCGGGTCTTGTCGGCGCGCCGCGCAAGGCGTTCGTTATGCGCGGCGCGCGCGCTCAGAACATCGCCAGAGGTTGACTTGATCATTTGGCTTTCCATCACAGCAACTCCGGCTTTTCGCCAAACAGGCCCTGAGGCCGGAATAGCAACACAAGGAACAGCGCCAGAAAGAAGGTCATCGTCGACCAGGTCGACCCGACATAGGCGCCCACGAAGGCCGCGATGATCGAAAGCCCGAATGACGCGATCACGGTGCCGACGATCGAGCCCATGCCGCCCATCACCACCAGCGACATCAGAACCGCGATCCACTCCCAGTGTTTGGCGGGAAAGAAACTGAACACGAAGCTGGTCAGCGCCCCCGCTGCCCCGGCAAGGCCGATGCCGATGGCAAAAGACATCAGCCCGACCATGTTCACGTTCACCCCCAGCAGCGCCGCCGCATCACGGTTTTGCGTGGTGGCGCGGATCGCGTAGCCAAGGCGCGAATACTTGAGGAACGCGGCCAAAAGGCCGATGATCAGCATCGACACGAGGCCCGCATAAAGCTGGCCCTTGGGAATAAACACATTGCCGATGAAGAAGGCGTCGGTGGCATAGCTGGGCGAGGTCACCCGCTGCGTGTTCGAAAACATCGCCCCCAGCGCGCCTTCGATGATCATCGCAATGGCGAAGGTCAAAAGCACTGTCATTTCCGAATAGGTCGCACTTTTGGCGTTGCGCTCGAAAAAGACCTTGTAAAGAAGCACCCCGATCGCTGCCAGCAATACCGTTGCCACCGGCAGCATGACCAGGGGATCTATGCCCCACAGCCTGAAGCCCCAATACGCCGTAAACGCCCCCGCGATGATCAGCGACGGATGCGCAAGGTTCACGATCCGCATCACGCCGAACACCAGCGAAAGGCCCGACCCCATCAGCGCAAACACGCCCCCCAGGCCGATGCCCAGAATTGTTACCTGTATGATCTGCTCCACGCTGTGCTCCCTGCGTCAGGCGACCTTGCGGCCACCCAGATAAAGTTCCTGAATCCGCGGATCGTGCAGCACTTCCTGCGCCGAGCCTTCAAAGAGCGTCCGGCCAAGGTCCAGCACCACGCCCCAGTCTGCGTGTTTCAGCCCCATCACCGCGTTTTGCTCGACCAGCAGCACGGTCACGCCCTGTTCTGCGATCATCCGCACGATGGCGAACATCTCGCGCACGATCTTGGGCGCGAGGCCCAGCGACGGCTCGTCGAACATCACGATTTCGGGCCGCAGTATCAGCGTGCGCGCCATTGCAAGCGTCTGTTGCTGCCCACCCGACATGGTGCCCGCATGCTGATCGGCGCGCTCGCGCAAGATCGGGAAGCGGTCGAATATCTCGTCAATGCGGCGGTCGCGTTCGACATCGTCGTTCAGAATGTAGCCGCCCATGCGCAGGTTCTCGCGCACCGTCATCTTGGGAAAGAGCGCGCGTTCCTGCGGCACAAAGGCAATGCCCCGGCGCAGAGTCTGGTCGGGGCGCAACCCCTTGAGGTTCTCGCCCTTGAAGATCACCTCGCCCTTGCGGGCAGGCAGCATCCCGGCAATCACTTTTAGCAGCGTCGATTTGCCCGCGCCGTTGGGGCCGATGATGCAGTGCACCTTGCCCTGCTGCACCGTCATATGCGCGCCGTCGAGAATTGCCGGGCCGTCGCCATAACCTGCGGTGATGCCTTCAACTTTCAGGAATTCGGTCATCAGGCGGCCTCCTCATCGTCTGCGACGCCCAGATAGGCCTCAAGCACGGCAGGATCGTCGCGCACCACCGCTGGCGTGCCTTCGCAAATCACCTGGCCCTGCGCCATCACCACGACCTTGTCGGAAAGCCGCATCACCAGATCCATGTTGTGCTCGACGATCAAAACCGTCAGCCCGCGTTCATTGAGGCGGCGGATATGGGTCATGATTTCTTCCAGCAGCGACAGGTTGACCCCGCCAGCGGGTTCATCGAGCAGAATGATCTTGGGGTCCGACATCAGCAGGGCGCCGAAATCCATCAGTTTCTTCTGCCCATAGGACAGGTTCGAGCCATCTTCGTAAGCAATCCGTGTGATGCCTAGAAAATCTAGTATTTCCATAGCCTTCGCGCGCTCTTGTTCAGAAATGGCGGGGCGGAAAAGGCCGCGAATGCCATCGACCCGCGCTTGCACGATCATGTTTTCGAGCACCGTCATGTCGGCCAGATTGCGCGATATCTGAAAGGTGCGGCTCAGCCCCAGACGGGTGATCCGGTTCGGGCGCAGCGGGTCGATGCGCTGCCCGTCAAGCCACACTTCGCCCGAGGTCGGCTCAGCCGTGCGGCTGATGCAATTGAAGGCGGTAGTCTTGCCCGCGCCATTGGGGCCGATCAACGCTGTGATCGACCCGCGTTCGACCTTGAAGCTGCACTTATCAACCGCCTTGATCCCGCCAAAATGTTTGCAAAGACTCTTGACTTCGAGCATGCGCATTCCCCGCCATTAAAGATGTTGTTATCGCCGCACCGGTCGGCGGTGTGCCGGTCCGCGCCCTACGGGTACGGACCGGCCAGGGTCACTGCCAGCCGTCTTTAGGGTACACGAGGTCCGCCGTTCCGGGGAACGCATCAGTCGGGTACACGAAATTCAGCTCACCGTTGTTTTGCCACTGCGCCATCAGGAAGGGTTTGCCAACCGGCAGGCCGCGTTCATCCCAGACAAAGTCGCCAAGGATTGTCTTGACCGGCTCTGCCTCGGTGCGCGCGCCCAACCAGGCGTCAAGCTTGGCATTGTCGGTGCTGCCCGTTGCCTCGATCGCCTGCGCAATGGTCTGGCAGACGGCAAAGGGAATGGCCGAGTCCTCATCAGGCGTGAAGCCGTATTGCGCCTGAAACGCCGCGATGAAATCGGCGTTCGAGAAGGGTTTGGTGCCCAGCACACCCACAAACGGGGCGTTCGGGTGCCACGAGGTATGCACCAGCACGCCGTTTGAGGCATTGCCCACCGCCTCGAAATACTCCGACTGCGTGCCTTGGCTCAGATAGACCATCTTCGGCTCGGCCCGCACCGTCTGCAAGGCCCGCGTCAGCTGCGAGGCTTCTTCGGCTGATGCGGTCAGCCCGATGATGAGTTCGGCCTTGGTATTCTTGATCGAGTTTGCGAGGTTCAGCCAGTCGTTGAACCCCTCTTCGGGCCATTGTTGCTGCATCAAGACTTCGATGCCTGCGTCGGCCAGATAGCCCGGTGCCAGATCTGCCACGAGGCTGCCATTTGCCGGGTCCATCACCTGCTGCCCAAGAAAGCCCGCGGCAACTGCATTGGCGAAAAAGTCATCGGCCCAGACAATTGCCACAGATTTCGGCGCGTCGGCTGCCGCAACCCGGTCGCGGATCAGGTCGCGCAGGCTGGAGCCGACGTATTCGGCGGCGTTGGGTTGCAGGTAATACATGCCCTCATAGCCCTGCGTGTAGATGCGCAACGCGCCGCCTGCCGGGATCGGGTGCACCATGCCATAACGCGACAGGATGCTTGCGACCGGGAACGTCAGCCGGCTGGAGAAGGTTCCGAACACCGCCTCGACCGCATTCACATTGATGAACCGTTCATACTGGCTGATTGCCGTGGCGTTGTCAGACCGGTTGTCGCTGACCACCAGATCGATCTTGCGACCGAGCAGGCCACCGTCCGCGTTCAGCAGGTTCGCGCATAGCGCATACCCCTGCTGGTGTTTCTCGCCCGACACTGAGAAGTTTCCCGTCATCGGCAGCGATGCGCCGATTTTCAGGTCTTGGGCCAATGCCGGAGCTGCAAGTGCCATTGCCGCCGTTACGGCGATCACAATTTTGGACGTCATGTCTCCCCCCTTTGCGTGTCACGCCGCCGAGATGCGGCCTTTGTTGATCGGTTTGCACGGGTATTTGGTGGTGTGCCGAACAGTCCGGCCCTCTTGTCCCGTGCACCGCGGACCGGGTCCTCCACCCTGTGCGCAGCAGTCCCTCGCTGGTTTTGTCGATCCCCCGCAACGCGGTTGCAGAGGTTCGGCAATAAAGCAATCGTTTGCACGGTACCCAAAGGCTGCACGCTATGCAAGGAATTAGTGCAACCGATTGCGAAAAGACGCTACACCCGCCGAGGGCGCCGATGCAAGCGGGCTGTGGGGGCTTTCCAGGCAGCTACCTGGCCGCATCCGAAAGGGTCTCGGCCACCCAGTCCGCCACAAACGGCCGATAGATATAGGGGATGTTGTTGCACACATGATTGCCCGACGGATACACCTTGGCGGTGCAACGGGCCCCCGCCCAACCGGCCTGCGCGGCGGCCTGTTCAACCGGAAAGATTCGGTCCTGCGCGCCGTGTAGCACCAGCGACGGCACCAACGGCGCCGGGACCCCGGCAAGGCTGAAGGCCGCAGCGCGCGCCCGCGCATCCTCGGCTTCGGTTGCGCCCAAAGCATAGCGCATGTTGTCGCGGTAGACCGGCGGAAACGCCTGCCACATGGCGCCCAGATCGTGAAACCCGTTGATGGACACCACCGCCGAAATCTCGGGTACCCCGGCGGCGGCGCGCAGCGCCAGATGGCCGCCAAAGGCCATGCCGACCAGCGCAATCGGCGCACGCTGCCCCAGATCGGTGCGGATATGGGCGCAGCAGGCCTGCACCGCCGACGTGATATCGGCGCGCAGGCCGCCAAAGGCGCGGCCCTCGCCCTGGCCCGGCCCGTCGAGCGAAACCGTCGCAAGCCCACGCTGCAGGAAATGCGCCTCAAGTGCTGGAAACTCTTCCTTGGTCGAATCCGACCCCGGCAGCAGCAGCGCCACCGCGCCCGAAAACCGCTCGGGGCGGCGGAACCAAGCCGTCAGCGCGCCGCCCTCAAAGGCGACCTGCAAGGGCTGCGCAGGCGGGTCAAGCAGCGGCGCCGCCTTGCGATAGGCCGCCACCTTGCGCGCGCTCGCGGCGTCTTTCTGCGCCAGATCGTCAAAAAACATGAACTGCGCGAAATGGTAAAGAAGGGCGGCCCGCGTATAGGCTGCACCAGCGGTCACCGTGCGGTTCAGCCCTGCGGCCTCATCACCAAGCGCTTCGTGGCGCGCCGCCTCGGCCGACCATGCGTTGCACCAGTTCGGCCAGCTTCCCGCCGCCTCGATCACCGTGCGGGCAAGCCCCGAAGGAATGCCCGCCACTTCGATTCGCGGCAGCCAGTGGCCCGCAACCTCAATCAGCCGGCTCTCATTCATCGCATTTCCCCATTCTTGCTGCCGTCTCTGCGCATCACTCGCCCGCAAGCGCCTGCATGATCTGCGCGCGGCTCAGCGGTAAATCGCGCACCCTTGCGCCCAACGCGCGCGCCAGCGCGTTGCCGATTGCCGCCGCCACCGGCCCCTGCGCCGCCTCGCCCGCGCCCAGCGGCGGGGCGTCCGGCGGCTCGATAAAGCGGGTCTCGATCTCGGGCACATCCGAAAACCGCATGATCGGGTAGCCGCTCCAGCCGAAGGCGGCGATGCGGCCATTTTCAACCTGCACCGCCTCTTTCAGGGTCCAGCTTGCGGCCTGAATGGCGCCGCCCTCAATCTGGCTACGCGCGCCCTCGGGGTTGATCAGCAGCCCCGCGTCAACCGCCAGCCAGAGCCGCGAAAGCCGCACCTCGGCCTCAACCACAACCTCGGCCACGGCGGCCAGCCACGCGCCCTTGCCCTTGTAGCGTGCAACCGCCAGCCCCTTGGCCACGCCGCCGCCAATGGCCTGCCCGCCATCCCAGTCGGCCATCTCGGTGGCCTCGATCAGCACCCGGCGGCAGCGCGGGTCGGTCAGATGCCGCAGCCGGAATGCAAGCGGATCGGCCCCGGCAAGTGCCGCAAGCTCATCCATCGCGGATTCGATCGCAAAGACATTCAGGTGCGCGCCGAGCGAGCGTAGCGACGAGGTTCTGACCGGGCTTTGCGTGTCAATCGTAACCCGCACTTCTTGCGCGAAATCATAGATCGCCCGCGCGTTGCGCGAGGCGCCCCCCCCCGCGGCCTCGGGCAGGTCTGCTACCGCGCGCGGCAGATGTGCACCATCAAGCGCCTCGGCCGAGCTGAGGTTGGCGTGGCCGCCCGCGCCCGGCCGCTGCGCGTGCGGGGCGCTGGTCACGCGCATCTGCCACGCCGCAACCCGCCCCGCCGCATCGACCCCCGCCGAAATCTCGGCTGACATCGCCGCGCCCAGCGGCCCGCGCGACATCTCGTCTTCGCGCGACCACTGCACCCGCACCGGGCGCCCCGGTACCTCACACGCCACAATGGCCGCATCGAGGGCGGCGTCATCGGCGCCGTTGTGGCCGTAGCAGCCCGCGCCATGCGCATGCACCACCCGCACCGCCGCCACCTCAAGCCCAAGGCAGCGGGCAATTTGCGTTCGCAGCGCGAATATGCCCTGCGAATGGGTCCAGACCGTCAACCGCCCAGCTTCATACTGCGCCAGCGCGCAAGACGGGCCAACTGAGGCATGTGCGATATGCGGGCGCGCATAACGCACAGCGATCGTGCTGGTGCAAGGCTCGGGTGGCCCATCAGCGCCGCTCGTTACCACCATCTCGGCAGGCGACGTCGCGGGTTGCCAGCGCCCCGCAACCTCGTGCCAGCGCACAAAGCGGTCGGCCTCGGCCTGGGCTGCGTGCACGGCCAGTTCATCATCGGCGATCAGGGCCAGAAAATCCGCCTTGGCCAGCGCGCGCACCTTGGGGTGGCGGCGGGCCAGCCAGTCGGTATCGACCCGCTCTAGCCGGGCAAGGCGAAACGGCTGACGCAACACGCGCACATGTGCCATGCCCGGCAATTCGATGTCGTGGATGTAGCCGCCGCCGATGCGCTTTTGCGCCAGATCGGCGCGCGGCACGCTTTGGCCGACAAGGCGATGCGCAATGGCCAGTGTCACGCTGGTTCCGGTCACCGGCTGGTGCCAGTCCACATCTGCCGCAAGCGCCCAGTAATCGAGCCCGCTTGGCACGCCGTCAAGCCACACCGCGCCATCATGGCAGGTGAGCCGCGCGGGGTCAGCGCAAAGGTGTTGCGCCGCCGCCGCCTTCAGCGCCGCGCGCGCCTGCGCCGCTGCCAGTCGCAGCGTCGTGCCCGAAACCTCAACCGACTGGCTGCCCGCCGTGAAACCCTCATCGGGCGCGCAGTCAGTATCAACTTCGGCAAGCGTGACCTGATTAAGCCGCACCCCAAGTTCGTCAGCGGCAATCTGCGCAAGTGCGGTGGTGATGCCCTGCCCAAGCTCGACCTTACCGGTGAAGATGATCACCCGCCCCGGTTCGGCCAACGACACCCAGCGCCCGAGCGCGGGCGTGTCGGTCAGGCTTTTGGGCAGCGCCGCGCCGGTCATGGCGTGGCCGCGGCGAGGCTGGCTGCCGCCCGTTCGACCGCGCGCAGAATGCCGCCATGGGCGCCACAGCGGCACAGATGCCCGTCAAGCGCGGCCACGATGCTGGCACGGTTTGGTGCCGGGTTTGCCCGCAGCAGCGCAAACGCCGCCATCAGAATACCCGACAGGCAATAGCCGCACTGCCCCGCGTGTTCTTGCGCAAAGGCCGCGAGCAGCGCGGCGCCGATCGGGTGGGCAGGCAGGCCTTCGGCGGTGGTCACCTGCGCCCCCGCAAGCGCCACAAGCGGCGTCGTGCAGGCATGGCGCGCATGTCCGTCGATATCGACAACACAGGCGCCGCAGTCTTCGTTGCCGCAACCGAACCGCGTGGCCTTGAGGCCAAACTGGTTGCGCAGCAAGAACAAAAGCGGCGTGTCGCCATCCGCCTCGGGCGCGACCGCGCGCCCGTTAAGCTGGAAGGAAACGGTTGCGGCCAAGGCGCTTCACTCCTCGGGGCCGGCGTATTTGCCGGCGGTTTCGGGGAACATCGCCTTGATGATCTTCATGTGGCTGATATCGACCGTCGCATCCATGTGCAGAAAGATCGCGGCATCGCGGAACAGCTTTTCGACGCCCATTTCCAACATCGCGCCATGCCCGCCATGCAGTTCCAGCGCGTGCGTTGCCACCTTCATGATCTCTTCCGAGGCATAGACCTTGGCCATGTTGCACAGGATTTCCGCGTCCGGGTGGCCGTCATCCACCGCCTTGGCGGCGCGTTCGACCAGCGCGCGCACCGCCTCAATCCGACAGGCCATGTCGGCCAGCCGAATGGCAACCGCCTGATGCTTGATCAGAATGCGCCCGCCCTGCACATGCGTCTGCACGAAATCGGCGGTGCGTTCAAAACAGGCGACGCCGACGCCAAGGTTCTTCGCCGCCTGAATGATCTTGCCTGCGCGGAAATACTGCCCCGCGCTTTTCAGCGCCGCATCCTTGACCAGCAGATGATCGGCGGGCACCCGGCAATCTTCAAACACCAGTTCGCCGTTGTTCATGAAGCGGCAGCCCATGGTTTCGTTGCATTTGGCGACCGTAAAGCCGGGGGTGCCGCGCGGCACAAGAAAGCTTGAGGTGCCCTGCAACATGCCCTTGGTGCGGTCGGTGTTGGCATAGACGACGTAAAGCGAGGCGTCGTAGCCGTTTGAGATATATTGTTTGCGCCCGTTGATCACCCATTCGTCGCCGTCAAGCACGGCGCGGGTGTGCATCCCCGCCTCGGGCACGTTATAGGGCAGCCAGCGGTCCGAGGCGCCGCGCGGTTCGGTCAGGCAATGCGCCAGCAGAAACTGCGGGTCAGCCAGCAGGCGCGGGAACCAGTGTTGCTGCAAATGCAGCGGCGCCACCTCGCGCAGCAGGATCGAGACCTTCCAGTTCTGCACCAGCTTGTCGGCCAGCCCGGAATCGCCGCGTGCAATTTCTTCGGCGATCAGCGCAAATTCTTCGGCGATCAGCGCAAAACTGCGCACCTCGGCTCCGGGTTCCAGATCAAAACCGCCGAACGCCTCGGGCACGCCAAGTGTACGCACACCAATCGCCTCGGCGCCTTCGAGGATCGTGGGTGGCAACCGCTCGCCCGGCGCCATGTCCCATTCCTTTTGCCAGCTTGACCGAATGAAGGGCGTGACCACGCCATCAACAAACGCCCGGCAGCTGTCGCGCATCAGGCGCTGTTCCTGCGACAGGATTGCATCATCGGAGTGTATCATGGCATGCTCCTCGTTGGCGCGGGCAGTCAGCCCAAATTCTGGCGTCGGTGGCGCGTTTCAGATGCCGATTTCGGTATCGGGCCGAAAGCAATCGTTTGCATGCTAGCGCGCACCCTAGGTTCCCACAACAGATTCGTGCGCGATTTCAGAAGCTGGCAAAAATGGCGGGCAGGCGCGGCACGCCAGACGGGTGCCTGCGGCGCGGGCCGCGTGACGCGAAAGGTTCGCGCAGGCAACAGAAGGGTTTGCGGTCTGCCAACAGCCCGTTATGATCGCACGCGCCGCTTCCATGCCGGGGCACCCCCCCCCGTGACCCCACGCCCGAATTTGCGGCCCCTGCGGCGGTCGCCCTGTCTTTCGAAAGCCGAACGAAAACCGCTGCCCGCGCGTATCAGACAAGGATCTCGGCATCAGATGAACGATCACGCTAAACTTCCCAAGGCCCATGATGGCGAACCCAACGGCGGCGCCATCATTGACGCCGCCAGAATTCAGTCGGCCGCGCTGGTCCTTATCGCTTTTGCGGTGGTGCTGTTCTTGCTGGTTCAGGCCCGTTTTCTGCTGATTTCACTGGCAACCGCAATCATTCTGTTCAGCCTGACCAGCAATGCGATCAACTTCATCGCGCGCCAGAAGATCGGCAAGATCTGGGTCCCGAACTGGCTTGCCAGCACCGCTGCTGTCACCGTTATCGCGGCGGTTCTGCTGACCATCACCTCGATTCTGCTGGCACAGGTCAACTCGGTTCTGGTGACCACGCTCAGCTACGCCGAGCGCGCCCCTGCTGCAATTGCGGCGCTGTTCGCGTGGTTGGGCGATGACGCGCAGACGGCGGTGTTCAATTCGGTCCGCTCGATCGATTTGTCGGGCTACCTGCGCACCGTCGCGGGGCAGGCAAGCTCGCTGATGCAGGCGGCGGTGCTGGTGATCCTGTTTGTCGGCTTTCTCTTTGCTGAGCGGGTCTGGTTTTCGATCAAGCTGGTCAATCTCGTCGGCGGCAACGAAAAGGCTGCGCGCGTCGAAGTGATCGTCGAAACCATCATCAACAAGGTGAACCACTATTTGCTGGTCAAGACACTGGTCAGCCTTGTGACGGGCATCATGGTCTGGGGCGTGGCCGAGTTGTTCGGGCTCGACCTCGCGGCGGCGCTGGGAATTTTGACTTTCGTGCTGAATTTCATTCCCAGCGTCGGCTCGATCATCGCAACCGGGCTGGTCACGCTTGTCGCCTATGTGCAGATGGGCGCCGAACCTGCGACATTGCTGATATTCCTGCTGGTCACGGTGATCCAGTTCATCAATGGCAACATCATCGACCCGACGCTGATGGGCCGAGCCTTGCGGATGTCATCCTTCGGCATCATCCTGAGCCTTGCCTTCTGGAGCGCGGTCTGGGGCATTCCGGGCATGTTCCTGTCGGTGCCGATCATGGTGGCGCTGATGATTGTCTGTTCGCAGGTGCCAGAATTGCGCCCGCTCGCTATCCTTCTGTCGCGCGAGGGTCTGCCCGAGCCCGAGCACCCGCCAAAGTCGGCCCAAGCCGACCCGCAGTCGGGCCCGGTCCTGCGGCCCGCGCCCGAGGATGCGCGCAAGGTTGACGAATTGTGAAGGCCCGCGCGCCCGGCTGAATCCGGCGCGCGGCGCGCGCGGGTGTCTCGCCAATTCGGCAGCGTGCAGCCCGCTCCTCAAGGTGGCAACGCATGCGCTTGAGCTGCGCACAATCCTTTCCAATTTTCTAACGCCGACGCTTTAAGTTATCTAAAACAAATAGTTAGGCACTATAGCACGCGTGTTATGCGCCCCTCGTGGCGCCGCTGCCGGCCAACATCCCCCTTGCATCCCGCCCCCCCTTCCGGCATCCCATACCCGACCAATCCGAGGGCCCGCCATGATCCACACCATCGCCATTCTCGGCGCCTCCGGCTATACCGGGGCCGAGCTTGTCCGCCTGATCGCCACCCACCCCGCGATGCGGATCGTCGCCCTTTCCGGCGACCGCAAGGCCGGGCTTTCCATGGGCGATGTCTTCCCCCACCTGCGCCACCTGCCGCTGCCGCCGCTGCAAAAGATCGAAGAGATCGACTTTTCTGGCGTTGACCTCGCTTTCTGCGCGCTCCCTCACGCCACCTCTCAGGCGGTCATCTCGGCGCTGCCCCGCACCCTCAAGATCGTCGATCTTTCTGCCGACTTCCGCCTGCGCGACCCTGCGGATTATGAAAAATGGTATGGCAAGCCTCACGCCGCGCCTGATCTTCAGCAAGAGGCCGTCTATGGCCTCACCGAGTTCTACCGCGATGAAATCCGCGCCGCCCGCCTCGTCGCCGGCACCGGCTGCAACGCCGCCGCCGGCCAGTTCGCGCTGCGCCCGCTGATATCGGCTGGCGTGATCGACCTTGACGAGATTGTGATCGACCTCAAGGCTGGCGTCTCGGGGGCGGGCCGCAGCTTGAAGGAAACCCTGCTGCATGCCGAGCTTTCGGGCGGCACCATGCCCTATTCCGCCGGTGGCACCCACCGCCACCTTGGCGAGTTTGATCAGGAATTCAGCCTGTTGGCGGGCCGCCCCGTGCGCGTTCAGTTCACGCCGCACCTGATGCCCTTCAACCGCGGCATTCTCGCCACCGTTTATGTGCGCGGCGATGCGGCCGAAATTCACGCCACCCTCGCCGCCGCTTATGCGCCGGAGCCGTTCCTTGAGGTGCTGCCTTTTGGCGCACTCCCCTCGACACGCTCGGTCGGAGGCTCCAACTATGCGCATATCGGCGTGATCGGTGACCGCCTGCCCGGCCGCGCGGTGGTGATGGTCGCGCTTGATAACCTGAACAAGGGGTCGTCCGGTCAGGCGATCCAGAACGCCAACCTGATGCTTGGCATCGAAGAAACCGCAGGGCTGACGCTGGCCCCCGTGTTCCCGTAAGGAGCGACGATGAAGAGCCTCAAGAAGAAACGCCGCGTGCAGGTTCTGCTGGTGACGGCCTTTGCGCTGGTGCTGTCGACCGGCCTCATCGGTTATGCGATGCGCGACGGCATCAATTTTTTCCGCTCGCCAAGCCAGGTTCTGTCCGAGCCGCCGAAGCCGGGCGAGACCTTCCGAATTGGCGGGCTGGTAGAAACCGGAACGCTGGTGCGCGGCGCATCGGCGACGGTGACCTTCAGCGTGACCGATGGCGCCGCTACGGTTCCCGTGCGCTTTACCGGGGTGCTGCCCGACCTTTTCAACGAGGGCCAGGGCATGATCGGCACCGGCAAGATGGAGGGCGATGTGTTCATCGCCAGCGAAATTCTGGCCAAACACGATGAAAGCTACATGCCCAAAGAGGTGATCGACGCGCTGAAGGAACAAGGCGTCTATCAGGAACCCGGCAGCTGAACGCAGCCCTAAGCGCGCGTTAAGCCTATCTGGCGAGGCTTCCCCCACCCAAAGGGGGAACTGCCCGTGAAAACCATTGCTGAAATTGCGCGTGAAATCGTCGCCCGCGAGGGCGGCTTTACCAACGACCCCGACGACCCCGGAGGCGCCACCAACCACGGCGTCACCATCGGCACGCTGCAGCGGCTTGGGCTTGATCTGACCCAAGACGGGCAGGTGAACACCGCCGATGTGCGCGCCGTAACCCCGCAGCAGGCCGAAGATATCTTCATCCGGCACTATTTCGAGGCGGCCAATATTTCGGCGCTGCCCGCGCCGCTGCAACCCACCGTGTTCGACATGTATGTGAACGCAGGCGCAGGCGCGATCCGCATCTTGCAAAAACTGCTCAATGACATGGGGCAAGATCTGGCGGTTGACGGTGTGCTCGGGCCACAAACCGCCAAGGCCGCGCAGGCCGCCCATGCCGCCGCGCCCGACCATTTCGTGGATGCCTACGGCATTGCAAGGCGCAATTACTATTACGCAATCGGCGATGCCCGCCCGGCCAGCCGCAAATATGCGCGGCGCCAAAGTGACGGCGGCAAGGGCGGCTGGATCAAGCGGGCGGAAGAATTCATCGCCCCCCGGTTTTGGCTGACCGACACCGAACATCGCGCACGGGTGGCATCATGGGGCTGATCGACCGCGTGATGGGCGGCTCTGCCGCAGCCACTGCCCTTGGCAACGCCGCCGTCGGCGTGGCCGAAGTGTTCACCGCCAACGCAACCAAACAGATGGAGGCATCACAAGCCGCCTACATCGCTGCGCTTGATGAACACGGCGCCGAGTTTCAGTTTGTGCGCCCCGGTTTCTTCGACCGTTTCGTGAACGGCCTCAACCGGATGCCCCGGCCCATGCTGGCGCTCGGCACGCTGTCGCTTTTCGTCTATGCGATGGTTGACCCCACCGGATTTGCTGCGCGCATGGTGGGCCTTGGCTATGTGCCCGAACCGCTCTGGTGGCTGTTGGGCGCAATTGTCAGCTTTTATTTCGGCGCGCGCGAGGCCCACTACTTCCGCACACGCTCCACTGCCCCGCCCACGCCCACCCCGCGCGATGAAAACCCCGCGCTCAGCGAATGGCGCCAGAGCAGCGCAAACTGATCTGCGCGCCTGCTTTGGCGCAAATATCCTCGGGGGGTGAATTGCGCGGGCACCGCGCAAGAGGGGGGCAGACAGCCCCCCTTTTTTCTTCACCTCCGCGTCATTCAGCGCCTTGCCCATTGGCCTTGCGCCAACATCTCCCTATGATCAGCCCTCGCGCCTCAGGAGAGAGACCGATGCTGAACGAACTAGGCCATTTCGCACTGATCCTTGCCTTCGCCGTGGCGACAGTGCAGGCCACGGTGCCGCTGATCGGTGCGCACAAGGGCTGGGCCGGCTGGATGGCGGTGGGCGAGCCTGCGGCCACAGCACACTTCCTGCTGATAGCCTTTTCGTTTGGCGCGCTGACCTGGGCCTTTGTGACCTCGGATTTTTCGCTGCAACTGGTTTTCGCCAATTCGCACACCGACAAGCCGATGCTTTACAAGATTTCGGGGGTCTGGGGAAACCATGAAGGCTCGATGCTCTTGTGGGTGCTGATCCTTGCGTTGTTTGGCGCTACCGCCGCCTGGTTCGGCGCGGCGCTGCCGCCGCGGCTGCGCGCCCGCGTGCTTTCGGTGCAGGCGATGATCGGGGTGGCGTTTCTGGGCTTCATCATCTTTACCTCGAACCCGTTTTTGCGCATTGAGTCGCCGCCCTTCAACGGGCAAGACCTGAACCCGCTGCTGCAAGACCCCGGTCTCGCGTTCCATCCGCCCTTCCTCTACCTCGGTTACGTCGGGCTCAGCATGGCCTTCAGCTTCGCGGTCGCGGCCTTGATCGAGGGCCGGGTTGATGCCGCCTGGGCGCGCTGGGTGCGGCCCTGGACGCTTGCGGCATGGATGTTTCTGACCGTGGGCATCGCGCTGGGCAGCTGGTGGGCGTATTACGAACTTGGCTGGGGCGGCTTCTGGTTCTGGGACCCGGTCGAAAACGCCTCGTTCATGCCATGGCTGTTGGCGGCGGCGCTGCTGCATTCGGCGATTGTGGTAGAAAAGCGCGAGGCGCTGAAAAGCTGGACCATCCTGCTGGCGATTCTGGCCTTCGGGTTCTCACTGATCGGCACCTTCATCGTGCGCTCGGGCGTGATCACCTCGGTGCACAGCTTTGCGTCAGATCCGCAGCGAGGCATCTTCATTCTTGCCATTCTCGCGCTGTTCGTGGGTGGCGCGCTGACGCTGTTCGCGGCGCGTGCGGGAGCGATGCAGGCGCGGGGCGCTTTTGGCATCGTCAGCCGCGAAAGCGCGCTGGTGCTCAACAACATCCTGCTTGGCGTGGCGGCGCTGGTGGTCTTTGTCGGCACCATATGGCCGCTGATCGCCGAGCTCTTTTGGGCGCGCAAACTGTCGGTGGGGGCGCCGTTTTTTGAAAGTGCCTTCACCCCCTTCATGCTGGCGCTTGCGGTCGCACTGCCGATTGGCGCGGTGATGCCGTGGAAACGCGCGAGCTTTGCGCGTGCGCTGCGCCCGCTCTGGCCCGCAGCGCTGCTGGCGCTGGCGGTGGTGGCGCTGGTTTGGGCGGTGGGCACCAATCGCTCGACCGTGGCGCTGGTGGGCGCGGGCCTGGGCAGCTGGCTGGTGTTCGGCGCGCTGTCCGAGCTTTGGCTGCGCGCGGCGCATACGCCTGCGCGCCTTGCCCGCCTGCCGCGTGCCGATTGGGGCAAGGCCTTTGCACATGGCGGGCTTGGCATCACCTTTATCGGCATCGGATTGCTGACCGCCTGGCAAAGCGAAGATATCCGCGTGGCGCAGATTGGCGAGCCTTTTACCGTGTCGGGCTACGAGATCACGCTTGACGGGGTCGAGCGGGTTCAGGGGCCGAACTATACCTCGAGCACCGGCACCATGACGGTACGGCAGGGCGGCAAGCTGGTGGCCACGCTGCACCCCGAAAAGCGCGTCTACCCGGTGCAGGCAATGCCCACCACCGAAGCGGCCATCGACAACGGCATCTGGCGCGATGTTTACCTTGTCGTCGGCGATCCGCAGGACGGCGGCGGCTGGGCGGTGCGCACCTATATCAAGCCGTTTGCGAACTGGATCTGGGCAGGGTCGATTCTGATGGCGCTGGGCGGGCTGCTCAGCCTGTCAGACCGGCGCTACCGGGTGGCTGCGGGGGCGCGCAAGGCCGCGCCGCGCTTGCAGGCAACCCCGGCGGAGTGATGACCATGCTCAAACCCCTGATCCTTGTGCTGGCGCTGCTGGCCGGCCCGGCGTTTTCGGTGCAACCTGACGAGGTGCTTGCCGACCCTGTGCTTGAGGCGCGGGCACGCGAGATTTCCAAGGTACTGCGTTGCCCGGTTTGCCAAGGCGAAAATATCGACGATTCGAATGCCGCGGTGTCGCGTGACCTGCGGCTGGTGGTGCGCGAGCGTCTGGTGGCGGGCGATGCCGATTGGCAGGTGCTCGACTACATTGTCGCGCGCTACGGCGAATATGTGCTGTTTGAACCCGAGGCAAAGGGGGTGAACCTGATCCTCTACCTGACCGGCCCGGTGGCCTTGTTGCTGGCAATGGGTGGTGCCGCCGTGTTCCTGCGCCGCCGCCGCCAAGCCAATGCCGTGCCCGCCGAAAGGCTGAGCGCCGATGAGTCGCGCCGCCTTGAGGAAATCCTGCGCGAGTGACGCGCGGTTTTGCTTTCGCTTGGGCGCGCCGCCGCTAGCATGCGCACAGGCAAGTTGGGGGGCGAGGCGATGGGCTATCAGGCAATCCGCTATGATCTGACCGAAGGCGTGGCGGTCATCACGCTGGCGCGCGGGCAAGTCATGAACGCGCTGAACACCGAAATGCGCCTTGAGATTGCCAAGGCGATGCGGCGCGCCGGTGCCGAGGCGCGTGTGGTGGTGTTGACCGGCGAGGGCAGGGCGTTTTGTTCGGGGCAGGATCTTGGCAGCGGCGCCGATGTCGCCAACCTCGATCTGGCACGGGTGCTGCGCGAGGAATATGAACCGATGCTGGCCGCGATGCATGCCTGCCCGGTGCCTGTGATCGCGGCTGTCAATGGC